>NZ_RJRZ01000020.1 GCF_003993775.1 Frigidibacter oleivorans
GGCGGGGTCCAGGCCTGCCGCGCCGGACCGCCCGCCGCCGGGGCCGCCGGGGCGGGGGCCGCAGGAACCGGGGCCGGCGCGCGCCGGCTGGCCGCCTCGGCCTCGGCGAAGCGGTCCACGGGGACGTCGCCGATGGCCTCGTCCGCGCCCATCGCCCGCTGCCAGTCGAGCAGCGCGGCCAGCGTGCGGGAATCGAGACCGTCGAGGTTCAGCATGGCCGCACCCTAGGCCCGGCCCCGCCCGGGGTAAAGCGACCGCGTCCCGCCCTTGCCGCCCGCCCCCCCGTTTGCGATAAGCGCCCCGACACCCCCGAAGAGGAGCCCGCCCATGTCGTTCCGCGCGCGTCACCTTCTGGGCATCGAGCATCTGGCCCCGGACGAGATCCGGGCGGTGCTGGATCTGGCCGACCAGTATGTCGAACTGAACCGCCGCACGGTGAAGCGCACCGACGCGCTGGCGGGGATGACGCAGATCAACATGTTCTTCGAGAACTCGACCCGCACGCAGTCCAGCTTCGAACTGGCGGGCAAGCGGCTCGGCGCGGATGTGATGAACATGACCGTCGCCCAGTCCAGCGTGAAGAAGGGCGAGACGCTGATCGACACCGCGCTGACGCTGAACGCCATGCATCCCGACCTGCTGGTGGTGCGGCACCCCTCGTCGGGCGCGGTGAACCTGCTGGCCTCGAAGGTCAATTGCGCGGTGCTGAACGCGGGCGACGGGCGGCACGAACACCCGACGCAGGCGCTGCTCGACGCGCTGACGATCCGCCGGGCCAAGGGCCGCATCCACCGGCTGACGGTGGCGATCTGCGGCGACATCGCCCACAGCCGCGTCGCCCGGTCGAACCTGATCCTGCTGGGCAAGATGGAAAACCGCGTCCGGCTGATCGGGCCGCCGACGCTGATGCCCTCGGGCGTGGCCGAATTCGGCTGCGAGGTCTTCGACGACATGGCGGCCGGCCTGAAGGACGCCGATGTGGTGATGATGCTGCGCCTGCAGAAGGAACGGATGGACGGCGGCTTCATCCCCTCGGAACGCGAATATTTCCACCGCTACGGGCTGGATGCCGAAAAGCTGGCCCATGCCCGGCCTGACGCCATCGTCATGCATCCCGGCCCGATGAACCGGGGGGTGGAGATCGACGGCACCATTGCCGACGACATCAACCGCAGCGTGATCCAGGAACAGGTGGAAATGGGCGTGGCGGTGCGCATGGCCTGCATGGACCTGCTGGCGCGCAACCTGCGCGCCGAACGCGGCCGCGCCGCGACCGGGGTGATGGCATGACCCCGCTGATCGACTTCGCCGCCCGTCTGGACGCGGCGACGCCCCTGTGGCTGCCCTGGGCGGGGCTGGCGCTGGTGGCGGTCGCGGCGCTGGCGCTGCTGGTCTGGCGGCGGTCGGGGCGGCTGGCGCTGGCCGAGGCCCGCGCCGCCCGCGCGCAGGAGGCCGAGGCGGAACGCGGCGCGGCGCTGCATGCGGCCGAGGTGGAACTGGCGCGGGTGTCGGCCCTGCTGAACGCCACGGTGGACGAAAGCGCGCGGGTGCAGGCGGTGCTGGCCGACACCGCCGCCCGGGCCGACGAGGCGCGCCGCGTCCGCAACGACACCGAGGTGCGGCTGTCGCAGCGGACGGCGGAACTGGAGGCCGCGGCCGCCCGCGCCGCCCGGGCCGAACAGGCGCTGGTCGAGGCGAAGGGCCATGTCGAGAAGCTGCGCGAGACGATGGAACTGCGCCATGCCGAGGTGCTGAAACGCGCCGCCACCGCCGAACGCGACCTTGCCGCGCTGCGGGCGCAATCCGAACAGCAGCGGCTGGCGGGCGAAGAGAAGATCGCCCTGCTCGGCACCGTGCGCGAGGATATGGAGCGCAAGTTCAAGGAACTGGCCGACTTGTCGCTGAAGGCGTCGAGCGAGGAACTGACCCGCGCCAGCCGCGAAAGGCTGGAGGCGGCGCTGAACCCGCTGAAGGAACATGTGGCGCTGTTCCAGACCGAGCTGAAGGCGGTGCATGAAGGCGCGCTGCGCGACCGGCAGGCGCTGAAGACGGAAATCGAGATGCTGTCGCGCCGGTCCGAGGAAGTGTCGAAAGAGGCGGTCGCCCTGACCCGCGCGCTGAAGGGCGACAAGCAGCGGCAAGGCGCCTGGGGCGAGATGATCCTCGAATCGCTGCTGGAACGGTCCGGGCTGCGCAAGGGCGAGGAATACACCACCCAGGACAGCCATGCCGGCGACGAGGGCGGGCGGCTGCGGTCGGACGTGATCGTGCGGATGCCCAACGGCTCGGCGCTGGTGATCGACAGCAAGGTGTCGCTCGTCGATTACGAGACCTGCGTGAATTGCGAGGACGAGGCCGAGGCCACGGCTGCCCGCAAGCGCCATGTCATGGCCCTGCGCCGGCATGTCGACACGATCTCGTCCAAGGACTATGCGCGGGCGGCGGGGCACAGCGTCGATTACACGGTGATGTTTGTGCCGATCGAGGGCGCCCTGTCCGAGGCGCTGCGCGAGGCGGGCGACCTGACCGGATACGCGCTGGAACGGTCGGTGATGATCGCCACGCCCACCACGCTGATGATGGCGCTGCGCACCATCGCCAGCACCTGGACCATCGAGCGGCGCAACCGCAATGCCGAGGAGATCGCCAACCGCGCGGGGCTGCTGTACGAGAAGGTCGCGGGCTTCGTCGACGCGATGGAGACGCTGGGCCGCAACCTCGGCCAGGCGCAGAACGCCTATGGCACCGCGATGGACCGGCTGACCCGGGGCAGCGGCAATGTGCTGGGCCAGGTGGACAAGCTGAAACGGCTGGGCGCCCGCACCTCGAAGACCATCGGCAGCGATTTCGACGCCGAACCCGAAGCGCCGGGGGAACTGGCGGCGGCCGAGGATGCCGCCGGCCTGCCGCAGCCCCGGGACGATGCCGCGGAGTGACCGGATGACCACCACCTACCTGCACAACGCCCGCCTGATCGACCCCGAGACGCTGGAGGAACGCCAGGGCACGGTGATCCTCGACCGCGGCGAGATCGCGGTGATCGGCGCGGCGGTCGCGCCGAAGGGCGCGCGGGTCATCGACTGCGGCGGCAAGTGCCTCGCCCCCGGCATCGTCGATCTGGGGGTGAAGGTCGGCGAGCCGGGCGAACGGCACAAGGAAAGTTTCCGCTCGGCCGGGCTCGCCGCGGCGGCGGGGGGCGTGACCACGATGATCGTGCGTCCCGACACCACCCCCGCCATCGACAGCCCCGAGATGCTGGAATTCGTCACCCGCCGCGCCCGCGAGGCAAGCCCCGTCCGCATCCGCCACATGGCGGCGCTGACCAAGGGCCGCGAGGGCCGCGAGATGACCGAGATCGGCTTCCTGCTGGACGCGGGCGCGGTGGCGTTTTCCGACTGCGACCATGTCACCGGCAACACCAAGGTCCTGTCCCGCGCCTTCACCTATGCCCGCAGCCTGAACGCGCTGGTCGTGGCCCATCCGCAGGATCCGGGCCTGTCGGCGGGCGCCGCGGTGACCACGGGCAAGTTCGCCAGCCTGCGCGGCCTGCCCGGCGTGTCGCCCATGGCGGAACGCATGGGGCTGGATCGCGACCTTGCGCTGGTCGAGATGGCGGGCGTGCGCTATCACGCCGACCAGATCACCTGCGCCCGCAGCCTGCCGCCGCTGGAACGGGCCAAGCGGAACGGGCTCGACGTGACGGCGGGGGTGTCGATCCACCACCTGACGCTGAACGATCTGGATGTCGGCGACTATCGCACCTTCTTCAAGGTAAAGCCGCCGCTCCGGTCGGAAGAGGACCGTCTGGCCGTGGTCGAGGCAGTGGCCTCGGGCCTGATCGACATCATCTGTTCCATGCACACCCCGCAGGACGAGGAAAGCAAGCGCCTGCCCTATGAGGATGCGGCCTCGGGCGCGGTGGCGCTGCAGACGCTGCTGCCGGCGGCCATGCGGCTTTACCACGCGGGCCAGCTGACGCTGCCGCAGCTGTTCCGCGCGATGGCGCTGAACCCGGCGAAGCGGCTGGGGCTGCCGCAGGGCCGGCTGGCCGAGGGCGCGCCCGCCGATCTGGTGCTGTTCGACCCCGACGCGCCCTTCGTGCTGGACCGCTTCACCCTGCGGTCCAAGTCGAAGAACACGCCCTTCGACGGGCAGAGGATGGAGGGACGGGTGCTGATGACCTTTGTCGGCGGCGAGGCCGTCTTCGACCATGCGACCGGGGGGACGGCATGATCCCGGTCGTCGACAACGGCCTGCCGATGCTGCTGGCGGTGGCGGTGCTGGCCTATCTGCTGGGCTCGGTGCCGTTCGGGCTGGTGATCACCCGCGCGCTCGGGCTGGGCGACCTGCGCAAGATCGGGTCGGGCAATATCGGCGCCACCAACGTGCTGCGTACCGGCAACAAGCCCGCGGCGCTGGCGACGCTGATCCTCGACAGCGGCAAGGGCGCGATCGCGGTACTGGTCGCCCGGGCCGTGGCGGGGGAAGAGGCGGCGCAGCTGGCCGGGTTCTTTTCCTTCCTCGGCCATGTCTTCCCGGTCTGGCTCGGCTTTCGCGGCGGCAAGGGGGTGGCAACCTTCCTCGGCACCATGCTGGCGCTGTCCTGGCCGGTGGGCCTGCTGTGCTGCGGCACATGGCTCGCGGTGGCGGCGCTCACCCGCTATTCCTCGCTGGCCGCGCTGGTCGCTGCGGCAACCTCGGTGCTGTGGATGACCTTCACCGGCGACGAGCGGATGATCCTGCTGGGGATCGCGATGACCGCGCTGGTCTATATCCGCCACGCCGCCAATATCCGCCGCCTGCGCGCCGGAACCGAACCGAAGATCGGCAAGAAGGGCTGAGCGTCAGAGCCGGGCGAGGTCGTAGAGCGGTTCCAGCCGCCCGCCCCATTCGCCCTCGTACAGCGCCAGCAGCCGGTCCGCCGGGCATTCGCCTGCGGCCACCGCCTGCCGGAACGGCGCGAGGTGGATGTCCTCGCCCAGGCCCCGCGCCCGCAGGCCGGCCTCGGAAATGTCCAGCACCTGCGCCGCCAGATCGGCCAGCCGCACGCCCCCCGCCTCGCCTCGCAGCCCCTCGACCGAGGCGGCGACGCGCAGGCCCTGCCGCGTCTCGTGATCCCAGCCCTTGACCAGATCCCAGGCGGCATCCAGCGCCGACTGGTCGTAGATCAGCCCGACCCACAGCGCCGGCAGCGCCACCAGCTGCCCGCGGTCGCCCGCATCGGCGCCGCGCATCTCGATGAACTTCTTCACCCGCGCCTCGGGGAAGACGGTGGTCAGGTGGTCGGCCCAGTCCGACAGGGTCGGCACCTCGCCCGGCAGCGCCGGCAGCCGCCCGTTCAGGAAATCGCGGAACGACTGGCCGAGCGCGTTCACATAGCGCCCGTCGCGGTAGACGAAATACATCGGCACGTCGAGAACCCAGTCCACCCAGGCCTCGTAGCCCATGCCCGGCTCGAAGACGAAGGGCAGCATCCCGGTGCGCGCCGCGTCCAGATCGCGCCAGATGCGGCTGCGCCAGCTGCGATGGCCGTTGGGCCGGCCCTCGAGGAAGGGCGAATTGGCGCAGAGCGCGGTGGCCACCGGCTGCAGCGCCAGCGCCACGCGCAGCTTCTGCACCATGTCCGCCTCGGACCCGAAGTCGAGGTTCACCTGCACGGTGCAGGTGCGATACATCATCTGGGTGCCGAGCGCGCCGACCTTGCCCATGTAGTCGGTCATCAGCCGATAGCGGCCCTTGGGCATCATCGGCATCTGCGCATGGGTCCATTCCGGCGCGGCGCCCAGCCCCAGGAACCCCGCCCCCATCGGCCCGGCGATCGCCGCCACTTCGGCCAGATGGCTGTCCAGTTCCGCCGCCGTCTGGTGCAAGGTCTCCAGCGGCGCGCCCGACAGTTCCAGCTGCCCGCCGGGTTCGAGGCTGACATTCGCCCCGTTCCGCGACAGGCCGATCAGCGCCTCGCCCTCGAGGATCGGTTCCCAGCCGAAACGGTCGCGCAGGCCTTCGAGGATCGTCAGGATCGAGCGGTCGCCGTCATAGGGCAGCGGCAGCCGGCTGTCGGTCAGGAAACCGAACTTCTCGTGCTCGGTGCCGATGCGCCATTCCGCCTTGGGCTTTTCGCCGCGGGCGATGAATTCCGCCAGCTGTCCGACATGTTCGATTGGCCCGCCGCCGCTTTGTGGAATGGACATGGGCCCCTCGTGCCAGTGCTGCCGTCATTGCGCTGCCACAGGTGGAACGCGGCATCGGGCAAGTCAAGCCCGCCCGATCCTGCCGGCCGGCGGGCGGCGCCACAGTGGCGGCGGCAGGCCGGGGGCCGCCGCACCGTCGTCCGGCCCGGCCTGCAGCGCCGCCGCCAGCCGGCCGAGTTCGATGCCCGGCAGCACGGCGAAGGCATCGTGCAGCGCCGCGGCCCCCGCCGCATCGACCGGCACCAGCAGCGCCTGACCGTCGGCCTGCTTCAGCCGCCAGTGCGGCCGGCCGGCCAGCGTCACCAGCCGGATCTCGGCCAGTTCCGCCAGCGAGACGAACCCGCCCGACTCGGGACCCAGATAGGCGATCTGCGCCTCGTCGAACTCGACCAGACCGGGGGCCTGTGCGCCGCGGGCAAAGCGCATCCGCCGCAACCCCTGCCAGCCCAGCCCCAGCCCCGCCGCCGCGACCAGCAGACCCAGCGGCAGCAGCAGCCAGCCACCCAGCCATGCCAGCCACAGCCCCGCCGCCAGCACCGCGCCCGCGGCGATCACCTCCTGCCAGCGGCGCAGGGCCGCCGCGACCTCGGGACGGATCATGACGCGGCCACCGTATTGGGCGCGTCGAACAGCACCAGCCGGTAGGCGCCGATCCGGCGGAACCCCACCGCCTCGTAGGCGCGCATCGCCGGCGGCCCCGAAGCGAAGAGGATCGCGCGGGAAACGCCCTGCGCCGCCGCCTCGGCCAGATGCAGCGCCACCAGCCGCCGGGCATGGCCCCGCCCCCGATGCGCGGGCGGGGTCCAGACGCCGCCCACCTGCACCATGTCGGGCAGCACCGCGTTGAAGGCGGTCATCGCCACCGGCGCGCCCGCCTCTTCCAGCACCCGCAGCGTGCCGAGCGCGGTCTGCGCCGCGATCTGCCGCGCCGCCGTCGCCTCGTTGGCCGGGCCGGGCGCGGCGTTCAGCGCCTCGGCCATGTAACCGGCGCGCCAGCGGGACAGGAGCGGCGCGTCCTCGGGCCCCGCGGGGCGCATCCGCGAGGTGCCGGGCGGCACCGTCAGTTCGGCCAGCGCGAGGCGATAGAGCGGTTCGTCGCGGGCCAGCGCCGCCGGGGCGCCGTCGAGCCCCAGTTCCGCGGACAGCGCCTGCACCTGATCGGCAGCGCCGTTCAGTCCGGTGACGGCCTGGCCCGCCAGCACCGCCCGCGCGCCGCCCCCTGCCCCGCCGGGGCGCTGCACCAGCACCATCCCCTGCGTCGTCAGCGCCACCACACCGCCGACCGGATCGCCCGCCAGCCAGTAGCGCGTGGCGTAGGGGTCGGCGCCGCCGGTGACCCCGTGCGCCAGATTGGCGCGCAGGAACATCGACGTCTCGGCATGGCGCGCAAGGAACGCCTCCAGCGCCGGAATGTCGGCGGGCGTGGCCGGGCGCATCATTGCCAGTCCCCCAGCACCGCCTGCCACAGCGCGATGGCGGCCACCGCCGCGGTATCGGCGCGCAGGATGCGCGGGCCGAGGCTGACCGGCATCACGAAAGGCAGGCCGCGCAGGCGGGCGCGTTCGGCCTCGGAAAACCCGCCCTCCGGCCCGATCAGGATCGCCCAGGGTCCGGGCGCGGCCCCGGACAGTGTCTGCGCCGGTCCGGCCAGCGATTCATCGGCCCACATCAGTTGCCGGCCTTCGGGCCAGTCCGCCAGCAGCCGGGACAGGGGGCGCAGCTCCGCCACCTCGGGCACGAAGGTGCCGCCGCATTGTTCCGCCGCCTCGACGGCATGGGCCTGCAGCCGGTCCTGCCGGATGCGTTCGGAATTGGTGTGGTCGGTCTGCACCGGCAGGATGCGCGCCGCGCCCAGTTCGGCGGCCTTCTCCACAATGAAATCCGTGCGCGCCTTCTTGATCGGCGCGAAGATCAGCCACAGGTCGGGCGGCATCCGCTGCGGCGCCGACCGTTCGACGCAGTCGAGCCGCCCGCCGCGCTTGCCGGCCTCCGCCACCGTCGCGGTCCATTCGCCGTCGCGGCCGTTGAACAGCGCCACCGCCGCGCCCGCCGCGAGCCGCATCACCCCGAACAGGTAATGCGCCTGCGCCTCGGTCAGGGCGACGGATTGCCCTTGGCCGAGCGGCTGTTCTACATAGAGCCTGATCCTGCCCGCCAAGACCTTGTCCCGCCATCGCCTTCCCCAGAACAGGGCCGAGCCTATGACACACGCCCCGCCTCCGCCAGAGCCGGCCAGCCGCGGCATCGCCGGGCAGGTCAGCGACGCCGTGCGCGGCAACTGGGTTGATCGCCTCGCCCCCGCCTGGTCGCGGCCCTGGCTGAGGCTGTCGCGCGCGGACCGGCCGATCGGCACATGGCTGCTGCTGATCCCCTGCTGGTGGGGGATCGCGCTGGCCGCGCTGTCGGATGCGTTCCGGCCCGGCGACCTGTGGCTGGTCGCCGGCTGCGGCATCGGCGCCTTCCTGATGCGCGGCGCCGGCTGCACCTGGAACGACATCACCGACCGGCATTTCGACGCGCAGGTGGCCCGCACCCGGTCGCGCCCGATCCCCTCGGGGCAGGTGGCGGCCAGGGGGGCGGCGGTCTGGATGGTGGTTCAGGCGCTGCTGGCCCTCGCCGTCCTTCTGACCTTCGACGCGGCGGCGATCTGGCTGGGCCTGCTGTCGCTGATCCCGGTCGCCGTCTATCCCTTCGCCAAGCGGTTCACCTGGTGGCCGCAGGTATTTCTGGGCATCGCCTTCAACTGGGGCGCGCTTCTGGCCTATGCCGCCCATGCGGGGCAGGTCAGCTGGGCGGCGGCGGCGCTGTACCTTGCCGGGATCGCCTGGACGCTGTTCTACGACACGATCTATGCCCATCAGGACAAGGAGGACGACGCGCTGATCGGGGTGAAGTCCACCGCCCGGCTGTTCGACCGGCAGACCGCGCGCTGGCTGCTGGCCTTCCTGGTGCTGACGGTGCTGCTGCTGGCGGTGGCGGTGCTGCTGGCGCTGCCGGCGGATGCGGGCGCGCTGTCCCTGATCCTGGCGCTGGCAGCGCCCTGGGGCATGGGCTGGCACCTGACATGGCAGATGCGCCGGCTCGACATCGACGACCCGGACCGCTGCCTGATGCTGTTCCGGTCGAACCGCGATGCCGGGCTGATCACTGCGCTGTTTATTGCCGCAGCCGCCCTGGTCTGATTGACTCCCGCCGGCCGGACCGCAAGGAAAGGCCTGTCGCGGAACGAAGAAAGCCTCCTGCCCATGCGCCTGTCCCCCAAAGCCCTCGGCATCCACGGTCTGGGCCTGATCGCCTTCGCCCTCGCGGCGCTTCTGGCCTGGGCCGCGGCGACATGGGCGGCGACGGCGATGGAACGCGCCTCGGAAAGCGCGGTGCGGCGGGTGCTGCTGGAACAGGGCTATTCCTGGGCGCGGGCCGAGGCGGACGGGCTGAACGTGGCGATCTATGGCGAGGCCCCGACCGAGGCGCAGCGCTTTCGCGCACTCGGCGCCGCGGGAACGGTGGTCGACGCGCAGCGCGTGATCGACGCGATGACGGTGCCCGATGCCGCCGCGATCGAGGCGCCGGAATTTTCGCTGGAAATCCTGCGCAACGACGACGGCATCTCGCTGATCGGCCTTCTGCCCGAACGGGTGGACCGCGACGCGGTGTTGTCCCGGCTGAAGGCGCTGTCGGGCGAGGGTGGCGTCACCGACATGCTGGAAACCGCCGATCATCCGGTGCCGGCGGGCTGGCAGGCGGCGCAGGATTTCGGGCTGGCAGCCCTGGCCGACCTGCCGCGGTCGAAGCTGTCGATCGGTCCGGGCCGGGTGCAGGTGACGGCCATCACCGACAGCGCCGACCAGAAGGCGCGGCTGGAGGCCGACCTGCGGCGCCGGGCACCGAAGGGGGTGGCGCTGGTGCTGGACATCTCTGCCCCCCGCCCCGTGATCACGCCCTTTACCCTGCGCTTCGTGATCGACGAACAGGGGCCGCATTTCGACGCCTGCTCGGCCGATACCGACCGGGCGCGCACCCGCATCCTGACCACGGCGCGCGACCTTGACCTGCCCGAGTCGGCCGATTGCGTGATCGGCATGGGGGTCCCCTCGCCCGACTGGGCCGCCGCCGCCGAGGTCTCGATGCGGGCGATGGCGGAACTGGGCGCGGGATCGGTCACGCTGTCGGATGCCGACGTGTCGCTGATCGCGGCCGACAGCGTCGAACAGGCGGCCTTCGACCGCGTGGTGGGCGAACTCGACGCCGCCCTGCCCGAGGTGTTCTCGCTGACCGCCGTGCTGACGCCCAAGCCCGAGACCGCGGCGCCCGAGGGCCCGCCGGAACTGACCGCCACGCTGGCCGAGGACGGGCGCGTGCAGCTGCGCGGCCGGCTGCCGGACGAGCTGACCCGCGATGCCGTGACCAGCTTCGCCCGGGCGCGCTTCGGCAATGACCGGGTCTACATGGCGACGCGGCTCGACCCGTCGCTGCCCGAAGGCTGGCCGGTGCGGGCGCTGGCCGCGCTCGAGGCGCTGGACCGGGTCGAAACCGGCGACGTGCGGGTGCAGCCCGATCTGGTGACGGTGAACGGGGTGACGGGCTACAAGGACACCCCGGCCGAAATCGCCCGGCTTCTGTCCCAGAAACTGGGCGAGGGACAGGAATTCGACATCGCCGTGCGCTACATGCCCGACCTCGACCCGACGCTGGCCCTACCCTCGGCCGAGGAATGCGTGGCCCGGATCAACGCGCGGCTGGCCGAGACGCAGATCGCCTTCGAGCCCGGCGAGGCGATCATCTCTGCCTCGGCACGGCCGCTGCTGGACGAGATCGCCGAGGACCTGAAGGACTGCGCCGATTATCCCATCGAGGTCGCGGGCCATACCGACAGCCAGGGCGGCGAGGAAATGAACCTCGCCCTGTCCGAGGACCGGGCCGAGGCAGTGATCGCGGCGCTGATGCAGCGGCGGATCCTGACCGGCAACCTGTTCCCCCGCGGCTATGGCGAAACGCGACCGGTCGCCGACAACGACACCGATGCCGGGCGCGAGGCGAACCGGCGCATCGAGTTCACGCTGCTGAGCGGCACCGGGGCCGGGGATGAGGCTGGCACGGCGGCGGCGGGCGAGCCGGGACCGGGCGACATCCCGGTCGCCTCGGCCGATGCCGCACCGGGCCGCCCCGAACCGCGCCCCGAAGAGGTGGCGGCCGCCGGGGAGAACGAGGCGGCAGAGGATACGGCGGAGGAACCCGCAGCGGCCGAAGATGCCGCCCCCGCGTCGGCGGACACCCTGCAAGAAGCGCTGGACGCCGGCATCGACGAAAGCCATCCGGGCACCGATGCGCTGCCCGAGGACGGCAGCGGCGAGGACATGGCCGAACCGCAGCAGGATGATGCGCCCGGGGAGGCGACCGAGGAGGTCGTGGCGGCGGAAGAGGGGACGGAGGCCGTGACCGCCGAAGATGCCCCGCCCGCCGCCGGGACCGAAACCACCGCCGGAACGGAAACCGCCGACACCGAAACCGCGGAGACCGAAACATCGGAACCCGCGCCCTCGCCGGCCGAGGCCGCGGCGGCGCTGGCCGCGGCGGAGCCCGGGGCGGCGCCGGCCGGCACGCCCTTCACCGAGGTTCCGGCCGCGGCCTTCCCGGTCGAGCCGATCGAGGTTCAGGTCCCCGGCGACGACACCATCCGCCCCCCGGTCCGGCCCGAGGCGATCGTCGAACGCGCCAGCGCCGCGGCCGCCGACTGACGGCGCCGGCCACGGCGGCGGAGATCAACGACAAGGGCCGGAACAGGCCCGACCAGATACCGGGGACAAAGGGACAGTCGCCACATGAACAGGACGGAATTCATCCTCGCCACGGCCATCGTGCTGTTCGTGGCCTTCGGCATCGGCTGGTTCGCCTCGTGGCTGCTGCACCGGCTGACCCGGGTCACGCAGGCCGAGATGAGCGAACTGGACCAGATGGCGCAGGCGCTGCACGAGGCCGAGGAGACGCGCGACCAGGCGCTGGCCTATCTGGAAAGCCGCGAACACGACCTCGCCAGCCAGCTGTCGCAGACCGAGGCGGAACTGCGCGCCGCGATGGAGGGGCTGCGCGACGCGCGGCAAGAGGCCGAGGAACTGCGCGCCTATATCGAACGGACGAACCGCGGCAGCTAGCGCGCGATTGCCCCCGCGATCAGCACGCCCGTCCAGGCCGACACGCCGGTCAGCACCGTGCCCCAGATCAGATCGGTCGCCACCATTGCCGGGTGCCAGCCCCGCAGCGTGGCGAAGTTGGTGAATTCGTAGGTGCCGTAGGCCAGCGCCCCCAGCACCGCGCCCTGCCACAGCGCCTGCATCGGCTGGCCGGCCTTCAGCGCCGGCCAGGACACCAGCCAGATCACCCCCGCCACATAGAACAGGTAGAACACCGCCGCCGCGCCAAGACGCAGGTTGTCGGCAAGAAGATCGCCCACATGCCGTTCGAACAGCGGCCGGATCACGCGGCTCAGCATCACCGCATCGAGCCCGAGGAAGAGGACGGCGGTGGAGAGGTAAAGGACGACAAGCTGCACGATCTGCTCCGGATGCTGCGACCCGCGGCAGGTAGTGCGGCCCGCGACCGAGGAAAGCCCGGTCGCGGCAATGGCCTCAGAAATCGAGGTTCTCGACGCTCAGCGCGTTCTGCTGGATGAATTCGCGGCGCGGTTCGACCACGTCGCCCATCAGCTTGGTGAAGATGTCGTCGGCCTCGGCCAGATCGTCGATCTTCACCTGCAGCAGCGTCCGGGCCGAGGGGTCGAGCGTGGTTTCCCACAGCTGTTCCGGGTTCATCTCGCCCAGACCCTTGTAGCGCTGCAGCGTCAGGCCCTTCTCGCCCTCGGCCAGGATGGCGCGCAGCAGGTCCACGGGCCCGTGGATCACCTGTTCGCGGTCCTTGCGCACCAGACGCGCCGGGTCGCCATAGACCTCGTGCAGGCTGTCGGTATGGCTGCCGAGCCGCCGCGCCTCGCCCGAGCGCAGCACCGGACCGTCGAGCGTGCGCACCTCCTCGACCCCGCGCAGGCTGCGCGAGAAGCGCAGGCCGTGATCCTGCGTGGGCCGGCCTTGCCAGCCGCGTTCGTATTCCACGGCGACAAGGTCCAGCCGCCGCGCCACCGCATCCGCGGTGCCCTGCGCATCGACATCGACCTGCCCCGGGCGCAACGCCCCGGCGATCGCCGCCTGTTCCAGCACATGCTGCGGATAATGCGTGGGAAAGGCGCGCAGGATGCGCTGCACCACCCGCGCCTCCTCGATCACCCGCGCCAGGTCCTGACCGCTGATCTCCTCGCCCGAGGCCAGTCGCAGCACCGCACCGTCGATCCCGGCCTGCACGAGGTAGTCCTCCAGCGCCGGCTGGTCCTTCAGATAGACCTCGGACTTGCCGCGCGCCACCTTGTAGAGCGGCGGCTGCGCAATATAGAGGTGCCCCGCCTCGATCAGGTCGGGCATCTGCCGGAAAAAGAAGGTCAGCAGCAGCGTCCGGATATGCGCGCCGTCCACATCGGCATCGGTCATGATGATGATCTTGTGGTAGCGCAGCTTGCCCAGATTGAACTCGTCGCGCCCGATCCCGGTGCCAAGCGCGGTGATCAGCGTGCCGATCATGTCGGACGACAGCATCCGGTCGAAGCGGGCGCGTTCCACGTTCAGGATCTTGCCCCGCAGCGGCAGCACCGCCTGGTTCTTGCGCTCGCGCCCCTGCTTGGCCGAACCGCCGGCCGAGTCACCCTCGACGATGAACAGTTCCGACAGGGCCGGATCCTTCTCCTGACAGTCGGCCAGCTTGCCGGGAAGGCTCGCCACGTCCATCGCCGTCTTGCGCCGGGTCAGTTCGCGGGCCTTGCGCGCCGCCTCGCGCGCCAGCGCCGCCTCGATGATCTTGCCGACGATCACCTTGGCCGGGCCGGGATTTTCCTCGAACCATTCGGACAGCTTGTCGTTCACCAGGTTCTCGACCGCGGGCCGCACCTCGGACGAGACCAGCTTGTCCTTGGTCTGGCTGGAAAACTTCGGGTCCGGCACCTTGACCGACAGCACGCAGGTCAGCCCCTCGCGCGCGTCGTCGCCGGTGAAATCAATCTTCTCGCGCCGGGCGATGCCGCTGTCCTGCGCGTATTTCGTCAGCGTCCGGGTCAGCGCGCCGCGGAAGCCCGCCATATGGGTGCCGCCGTCGCGCTGCGGGATGTTGTTGGTGAAGGGCAGCACCGTCTCGTGATAGCTGTCGTTCCACCACATCGCGACCTCGACGCCGATGCCGCGCACCTCGCCGGTCATGTAGATCGGTTCCGCCATCACCGGGCTTTTCGACCGGTCGAGATACTTGACGAATTCCCGGACGCCGCCCTCGTAGAACAGTTCGGTCCGCAGCGGTTCGGCCGGGCGCTCGTCTTCCAGGATGATCCGCACGCCCGAGTTCAGGAAGGCCAGTTCCCGCAGCCGGGTTTCCAGCACCTTGAAGCTGTAGTCGAGGTTCGAGAAGGTGCCCGCCGGATCGTTGATCTTGGCCGAGGCGAGGAAGCGCACCTCGGTGCCCTTCTCGCCCGGCGCATCGGCGACGGGGTGGACATGCACGGTGCATTCCCCGCCCTCGAACCGGGCGAAATATTCCTTGTCGTTCCGCCAGACCCGCAGTTCCAGCCAGTCCGACAGCGCGTTCACCACCGAGACGCCGACCCCGTGCAGCCCGCCCGAGACCTTGTAGGCATTGCCGCTGTCGTCGGTATTGTTGAACTTCCCGCCCGCATGCAGCTGGGTCATGATGACCTCGGCCGCCGAAACGCCCTCTTCCTTGTGCATGTCGACCGGAATACCGCGGCCGTTGTCGCGCACCGAGACGCTGGAATCCGCGTGGATTTTCACATGCACATAGTTGGCATGGCCCGCCAGCGCCTCGTCGATGCCGTTGTCCACGACCTCATAGACCATGTGATGCAGGCCGGACCCGTCATCCGTATCGCCGATATACATGCCGGGGCGTTTGCGAACAGCCTCCAACCCCCTGAGAACCTTGATGGATTCCGCGCCGTACTCATTCGGCTTCGGTTGGGCTTCGGTCATGTGGCTGGTCCTGCGTCCTGGATGAGGACTTATAGTGGATCGCCCCGGCAATGTCACGCGACCGGACACAAGATTTGGTTGCCGTCACAGCATCGGGATGGCCAGACCCACAAGGATCAGCAGCCCGCCCGCGACGCGGTTGACCGCCGCCAGCGCCCGGGGCGAGGACAGCAGCCGCCGCGCCTGCCCCATCGTCGCCGCGGTCAGCAGATTGCCCGCCAGCGGGATCGCCGCCGACAGGGCGAGGATCGCCAGCACATCCGGCCAGCCCACCCGCGTCAGGTCGAAGAAGCCCGGCAGCACCCCCATGTAGAACAGGATCGCCTTGGGATTGCCGAGGATCGCCGCCACCCCCGCCGAGAACCCGGCCCACAGGCCGGGCCGCGTCAGCCGGCTGTCGGTCGTCAGCGGGCGGGTGGCGTGGCGGATCAGCCCGATCCCCATCAGCAGGAAGATGCCCGCCGCCGTCCAGCGCAGCACCTCCATCAGCACCGCGACCCGGTCCACGATCAGGCTGAGCCCGAAGATGGCCACCAGCGGCCAGAGGATGTCGCCCAGGGTGACGCCCACCGCCAGGGGCCAGGCGGCGCGGAACCCGCCCGTCAGCGCCCGCGCGGTGATCGCCACGAAGACCGGCCCGGGCGTCAGCCACAACAGCACCAGCGCCCCAGCATACAGCCACAGCCCTTCGGCGGAAATCGTCATGATCCGGATGTCACCCCTCGGCCGCGGGCAGGGTCAGCGTCCCGTCCGCCGCCAGCGGCCAGAACGGGTTCATCGCCACTTCCCAGACATGGCCGTCGGGATCGGCCCAATAGCCGGAATAGCCGCCCCAGAACACCTCCTCGGGCCGCTTCAGCGCCACCGCCCCGGCGGCCAGCGCCGCGTCGAAGGCGGCATCGACCTCGGCCCGGGTCACGAAATTCTGTGCCAGCGTCATCGCGCCCGTGCCCAGTTCGGCCCCCGCGCGGCCCTGATCGGCGGCAAGGTCGGCGCGGCCGAACAAGGCCAGCACCCAGCCCTGCATCTGGTAGAAGACCACGCCCTCGGGCGCGCTGGCCGGCGTCCAGCCGAGCGCCGCATAGAAGCCGCGCGCCCGGTCCAGATCGGCGACCCCGAGGGTGATCAGCGTCACGCGCTGCGGAGTCATGGCACGTCCCTTTCCGCGATGGCGGACAGGCCGCCGGTTTCCGTCACCTCGATGCCCTGCGCCCGCGCGCCCAGCGTGGCGAACAGCTCGGCCCCGGTCCCGGTCATCAGCGCCTGCACCCCGAGCGCGCAGATCTCATCGTATAGCGCCGCGCGCCGCCCCGCGTCGAGATGCGCCGCCACCTCGTCCAGCAGGACCAGCGGCCCGGCCCCGCCCGCCGCGCGCAGCGCCCGCACATTCGCCAGCACCAGCGAGATCAGCAGCGCCTTCTGCTCGCCCGTCGAACATTGCCCCGCCGGCACCCCCTTGGCCGCGAACACCGCCGCCAGATCCGCCCGGTGCGGCCCGGCCAGCGTCCGCCCCGCCGCCATATCCCGGGCACGACCCTCGGCGAAGACCTGCGCCAGCGCCTCGGCCCCCTGCGGGTCCGCCTCGCCCTCGGGTGCGGTCAGGGCCAGCTCCGCCGCCGGAAAGGCGGTGGCGGCACCGGCCTGCCCCGCCATCAGCCGCGCCACCGCATCCGCGCGGTGACGCTGGATCGCCGCACCCTCGGCCGCCATCTGCGCCTCGACCGCCCGGTACCAGGCCGGGTCGCGCACCATGTCCTTCAGCAGCCGGTTGCGTTCGCGCATCGCCTTTTCATAGGCCAGCACCGCCTCGGCATGGGCGGGCTCGAAGCTCAGCGTCAGCCGGTCGAGGAACCGCCGCCGCCCCTCCGCCGCCTCGATCCACAGCCGGTCCATGCTGGGCACCAGCCAGACCACCCGCAGCAGCCGCGCCAGCGCCGCCTGCGGCGCGGCCTTGGCATCAATCCGCACCCAGCGGGGCTGGCCGGGCTCGGCCCCGGTCTCGACCTCGCGCACCGGACCCGGCTCCGCCGGCGCCAGATCCGCCGCGATCTTCCAGCCCACCGCCTCGGGCCGGCGCGCCAGCTCCTCGGCCCCCGCCCGGCGCAGGCCGCGCCCCGGCGACAGCAGCGACACCGCCTCGAGGATATTGGTCTTGCCCGCGCCATTGGCGCCCCAGATGGCGACGGGCCGCCCGTCCAGCGCCAGCTGCGCCCGCCGGTGCGAGCGGAACTGCGACATGAGCAGACCCGTCAGGACCACCCCTGCCCCCATCTTCTGTTGGCAAATATCCCGGGGGTGCGGGGGCTGGCCCCCGCCGCGCCGCCGGTCACACGCGCATCGGCATCACGACATAGACGGCGGTCGTGTCCCCGCCCTCGCGCATCAGCGTCGGATCGCCCGACGAGTTGAACAGGAACACCGCATTCTCGCGATCGACCTGGCTGGCGATTTCCAGCAGGTATTTCGCGTTGAAGCCGATCTCCAGCCGTTCGTCGCCATAGGCGACGGCCAGTTCCTCTTCGGCGGCGCCGCTGTCGGGGGCGTTGACCGACAGCACCAGCCGGTCCTCGTCGAGGCTCAGCTTCACCGCGCGTGACCGTTCCGATGACACGGTGGCGACCCGGTCCACCGCCTTGGCGAATTCGGTCGCGTCGACCTCCAGCCGGCGGGTGTTGCCGGTGGGGATGACGCGGGAATAATCCGGGAAGGTGCCGTCGATGACCTTCGAGGTCAGAGTGATCGCCGGCGTGGCGAAGCGCACCTTCGTCTCGCTGACCGAGACGGCGATCTGCGCCTCGTCATCGTCCAGAAGCTTGCGCAGCTCGCCCACCGTCTTGCGCGGCACGATCACGCCCGGCATGCCCTCGGCGCCCGGCGGCAGGGGCGCGTCGATCCGGGCCAGACGATGGCCGTCGGTCGCCACGCAGCGCAGCACCGGTCCGTCCTCGGACGTGGCCACATGCATGTAGACGCCGTTCAGGTAATAGCGCGTCTCCTCGGTCGAGATCGCGAATTTCGACTTGTCGAACAGCCGCCGCAGCACCGGCGCCGGGGCCGAGAAATTGGCGCTGTATTCCGACGAGGCCATCACCGGGAAGTCTTCCTTCGGCAGCGTGGCAAGGTTGAAGGTCGAGCGTCCCGCCGTCACCGTCAGCCGCCCCGCCGCGCCATCCTCGGCAAGGCTGACCAGCGCCCCGTCGGGGAGCTTGCGGACGATTTCATGCAGCGTCACTGCGGATACGGTCGTCGCCCCGGCCCGTTCCACCACCGCGGGCGCCTTGTCCACCACCTCGATATCGAGGTCGGTGGCGCGAAAGCTGACGCGGTCGCCTTCCGCCTCGATCAGGACATTGGCGAGGATCGGGATGGTGTTCCGCCGCTCGACCACCGATTGCGCCTGACCGACCGCCTTGAGAAGCGCGCCACGCTCGATGCTGAACCTCATCCTCGTCCCCCAGTGCTGCGGACGGGGATGCCGCCGCCCCGCCGCCAAAGTGTTTCGCGCGACTGTCCGGTGAAAAGCCAGAGGCGTCAAGGCCAAGCGCGCCGCGGATCGGGCCCCGCGGGGGGCTGCGGCCCGCCCTCCGGCGCTTCGCATCGTCGCGCCGTTTCGCCGCCCGCTCAGGCCGCCAGCAGCCGGCGCAGCAGTTCCAGATCCTCGGCCAGTTGCTGGTCCTGTCCGCGCAGTTCCTCGACCTTGCGGATGCCGTGCATGATGGTCGTGTGATCGCGCCCGCCGAAGCGCCGGCCGATCTCGGGCAGGCTGCGGGTGGTCATGTGCTTGCACAGATACATGGCGATCTGCCGGGGGCGGGCGATGGTGCGCACCCGCTTCGGCCCGATCAGGTCGGACAGGCGGACGTTGTAGTGTTCGGCCACCTTGCGCTGGATTTCCTCGACCGTCACCCGGCGGTCGCTGGCGCGCAGGATGTCGGCAAGGCAGTCCTGCGCCAGTTCCAGCGTGATCTCGCGCCCCACGAGGCTCGCGAAGGCGAACAGCCGGGTCAGCGCGCCCTCCAGCACCCGGACATTGGTGGTGATCCGGTGGGCGAGGAATTCCAGCACCCCGTCCGCCAGCACCAGCCCGCGATACTGCTGGCGATAGCCGTCGGCCTTGGTCTGCAGGATCCCCAGCCGCAATTCGTAGTCGGTGGGATGCAGGTCCACGACCAGCCCGCATTGCAGGCGCGACTTGATCCGTTCCTCCAGATCCTTGATCTCGCCCGGCGCGCGGTCGGCAGAGATGACGATCTGCTTGTTCTGGTCCACCAGTGCGTTGAAGGTGTGGAAGAACTCTTCCTGCGTGCTGTCCTTGCCGGCGATGAACTGCACGTCGTCGACCATCAGCACGTCGACCGAGCGGAACAGTTCCTTGAAGTCCATGATCTGCTTTTCGCGCAGCGCCTGGATGAACTGGTACATGAATTTCTCGGCCGACAGGTACAGCACCCGCGCCTCGGGGCGGCGCAGCTGCATCTCGTGGGCGATGGCATGCATCAGGTGGGTCTTGCCGAGCCCGACCCCGCCATAGAGGAACAGCGGGTTGAAGGTGACGGGTCCCCCCTCGGCCACCCGGCGGGCGGCGGCATGGGCCAGTTCGTTGGGCTTGCCCACCACGAAGCTGTCGAAGGTGAAGCGCGCGTCGAGCGGCGCGCCGGGCAGGTCGCCCTCATCCCCGCGCGCGCCGGCACGCGCCGCCCGCGCCTCGGACCGCGCCTCGGCGGGGGCAGAGCCCGCGGCAGGACGCGCGCCGCGACCGTTCACCGCGCCGGTGCCGTCCTCGGCCTTCGCCCGCGGCGCCGCGCCGATGGCCGGCACATGGAACTCCAGCCGCTCGACCTCGGCCCCGGCCTTCTGGAACAGGGTGCGGATCTGGTCCCCGAAATTGCGCGCGACCCAGTCGCCCATGAAACTGGTCGGCACCTCGATCCGGGCGATCCCGTTCTTGAGGTCCGAGAGCCGCAGCGGCTCGATCCAGGTGACGTAGTTATTCCTGCCCACGGTCCTGAGAAGTTCGTCCCGGACCCTGCCCCAGCTGTCGTTCGTCATTATTATCGCCCAGTCGGTATGGAATACGCGACGACTAGCCTGTCGCCACGACCCAACCGTCTTGGAACCTGCCCCGCCCCCTGCTTTGCGCACGGAACGAGGACGGGCAGGCCGCCGGACAAAAACATAGCGCACGGCCAATGCAGATTGGCCGAGCTACATTGATGATGGGCTTCCGGCTACCCCTAGCCATCCACCCCGACAAAACGCTCCATAACGTTCCCGATCAACCGGAAACGCCGTCCCTTGGCTGGCAGAGCCGCAGGTCGATGGAGAGCCTGTCCCCCCAAGACGATGTGAATCGCAATGCTACGCTAGCCCGCCCCCCGAGACGTCCGCAACCGAACTTCGCGCTTGACTCACCCTTCGTCCGGACGAATCCGCGGGGTGATGCACGGATGCCATGAAGTGTCTGAAATACCTAGATTAAATGAAAAAAGGCGCGGCTATTGCCGCGCCTTCCGGCGTCCAGATTGTCGTCGCGATCAGGCTGCCGACAGCGCCTTCACACGGGCGGACAGGCGCGACATCTTGCGCGCCACGGTGTTCTTGTGCAGCACGCCCTTGGTGATGCCGCGCGCCAGTTCCGGCTGCGCCGTCTTCAGCGCAGTGGTGGCGGCAGCCTGGTCGCCCGAGGCGATGGCTTCCTCGACCTTGCGCAGGAAGGTGCGGATGCGCGACCGGCGCGCCTTGTTGATGTCGTTCCGGCGCTCGTTCTGGCGTGCGCGCTTCTTGGACTGGGGCGTATTGGCCATGTATCGGTGTCCGTCTCAACTCGGGTAAATCTGAAGCCGCGCTTCTAGTCGCGACTCGCCGGCAAGTCAACCGCCTACTGGGGCGCGGGCCGCGCCGCGCCCTCAGCGGTCGCGGAACTGCGGCTGGCGCTTTTCCAGGAAGGCGCTCATGCCCTCCTTCTGGTCCTCGGTGGCGAAGAGCGCGTGGAACAGCCGCCGTTCGAACAGCACGCCCTCGCGCAGCGTCGTCTCATAGCTGCGGTTCACCGCCTCCTTGACCGCCATCACGGTCAGCGCCGATTTCTCGGCGATCTTCTTCGCGGCGGCCAGCGCCTCGGGCACCAGCTTGGCGGCGGGCACGACGCGGCTGACGAGGCCCGACCGTTCGGCCTCGGCCGCATCCATGAAGCGGCCGGTCAGGTGCATGTCCATCGACTTGGACTTGCCGACGAAGCGGGTCAGCCGCTGGGTGCCGCCGATGCCCGCCACCACGCCCAGATTGATCTCGGGCTGGCCGAACTTGGCGGTGTCGGAACAGATGATGAAGTCGCACATCATCGCCAGTTCGCAGCCGCCGCCCAGGGCATAGCCGGAGACCGCGGCGATGATCGGCTTGCGGGTGCGGGTGATCGCCTCGGCCTCGGGCGCGAAATAGTCGGACCCGAACATCTCGACGAAGCTCTTGTCGGACATCTCCTTGATGTCCGCCCCGGCCGCAAAGGCCTTTTCGGACCCGGTCAGCACGATGCAGCGCACCTTGTCGTTCGCGTCCACCGCCTTCAGCGCCTCGGCCAGTTCACCCAGCAACTGCGAGTTCAGCGCGTTCAGGGCATCGGGGCGGTTGAGGCGGATCAGGGCGACGGAATCCTCGATCTCGACGATCAGCGTCTGATAGGCCATCGGGCGCATCCCTTTCCTTCGGTCCGGTGCCGACTCCTAGCAGGACGGGGCCAGTTCGCAAGCCTCTTGGCCCGCCGGGCGCCCGATCCGGCCCCGGGCGTTGCGTCAATGCTGACAGTCCGGGCACCAGAAGGTTGATCGTCCCGACTGCACGATCCGCGCCACCGTGCCGCCGCAGCCCTCGCGCAGGCAGGGCTCGCCCTCGCGGCCATAGACGCGGAAACGGTGCTGGAAATAGCCGAGCTCGCCCCCCGCCTGCCGGTAGTCGCGCAAGGAGGATCCGCCGGCCTCGATCGCCTCGGCCAGAACCTCGCGGATCAGGGGCACGAGCCCACGCGCCTCGGCCGCCGTCAGGTCGCCCCCCGGGCGGCGGGGGTCGATCCCGGCGCGGTGCAGCACCTCGCAGACATAGATGTTGCCCAGACCCGCGACCACCCGCTGGTCGAGCAGGATCGCCTTGACCGGCGCCGCCCGCCCGGCCAGCCGCGCCGCCAGATAGTCTTCGTGAAAGTCGTTGCCGAAGGGTTCCGGCCCCAGCCCCTTCAGCAGCCAGTGGTCGCCTGCCGCCGCCGTGGGAACGAGGTCCATCGCGCCGAACCGCCGGGCATCGTTGAAGGTGACCTGCGCCCCGCCCTCCATCGTCAGCACGACATGGTCGTGTTTGCCGGCCACCGGCAGGTCGTGATGAAAGGCGCCCGGCACGGCATCCGGCATCGTGCCCCCCACCAGCATCCGCCCCGACATGCCCAGATGGATCAGCAGCGTCTCGCCGGTGGACAGATCCGACAGGATGTATTTCGACCGGCGCCGCAGCGCCGTCACCCGCGCCCCGGTCAGCCGCGCCGCCATCGCCTCTGGCAGCGGCCAGCGCAGGTCGGGCCGGTTGACGGCGGCGGCGAGGATCGTCCGACCCTCCATCGCCGGCACGAGGCCCCGGCGCACGGTTTCCACTTCGGGCAGTTCGGGCATGGCGGGATCCTCGATGCTCGGGCGCAGATCGGCCGTCGGGGGTTTGCCTCTGCCACGATCGGAGTATATCCCGCAAGGCGACTGGCGCAGGAGGCCCGAATGACCGACGAGGCGAAGACCACCCATTTCGGCTTTCAGACGGTTTCCGAAGGCGAAAAGGCCGGCATGGTGCATGGCGTGTTCAGCCGCGTCGCGTCGAAATACGACATCATGAACGACCTGATGAGCGTCGGCATCCACCGGCTGTGGAAGGATGCGATGATGGACTGGCTGGCCCCCCGCCCCGGTCAGCGGCTGCTGGACGTGGCCGGCGGCACCGGCGACGTGGCCTTCCGCTTCCTGCGGCGCGCGCCGGGGGCGACCGCGATGGTCTGCGACATGACCGAGGCGATGCTGGTCGAGGGCCAGCGGCGCGCCGAGGCCGAGGACATGGCCGACCGGCTGGACTGGCAGGTGGGCGACGCGATGGCCCTGCCCTTCGCCGACAGCAGTTTCGATGTCTACACGATCAGCTTCGGCATCCGGAACGTAACCCGCATCCCGGACGCGCTGGCCGAGGCGTTCCGCGTGCTGCGTCCGGGCGGCCGGCTGATGGTGCTGGAATTCAGCCAGATCCCCAACGACCTGCTGCAATGGGCCTATGACCGCTATTCCTTCAACGTGATCCCGGCGCTCGGGCAGGCGGTTGCGGGCGACCGCGACAGCTATCAGTATCTGGTGGAATCGATCCGCCGCTTCCCGGATCAGGAGACTTTCGCCGGGATGATCCGGCAGGCGGGCTTCGGGCAGGTTCGCTACCGCAACCTGACCATGGGCGTCGCCGCGCTGCATTCGGGCTGGAAGATCTGACCGGATGCGCGGACCGCACAACATCTGGCGGCTGATCCGCACCGGCGCGACCTTCGAACGGTCGGGCGCCATGCAGGCGGCGCTCGCGGCGATGGAGGCCCCGCCCCGGCTGCGGGTGCTGGCGCGGGTGCTGGGCCGGCCGTTCAAGTTCCTAGGCTATCGCGGCGATCCGGCATTGCCGCCGGTGACGCAGGCGATCACCGCGCTCGGCCCGGCCTACATCAAGTTCGGCCAGGTCCTGTCCACCCGGCCCGATGTGGTGGGCCCGGAACTGGCCGAACAGCTGCGCATGCTGCAGGACCGGCTGCCACCCTTCGCCACGGGCACGGCCAAGCTGGTGTTCGAGGCCGAGACCGGCCTTGCCGTCGATGCGGTGTTCAGCGAATTTTCCGAACCCGTCGCCGCGGCCTCGATCGCGCAGGTCCACCGGGCGCGGCTGGCCGATACCGGGCGCGAGGTGGCGGTGAAGATCGTCCGCCCCGGCATCGAACGCGCCTTTCGCCGTGACATCGACGCCTTCTATTTCGCCGCCGCCCTGATCGAGCGAGTTGCGCCCTTCGCCCGGCGGCTGCGGCCCTCGGACGTGATCCGCCATTTCGACGGCGTGGTGCAGGGCGAGCTCGACCTGCGGCTGGAGGCGGCCGCGGCCTCTGAATTCGGCGCCAACACCCGCCGGGATGCCGGCTTCCGCGTGCCGCAGCCCGTCTGGCATCTGTCGGGCAAGCGGGTGATGACCATGGACTGGGCCGAGGGCATGCCCCTCGACCCGGTGGTGGTGACAGCGGCGGGGCTGGACCCGGTGGTGATCGCGGAAAGGGTGCTGCAGCTGTTCCTCAGCCATGCGCTGCGCGACGGCTATTTCCATGCCGACATGCATCAGGGCAACCTGAAGGTCGCCGCGAATGGCGACATTGTCGCCTATGACTTCGGCATCATGGGCCAGATCGACGAATATACCCGCCGGGTCTATGCCGAAATCCTCTACGGCTTCATCCAGAAGGACTATCGCCGCGTCGCCGAGGTGCATTTCGAGGCGGGCTATGTCCCCCGCGACCGCGATGTCGACGCCTTCGCCCGCGCCCTGCGCGCGGTGGGCGAGCCGATCTTCGGCATGGATGCCAGCCAGATCTCGATGGCGCGGCTGCTGGCCTATCTGTTCGAGGTCACGGAACGCTTCGGCATGCAGACGCGGACCGAACTGATCCTGCTGCAGCGCACCATGGTGGTGGTCGAGGGCGTGGCCCGGTCGCTCGACCCGCATGTGAACATGTGGCAGGTGGCGCGGCCGGTGGTGGAGACCTGGATCCGCGAGAATGTGGGGCCGAAGGCCGCGCTGCGCGACGCGGCGCGGACGATGCGGGTGCTGTCGCGCTTCGGTCCCCGGCTGCCCGCGCTGGTCGAAACGGCGCTGATCCGGCAGACGGAACCGGTCGTGGTGAATCTGCGCCCGCAGCGGGGGCGCCCCGCGCTCTACGTGGCGCTCGGCGCCGGGCTGGCACTGGCAGGGGTCGCCGTCGCGGGCCTGCTGTAGTCGCCCGCCCGGCTAGCGCGGGACGGCGCGCGCGTCTATAGCTGGCGTCATCCGGCGCCGCGGGGAATGGAGGGTGACATGGACGACATCGCCGGGACCGCGGCCGAACCGCGCCTGACCTCTCTGGCGCATGGCGGCGGATGCGGCTGCAAGATCGCGCCCGGCGTGCTGTCGCGGATCCTCGCCCGCAGCCCCGCGCTGCCGGTGCCGCCCGAGATGATCGTGGGCCTCGACACCTCGGACGACGCGGCAGTCTGGCGGCTGAACGACACGCAGGCGCTGGTGGCCACCACCGATTTCTTCATGCCCATCGTCGACGACCCGCATGATTTCGGCCGGATCGCCGCGACCAACGCCATCAGCGATGTCTACGCGATGGGCGGGCGCCCGATCCTGGCGCTGGCCATCGTCGGGATGCCGGTCAACGTCCTGTCCGAGGCGACGATCGGCGCGATCCTCGCCGGCGGGGCGGCGGCCTGCGCGGCGGCGGGCATTCCGGTCGCGGGCGGCCACACCATCGACTCGGTCGAGCCGATCTATGGCCTCGTCGTGCTGGGCCTCGTCCATCCCGACCGGGTGATGACCAATGCCGGCGCCCGGCCGGACGACGTGCTGGTCTTCGGCAAGGGTCTGGGCATCGGCGTGCTGTCGGCGGCGCTGAAGAAGGGTCTGCTGGACCCGGCCGGCTATGACCGGATGATCGCCGCCACCACCCGGCTGAACACGCCGGGGCCGGACCTGGCGGCGATGGACGGGGTGCATGCGATCACCGACGTGACCGGCTTCGGCATTGCCGGGCACGCGCTGGAGATGGCGCGCGGCGCGGGCTGCGACATCGCCATCGACCTAGCCGCGCTGCCGGTGATCGAAGGCGTGCGCGATCTCGCGGCGCGGGGCTGCATCACCGGCGCCTCGGGCCGGAACTGGGCCAGCTACGGGGCCGAGGTGGCGCTGCCCGAGGGGCTGCCCGACACCGAACGCGCGCTGCTCTGCGACCCGCAGACGGCCGGCGGGCTGCTGGTCGCCTGCGCGCCCGAGGCCGCCGCAGCGGTGCTGGACGTCTTTCATGCCCAGGGCTTCGACGCCGCGGCCGCCATCGGCCGCGTCGGCCCCCGCGCGGCGACGCCAACGCTGCGGTTTCGCTGAGCGGGCGGAGATCGTCGCCCCGACCGTTCCGGGACGCATCGAAGGGCGGGCCCGCACCACCAAGGGACATCGTTCACGCGGAGGATCGCTGGCGAAGCGGCCGGCGGGGCAATTGACCATTTGTGGACATTTGTATACACTAGGTTGAAACCTTACGCATCAAGCTGGACCTCTGCGGCCCTTGCCGGGGATCGCGGACCGCTTGCCCCGGACAAGGAAGGCCGCAGATGCCCTCGGACACCCCCTCAGCCAATCCGGCGGACCGCCGCTATCACAGCAGCCATTGGGGCTCCTTCTCGGCGGTGCGGGAGGCGGGCGAACTGCGGATCGAACCGCTGCCCGGCGATCCGTCGCCCTCGCCGCTCTTGTGGAACATCCCGGCCGCCCTCACCCACCCCGCGCGTCTGGCGCGGCCGATGGTCCGGCGGGGCTGGCTGGAGAACGGGCCCGGCCCCGACGCGCGCCGGGGCGCCGACAGCTATGTCGAACTGCCGTGGGATCGCGCGCTTGACCTTGCCGCGACCGAACTGGCCCGGTTGGGCGGCGGAGCGGGCTGGACGGCAGACGACGTGCCGGGCCGCCATGTTTTCGGCGGTTCTTACGGGTGGTCATCGGCCGGACGCTTTCACCACGCGCAAAGCCAGGTCCACCGGTTCCTGAACATGGCCTTCGGCGGCTATGTCGCCTCGTCCGAGTCCTACTCCAGCGCGGCGGGTTCCGTCATTCTGGACACGGTGGCGGGCAACTGGCGCCGCCTCTCGCGCGAGGGCCGCTGGTGGGAGCATCTGCGGGACCGGACCGAACTCGTGATCGCGTTCGGGGGGCTGCCCCTGCGCAATCTGGCCGTCAGCCCCGGCGGTATCTCCCGGCACGAGGCCGCCGGCTCGCTGCGGGCCGCCATCGCCCGGGGCGCCCGCTTCGTGTCGATCAGCCCGCTGGACGATGACTTCCCGGAAGACTGCCCGGTGGACCGGCTGCGCCCGCGCCCGTCCACCGACGTGGCGCTGATGCTGGGGATGGCCCACCGCCTGATCCGCAGCGGCGCCGTCGACGAGGATTATCTGCACCGCTACACCACCGGCTGGCTGGCCCTGCGGGCCTATGTCGAAGGCGAGAGCGACGGCATCCCCAAATCCCCCGACTGGGCGCAAGAGATCACCGGCATCGCGGCGGACCGGATCGCGGCGCTGGCGGATCTGGCGGCGCGAAAGCGCACGGTCGTCACCGTCGCCTACGGGCTGCAGCGGGCGCAGAACGGGGAACAGCCGGTGTGGATGGCACTGGCGCTGTCCTGCATGCTGGGCGGCGGCGCGCGGGCGGGTTCCGGCTTCTCCTACGCGCTCGGCTCCATGGGGAACCATGGCAAACCGCAGCTGGACGTGCCGACACCCACCTTGCCCCAAGGCACCAACCGCGCCGGCGAGGTCATACCGGTGGCGCGGATCGCCGATCTGCTGTTGAACCCCGGCGGCACCTACAGCTATCGCGGCGCGCCCCGGCGCTATGCCGACATCCGGCTGATCTATTGGGCCGGGGGCAACCCCTTTCACCACCACCAGCACCTCAGCCGGCTGCGCGAGGCGTTTTCCCGGCCGGACACGATCATCGTCCATGACAGCGTGGGCACCGCCACCACCGCCCATGCCGACATCATCTTCCCCGCCACCGTCACGGCCGAGCGGGACGATATCGGCGCCAGCGCGGGCGATCCCCTGCTGATCCCGATGCGCGGACTGGCGGAGCCCTTTGGCGAGGCCCGGGACGACTACAGCATCTTCTGCGAGCTGTCGGCACGGCTGGGGTGCCTGCAGGCCTTTTCCGAAGGCCGGTCGGCCGGGGAATGGCTGGACCATCTGTATCAGGAGACGCGTGCGGCGCTGGCCGCGGCGGGTCATCCTGCGCCGCCGTTCGGCGACTTCTTCGCCGGCCCGCCCCTGGCCCTGCCGACCTCCGAGGCGCCCGGCATGATGGAGGCGTTTCACGCCGACCCCGCGGCCCATCCGCTTGCCACGCCCAGCGGCAGGATCGAACTGTTCTCCGCGAAGGTGGCCGCCAGCGGCCTGCCCGGACATGCCGCCTGGATCCCGCCCGACGAATGGCTGGGGGCGCCTCTGGCCCGCGTCCATGGGTTCCAGCTGATTGCCAATCAGCCCGCGGGCAAGCTGCACAGCCAGCTGGATTTCGGCCCCACCAGCATGGCCCGCAAGATCGGCGGGCGCGAGGTGGCGCGGATGAACGCCGCCGATGCCGAACGCCTGGGCATCGGCGAGGGCGACGTGATCCGCATCTGGAACGATCGCGGTGCCGTTCTGGCCATGGCGCGACCGTCGCCGGGGATCGCGCCCTCGGTCATCCAGCTGTCGACCGGCGCCTGGTATGCGCCGCGGCCTGTGCCCGGCATCGGGCTGGCCTGCGTGAACGGCAACCCGAACGCGCTGACGGCCGACAGGCCGGCCTCGGTCTTCAGCCAGGGCTGCGCGGGGCAACTGGCGCTGGTCTCGGTCGAGCGGCTGGCCGATGGGGATCCCGGGCCCGTTCCGCATGACCGGATCCTGCCCCGGCCGGACCGGAACTGAGCCGGTGCGCCGTGGCTGATCGTCCCGACCCTGCTGGGCAAGGGGCGCGCGTTTCTGCTATGCAGGGTGCGGCGGACCCCGCGCGACACTGCGACCGGTTGGTGCCTGCACCCCGATCCCGAAACTTGGATACAGCCGCGAACATGTGTATCCTGTTGGCATCAGGTATTCGTTGAACAGGTATCATGACAAAAATATCCAAAGCCCGCGACATCAGCCACACGGTGTATGAACAGGTGCGCGACGCCATCCACAGTGGCGAGTTCAGGGTGGGCGACCGGGTGACCGAGGTCGCTCTGGCCGAAAAGTTCGGCGTCTCGCGCACCCCGATCCGCGACGCGATCTCGAAGCTGGAGGCCGACGGGCTGCTGACGAACGTGCCGCGGCGCGGGCTGATCATCACCGATCTGAGCCATCAGCAGATCGGAGAGCTGTACATGATGCGCGAGGTGATGGAGGGCGCCGCCGCGCGGCTGGCCGCGCTGGCCGGCAGCGACGCCGAGATCACCACACTGCAGGATCTGGTGGCCACCGAGGCCGGTGCGATGGACGATCCGAACAGGCTGTCCGAGATCAACAAGCGGTTCCACCGGCTGCTGGCCCTCGCCGCACACAACCGCTATCTGCTGGCGGCGATCGAGCAGCTGTCGATCACCATGTCCCTGCTGCCCAGCCTGCTGGCAGAGGGCGGACGGGCGCAGACGGCGCACGAGCAGCACATCCAGATCGTCGAGGCGCTGCAGAAGCGCGACCCGGAAGCGGCCGAAAAGGCGATCCGTCAGCACATCCGCGCGTCGCACCAGCATCGCCTGCTTCTCGCCTCTGCGTGATTCCAGCGCAGACGGGCAGCGCCGGTTTTGTGGGCGCGGGGCGGGGTTGCTGCCCTGCAAAGCGGCGACCACCCCGACATGATCCGATCGGGCTTCCTTCCGATATTCCTCCCGCCGGGGTCCTTCCGGCGGGCTTTTCTTTTACTTTCAGTGCCCTGCCGACACCGGCACTGTCCACCCGCAGCAGAGAACACCTGTTCTTATGCGCAAACAAAATAAAACAGTTGCATACTTCGGTTGGACCGTGATCCGATGAAGCAGTTGCAACAAAAATACGAACAACAGGGAAAAGCCATGAACCTCGAAAGACGTCACGTTCTGGGCGGCCTCGGAACGCTCTTCCTTCCGACCGGGCTGCTGTCGATTGCCCCCGCCTTTGCCGCCGAACGCGACGGCACGCTGACGATCGGCATGTCGACCGAAAGCTCGTCGATGGACCCGCACTGGCACATCCAGACGGCCAACAGCTCGGTGTCGCAGCACATCTTCGACCGGATCGTCCATATGGACGAAAACCAGCTTGAAGTGCCGGGCCTGGCCGAGAGCTGGCGCAACGTGGACGGCAATGTCTGGGAGTTCACGCTGCGGGAGGGCGCCACCTTCCACAACGGCGACCCGGTGACGGTCGAGGATCTGATCTTCAGCTACGCCCGCGCCAGCGATGTTCCGGGCGCCATCTTCAACCTGCGGGCCTATCTGGGCGACAAGACCTTCGAGAAGGCCGACGACCGCACGCTGCGTGTCATCACCGAGTTCGCTAACCCCATCGTGCCGCGCGAACTGGCCACGACGGCCATCATCTCGAAGAAGGTCGGCGAGACGGCCCTTCCCGAGGACTACAACTCCGGCAAGGCCTGCATCGGCTCGGGTCCCTACAAGTTCAGCCAGTATATCCCCGGCCAGGTGATCGAGGTCGAGCGCAACGATGCCTATTGGGGCGACAAGCCGGACTGGAGCCGCGTCGTCTTCCGTCCGATCCCCACGGGTGGCTCGCGGGTGGCGGCGCTGCGGTCGGGCGATGTCTCGGTGATCGATTCCGTGCCGCCTTCGGATGTCGAGGGCCTGGAAAAGGACGCCGGGATCACGCTGGGCCGGGGCACCGCCAACCGGATGATCTTCCTGTCCTTCGATCACGGCCGCGATGTGTCGCCCTATGCGACGGCCAAGGACGGCAGCGAAATTCCGAACCCGTTCAAGAACCAGCTGGTGCGCGATGCCTTCGATCTGGCCATCGACAAGAAGGCCATTGCCGAACGCATCCTGTCGGGCAACGGCGCGCCGGCCGAACAACTCGTTCCCGCCGGAATCTTCGGCAACAACCCCGATATCGAGCTGCGGGACGCCGATACCGCCCGGGCCAAGGAGATGCTGGCCGAGGCTGGTTATCCCGACGGCTTCAAGCTGACGATGCACGGGCCGAACGACCGCTTCATTCGGGACACCGCCGTCTTGCAGGCCGCGGCGCAGATGCTGGCCCGGATCGGCATTGCCGTGGATGTCGATGCCATGCCCGCGAACATCTTCTACAAGCGCGCCAGCGGCGGCGACGGCGGCGTGCCCGAGTTCACCTTCTTTCTCGTCGGCTATGGCGCCGCCACCGGCGAGGTCTCGGGCATCCTGCGCAACCTGATCCACACCTATGACGATGTCACCGGCCTGGGATCGAACAATCGCGGCCGCTATTCCAACCCCGAGATCGACAGGCTGATCGAGGAGGGGATGGCCACGGTCGACGACGCCCGGCGCGAGGAGATCTATCAGCAGGCCTGCGCCATGGCGGTGGCCGACGTGGCGGTGATCCCGCTTTACTACCCGATCAGCGTCTGGGGCATGGAAAGCTCGATCCAGTTCGCCGGCCGCTCGGACGAACGCACGCTGGCCATGGACTTCCACCCCGCAGGCTGACGGTCAGGCCCATTCCGCGGCCGGGCCCTGCCCGGCTGCGCCCCACCTCCGGAGCCACCAATGTTCGCTTCCATCCTTCAGCGGATCGGGCAGGCCGTGTTCGTCATGTTCTGCATGACCATCGTGATCTTCATCGGCATGAACCTGATCGGCAATCCGATCGACCTGCTGATCTCGCCCAGCGCCACCCCGGCCGAACGCACGCGGCTGATCGCCGAATTCGGCCTGGATCAGCCGATCTGGGTCCAGTACTGGCGCTTTCTGGTCGGGCTGGTGCAGCTCGATCTGGGCACGAGCTACATCTTCAACGAACCCGCCCTGCGGGTGATCATGCAGCGTTTCCCGGCAACGATGGAGCTGGCGCTGGCGGCGACGTTCCTGTCGGTGCTGATCGGCGTGCCTCTGGGTCTTTATGCGGGCCTGCGCCCCTATTCGCCCGTTTCCCGCATCATCATGACGGGCAGCATCCTGGGCTTTTCGCTGCCCACCTTCTGGGTGGGGATGATGCTCATCCTGGCCTTCTCGGTGCAGCTCGGCTGGCTTCCCTCGGGCGGCCGGGGCGAGACGGTCAGGGTTCTGGGGGTGCAGTGGTCGTTCCTGACGCTGGACGGCCTGTCCCACATGCTGCTGCCCGCGCTGAACCTCGCGCTGTTCAAGGCCTCGCTGATCCTGCGGCTGACGCGGGCCGGCGTGGCCGAGGTCCTGCCGCAGGATTACGTCCGGCTGGCCCATGCCAAGGGGCTGAGCGCGCGCCGCGTGGTCTTCGTGCATGTCCTGAAGAACGTGATGATCCCGGTGGTGACCGTGGTCGGGCTGGAATTCGGCTCTGTCATCGCCTTCTCGGTCGTCACCGAGACGATCTTTGCCTGGCCCGGCATGGGCAAGCTGATCATCGATTCGATCAACAACCTCGATCGGCCCATCATCGTCGCTTACCTCATGATCATCGTGCTGCTGTTCGTCACGATCAATCTGGTGGTGGACATCCTCTACACCGTTCTGGACCCGCGGGTTCAGTTCTCCAAAGCACGGACCAGCTGATGCCCGTCGATCTTGCAGACCCCTTCGCACGCGAGGCCGAAGAGACCGCGCGACCGCTGCGCAGCTTCCTGCGGTCATACTTCCAGTCCCCGGGCGGGACATTCGGGCTGATCCTGCTGGTGCTGATCGTGCTGTCGGCGGTCTTCGCGCCGCTGCTCTCGTTCCAGAACCCCTATGACCTGCTGCAACTGGACATCATGGACGGCCAGTTGCCCCCGGGCGAGGTCTCGGCCGCCTATGGCTTCCCCTATCTGCTGGGCACCGACGATCAGGGCCGCGACATGTATTCGGCCATCCTCTATGGCCTGCGCATCTCGCTTGGGGTGGGCATCATCTCGGCCACGACGGCCGCGGTCATCGGTGCCACGTTGGGCCTGATCGCCGCCTACCGGGGCGGCCGCGTGGAAAGCGTGATCATGCGGCTGGTGGATTTCCAGCTGTCCTTTCCCACGATCCTGATCGCGCTGATGATCCTGGCGATCCTTGGCAAGGGCGTGGCCAATGTCATCCTGGCGCTGGTTCTGGTCGAGTGGGCCACCTTCGCGCGCACCGCCCGCGGGGTGGGCCTTGTCGAAAGCCGCAAGGAATATATCGAGGCCAGTCGTGTCCTGGGCGTGCCCGCCTGGCGCATCATGCTGCGGCACCTGCTGCCGAACTGCATTCCGCCCCTGATCGTCATCGCCACGGTGCAGGTCGCGCGCGCCATCTCGCTGGAGGCCACGCTGTCATTCCTCGGGGTCGGCGTGCCGATCACCGAACCCAGCCTCGGCCTGCTGATCTCCAACGGCTACCAATACATGTTCTCGGGGATGTACTGGATGAGCGTCTTTCCCGGCCTGTCGCTGCTGGTGACGATCGTGGCGATCAATCTGGTGGGCGACCGCCTGCGCGATGTCCTGAACCCGCGGAAGGACACCTGATGCATCTTGAAACCGTGCACAGCGACACGGCCGAGGCTGTTCACCCGCTGCTGTCGGTGCGGGATCTGACGACCTCGTTCCGGACGGCGGATGGCTGGAACCCCGTGGTGCGGACGGTCAGCTTCGACATCCGGCCGCAGGAAACCCTGGCCGTGGTCGGCGAAAGCGGATCGGGGAAAAGCGTCACCGCGCTGTCGATCATGCGGCTTCTGAATCCGCGCACCTCGCGCATCGAAGGCGAGATCCGCTTCGACGGCACCGCCCTGACCGGCCTGCCGGACGCCCGCATGCGGCGCACCCGCGGCTCGGAGATCTCGATGATCTTTCAGGATGCCAGCCTGAACCCGGTCTACACGGTGGGGTTTCAGCTGACCGAAGTGCTGCGGCTGAAGCGGGGGATGACCCAGGCCGATGCCCTGCGCGAAGCCGTCAACCTGCTGGAGAAGGTGCGGATTCCGGCGGCGGAGAGACGGCTTGCCAGCTATCCGCACGAGCTGTCGGGCGGGATGCGACAGCGGGTGGCGATCGCCATGGCGCTGGCCTGCAAGCCGCGGCTGCTGATCGCGGACGAGCCGACGACGGCGCTGGATGTGACGATCCAGGCGCAGATCATCGAACTGATCAAGGTCCTGCAGGACGAAGAGCGGATGTCGGTCATTTTCATCACCCATGACATGGGTGTGGTGGCCGAGGTCGCGGACCGCACCGCCGTGATGTTCCGTGGCGACCTGATCGAGACCGGTCCCACCGAGGCGGTCTTCGCCCGCCCGCGCGAGCCTTATACCAAGGCGCTCCTCGCCTCGATCCCCCGGCTGGGGTCGATGAACGGAACCGACGCGCCGCAGCCGTTCCGCCTGATCGACCACCGGACAGGAGAGCCCCTGGACGCCCCCGTGGCGCCGCTGCCGCCCGCCCCGGCAGACGCGAAGCCGCTGCTGCAGGTCGACAGGCTTTCGCTGCGCTTCGACGTGCGCGGCGGGTATTTCAACCGGCTGGCGGGGCGGGTTCATGCGGTCGAGGATGTGTCCTTCCGCATCGCTCCGGGCGAAACCCTGTCGCTCGTCGGCGAGAGCGGCTCTGGCAAGAGCACCACGGCGCGGGCGATCATGGGCCTGAACCGCATGGATGGCGGCCAGATCCGGCTGGGCGACGTGCTGGCCGCGGGCCGGAACGCCGCCCCGCGCAGCGTGCTGTGCCGCCGGCAGCAGATGATCTTCCAGGACCCCTTCGCCAGCCTCGATCCGCGCTTTCGCGTCGGGGATCTGCTGGCAGAGCCGCTGCGCGTGCATCTGAAACTGTCCGGCCAGGAGATCGGACAGAAGGTCGCGGCCCTGCTGCGGGCGGTCGGGCTGAACCCCGAGATGGCGCACCGCTATCCGCACCAGTTCTCGGGCGGACAGCGCCAGCGGATTGCCATAGCCCGCGCGCTGGCGCTGGACCCGCAGCTTGTGGTGGCGGACGAGGCGGTGTCGGCGCTCGACGTGTCGGTGAAGGCGCAGGTCATCAACCTGCTGATGGACATCCAGCGCGCGCGGCAGCTGTCCTATCTGTTCATCAGCCATGACATGGCGGTCGTCGAACGGATCAGCCACAGGGTGGCGGTGATGTATCTGGGCCGGATCGTCGAGATCGGCCCGCGCCGGTCCGTGTTCGAACATCCCACGCACCCCTACACCCGCCAGCTGATGGCCGCGGCGCCGGTGCCGGACACCGCACGCCGGCATCTGCGGCGCGGACTGGTCGCGGAAGAGATCCGCACGCCGATCCGGCGCCCGGATTACGTTCCCGCCCCGACCCGCATGATCGAAGTCGCCCCGGACCACTTCGTCCTGGACCTGCCGGATCACGTGCCTGCCGGGCTGCAGCCCGGTGCCGGCGCCTGAACCGCGACATCCTCCCGACCCGGGACACAAGAGAAGCAAGAGACGCCGATGCAGACAACTTCCCTTCCTCAGGCCGCCGGACCCGCAACGGTGGCAAAGACGCCGGCCCCGGACCCGCGGGTGCAGACCACGCTTTGCCATGCCGGCCGCCACCCCGAGGACCACAGCGGCGCCGTCAATGTGCCGGTCTTCCATGCCTCGACCATCCTGTTCCCCACGCTGGAACAGCTGGACGCGAAGGGCGACGCGCCGGTCCGCTACGGACGGCGCGGCACGCCCACCAGCCACGCGCTGGAAGACGCCGTCTCGGCGCTGGAAGGCGCAGAGGGCACCGTGCTGACGCCCTCGGGCGTGATGGCGATCACCGTGACGCTGCTGGCCCATGCCCGGCCCGGCGCGCATTTCCTGATCCCGGACAATGCCTACGGGCCCTGCCGCCATACCTGCCACGAAATCCTGAAGCCGATGGGGGTGGACTACACCTTCTACGATCCGCGGATCGGCGCCGGCATCGCCGGGCTTCTGCGCGAGGAGACGGCGCTGATCTGGATCGAGGCGCCGGGGTCGCAGACCTTCGAGATGCCGGACATCCGCGCCATCGTCGAAGCGGCCCGCGCCCGTGGCATTCCCACGGCGCTGGACAATACCTGGTCGGGCGGGTTCTTCCTGCGTCCGCTGTCCCTGGGCGTGACCTATTCGGTGCAGGCCGGGACCAAGTACCTGTCCGGCCATTCCGACGTGATGTCCGGCATGATCGCCTGCGGTGCGGGCGCACATGAACGGATGAAGGCCTTTGCCGCCCGGCTTGGCGTCTGCGTCGGCCCCGATGACGCCTATCTTGTCCTGCGCGGCATGCGGACGCTGGCCGTGCGCATGCGGCAGCACCACGAGGCGGCGCTGCAGGTGGCCGCCTGGCTGGAGACGCGGCCCGAGGTGTTGCGCGTCATGCATCCCGGCCTGCCGTCCGATCCGGGTCATGCGCTGTGGTCGCGCGATTTCAGCGGCGCCTCAGGACTGTTCGGCTTCGTGCTGGCCCCCGTGCCCCGCCCCCGGCTGGCGCGGATGATGGACGGCCTGCGGTTCTACGGCATGGGGTCCAGCTGGGGCGGGTTCGAAAGCCTGCTGATCCCCACCGACCCGGCGAAGCTGCGCAGCACGACCAGCTGGAACCCCGGCGGCCAGTCGATGCGGATTCACGTCGGTCTGGAGGACCCGGCGGATCTGATCGAGGATCTGGCGGCCGGTCTGGCCCGTCTCGCATGACCATTGTCCCGCATGACCCGTCCGGCGCCATGGACCGGGCCGAAGGCCGCATATCGCGCCGGCCGGACCGGACGCCGAAACCTTCATCCGCGGCCGCAGGCAGCCTTCCGGGTCCGCCCCATCCTTCGGCCACAGCCGGCGTCCCGGCCCGTCAACCCTGAAAGGACCGACCCTTGACCGATCATCCCGCACGTCTTGCCGTGGACATAGGCGGCACGTTCACCGACATCGTTCTGGAACTGGCGCCCGGCGAGTTCCTGTCCGGCAAGTACCTGACCACCCACGCCCAGCCGGAGCAGGCGGTTCTGGACGGCACCCGGGACCTGATCGCCAAGAGCGGCCTCGACCCCGACCGGATCGGACTGGTGGTGCACGGCACGACGCTGGCCACCAATGCCCTGATCGAGCGGAAGGGGGCAAAGGTCGCCCTGATCACCACCAGGGGGTTCCGGGACTCGCTGGAAATGGCCTACGAGCACAGGTTCGAGGTCTCGGACCTGTATATGGAACGCCCCGCCCCGCTGGTGCCGCGCTGGCTGCGGCTGGAGGTGGACGAACGGCTTGCGGCGGACGGATCGGTCCTGCGCCCCTTCGATCCCGACAGCCTGCTGGCCCTGATCCCGCAGCTGCGCGACGAGCAGGTCGAGGCCATCGCCGTCTGCTTCCTGCATTCCTATGTCGACGGCCGGCATGAGCAGATGGCGGCCGAGATCCTGCGCCAGGAACTGCCCGGGGTCCGCATCACCCTGTCGCACGAGATCTGCCCCGAAATCCGCGAATACGAACGCGGCTCCACCACCTGCGCCAATGCCTATGTGCAACCGGTGATGGAAAGCTATCTCCGGCGGCTGAAACAGGGCATGGCCGATCTGGGAATCCGCAGCGAGATCATGCTGATGATGTCTTCCGGGGGGCTGTGCAACCTGGACATTGCCTGCGCCCAGCCGATCAAGCTGGTGGAATCCGGCCCCGCGGGCGGGGCCGTCTTGGCGGCCAGCATTGCCGAAGAACTGAAGATCGAGAAGGCGATTGCCTTCGACATGGGCGGCACCACGGCCAAGCTGGTGCTGATCGACAACGCCACCCCGCAGCAAAGCCGCAACCTCGAGGTGGCCCGCGCCTATCGCTTCCTGCGCGGCTCGGGCATGCCGCTGCGCGTGCCGGTGATCGACCTTGTGGAGATCGGCGCAGGGGGCGGCTCGCTCGCCTCGATCGACACGCTGGGCCGGGTGGCCGTCGGACCCGAAAGCGCGGGGTCCGAACCCGGCCCCGCGGCCTATGCCCGGGGCGGCACCCGCCCCGCCGTCACCGATGCGGACCTGATCCTTGGCAAGATCGACCCCGTGGGCTTCGCGGGCGGCAGCATCACGCTGGACCTGAGCTTGTCCGCCCGGGCGCTGGACACGCATGTGGGCGGGCCGGCGGGCATGGACACCCGCACCGCCGCCATCGCGGTGGTCGAGGCGGTGGACGAGAACATGGCCAACGCGGCGCGGGTGCACGCCACCGACAACGGCGCCCAGCTGGAAGGCCGCACGATGATCGCCTTTGGCGGCGCCGCCCCGATGCATGCGGCGCGCATCGCGCAAAAGCTGTCGATCTCGCGCATCGTCGTGCCGAAGGGGGCCGGGGTCGGTTCGGCGCACGGTTTCCTGCTGGCGCCCGTCTCCTACGAGGCCGTGCGCACGCGGCTGATCCCGCTGGACGCGCTGGAGGCCCCGCAGATGGACAGCATCGTGGCCGCCATGCGGGCCGAGGCCACGGCGATCGTGGAACTGGGCCTGCCCGCCGGCGCGCCGCTGACCGAGATCATCTCGGTCTACATGCGCTATCGCGGTCAGGGGCACGAGATCATGGTCACGCTGGACCGCATGCCCCCGGCCGATGCCCTGCGGCAGACGCTGCTGGATCTGTTCGAACAGGAATACCGCAGCCACTTTGGCCGGGTCATCCCGGGCATGGAGGTGGAATGCCTGACGTGGAAACTGGCGCTGTCCGGTCCGCGGAGCGGCAGCGCAGCGACCCGGGCCACCCCCTCCGGCAGCACCCGTCCCACGCCGCGCAAACAGCAGGTCCTGGTCGATCTGCAGACGATGAAGGACAGCACCGCCAACGTCTACCAGCGCACCGACCTGCGCGCGGGAGAGGTGGTGACCGGGCCCGCGATCATTACCGAGGATGAAACCAACACCATGATCCCCGAGGGCTTTTCCGCGCATCTCACGCCGTCCGGGCATCTGGTGCTGGACGCCCTTAAGGCCCAGGCCAGCCAAGGAGAAGCCGCATGACCGCGCCTGTCGATCCCATTCAACTGCAGGTCATCTGGAGCCGGCTGATTTCGGCGGTGGAAGAACAGGCGCGCAGCCTGATCCGCGCCGGATTCTCCACCTCGACGCGCGAGGCGGGCGATGTGTCGGCCGGGGTCTTCAACACCCGGGGCGAGATGATCGCCCAGGCCGTCACCGGAACGCCGGGCCACATCAACTCGATGGCCCGGTCGGTCCGGCATTTTCTGGACGTGTTCCCGATGGCCACGGCGCAGCCGGGCGACGTCTACATCACCAATGACCCGTGGAAGGCCACCGGCCACCTGTCCGACCTGTCGGTCGTCACACCCGTCTTCCGCGGCGGCCGGGCCGTGGCGCTGTTCGCCTGCACCACCCATGTCGTCGATATCGGCGGCAACGGCCCGTCGCCGGAATCGCGCGATGTCTATGGCGAGGGGCTGTTCATCCCGATCATGAAGATCGCCGACCGCGGCGTGATGAACGAGAGCCTGCTGCAGATCGTGCGGGCCAATGTCAAGGAACCCGTGCAGGTCGAGGGCGACATCTTCGCGCTGGTCGCCTGCAACGAGATCGGCGGCAAGCGCCTGCTGGCCATCATGGACGAATGCGGGCTCGACGAGATCGACACCGTCGGCGACGAGATCTTCGCCCGCTCGCGCAAGGCGATGATGGAAGAGATCGCCAGACTGCCGCGCGGCACCTGGCACAACAAGATGACGATCGACGGGTTCGAATCCCCCATCGACCTGTGCGCGGCGCTGACGGTGGATGACACCGGCATCCATATCGACATGGAAGGCACCTCGGAACCGTCGCGCTACGGCATCAACTGCCCGATGTGCTACACCGAGGCCTATGCCTCGTTCGGGGTGAAATGCCTGGTCGCGCCGCAGTTGCCGAACAATGCCGCGACCATGGCCTGCATCACCGTGTCGGCGCCCGAGAACTGCATCGCAAACGCCCAGTTTCCGCGACCGGTCGTCGCGCGATCCACCATCGGGATGTTCCTGCCCGATCTGGTCTTCGGCTGTTTCGAACAGGCGCTGGAAGACCGGGTTCCGGCGGAAAGCACCGGCACACTGTGGAACATCCGCCTGGGCCAGCAGCCCGACGGCACCCATCCGGGATTCATGGTCACCACCTTCCACAGCGGCGGCACCGGCGCACGGCCGTTCCTCGACGGGCTGTCGGCGACGCCCTTTCCCTCTGGAATCCGCAACGTGCCGGTCGAGGTGACCGAGGCCATCACCTCGCTGGTGATCTGGCGCAAGGAGTTCCGCCCGGATTCCGGCGGCGCCGGGCGGCAGCGCGGCGGGCTGGGCCAGACGATGGAGATCGGCAACCGCGCCGACGTGCCGCTGGCCTTCTTTGCCCGTTACGAGCGGGTCGAGAACCCGGCCAAGGGGCGGCAGGGCGGCAGCCCGGGCCAGCCCGGCCGCGTCAGCCTGGGCTCGGGCACGGCGCTGCGCGCCAAGGGGCTCCAATCCATTCCCGTGGGCGATACGGTGGTGATCGAAATGCCGGGCGGCGGCGGGTATGGCCGCCCCGAGGACCGGCCGGCCGAGGCGCTGGCGTATGACATCCGCTGTGGCTATGTCACCCCCGAGGGCGCCGCCGGCGACTACGGCCGGACGCCGGCCGAGGACTAGGCCGCCGCATGCCGGACAGCCCCGTCCCCCTGACCCTCGATCTGGCGCGGGCGCTGGCCCGGTCCTGCGCCTCCGGCCTGCCGGAACCGGTTGCCGGGCGCGCCCGGATCGCCTTTCTGGATACGCTGGCCGTGATCGCGGCCGGACTGCACGATCCGGCCGTCCGCGCGCTGGCGGCAACGCTGGACAGCCGCACCGCGCGGGATCGGGCGCTTGTTCTGGGCACCGCCGCCCATGCGCTGGACTACGATGACGTGGCTTTCGGCGGCCATGTCAGCGCGGTGATCGTTCCGGCCATTCTGGCGCTGCTGCCGGATCTGCCGGAAGACACGCCCTCGGCCGCAGTGCTTTTGGCCTATGCCGCGGGCTTCGAGGCCTGGGCCGAGGTGGCGTCGAGGGAAACCACGCTCTACCACGCCAAGGGGGGCCATCCCACCGGGCTTCTGGGTCCCATCGGCGCGGCGGCGGCGGCGGCCAGCCTGTTGCGGCTGCCGCCGGAGGCCCAGGCCCATGCGCTCGGAATCGCGGCCTCGCTCGGGGCCGGGCTGACGGTCAGTTTCGGCACGATGACAAAGCCGTTCCACGCCGGCCGCGCGGCCGAAGCCGGGGTCCTCGCCGCGCGTCTGGCCCGCAACGGCATGACGGCGGCCCCGGATGCGCTGGAGGCGGCCAACGGCTTTCTTCGGGTCCATTCGCCCAAAGGCGACGTCGACCTGACGCGGCCGGTGTCTCTGCAGGGCGGATCGTTCCGGCTGGACAGCGTCGCGCCCAGCGTGAAGCGGTATCCCGTCTGCTATGCCGCCCACCGGGCCGTCGATGCCGCCCTGTCTCTGCATGACGCAGGCGGCTTTGACGCCGCTGGTCTGGAACGGATCGAGGTCCTGATCAGCCCGCGCCATTCCGGCACGCTGCGCTATCCGATGCCCCAGTCGGTGACCGAGGCCCGCTTCAGCCTTGAATTCGCCGTCTGCACGGCGCTGCTGACCGGCCAGGTCGGGCTGCGGCAACTGACCGGAGACTGGCTCATCGACCCCCGGCTGCGCCGGTTGATGGCGCTGTGCCGGCGCCAGCTGTCCGCCCAGCCCGACCCCGCGCTGGAAGGCTTTGCCGCCTTCGATCAGGTGACGGTTTACCCACCCGGCGCGCCCCCGGTCCACAGCCCGCCCGTCACCCGCGCGCTTGGCCATACCGACCGGCCGATGAGCCCCGCCGGGATCGAGGCCAAGCTGACCGATTGCTTCAGTCTGGCCCGCGGCCTGCCGCCTGCCGCCACGGTGCGCGATGTGATCGCGGATCTGGGCGCGCCCGAGGGCAACACCGCCGCGCTGGCCGATCTCGCACGAAACCTCTTCACGACGGCGCTGGCGTCCCCGCCGCGCTGAGCCTGCCCGCGCCTTCGCGCGGAACGTCCCACAAAAGGAAACATCCCCATGTCACGCACGACGCAGCTGGTCGAATTCGTCCTCGACAGCAGCTATGAACAGCTGGATCCCGCGGTCATCGTCCTGGCCAAGAAGCACTTCCTGGACTGCGTCGGCTCTGCCCTGGCCGAAGCCGCGCATCCGCGGTCGCGGATCGTGCAGAACTACCTCGGACGGGTGGGCGCCGACGGCCCGTGCCGTGTCATCGGTTACGGGCGCAAGGCCACCATCGACAACGCGGCCTTCGCCAATGGCGTTCTGGCCCATACCATCAGCTTCGATGACAGCGGCCCGTCGCATCCCTCGGTGACCATCGTGCCGCCCCTGCTGGCCATGGGCGAGATGTATCGTCTGGACGGCAAGGCGATCCTGACCGCGCAGGTTCTGGCCTATGACGTGTTCCAGCGGCTGAATGCCGTGACCGAGGATGCATGGGAAATGCGCAAGCGGGGCTGGCATCCGACCGGCTTCTTCGGGGCCGTCGCGTCGGCCATCCTGTCGGCAAAGCTGATGAAGCTGACGCTGGATGAAAGCGTGAACGCCATCGCCATTGCGGCCACGATGGGGGGCGGGCTCAGCCAGAACATCGGCAGCATGGGTATGGGGCTGCATGCCGGCAACGCCAGCCGGAACGGCATCATCGCGGCGCATCTGTCGAAAGAGGGGTTCCGGGCCGACGCCGATCCGCTGGAAGGGCGGTTCGGCCTGATGGACGCCCTGTGCGGGCCCGGCACCTATGAGACACATGCCCTGACCGACGGTCTGGGCACGCCGTTCCGGCTGCTGGAGCCGGGGATCACCATCAAGCCCTATCCCAACTGCTGGGCCCATCACAAGGTTCTGGACTCGGTCCTTCACCTCCGGATGACCCACGATATCCGGGCCGATCAGGTGGCCCGCGTCGAGGTCGACCTTCAATCGGACAAGCCGACCTATCGCTATCTCGCCCCCAAGACCGATCTGGAGGCGCGCTACAGCCTGGGTTACGGCATCGCGCTTTGCCTGCTGGACGGCACGCTGGGGCTGGACCAGTTCGCCGATGACCGGATCGGCGACGCCCGCACGACCGACATGCTGGCACGCATCCACCACGTGCCGCAGGCCCCGGGGCCGGCGCAGAACGAGGTGGCGATCGTGCTGAACGACGGGCGCCGCCTGACCCACCGGGTCGAATATTCCAAGGGCCATCCCCGCTTCAACCCGATGTCGGACGAGGAGGTGCAGGCGAAGTTCACCGGCTGCGCGACGCGCCTTCTGCCCGAGGCGCAGGCCGCCCGCGCCGCAAGCCTGATCAACGACCTGGAAGAGGTTTCCGATCTGGCATTGGTGATGGATGCCCTTGTGATGCCCTCAGCGACGTAGGGGCAAAAATTCCGGGGTCGCCGGCGCGGCGACCCCGGCTGAACCTGCGTCGAAAGCGCCGCCCCCGAACCGGATGCGCGGCGCCGGCCGCGCCATCCCACACAGCCGGGCAGGCCGGGATCAGGCCAGCGCGTCGCGGATGTGGCGCCGGTAGCCGTCATTCGTTTCCAGCCGATCACGATATGCCGCCAGCGCGGGCAGCGGCATGGCGCTTTCGGGCAGCCGGAACCAGCGGCATACCGAGGGCGACAGCGCAATGTCGGCGACCGACAGCGTCTCGCCCGCCAGATAGGGCTGCCCGGCCAGCGCGTGATCGAGGACTTGCACCCCCCGGATGACCGCGGCCAGATCCGCCTCCGTCTCTGCCTTGCCCGCGGCGCGCGCCTTGCGGAGCCGGGTCAGCGGCGGGGTCAGCGAAATGGCCGACCAGTCCATCCAGCGGTCGCCCCCGCTGCGGCCGGCCGCATCCTCGGGCCAGAGGGCATTCGGCGCGCGGCCGGCAAGATAGCGCAGCACGGCATTCGATTCCCAGACGATGGTGTCGCCGTCCCGGACCACGGGAACCTTGCCGAAGGGGTTCATCGCCAGAAACGCCGCGGTGTCGGTGGCGCCGAAGCCGGTCCCGGTCGGCACCAGCTCGTAGCGTTCCCCCAGCTCGTCCAGCAGCCAGAACACCTTGGCGCTGTTCGAGGAATTGTGTCGTCCGTAGACCGTCAGCATCGCATCATGCTCCGTTTTCCGCCGGTTGTGCCATTCGCGGGGCCACCGGCGTTTCCGGCCCCGGACGCAGGAACGCGTCGTAGATCCCGGCCGCCGCCTCGCCCGGCCGGGCCCCGGCACAGTCGCGGGTCCGGCAGTGGCCCGCCGCGACGCGCCGGCAGGCGGTCAGTGCTTCAGGATCTGGTCCAGAAACGCGCGGGTGCGGTGCTCGCGCGGGTTGCCGAAGAATTCCTCGGGCGGGGCCGCCTCGACCTTGCGGCCGTCCGCCATGAAGACGACCTTGTCGGCCACCGTGCGCGCAAAGCCCATCTCGTGGGTGACCACGATCATGGTCATGCCGCTTTCGGCCAGCTCGATCATCGTGTCCAGCACCTCCTTGATCATTTCGGGATCGAGGGCCGAGGTCGGCTCGTCGAACAGCATGATCTCGGGTTCCATGCACAGGCTGCGGGCGATGGCCACGCGCTGCTGCTGGCCGCCGGACAGCTGAAGCGGATATTTCTGCGCCTGTTCCGGGATGCGCACCTTGTGCAGGAAATGCATCGCAAGCTCTTCGGCCGCGGCCTTCTTCATGTGCCGGGTCAGCATCGGGCCAAGCGTCAGGTTCTCGAGCACGGTCAGATGCGGGAACAGGTTGAAGTTCTGGAAGACCATGCCGATGTTGCGGCGGATCTTCTCGATGTTCTTCACGTTGTCGCTCAGTTCCAGACCGTTGACGACGATCTGGCCCGACTGGTGCACCTCCAGACGGTTGATGCAGCGGATCAGCGTCGATTTGCCCGAGCCGGACGGGCCGCAGACGACGACGCGTTCGCCCTTGCCGACGTCAAGGTCGACCTCGTGCAGGACCTGAAACTGGCCGAACCATTTCGAGACGTCCCTCATCTGGATGACCGGCGCGCCGGTCGGTTCGATCTGTGCGGAATGGGTCATGGTGATCTCCGGAAGGGGCCTAGATCCGGCCCGAAGCGATCCACTTCTCCACCTGGCGCGCATAGCGCGAGAGGGCGTAGCCGAAGAAGAGGTAGACGGCGGCGACAAAGAGGTAGGCCTCGATATAGAACCTGCGCCAGAGCGGGTCCTGCATCACGGCGGTGGTCGCCGTCAGGATGTCGAACAACCCGATGATGATGACGAAGGAGGTGTTCTTCATCGCGGCGATGATGTGGTTCGTGATGGCGGGCAGGCTGATGCGCAGGGCCTGCGGCAGGATGATCCGCCGGGTGGTCTGCCAGTAGGTCAGGCTCAGCGAGGTGGCCGCCTCGTACTGGCCGCGCGGAATGGCCTGCAGCCCGCCCCGGATCACCTCGGCCTGGTAGCAGGCGAAGAAGATCGCGATGCCGACGGTGATCCGCAGCAGCTTGTTCACCTCCACGCCGGCGGGCAGGAACAGCGGAAAGACGTTCACCGCGACGAAGAGGATGGTGATCAGCGGCACGCCCCGCAGCGACTCGATGAACACGACCGACACGCCGCGCGCCACCGGCAGCGGGGCGCGGCGGCCCAGGGCCAGCAGGACGGCGACCGGCATGCCGATCAGCACCGTTCCGGTGAACAGCAGCATCGTCAGCGGCAGCCCTCCCCACTCCGACGTCGGCACATAAGGCAGACCGAAGACCCCGCCGAACATCAGGATGCCGATGGACAGCACCGCCCCGGTCCACAGCGGCACCAGAAACCGCAGGTTCCAGCAGCGCGGCCAGAGCGACAGGACCACGGTCGCCAGATAGATCGCCATCATCAGGACGAGGCGCCAGTGTTCGTCATATGGGTAAAGACCGAACAGCATCGGGCGATGCTTTTCGACGACGACGGCCCAGCAGGCGCCCGTCGCGGCACGGCAGACATCGGGATCGGTCGTGTAGAACACCGCGTTGAAGACGCCCCAGTCCAGCACGAACCACAGGATCCGCAGCAGGACCGCGGCCACCGCCAGCGTCAGCAGGCTTTGCCCGACGGACCGGAACAGGTTGGCCTTCAGCCAGACCCCCACCGGGGTCCGGGCATCGGGATCGTAGGCGGGCACCGGCACGACGGCCTCGCGCCGGACAACCTCAATCGGGGCAAGCGTCATGGCTCAGCGCTCCTTGATCGCGACGAGGCGGTTGTAGAAATTCATCGCCAGCGATGTGACCAGACTGATGGCCAGAAAGACCGTCATCATCACCGCAATCGCCTCGACCGCCTGTCCGGTCTGGTTCATCACCGTGTTGCCGATGTTCACCAGGTCCGGATAACCGATCACCACGGCGATCGAGCTGTTCTTGATCAGGCTGACATACTGGCTGGTCAGCGGCGGCACGATCACCCGCAGCGCCTGCGGCAGCACCACATAGCGCAGGATGAACCGCGGGCGCAGCGCGATGGACCGGGCCGCTTCGACCTGGCCCCGGGGCGTCGCCTGGATGCCGGCGCGCACGATCTCGGCGATGAAGCCCGAGGAGTAGAGCGCGATCCCCGCCATCAGTGCCACGAATTCGGGGCTGATCGTGGCGCCGCCGGTGAAGTTGAAGCCCTGGCGTTCGGGAAAACTCAGCTCATGCGGCGCGCCGAAGCCCAGCCAGACCAGCACGGGCGGCCCGAGGATCAGGCCGATGCAGGGCCAGAGCATGTCGACATAGCGCCCCGTCGCCTCGCGGTGGCGCCGGGCCATCCGCGCGGCCACGCTGGCCGCCGCGATCCCGGCGGCAAAGGCCGCCAGCATCCAGACATGCGCCGGATGCGCCGCCGGCAGCAGGAAGGTCAGGCCCCGGTTGGACAGGAAGCCAAGGCCCCACAGATCCAGCGCCTGACGGGGCGCGGGCAGGTTGCGGATCACCGCCGCCCAGAAGATCACCTGAAGGATCACCGGGATGTTGCGGACGATCTCGACATAGGTCAGGGCGATCCGCTGCAGCAGCCAGTTGGTGGATACCCGCATGATGCCCACGGCAAAGCCGATGACCGTCGCCACGACGATCCCCGCGGCCGAGACGGACAGCGTGTTCATCAGCCCGACCAGCAGCGCCCGGCCATAGCTGTCGCGCGAGGAATAGTCGATCAGCCGCTCGCCGATCTCGAACTGGGAGACCTCGTCCAGAAATCCGAAACCGGTGGCGATGTTCTGGCGGCCGAGGTTCTCGACGACATTTTGGTACAGGTAGAGGCCCAGCAGCACGACACCGGCCGCCAGCGCGACCTGATAGAGGGCGGTGCGGAAGCTTTCGCTGTAGAGAAGGTCCTTCGGGCGGCGCGTCGGCGGTTTCCCGAGGCGGCCCGGGGTAGCATCTGTCATGAGTCGTTCCCGGCAATGACGAAGGCAGCATGCGCTCCGCACCGCCCTGCAGGCGGCGCGAAGGAAGTGGACGGGACCGACAGGCGTCAGTGCATCGGGAAGCCGTACAGCAGGCCGCCGTCGGTCCACAGGGTATTCTGGCCGCGCTCCAGCGCCACGGGGCTCTCGGGTCCGAAATGCCGGGTGTAGATGTCCTCGTAGTTCCCGACCTGTTCGACGATGGCATGGACCCAGTCGTTGTCGACGCCCAGCTTGCTGCCATTGTCGCCGATGACGCCCAGCAGGGTCTGGATGTCCGGATCTTCCGACGACATCATCTCTTCGACATTCGCCTGCGAGACCCCCAGCTCCTCGGCGTTGAAGGTGGCGTAGGTCACCCATTTGACCAGATCGTACCACTGATCGTCACCCTGCCGCACCGCCATGGCCAGCGGCTCTTTCGAGTAGATGCCGGACAGGATCATGTGGTCGTCGGGCGTCTCGGTATCGAACGCCGCCACGCCGGGCAGCGCCGCCTTGTCCTTGGTCAACGCGTCGCAGCGGCCGGTGACATAGGCATCGACCAGCTGCTTGTTGTTCTCGATCACCACGGGGGTATAGGTCAGCCCGCGGGCAGCGAAGACCTGGGCGACATTGCGTTCGGTGGTCGACCCGGGGGCCATGCAGATTGCCGCGCCGTCGAGATCCTCGATCTTTTCGATGCCGTCGGCCTTGCGGACCAGAAAGCCCGTGCCGGTGTAGAAGATCGGCGGCGCGAAGTTCAGGCCCAGGGCCGTGTCGCGGCCCAGCGTCGCGGTAACGTTGCGGGCCAGCACATCCACCTCGCCCGACTGGATCGCCGGAAAGCGCTGCTGGGACGACAGCGCGACGAAGCGCACCTTCGAGGCATCGCCGAAGACGGCGGCAGCGATGGCGCGGCAGTAATCCACCTCGAAACCGCTCCAGTTGCCCTGGCTGTCCGGCGCGGCAAAACCGTGGCGCGCCGGGTGCACGCCGCAGAGCAGTTCGCCCCGCGCCTTCACCGCCGCCAGCGTATCGCCGGAATCCGCCCGCGCCTCCGGCGCTCCCGCCACGCCCAGCATCAGCGTTGCCGCTGCGCCAAGACCGGCCAGTTTGATCGCGTTCATTGCTGTTTCTCCCTGTTCTGAGGCTTGTCCAACCATCCGGTTGACGCCCGATGAACTATTGTATACATATGTTCTTATATAAATGCAACAGCAAACTGGTCCAGCAAGGAAGCCGGGAATGAAGACGCAGACTCTGGGGCTCGAAACGAGATTGACCCATGCCGGGCGCCGTCCGGCCGACCACTCTGGCGCCGTGAACACGCCGGTGTACCGGGCCTCGACCATCCTCTTTCCCGATCTGGCCGCGCTGGAGGCGAAGGAGAGCGCCCGGCTGCGCTATGCCCGCCGGGGCACCCCGACCACGCATGCGCTGGAAAATGCGGTCTGCGAGCTGGAACAGGCCGATCATGCGCTGGTCGCCCCCTCGGGCGTCAGCGCGATCAGCGTGGTGCTGATGAGCTTTGCCGAACCGGGCGCGCATCTGCTGATGTCGGACAGCGCCTATGGCCCGGCCCGCAAGTTCTGCGACACCATGCTGCGCAAGTTCGGCGTCGAGACGACCTATTACGACCCCTGCATCGGCGCCGGGATCGAGGCGCTGATCCGGCCCGAGACCCGCCTGATCTGGATGGAATCGCCGGGATCCCAGACCTTCGAGGTGCAGGACGTCACCGCGATCACCGAAGTGGCCCGGCGGCGTGGCGTGGCGACGGCGATCGACAACACATGGAGCGGCGGGTATTTCTGCCAGCCCATTTCGCAGGGTGCCGACATCTCGGTTCAGGCCGGCACCAAATACATCTCGGGCCATTCCGACCTGATGCTGGGGACCATCGCCTGCCGCGCGGACCAGTATGACCGGCTGCGCGAAACCTATCTGCGCTTCGGGCTCTGCATCGGCGGCGACGATGCGTTCCTCGCCCTGCGCGGGCTGCGCACGCTGCCCATCCGCATGGCACAGCATCACGCCAGCGGCCTGAGCGTGGCGAACTGGTTGCTGCAGCAGCCCGAGGTGCGGCGGGTGATCCATCCGGCCCTGCCGGGCGACCCCGGCTACGCGCAGTGGCAGCGCCACTTTTCGGGCGCCTCGGGCCTGTTCGGCTTCGTGATGACCCGGACCGACCGGCCGGCCCTGGGCCGCATGTTCGACGGGCTGCGCCTGTTCGGCATGGGATCGAGTTGGGGCGGGTTCGAAAGCCTGCTGGTGCCGTCGAACCCCGCGGCCTATCGCACCGCGACCGAATGGAACCCCGGCGGCCAGACGGTGCGGATACATGTCGGCCTCGAGAACCCCGAAGACCTGATCGACGACCTGCGCCAGGGTTTCGACCGCCTGGTCGCCTGACCCGCCCGCGGCTGTCGCGGCGGCGCAGGCATCCGGTGCCGCGGCCTATCCGTCCGTCGGCGTGCGAAGGGCGGTTACGCTGTCCGCCGCGATCCCTGCCCCGCCTTCCAGCACCAGCGTCACCGCGCCGTCCCGGATCTGCGCCTCTTGCACCGTGGCATAGGCCGGGACCGCCGCGGTACCGATCACGCTGTCGCCGTCATGGCTGACCAGCGCAAAGCTGTAGGTCCCCGGCGCCAGCGTTCCGCCCGTGCCGTCGGCCCCGGCCCAGACCGTCTGGCCGCTGGCGGCGGGCACCGGCAGTTCGGCGACGGTCCGGCCCGCGCCGTCCTGCACGGCCAGCACCGCCGAGGTTGCACCCGCCTCGGGCGCCAGGTCGAGGGTGATCGCGGTGCTGCCGTCGAACCAGACCGGTTGCGTCGTCTGCACCTCCATCCCCACCCAGCCGGCCAGATCGGCGACGTCAGACCGGCTGGCAGAAGCCACCAGCTGTTCCAGCAGCGCGTTGGTCTGCACCTGCTGCTCGACCCCGGAAAAGGTCGCAAGCTGTTCGGCGAAATCGGTCGAATCGACGGGATTGGTGGGGTCCTGGTTCTTCAGCTGTTCCGTCAGCAGCTGCAGAAAGGTTTGAAAGTCGCTGTCGATCAGCGTCGCCGCGGTCGAGGACGCCGCCGTCGTGGCCGCGCCTGTCGACGATGCGGCACCAGATGTCGTGCTGCCGGCGAAATCGGTAACGGGCATGTGGGCTCCTGTCTTGGGGCGGCATCACAGCCGCAGGTCGAGCGCCGATCCGGCCGGGCGGTCCATGGCGGCGGTGGCGGGCGGGGTCGCGGCTGTCCCGGGCCGGACGCCCGGGCCGTCGGGCGCCGTTCGGGGCAGCGGCCCCGCCGGCGGATCGCGCGGATGGCGCTGGTCCTGCGCGAAGCTGAAGGACAGTTCCGCATAACCCAGCGACTGAAGTTCGCGCGCGAGCCCGTCGATGTTGCGTCGCAAAAGATCCAGCGTCTCCGGCCGTTCGGCGGCGACGGAGAGCGTCATCCCCCCGTCGACCGGCGTCAGCGTCAGCCTCAGCCGGCCCAGTTCCTCGGGGGCGAGGGTCAGTTCGACGGGTCGGTCCGGGCCGGTCGCAAGATGGTCCGCCACCTGCCGCAGCACTGCCGGTTCGTCCGGCGCGGCCGGAAGCGCGGCAAATGGAGCGGGCGGCGGCGCGGCGGCAGGGCGCGGCGGGTCAGTGCCGGGGGCGGCTGCGATCTTCGCCGGCTGCATGTCGGCCCGCTGCATGTCGGCCCCTTGCAAGTCGGCCGGCGCGGACGGCGGCGCGGTCAGGGCTGTGCCGCCGGCCGCGGGCGCCTCGGTCCGGGGCGGACCTGGAGTCGCCTCTGCCGGCTCGCCGCGCGCCGCCGGAACGGCAGCGGGCTGGATCGGCGGAGCATGGTCGGGCGGCGCGGCCCCGGCATGTTCGAGCGAAGCCACTGTGACAAAGGCCGCGGCCGAAGGCGCGCTTTGCTGAGCCAAGGGCCAGAGGCTGTCGACTGCCGACAGCGACGGCATCGGCGCGGTCGATATGGGGTCGCGACGGGCGGCCGCGACATCGGCCAATGCCACGATGGCTGCCGCCCGGGCCGGGTCTCCGATGCCGGTCGCCGTCTCCCGCGGCGGTCCGGCTAAGACTTGCCCGGGCGCAGCGACCGGACGCACATCCGCGGCCTGTGCATCCGCCGGCGCCGCGTTCGGTGACGGCACCTCGACCATGGCCGGCCCCACCTTCACCGGCGCCGGCGGGGCGATGGAATGACCCTTGGACCCTGTGGCCAGCTGGACCGAGCGAACCTTCTCCGTCGCCGGGAGGCCGCCGGCCGTGCGATCGCCCCCCCGCACCAGCAAAGGCTCGGTCGGGTCCGAAGCCGCCGCAGGGTCATGCATCGCCTGCGGCGGCTTGGCGGCCCGGGCGGGCACCGGCGCGGCATCACGGGCAGCCTGCGGCGAACGGGGCGTCATGTTCGCCTCGAAGCGGTCCGGGACCGCCATTGCGCCGCGCGCCACCTTGAGTGGCGCGCCTGACTCCTGGCCCGATCCCTCCTGCTGCGAAACGCCCGAAGACATCCCGGCGCCCGCCGGAACCTCTGGTCCAACCGGCTGACCATCTCGGGCGGAGGCCGGGACCGGCGACGACCGGACAGGGCGCGTCCCAGCCGATGGGTCCGACGCGGCAGCATATGCCGCCCCCCGCGCCGCTGCCATAACGGTCCGGTCCGCGCGAGGCCCGGCCTCCACGCCAGTTGCGGCGGGTGCAGCGCGCATCGGCACCACGATGTTCCATGGCGTGACCGCCGGTGGCGGCGCCGGGTCGTCCTCCAGACGCTCCGGCCGGAAAGGTCCCGCTTCCGCGCCGCCGTCCGGCGCGGGTGGGGCCTCCGCGCCTCGGTCTGGCGCTGCGGGAGGGGCCGGCGCATCCTGTCTCGTCCCGGCCGCGGACCACAGCGACGCCGCGTCCGGAGCCGGTGCTGCCAAGGCGCCCTTCGCCGCAGGAGGGGGCGCCGAGGTTGCGGCAGCCGGAACAGCGGGTCCGGCCGGCACCGGAACGCTCGGATCGGCCGCCGGGCCAGCCGGGACCATCGGCGCCGACAGCAGGAGGGCCGGAGGCGCGCCCACAGCAGGCGCGTCGCCTCGCATTGCGACCGCCCCCCCGGCCGGCACAAGGCCCGACGCCGCCCAGACGGCGCGCGCGAACTCCCCCACCGGAACCGGACCGCCCGCGGCGGCGCCCGGCGCCGCGAATGACGGAAGGCCGGGTGCCGCGAGCTGTGGCGGCGCGATCGGGGGCAGGCAGGGGCAGGGATCAGGGGGCATCCGCATCGGACCTCTCGCATTCGGGGGCCAGATTGCCGAGCCACGGTTACCCGATCTTTACCGCCGGCAGGACAGGATCGCGAAACTTCGAAGGATCGGACCATGACTCCCCTGCCCGTTGCCCCGCCCCCCTCCCTTCCGCCCCCGGATGCGGACCGCAGGCTGCGCGCCGCCGCCGAGGCGCTGGAAGCCGTCTTCCTGTCCGAGATTCTGGGCGCCGCCGGTTTCGGCGCCGCGCGCGACATGCTGGGCGGCGGATCGGGCGAGGCGCAGTTCGCCTCGCTCTGGCGCGACGAACAGGCCCGGGCGCTGGTCCGGCACGGCGGCATCGGGCTGGCCGAGTCGATCTTCAACGCCCTCAAGACCCACACCAACGTGACAAAGGCTGACCCATGACGGAACTCGAGACGATCGAACGCCTGCGCGCCCTCATCGAGATGGAGGAGGGCGCGCTGGCCGCCCGTGACCTGCGCCGCCTCGCCGCGCTCGCCCCCGAGGCGGAGGCCGTGCTTGCGCAGATCGACCGGGCGCTGCCCGCGGCGGACCCGGCATCGCTCCGCACCCTGCGCGCGCGGGCGGAAAGCAACCGCCGCCGGCTCGGGGCGGTGCTGAAGGGGCTGCGCGGCGCCCTGCGCCGAGTGCAGTCGATCCGCCGCGCGGGCGACAGCCTGCAGGCCTACGACGCCTTCGGCCGGCCGGCGGAGATCGGGCGGAACGGCGGCACCCTGGTCCGGACCTGAACCGGCAGCCGGCATTTGCGTCAAATCCGGCGCAAAGCGCCGCCGCGCTTAGCGAAGGCTTAGAACTTGGGGCCGATGGTCGGACCTGCATCCCGGAACGGGGCGGCGCGCAACCTGCGCGCCTTGGTCAGAATGGCACAATCGCCGCGTGTCGCGGCCCGTGCAACCCGGCGCAAAGCGCCGCCCATCAAGGACGACCCCATGTCGAGCATCCTCACGAACAACGGCGCGATGGTCGCGCTGCAGACCCTGAAGGCCATCAATTCCGATCTCGAAAAGACCCAGTCGGAAATCTCCACCGGCAAGACCGTCGCCAGCGCCAAGGACAACGCAGCGGTCTGGTCGATCTCGAAGGTGATGGAATCGGATGTCGCCGGGTTCCAGGCAATCTCGGACAGCCTCGCGCTCGGCGAATCCACCGTCGCCGTGGCGCGCCAGGCGGCCGAGTCGATCACCGACCTGCTGACCGAGATGAAGAAGACGATCGTCGCGGGGCAGGAAGAGAATGTCGACCGCGCCACGCTGCAGACGGATGTCGAGGCGCTGATCGACCAGATCGAATCCGTGATCTCGGCCGCTCAGTTCAACGGGCTGAACCTCGTGGACGGCTCGGCGTCGGGTGCCACGATCCTGTCGTCGCTGGACCGCGACAGCAGCGGCGATGTCAGCGCCTCCACCATCACCGTCGGCGCGCAAAACCTGTCGACCGGCGACTATACGGCGAACGACGTCTTCGCCTCCTCGACCAATGGCACCATCTCGAACGCGGCCGACACCTTCGTGCTCAGCCTCGACGCCGCCGGCGGCACCGACACGATCGAGCTGCAGGACGGCACCAACGCCTGGGCGGCCGGGGACAAGATCACCCTGCAGATCGGCGGCGAGTCGGTATCCTACACCCTGACCGAAGATGACGTGCTGGATGCGGATGGCGACAGTTCGCCCGACAGCTCGATCCCCGATGTCATCGCGCTCGGCCTGAAGAACGCCATCGACGCGCTCGACATCGACGGGCTCAGCGTCTCTTACGACAGCGGCACGCCCGGCACGCTGAGCTTCACCAACGACGGAACCGTCGACCTGACCGTCAGCGGCCAGTACACCAACGCGGACTCGGGCGGGCTCGGCGCCCTCGCCTCGATCGACGTCTCGACTGAAGCCGGCGCGACCGCCGCGCTGTCCACGATCGAGACGCTGATCGACACCGCCACCGCCGCCGCCTCGGCCTTCGGTTCGGTCGAAGGTCGGATCGAGACCCAGGCCGATTTCGTTTCGAAGCTGACCGACGCGATGAAGTCGGGCATCGGCTCGCTCGTCGATGCCGACATGGAGGAAGCCTCGGCGCGCCTGCAGGCCCTGCAGACCCAGCAACAGCTGGGCATCCAGGCGCTGTCGATCGCCAACCAGCAGCCGCAGAACATCCTCGCGCTGTTCCAGTGACGCCGGCCGGGGGCGGGCCACCCGCCCCCGCGCTGACGGCCGTTCCGGCCGCCGCGTCATGAACGAAATCCCAGTCTGCGGAAGGACCAAACGTGAACGCCATTCATCTGGCGCAGTCGGCCTATGGCAGCCCGGCTTCGCCGCTGCGCACCCCGCGCAGCGTGGAATACGACCTCTTCGCCCGGATCACCCAGCGGCTCCGGTCCGCGCATCAGCAGGGCCGGCCGGGGTTTTCGGCCCTAGCGCGCGCGCTTCACGACAACCGCCGCCTGTGGACGACGCTGGCCGCCGACCTTGCCCGGCCGGATAATGGCCTGCCGGCGACGCTGCGGGCGCGGCTTCTGTACCTCGCGCAGTTCACCCTGTCGCATTCGTCGAAGGTGCTGGCGGGCGAGGCCAGTGCCGAGGTTCTGGTCGACGTGAACACCGCGGTGATGGGCGGGCTGCGCGGCACCGTGGCGGATGCCGGGGAGGATCCCGTCGCGGATCCCGGGGCGGGCGACCCGGCGCTTCCCGCAGCCGCGCCCGGCGGGGCGGCCCGATGAGCGGGCTCGTCCTCAAGCTCGGCCCGCATGAACGGGTGCTGATCAACGGCGCCGTCATCGAGAATGGCGAACGCCGCTCGCGCCTGGCCATCATGACGCCGAACGCCCATATCCTGCGCCTGCGCGACGCGATCCATCCCGAGGAGGTGACGACCCCGGTCCGCCGCGTCTGCTATGTGGCGCAGCTGGTGCTGTCGGGCGATGCGGAACCCGCCGCGGCCCGGATGCAGCTGTTGCGCGGGATCGAGCAGCTCAGCCAGGTGCTGACCGATCCCGACAGCCGCGCGCATCTGACGGCCGCCACCGCCGCCGTGATCGAGGAACAGCCCTATCAGGCGCTCAAGGCACTGCGCAGCCTTTTGCCCCGGGAGGAGCGGCTGATGGCCGCGATGCGCCCATGATCCTCGGCGGAACCTATTCCGTGGTCCTGCCCGCGGGCGGCTTTGCCGGTTGGACCTACCTGAACCGGACGATGGAGGCACAGAAGACCGCCTTTGCCGGCCAGCCGACGGTGGCCCGGGACGTGGCGCATTTCCGCGACCAGATCGCCACGGCGCGGACGGCGGCCGATCTGGTGGCGGACCGGCGGCTTCTGACCGTGGCGCTCGGCGCCTTCGGGCTGCAGGACGACATCGGCAACCGCCATTTCATCGAGACGGTCCTCGACGAGGGCACGCTCGACGAAAAGGCGCTGGCGAACCGGCTGTCGGACAAGAGTTATCTGGAGCTGTCCTCGGCCTTCGGCTTCGGCGATTTCGCGACGCCGCGCACGGTCCTGTCCGGTTTTCCGGACGAGATCACCGCCGCCTATCTGGAACGGCAGTTCGAGGTGGCGGTGGGGGAGGCCGATCCCGGGCTGCGGCTGGCGCTGAACGCGCAGCGCGCCTTGCCCGAACTGGCCGCCGAGGATGCGAGCGCCGATACGAAATGGTTCCGGGTGCTGGGATCCGCCCCGCTGCGCAGCCTGTTCGAAACCGCCTTCGGCCTGCCCTCCGACAGTTTCGGCGGGCTCGACCTCGACCAGCAGCTGGCGGTGATGAAGGATCGCGCCGGCCCGGTCCTCGGCAGCGACGATCTGGCGGTGCTGGCCGATCCGGAACGGCTCGACCGGCTGATCCGGACCTACCTCGCCCGGGCCGAGATCGCGGGAACCGCGACCGCCACATCCGGGGCCAGCGCCGCGCTGACCCTGTTGGGGAGCGGCGGCAGCGCCGGCACAATCCTCGGCCTGCTCTACGCCTGACCTTCCGCCCCGCCGGGCCGATCGATCCCCTGCGCGGGGGCGAGGCAGGCCCGGAGCCGCTCGAACGCCGCGTCGATGCCCGCCGCCGGCTCGCCCAGAAAGGCATCGAGCGCCGGCCAGACCCGGATCGCGGCATCGACCAGCGGGTCCGCGCCCGGCAGGTGCAACCCGGCCCGGATCGCCATCTCGGCCCTCTCATAGGCGCCGAGCAGCTGCCGCGCCCGGCCGATGGCGCCATTCTCCGCCGCCGTCGCGGCCTGAGGCAAGGCGCGCGACACCGACCGCAGCAGGTCGATCGCCGGAAACCTGCCGCGTTCGGCAATCGCGCGGTCCAGCACGACATGCCCGTCGAGCGTGCCGCGCAGGATGTCGGCCACCGGCTCGTCCATGTCCGCCGCAGCGACCAGCACCGAAAATATGCCGGTGATGTCGCCGCCGGCCGCGGCGCCCGGCCCCGCCCGTTCCGCCAGCGCCATGATCCGCTGCGCGACCGAGGGCGGATGCCCCCGCAGGCTCGCCACCTCGCCCCCGGCCAGCGCCACCTCGCGATGCGCCTCGGCAAAGCGGGTGACGCTGTCGGCGAGGAACAGCACCTGCGCGCCCTCATCGCGGAACCATTCGGCGACGGTCATCGCCGCCAGCGCGCAGCGCCGCCGCAGCAGCGGCGATTCATCCGAGGTGGCGGCCACCACCACCGACCGCGACAGCCGGTCGGGACCCAGCACATCCTCGACGAAATCGCGCAGCTCGCGCCCCCGCTCGCCGATCAGCGCCACCACCACCACATCCGCGGCGACGCCCCGCGCCAGCTGCCCCAGCAGCGTCGACTTGCCGACGCCCGACCCGGCGAACAGGCCGATCCGCTGCCCGCGGACCAGCGGCAGCAGGCTGTCGAAGGCCGCGAGGCCCGTGGGCAGCCGGTCCCCCAGCCGGCGGCGCAGCGCGGCGGGCGGCGGCGGCCGGTCGAGCGGCAGGCCGGCCGCGCCGCGCGGCAGCGGACGCCCGTCCAGCGGCAGCCCCCGCGCGCTGACGATCCGCCCGAGCCAGCCGCGGCAGGGATAGAGCAGCGGCGGCCCCGCCAGATCCACCCGGTCGCCGAGCGCGATCCCCTCGAGGCTGCCCGCCACCAGCGCCGTGGAGCCCTGTGGCGAAAGCCCGATCACCTCGCCCTCGGAAGGGCGGGCCGACCGGATGTGCAAAAGATCGCCCACCGCCGCCACGGTCTCGATCCCCGCGACGGTCAGGGTGCCGCGCCCGACCGCGACGACCCGGCCGATCGCATGCACCGCCCGTACCGCCGCGACGCCGTCGCACAAGGCTGCCAATCGCTCCATTTCCGCTTCGATCCCTCTCTGTTCCCGAAAGGTTTTCTAAATGAGTCGCGGTTAAGCCGAGGTTGAACGCATTGGAGGAGAAGCCCCGATGTTCCAGCAACCCGAAGTCCTGCGGATGGCGCAGGGGATGGCCGTCCATGCCGCGGCCCGCCAGCAGGCCATTGCCGCCAATATCGCCAATGCCGACACGCCCGGCTACCGCGCCCGCGACCTCGCCCCCTTCGCCGACAGCCTCGACCGGCCGGACCAGACGCTGACGGCGACCCGCGCGGGTCACCTCATGCAGCCCGACGAGGCCCGGGGTCCCGCCTTCCCGGCCGAGGATCGCGGCACCGCGGCGGCGCCCAATGGCAACACCGTGGCGATCGAGGTCGAGATGGCCGCCGCCGTCGATGCCAGGCGGCAGCACGATCAGGCACTGGCGATCTACCGCGCCTCGCTGACGCTGCTGCGCAGCGCGCTCGGCAAGGGGTGAGGCGCGCGATGGCCGGCTTCACCGATACGCTCGCCCTCGCCGCCAGCGGCATGGCCGCCCAGTCGCAGCGCCTGCAGCACCTGACCGAGAACATCGCCAATGCCGACACCCCCGGCTACCGGCGCAAGACCGTGAGCTTCGAGCCCGAGATGCAGGCCGGCCGGCCCACGGGACGGGTGGTGGCAGGCGAGGTGACGCTCGATCCCGCGCCGCTGGAACGGGTCTACGACCCCGCCCACCCGCTGGCCGATGCCGAGGGCTATCACGACGGGTCGAATGTCGATCTGGTCATCGAGATCGCCGATGCCCGCGAGGCCCAGCGCAGCTACGAGGCCAACCTGCGCATGTTCGACCAGACCCGTGACATGTCGGCAGCGCTGCTGGACCTGCTGCGCCGCTGACCGATGCCCCATGCGCGCGGCCTGACCGCGCCCGCAAGCAAGGAGATCCAGAATGGATGCCAAGACGATGCTCGCCGCCCAAGGCTATGCCACTGCCCGGCCGCTGACCGCGACGACGCAGATGGCCGAGGTCCCGGCCGCCGGCCTGTCTGCCGAGGCGCCCTCGCCGGCCGGGTCGCTGGCCGGGATGGCCCAGGATTTCGCCGCCACCCTGCGGCATGGCGAGGACACGGCGCTGGCCGCGATGGCAGGCCGCGCCGACCCGCATGCGCTGGTGCAGGCGCTGGCCCAGACGGAGCTTGCGGTCGAAACCGCCGTGACGCTGCGCAACAAGGTGGTCGAGGCCTATCAGGAAATCCTGAGGATGCCGGTGTGACCATGGCCCCGCACCGGATGCCCGGCCCCCCGCGGCCATTGCCCGGCCGGCCCCTGCCCGACCGCCGCTTGTCGAACCGGCGCACGTCGAACCGGCCGCTGCCCGACCTGGCCGCGCCCGGCCAACCCTGCAGCGCGGGGGGCCGACCATGACCGAGGCGCTGTTCTTCGACACGCTGCGTGAGGCGTTGCGCGTGGCCCTGGTCCTCGCCGCGCCGCTCCTCGCCGTCGCGCTGGCGGCGGGCCTGACGGTCGGCCTGTTCCAGGCGCTGACCTCGGTGCAGGAGATGACCCTGACCTTCGTCCCCAAGATCGGGCTGATGCTCGCCGTCTTCTGGGTCTCGATGTCCTTCATGTCGGACAGCCTGACGGCGTTCTTCCGCGACCGGCTGCTGGCCCTGATCGCGGGGGTGTAGATGGACAGTGCCGTCTATGTGGCGCTCGCCCGGCAATCGGGGCTGATGCGCGAATTGCAGGGCGTGGCGAACAACATCGCCAATGCCGGCACCACCGGCTTCCGGCGCGAGGCGGTGATCTTCGCCGAACATGTCAGCGCCGCCGGCAGCGGCGCGCCCTCGCTCTCCATCGCCCATGCCCATGGACGGGGGATCGACCTGACGCAGGGCGCGCTGACGCAGACGGATGCCGCCTATGACTTCGCCATCGAGGGCGAGGGCTTCTTCCAGGTCGAAACGTCCGAGGGGCCGGCGCTGACGCGGGCGGGCCGCTTCACGCCGAACGCGGCCGGTGAACTGGCCACGGCGGAGGGGCATCGCCTGCTCGACGAGGCGGGCGGGCCGGTCTTCGTGCCGGCGGGCCAGCGGCCGCATCTTGCCCCGGACGGGACGCTGTCGGTCGAGGGCCGGCCGATCGGCCGCATCGGCCTGTGGCAGCCGGCCCAGCCGGGCGACCTGCGCCACCGCGCCGGAACGCTCTTCTCCGCCGAGGGCGCAATCCAGCCGCAGGAGGGGGCTACCATCCTGCAGGGATTTCTGGAGTCGTCGAATGTCGACCCGATCATCGAGACCGCGCGGATGATCGAGGTCGGCCGCGCCTATGAACTCGGGCAAAGCCTGCTCGACGGCGAGGACCGGCGGATCCGCGACACGATCAGCACAATGATGGAATAGACCATGCGAGCCTTGCAGATCGCCGCCACCGGCATGAGTGCCCAGCAGATGCGCGTCGAGGTGATTTCGAACAACCTCGCCAACATGTCGACCACCGGCTACAATGCCCGCCGCGCCGAATTCGCGGACCTGCACTATCAGCAGGCCTCCCGGCCCGGCAGCATCACCGCCGCCGACGGCACCGAACTGCCCGCCGGGGTGCAGCTGGGGCTGGGGGTCCGGCCCGCCGCCGTCTCTGTCGACATGGCGCAGGGCGCGTTGTCGCAGACGGGGGGCGATCTCGACCTCGCGATCGAAGGCGCGGGCTATCTGGAGGTGGCGCTGCCCTCCGGCACCTCTGCCTATACGCGCGATGGCGGGCTGAAACGTTCGGCCGACGGGGCCGTCGTCACCTCCGACGGCTATCAGCTGCAACCCGGCCTCACCATCCCCGAGGATGCGGTGACGCTCGCCATCACCGCGGCCGGAGAGGTCTATGCCTATTTCACCGAAACGGTGGAGCCTGAACTTCTGGGCCAGATCACCCTCGCGGGCTTCAGCAACGAGAAGGGGCTGGAGGCAATCGGCTCCAACCTGTTCCTCGAGACCACCGCCTCGGGTCCGGCCTTCGTCGGTGCCCCGGGTGAGGAGGGACTGGGCACGCTGCGGCAGGGCTATCTCGAACAAAGCTCCGTCGATGCGGTGCGGGAGATTACCGAACTGATCGAGGCGCAGCGCGGCTACGAGCTGAACGCCAAGGTCATTTCCGCCGCCGACCGGATGCTGGCTGCGACCACGGAGGCCAGCTGATGCGCGAAACGCTGCTCCTGACCCTCGGACTGCTGCTGCTGATCCTCTCGGGCCGGGCCGGAACCGCCGAGGAGGTGCTGGTCGCCGCGCGCAACCTGCCCGCGGCCCATGTGCTGGAGGAGACGGATCTTACCCGCGCGCCCGCCCCGCGCGCAGGGGGCCCGTTCCTGACCGATCCGGCCGCCGCGATCGGGCAGGAGACGACGCAGGCGATCTATGCCGGCCGGCCGCTGCGGCCCGCCGAGCTGGCGCCGCCGGCGCTGGTCGAACGCAACCAGCGGGTGACGCTGGTCTGGCGCAGCGGCGGCCTCACCCTCCGCACCGAAGGCCGCGCGCTCGGCCGCGGCCGCGCCGGCGACAGCCTGAGCGCGCTCAACGCCCAATCCCGCGTCACCGTGACCGGCACCGTCGCGCCAGACGGCACGCTTCTGGTCGCGACCGCGCCCTGACATCCCAGACCCGGAGGCCATCTTGACCGCCTGCCCCTTCCCGCGTGCCCGCCGCAGCGCCCCGTACCGCCCCGCCTGCCGCCCCGCCCCCGCCCCTCCCGCGCGCGCCCGCCCGCCCCGTCCGCTCGCCCGCGGCGCGATCCTGCTGGCGCTGGCGGCGCTGGCCGCCTGCGGCCGGCTGCAGGAGGTGGGCCGGACGCCCGATTTCACCCCGGTGGAGGGCGGCGAGGAATTCTACGCCATGTCGGGCGAGGTGCTGCCCGCCACCAACAGCCCCTGGCTGCCGGCGGGGCAGGCCTCGCTGTGGTCGGGCAACCGAGAATCCCTGCTCGGCGACCGCCGGGCGATGCGCCGCGGCGACATCCTGACCGTCGTGATCGAGATCGACGACCAGGCGCAGATTTCCAACTCCACCGGCCGCAGCCGCCAGGCCTCGGAAAACATGGGCATTCCCGGCTTCTTCGGCCTGCCGCAGCGGGCCGATGCCGAACTTCTCTACGAGGGGTCGAGCTTGGCCGAGGCCGTCGATGCCGACAGCAGCTCCAGCTTCGAGGGCGAGGGCTCCGTCAGCCGGCAGGAACGGCTGACCCTGCGCGTCGCCGCGACGATCACCGACCGGATGCCGAACGGCGTGCTGCGGATCCAAGGCAGCCAGGAGGTGCGGGTGAACAACGAGATCCGCGAACTGCTGGTGGCGGGCTTCGTGCGGCCCGAGGACATCACCCGCCAGAACGAGATCGGCTATGACAAGATCGCCGGCGCCCGCATCTCCTACGGCGGGCGCGGCCAGATCACCGATGTGCAGCAACCGCGCTATGGACAGCAGGTCGCCGACATCCTGCTGCCGATGTGACCGCGATGCGCAAGCTGATCCTGCCGGCGATCCTCGGGCTTGCGGGTCTCGGCGCCGGCATCGGCGCCGGGCTGATGGTTCCCGCCGCGGCGCCCGAAGGCGCCGGGCCCGAAGCGACGGGCGCGGGCGGGGCCAATGCGGGCGGTGAAATGACCCATGGCGCGGCGGATGCGGCCGCCCCTCCGGCACCGGACAGCGGCCATGGGGCGCCCACCGCCGCTGCCACTACCGCATCGGGCCATGCGGGGGCCGCCCAGGACGGGAATGCCCATGGGAACGGTCACGGGACGGGCCATGGCGCGGCGGAGGGCGGCACCGAATTCGTCAAGCTCGGCAACCAGTTCGTGATCCCGGTCGTCGAGGACGGCCGGATCGCGGCGATGGTGATCCTGTCGCTGACCCTCGAAATGGCGGAGGGAACGGGCGCCGCGGCCTATGAGCGGGAACCGAAACTGCGCGATGCCTTCCTGCAGGTTCTGTTCGAACATGCCAATGCCGGCGGCTTCCGCGGCGCCTTTACCGACGCCGCGAATCTCGTGGTCCTGCGCCGGTCGCTGCTGGCCGCGGCGCGGCAGGATCTGGGCGAAGCGGTGCGGGACGTCCTGATCACCGACCTCGCCCGGCAGGACGGCTGAGGCGCGGGCCCCGGCAAGCGGCCCCCGCCGTCGCGCCTGCCCCGGCAGGGTCGGACCGCCGGTCCGGTCGGGCTGCGACCGGCCCGTTGCGCGCTCTGTCCGATAGCCGGGCGACGGCCTGCGGCAAGACCGGAGACGCCGGCCGCGGGACCGAGGCGGCGGACCTGTCCCGAGGGCCCCCGGCACCGAAGCTGTCGAGCCTCGGGATGACCCGGCCGGCCGGAGGCGCGGGCATCGTGAGGACGCCGCTGCGAGCCAGGCCGAACCGTCCATCCGCCTGCTGCGGCCTCGACGTCCGGCCGGTCCTTCGGGGTCCGGTGCGGCGCGATGATCCGCGGGCGCGATGATAGGTCCGGCCGGGCGACCCGCCGCCGCGCCGGCGCCACCCGCCGGTCGCGGTCCTACTCCAGCCGTGCCTCCGCCTCCCGCGCCAGCCCGTGCCGCCGCGCCCGATGGTCCTGCCGGGACAGTTCCGCCAGCGCCTGCGCCCGGCCGAAGGCCTGCCGTGCCGCCGCCGCCGCCCGCTCTTCCGCCGCGAGCGCCTCCGCCAGCCCCGCGGCCGCGGCCCGGCGCCGCGCCTGAAGCCAG
>NZ_RJRZ01000021.1 GCF_003993775.1 Frigidibacter oleivorans
GGGCGCCCGCGCGCGCTGCCGCCGGGGCGCTGGCAGCCGAGCCGCGCTTCATGCCGCAGTCGCGGGTGCAGCCCGGCGCCGCGCAGCCGGCCCGGCGCGTGGCCGAACCGCCGGTGACGGTGCGGCCCGCCCAGGGCCGGGGGATTGCCGCGCCTGTCACCGCGCCCGTCTTCGATGACGAGGATCTGCAGCCGCTGCCCGACGAACCGATGGACACCGCCGCCGCGATGATCGAGGCGTCGGAGGACTGGCAGACGGATGCCCGCGCCGGGGACGATCTGGACGCCGAAGACTGGCAGGACGACACGCTCGACCGTTTCCCGCCGGTGCCGGACGGATCGGAAGACGACCTCGACCGCAACGTCTTTGCCGATCTGCAGGACGATGGCGCATGGACCCCGCCGCAGGTGGCGGGGGCGCGCAAGGTGGTGCTGCATCACCTGCCGAAGAAGGCGCCCGCGCCCTCGCGCCAGGCGGTGGCGGAATCGCAGCCGCGCCTGCGCTTCGACGAACCGGCGGCCGTGGCCTATGAACCGCCGCCCCTGTCGCTGTTGACCAACCCGGCGACGATCCAGCGCCACTCCCTGCCCGACGAGGCGCTGGAGGAGAATGCGCGGATGCTGGAAAACGTGCTGGACGACTATGGCGTGAAGGGCGAGATCGTCAGCGTCCGTCCCGGCCCCGTCGTCACCATGTACGAACTGGAACCCGCGCCGGGGCTGAAGGCCAGCCGCGTGATCGGCCTCGCGGACGACATCGCGCGCAGCATGTCGGCGCTGTCCGCCCGCGTGTCCACCGTGCCGGGGCGCAGCGTGATCGGCATCGAACTGCCGAACCAGCACCGCGAAAAGGTGGTGCTGCGCGAAATCCTCGCCGCGCGCGACTTCGGCGATTCGAACCTGCGGCTGCCGCTGGCGTTGGGCAAGGACATCGCCGGCGAGCCGGTGGTGGCGAACCTCGCCAAGATGCCGCATCTTCTGATCGCGGGCACCACCGGGTCGGGCAAGTCGGTGGCGATCAACACCATGATCCTGTCGCTGCTCTACAAGCTGACGCCCGAGGAATGCCGGCTGATCATGATCGACCCGAAGATGCTGGAACTCAGCGTCTATGACGGCATCCCGCATCTGCTGTCCCCCGTCGTCACCGATCCGAAGAAGGCGGTCGTCGCGCTCAAATGGGTCGTGGGCGAGATGGAGGAACGCTATCGCAAGATGTCGAAGATGGGCGTGCGCAACATCGAGGGCTTCAACGGCCGCGTGCGCGAGGCGCTGGCCCGGGGCGAGATGTTCAAGCGCACCGTCCAGACCGGCTTCGACGAGGAGACCGGCGACCCGATCTTCGAGACCGAAGAGATCATGCCGAAGGCGATCCCCTATATCGTGGTGATCGTCGACGAGATGGCCGACCTGATGATGGTCGCCGGGAAAGAGATCGAGGCCTGCATCCAGCGGCTGGCGCAGATGGCGCGGGCGTCGGGCATCCACCTGATCATGGCGACGCAGCGCCCCTCGGTCGACGTCATCACCGGCACGATCAAGGCCAACTTCCCGACGCGGATCAGCTTTCAGGTCACGTCGAAGATCGACAGCCGCACGATCCTGGGCGAGCAGGGGGCGGAACAGCTGCTGGGCATGGGCGACATGCTCTACATGGCGGGGGGCAGCCGCATCACCCGCGTCCACGGTCCCTTCGTCAGCGACGAGGAGGTCGAGGAGGTGGTGACCCATCTGAAGGGCTTCGGCCCGCCGGACTACATGTCCGGCGTGGTCGAGGGGCCGGACGAGGATGCCGCCTCGGATATCGACGCGGTGCTGGGGCTGAACACCGGCGGCAATACCGATGGCGAGGATGCGCTCTACGATCAGGCGGTGCAGGTGGTGCTGAAGGATCGAAAGGTGTCCACGAGCTATATCCAGCGGAAACTGGGCATCGGCTACAACAAGGCCGCGCGTCTGGTCGAGCAGATGGAGGAAGAGGGACTCGTCTCGCCCGCCAACCATGTCGGCAAGCGCGAGATCTTGGTGCCGGAGCAGTGAGCGGGCAGGCCCCCGCGGTTCTTCCGAACGTGATCGCGGGGCGATGGAAACCGGAACGGCGCCGGGGTAGTTTCGCAGCCATGACCCTGTTCCGCGCCCTTCTGGCCCCGCTCGCCGCCGCCCTGATCTGGACCGCCGCCGCCCTGCCGGGGCTGGCCGCGCCCGCATCGCTGGCCGACATCTCGCGCTATCTGAACGGCATCCAGAGCGCGGGGACCGAATTCACGCAGGTGAATGCCGATGGCTCCACCTCCTCGGGGCGGCTGCTGATCAAGCGGCCGGGGCGGATGCGCTTTGAATATGCGGGGGACGATACGGTGGTGCTGGCCTCGGGCGGGCAGGTGGCGATCTTCGATTCGAAGTCGAACCAGCCGCCGGAACAGTATCCGCTGTCGAAGACGCCGCTGAACCTGATCCTTGCCCGGCAGGTGGACCTGACCCGGTCCGGCATGGTCGTGGGCCATGGCGAGCAGGACGGCATGACCACCGTCACCGCACAGGATCCGCAGCGCCCCGAGATCGGCACCATTACCCTGTTCTTCGAAACGGCGCCGATGCGGCTGGCGCAATGGGTGGTGACGGACGAGACCGGCCAGCAGACGCTGGTCCGGCTCGGGCCGCTGCAGCAGGGGGATTACCCGCCCTCGACCTTCTCGATCACGTTCGAAAGCGGGCGGCGCGGCTGACCGCCGCACCCCGGGCCCGTTGCCGGCCTGTCAGCTGCAGGTCCGCAGCTGGGTGTCGTAGATCACCGCGCGCTGTCCGACCTGCGTCGCCACCGTCATCAGCCAGGCCTTTTCGCGATAGCTGCCGCGCGCATAGCCCGTCTGGCCTTCGTGATAGGCAAGGTACTGGTTCTGCGCGTCCCATTTCGGGATGCCCAGCTTCAGTTCGCTGTTGTGCATGTACCAGCCCATGAAGTCGGTGGCATCGCCGATCCGGTCGCGGCGGCCGCGGTTGCCGGTGTCGCGCAGGTAATCTTCCCAGGTGCCGTCCAGCGCCTGGCTGTAGCCATAGGCCGAGGATTGCCGCCCCATCGGGATGATCCCGAGCGCGTATTCCTGCGGCGTGCGCGCATTGCCGATGAACTTCGATTCCTGATAGATCGTCGCCATCTGCACCGCGACGGGAACGCCCCACCGGGTTTCGGTGGCGCGCATCGCCCGCAGATATTCCGGGCGCTGGCTGACGATGGCACAGGCATCGTCCATATTGCTGGGCGCCGAATAATGGCCGCCGCAGGATGCGGCGAGACAGAAGACGGACGCGCGAAGAAGTCTGCTCATGGCCCCTCGCTTTGTTTTGTTTTGCCGTGATTTTACGACAAAGCGAGCGGATCGGAAATCACAAAGCTGCTGGATCGGCAAAGCCTTGGCATTCTGGCCGGTCCCGCGGCGGCGCGGGGGCGCGACAATCTGTTTCCGTCCGGACGGATGGGTTGGCCGGCCGCCGGGTAGACTCCGCCCATCCACAAGGATAGGCATAAGTGGAAGAGGCCGACCATGCTCATGTTGAAGACCACCGCGAAGTATCACCTGGGGCAGATCCTGCGCCATCGGAAGCATCCCTTCCGGGGCGTGGTCTTCGACGTGGATGCGACCTTTTCAAATACCGAGGAATGGTATGCCTCGATCCCCGAGGACAGCCGCCCGGCGAAGAACCAGCCCTTCTATCACCTGCTGGCCGAGAACGACCACAGCTACTATGTGGCCTATGTCTCGGAACAGAACCTCGTGCCGGATGAAACGGGCGAGCCGGTGGAACATCCCGATCTGCACGACCTGTTCGGCGATTTCGAGGATGGCCGCTATCCCCTGCATTTCAACCTGAACTGACGCGCAGGCGGGCCGTCCGCGCACTGGTGCCGCGTCCTGACCGCCCCCGGGGCCCGCGCGACCGGTTGCCCGGTGGGAGGCGCGCGAGCCGGCCGGGGCTGGACGATCCGTCCGAAGTCCTCGACGCCGTGGCCTGGGTGGGGGCTGTTGGACCGCGGCGCCGAGGGAAGCCAGTGAGCTACAGGGGCATTACAGCCCCGCTTTCGGGCGGTGATGCGGAGCGATTGCGGCAGGACTGCGGCACAGGCTTCAATTCTGTGGCCCGAGCCGTTCTTGACGCCGGCCGGAGCGGGCACGCACGAATGCTGCGCTGCACGAATCGCTTGCTGCGCCGCCGCAGGATCAGCCCCGCCGCACCACCAGCCGCAGCAGGTTGCGCCCGTCCTGCTGGCGATAGCGGAGCCCGCTGGCCAGTTCGCGGATCAGCAGCCAGCCGAAGCCGCCCTCCGGCAGGTCGCAAACATCGCCGTGCAGCAGCCGGTGGGGGCAGAGGCCCCGGGGCAGCACGAGGCCCGGCATCGGCCGCCCGCTGTCGCCGATGCGGATCCGCACCTCGCGCGGGGCGACCGTCAGGCGCAGCGCGATCCGCCCGTCATTCCCGGCATAGGCATGTTCGACCACGTTGTTCAGCGCCTCGGCCAGCACGATCTCGACCGCGCCGCGGTCCGGCCCCAGCCGGGGGCGCAGCGCGATCAGCAGATCGCGCACCGCCGCATGGCTGGCGCGCAGATCGGCCGTGACGAAGCGCAGGCCACAGCGCCAGCGATCGCGCCGGATCGCGCTGCCCCCGTCCGTCCGGCCGCCGTCAGCTGCCATCGGCGGCGGGGGGCACGGGATGCGGATGGATGGTGAAGACGCTGTCCATCCGCGTCAGGCGGAACAGCTTGGCCACGGTCGGCGTCAGCCCCGCCAGTTCCAGCGGGCGCGGCGCCAGCGCCTTCATCGAGGCGACGATGGCGCCCAGCCCCGAACTGTCGATGAAATCGACGCGCGACAGATCCATCACCACCCGCGCCGCGCCGGTGCCAACGGCGAGTTCGCGCAGCCGGTCCTTGAAGGGGATGGCGATCATCGCGTCGATGCGCGCCTCCTCCACTGTGACGATCAGGCCATCCGCCGTTTCCGTTGCGTCGATCCGCATCCCGCCCTCCGCGCTGTGCCGGGAAAGGCTAGACGGCAATCCTTACCGTCCCGTAGCCTTCGGGCGGGCAACAGGGGGGATGCCATGCAGGATGTGGTGATCGTCGGGGCCGCGCGCACGCCGATGGGCGGGTTTCAGGGGGCGCTGTCGGACCTGTCCGCCGCGGCGCTGGGCGGGGCCGCCATCGCCGCCGCGCTGACGGACGCGACGCTCGATCCCGGGGCGGTCGAGGAACTGCTGATGGGCTGCGTGCTGTCCGCGGGGCAGGGGCAAGCCCCGGCGCGGCAGGCGGGCTTCGCCGCCGGCCTGTCGCAGGCGGTGCCGGCCACCACGCTGAACAAGATGTGCGGATCGGGAATGAAGGCCGCGATGATGGCCTTCGACCGGATCGCGCTGGGCGATGCCGAGGCGATGGTCGCGGGCGGGATGGAGAGCATGACCAACGCGCCCTACCTGCTGCCCAAGATGCGCGGCGGCGCCCGGCTGGGGCATGGTCAGGTCATCGACCACATGTTCCTCGACGGGCTGGAGGACGCCTATGATAGGGGTAGGCTGATGGGCACCTTCGCCGAGGATTGCGCCACCGCCTTCCAGTTCACCCGCGCCGATCAGGATGCCTATGCGCTGGCCTCGCTCGACCGCGCTCTGGCGGCCGGGGCGGGCGGCGCCTTCGCGGACGAGATTGCGCCGGTGACGGTGACGGGCCGCAAGGGCGAGGTGACGGTGACGGCGGACGAGCAGCCCGCCCTCGCCCGGCCCGAACGGATCCCGACGCTGAAGCCCGCCTTCCGCGAGGGCGGCACGGTGACGGCCGCCAATTCCTCGTCGATCTCGGACGGAGCGGCGGCGCTGGTCCTGACCTCGGGCGCGGCGGCGGCGCGGCTGGGCCTGCCGGTGCGGGCGCGGGTGCTGGGCCATGCCAGCCACGCGCAGGCCCCGGCCGAGTTTCCGACCGCGCCCGTCCCCGCCGCGCGCCGGCTTCTGGACCGGATCGGCTGGCAGCCCGAGGAGGTGGACCTGTGGGAGGTGAACGAGGCCTTCGCCGTGGTGCCCATGGCCTTCATGGCCGAAACCGGCATCCCGCATGACCGGGTGAACGTCAACGGCGGCGCCTGCGCGCTGGGCCATCCCATCGGCGCCTCGGGCGCGCGGATCGTGGTCACGCTGGTGAACGCGCTGGAACGGCGCGGGCTGCAGCGCGGGATCGCAGCCATCTGTATCGGCGGCGGCGAGGGCACCGCCATCGCCGTGGAGCGGGTCTAGAGCCCCAGCACGTCGATCATGTCGTACGCGCCGGGCTTGCGGTCCTGCCCCCACAGCGCCGCTTTCAGCGCGCCGCGGGCAAAGATCGCGCGGTCGGTCGCGATGTGGCGCAGCACGATCCGTTCGCCGGCGGCGGCGAAGATCACGTCATGTTCGCCGACGATGTCGCCGCCGCGGATGGCGGAAAAGCCGATATGCCCCGGCTTGCGGGCGCCGGTGATGCCGTCGCGGCCCCGGTCGGCCACATCGTCCAGCGTCACGCCCCGGCCCGCCGCCGCCGCCTCGCCCAGCATCAGCGCGGTCCCCGAGGGCGCGTCGACCTTGCGGTTGTGATGCGCCTCGACGATCTCGATGTCCCAGTCGGCATCCAGCGCCTCGGCCACCTTCTGCGTCAGCCGGGTCAGCAGGTTGACGCCGAGGCTCATGTTGCCGGCGCGGATGATGACGGCATGGCGGGCGGCGGCGGCGAGGCGGGCCAGATGTGCGGGCTCCAGCCCGGTGGTGCCGATCACATGCACGGCCCGGGCCTGCGCGGCCAGTGCCGCGAATTCCACCGTCGCCTCGGGCGCGGTGAAGTCCAGCACCGCCTGCGCGCGGGCGAAGGCCTGCAGCGGGTCGTCGGTCACGGTCACGCCCACCGGCGCGCCGCCCGTCACCTCGCCCAGATCGCGGCCGATCCAGTCATGGCCCGGCCGTTCCAGCGCCGCCACCAGCCGGGCCTTGCCGCTGTCCAGCACGGTGCGCGCCAGCATCCGGCCCATCCGGCCCGAGGCCCCGGTGACGACGATACCCGGCAGATCGGTCATGGCATGCTCCCTGTCATTCCGGTCCTCTTAGCGCGGGGGCGGTTGTGGAAAAACCCCCGTTCCGTGCCGTTGCGCGCCGGGCGGGCTTCGCCTACATGGGCCGCATGGCATCGAACCGTTTTCCCAGGGGCTCCGGCCCGTCGCAGCGGCAGCTTCGCGTCGGCGAACTGATCCGCCGCACGCTGTCGGACGTGCTGGCACGGGGCGACGTGCACGATCCCGACCTGAACCGCATGTCGATCACCGTGGGCGAGGTGCGCACCTCGCCGGACCTGAAGGTTGCGACGGCCTATGTGCTGCCGCTGGGCGGGCAGGGCGCGGAAGAGGCGCTGGCCGCCCTGCGCCGCAACAAGGGCGAACTGCGCCACCATGTCGCCAAGGCGATGACGCTGAAATTCGCCCCCGAACTGCGCTTCGTCATCGACGAGACCTTCGACCGGCTGGACGAGACGCGGCGCATGTTCGCGGACGAGACGGTGCAGCGCGACATCGCGGCGGGCGCGGAGGAGGGGGACGATCTCTCGGACGAGGACGAGGATGGCGGGGATGACGACCGCGATGACGAGGATCGCGGGGATGGCGATGCTCGCTAGGCTGCTGGCTTTGGCCGCGCTGCTGGCCGCCCCGGCGCTGGCGAGCGAGCCGGCGGCGGGCGGGCCCTGCCGCGACACCCGGTTCGAGGGCGTCACCTATACCGTCTGCGAGGTGTCGGCGGGCCAGGACCTGCGCCTGTGGCTGACCGCCCCCGACGGCCGGCCCGTCGGCAGTTTCGAGCGGCTGCGCGAGATCGCCGAGGCGGATGGCCGGCGGCTGGTCTTCGCGATGAACGCGGGCATGTATCATGCCGACCGCAGCCCCGTGGGGCTCTATGTCGAAGAGGGGACCGAGGCCGCGCCGCTGGTCTCGGCGGGCGGCGGCGGCAATTTCGGCCTGCTGCCCAACGGCATCTTCTGCGTCGCGGACGAACGGTTCGCGGTGCTGGAAACCCGCGCCTTCCGCGCCGCGCCCCCCGCCTGCCGCTTTGCCACCCAGTCGGGCCCGATGCTGGTGATCGGCGGCGACCTGCACCCGCGCTTCCTGCCCGATTCGGATTCGCTCTATATCCGCAACGGCGTGGGGGTCAGCGCCGATGGCAGGCGGGCGGTCTTCGCCATCTCGCGCGCGCCGGTGAATTTCCATGCCTTTGCGCGGTTCTTCCGCGACGAGCTGGACCTGCCGGATGCGCTCTACCTCGACGGCAGCATCTCGCGCCTCTATGCGCCGGGGCTGGGCCGGAACGAGGGCGGGCGGCCGATGGGACCGATCGTCGGGCTGCTGGCCGATCGCTGAGCTGAATGGCCCTTCCGGTTGACGCCTGCCGCCGGCACGGCTAGCAGGGCGGCCTGCCGCAAGGGGGACTGACCATGGGACGCAGGAAGGGCCGGCCGATTTCGGGCTGGCTGGTTGTCGACAAGCCCGCCGGCATCACCTCGACCGCGGTGGTCAACAAGGTGCGCTGGGCGCTGGACGCCGCCAAGGCCGGCCATGCCGGCACGCTGGACCCGGCGGCCACCGGAGTGCTGGCCGTGGCGCTGGGCGAGGCGACGAAGACCGTGCCCTTCGTCACCGATGCCGAGAAATGCTATCGCTTCATGGTGCGGCTGGGGGCGGCCACCAATACCGACGATGCCGAGGGCGAGGTGATCGCCACCTCCGAACTGCGCCCGTCCGACGACCAGATCCGCGCCGCGCTGCCCGCCTTCACCGGCGAGATCCAGCAGGTGCCGCCGCAGTTTTCCGCCGTGAAGGTCGATGGCGAGCGTGCCTATGCCCTGGCGCGCGAGGGCGAGGCCCTGGATCTGGCCGCGCGGCCGCTGTGGGTGGAAAGCCTGGTGCTGCTGTCGCGGCCCGATGCCGACCATGCCGAATTCGAGATGGTCTGCGGCAAGGGCGGCTATGTCCGGTCCATCGCCCGCGACCTCGGGCAGGCGCTGGGCTGCCTCGGCCATGTGGACTGGCTGCGCCGCGAATGGTCGGGCCCGTTCGAGGCGTCGGAGGGCATCTCGATGGCCGAGGTCGAGGCGCTGGCGCGGACGCCGGAGCTGGAGGCGCGGCTGTTGCCGCTGGAGGTGGGGCTGGCCGATCTGCCGGAACTGCGGGCGACCGAGGACGGCGCCGCGCGGCTGCGCAACGGCAATCCGGGCATGGTGATCGCCGCCGACTGCGCCTGGGGCGACGAGGCCTGGGCCAGCCATGGCGGCCGGCCCGTCGCGGTGGGCATCTACCGGTCGGGCGAGCTGCACCCGAGCCGGGTGTTCAACCTGTGATTCGCCTCCATGCCGGAGGCGACAGCCAGGCACATCGGCCGGCGGCGCGCGAGCGATCCCTCTGATCTCAGGCCGCGCCCTGCCCCGTGACGGTGGCAGGGCGGCCGGCCGGCTGCTATGCGTGGCGGGGAAGGAGACCTCCATGCTGCGCATCTTCGGCCGACGCGGCGCGATCACCAAGATCGGCCTGACGCCCCCCGCCCCGCAGGCCGGACGCGGCGGGCTGGCCGTGGTGCTGATCGTGCGCAACGAGGAACGCCACATCGCCGAATGGGCGCGCTTCCACGCGGCGGCGGGGGTGGCGCGCTTCGTCGTCTATGACAACGGCTGCACCGACGGCACCCTCGCGGCGCTGCAGGCGGCGGTGCCGGGCCTCGCCACCGTGATTCCCTGGGATCAGAAGTTCACCGCCGGTGGCGCCTCGGGCGGCGAGATCCACAATCAGGTGCTGGCCTATGCCCATGCCACCCGCAACTTCGGCGGCGCCTTTCGCTGGATGACCTATATCGACGTCGACGAATTCCTCGTGCCGAAACGGGCCGCGAGCCTGCCCGCCGCGCTGGCGCATCTGGACAGCTGCCGCAACATCAGCCTGCCCTGGCACATGTTCGGCCGGAACGGGCATGACGCGCCGCCCGAGGGCGGGGTGCTGGCCAACTACACCAGCCGCAATCCCGACCCGATGAGCGACAGCCCCGGCCTGCGCCGGTTCAAGATGATCGTCGATCCCTGCCACGTCACCGCGATCAAGGTGCATACCGTCTGGACCGACGGCAGCGATGCCACCTGCAACGACCGGGGCGAGGCCGCGGACGCGCGGGGCCGCGAAAGGTCCGGCTTCTACTCTGCCGACCATATCCAGCTGAACCACTACTACACCCGCTCGGACCAGGAGCTGCGGGCCAAGATCGCCCGCGGCCCGAACCTGACCACCCCCGATGCCGACCATCTGCGCCGGGTGATGCGCAAGGTGGCGGCGATCGAGGCGGGACAGATCGAGGACAGGGCCGCCCCCGACTTCCTGCGCCGTCTCGCCGCCGGCGGCACGGGCGGAACGTCCGTTCCCTGAAACCACCGCGCGGCGGGACGCCGTTTCCTTTTGCCGCATGGCGGCGGGCGAGGGCTGAAAACATCGTCTTCTTCGCATAATTCAGACGCAACCGGATCAACCTGAAAGGGACTGACATGGGACTTCGGATCAACGACATCGCCCCGGACTTCACCGCCGAATCGACGGCGGGCACCATCCGTTTCCACGACTGGGTGGGCGACGGCTATGCCATCATCTTCAGCCACCCGCGCGATTTCACGCCGGTCTGCACGACCGAATTCGGCGCGGTGGCGCAGCTGGCCCCGGAATTCGAGAAGCGCAAGACCAAGGTCATCGGCGTGTCGGTCGATTCGGTGGGCGAGCACGAGAAGTGGAAGGCCGATATCGAGGCCGTCGCCGGCGCCCCCGCGAACTTCCCGATCATCGACGACACCTCGCTGACCGTGTCGAAGGCCTATGACATGCTGCCCGCCGACTATTACCTGCCGAACGAGGGCCGCACGCCCGCGCATTCGGCGACGGTGCGCACGGTGTTCATCATCGGCCCCGACAAGAAGGTGCGGCTGACCATGTCCTACCCGATGTCGGTGGGCCGCAACTTCGCCGAGATCCTGCGCGCGCTGGATGCGGTGCAGGCCACCGATGGCGTGCCCTTCGCCACCCCGGCGAACTGGGTGCCCGGACAGGACGTGATCGTGGCGCTGTCGGTCCCGACCGACGAGGCGCGGGCAAAATTCGGCGAGCTGGACATCAAGCTGCCCTACCTGCGCTTCGCCAAGCGCCCGGTCTGAGGCAGTCTGACCCGGCCTGACCCGTTCGTCAGGCCCTGGCAGGCCCCGGCCCCGCCGGGGCCTTTGGCATGGCGGCCAGGGGATAGGCCGCGCCCCAGACCCGCGCCGCGTCCCGGGCCAGCAGCCGCGCCTCGGCGGCGTCGAGCCGGGCCAGCGCCCGGTCCGGGCAGCCGGTCTCCGCCAGCGCCCGGTGCCACAGCCGCCAGAGGCTCGCCGCGCTCCAGGGCAGGGCCGCCTGTGCCGCCCATGCCCGCACCGGCGCGGGAAGGCGGTCATGCGCCGCCATCGGTGCGCTGCGCCGGCGGCGGCGCAACCCCGTCCTCAGGTTCCCCGCCATCAGGCCGCCTTCCGTCCCCAGTGGGGGAAGGGATCCGACAGGCGGGACCAGCGGCGCGGCAAGAAATCCTCCTCGGCCACCAGCGCGGCGTCGAGGGCCGCCTCGATCGCGGCGCGGTCCATGCCGGTGCCGATGAAGACCAGTTCCTGCCGCCGGTCGCCCCAGGGCTCCTGCCAGCGGGCCTCGACCTCGGCCAGCGCCTCGGGATGCGTCGGCCAGCGATTGCGCGGGACGCTCGCCCACCAGCCGCCGAGCGGCGCCACGCTGGACACCGCCCCCGCCAGCGAGAGTTCCGCCACCCAGTCCGGCCGCGTGGCCAGCCAGAAATGCCCCTTGGCGCGGATCACCCCCGGCAGGTCGCCGTTCAGCACCGCATGGATGCGCGCCGGGTCGAAGGGCCGCCGCGCCCGCCAGACGAACGAGGAAATGCCGTATTCCTCGGTCTCGGGCTGGTGCTGGGCGAATCCGTACAGTTCCTTCGCCCACAGCGGATGTTCCTGCGCCCGGTCGAAATCGAAGCGCCCGGTGGCGAGGATATCGGCCGCGGCAACCCTCGACCGGTCCGTCTCGACCAGGCGGGCGTCGGGGTTCAGCGCGCGGATGATCTGGCGCGCGGTCTGCGCCCGGTCCGGCCCCGCATCGGTCACCTTGTTCAGGATCACCACATCGGCGAATTCGATCTGGTCGGTCAGCAGGTTCACCAGCGTGCGCTGGTCGCCCTCGCCCAGCGATTCGCCCCGGTCGGCCAGGAAGTCGTGGCTGGAAAAATCCTGCGTCAGGTTGATCGCATCGACCACCGTCACCATCGTGTCGAGCCGGGCGACATCCGACAGGCTTTGCCCGGCCGCATCGCGGAAGTCGAAGGTGGCGGCGACGGGCAGGGGTTCGGCGATGCCGGTGCTTTCGATCAGCAGATAGTCGAACCGGCCTTCGGCGGCGAGCCGGCGCACCTCGGTCAGCAGGTCGTCGCGCAGGGTGCAGCAGATGCAGCCATTGGTCATCTCGACCAGCTTTTCCTCGGAGCGCGACAGTTCGGACCCGCCGCGCACCAGATCGGCGTCGATGTTCACCTCGGACATGTCGTTGACGATCACCGCGACGCGCAGCCCGTCGCGATTGTTCAGGACATGGTTCAGCAGGGTCGTCTTGCCGGCGCCGAGGAAGCCGGACAGGACGGTCACGGGCAGGCGCCGGTCGGGGGCGGACGGGCTTGGGTCGGGCATGGCGGGCTCCTTTGCTGCAAGGTGCCCACCCCTCTATATGTTATGTCATAACATTACAAGCGTCAACCCGCGACGAGGCTCCACAGCTCGTTCAGGCACAGCACCACGAACAGCGCGGCCGCGAGGCCCAGCAACCCGTTCGACACCCAGCCGTTGCGCCATTCGCGCGGCACCCGATGCGAGTTCAGCAGCCAGATCAGCGTGATCGCAAGGAAGGGCATGAAGAAGGCCCCGAGCGCCCCGTAGATCACCACCAGCAGGAACGGCCGGCCGAAGACGAACAGGATCATCGGCGGGATCGTCAGCCAGAACAGGTAGAAGCGGAAGGCGCGGGTCCGGTGCAGCTCTCCCCGGTCGGTCGTGCCGCCGGTGATGTGGCGCACGAAGTCGGCGAACAGCAGCGAAACCCCGTGCCAGACCCCCAGCACCGAAGACAGCGAGGTCGCCGCGAAGCCGATTAGGAACAGCGTCGATACCACCGGCCCGAAACGGTCGCGCAGCACCGCATCGAGGTCCAGAAGCCCGCGATCGCCGGAGTTCAGCGCGATCTGCGCCGAATACAGCAGCTCTGCCCCGATGATCAGCATCGCCACCACGAAGACGCCGGTCACGCCATAGGCCACCCGGTTGTCGAGCCGCATCAGCGGGATGAAATCCGGCGTGCGCCAGCCCTTTGCGTTCACCCAGTAGCCATAGGCCGACATGGTGATGGTCCCGCCCACCCCGCCGATCAGGCCCAGCGTGTAGAAGGTGGCCCCCTCGGGCAGGGTCGGCACCAGCCCGCCCAGCGTCTGGCCGAGGTTCGGCGCGACGAGGATCGCCACCCCCGTGACGATGACGAACATGATGCCGATCAGCACCTTCATCACCGTCTCGAACATCTCGTAGCGGTTCAGCGCGACGAACAGCGCGCAGAGCAGGCCCACCCCCGCGCCCCAGGCCCAGTTCGGCAACAGGTCGGGGAACAGCGCGGCCAGCGGCAGGGCGGTCGCGCTCATCGCCGTGGCGCCGTAGACGAAGCCCCAGATCACGATGTAGATGCCAAAATACCAGTAGGTCCAGCGCCCGAGGCTGCCCCAGCCATCCAGCATGGTGGAGCCGGTGGCGAGGTGCCAGCGGGCCGATCCCTCGGCCAGCGCGATCTTGACGATGCAGCCCACCACTGCCGCCCACAGCAGCGCATGGCCGAAACGCGACCCGGCGATCAGCGTCGCCACCAGATCGCCCGCCCCGACGCCGGTGGCGGCGGCGACGATGCCGGGTCCGATCAGGCGCCAGCGCGCGGCGGCGCTGGTGGGGGCGCTGGTGGCATGGTGTTGATCGGTCATGAGAATCCTCCTGTGGCCTGTCGGAAAGCCGCAAGCGCCCCGCGGGTTCCGTCAGGCACCCGGCGGCTATTCCTGAACCGACATCGGCCTGTCGCCGCCGGGCGGCAGGCCAAACGCCGCCCGCACCCCGTTCAGGAAGGCGCCGTAGGGCCGGCCCAGCACCAGCATCAGCACCGCCGCGCCTGCCGTGCCGCGCAGCAGCCCGCCGCCGCTCGCCCCACTGACGGCGAGGATCGCGGCATAGATCGGCACCTGAAACGACATCAGCGCGAGGCTGTCCCACAGCAGCCGCGACCGGCGGGTCGGGCCTGCCCGGCGCAGCATCCAGTCGCGCCACAGCCCGTAGGGCCGGCCCACCGGCAGCATCAGCGCCGCCCCGAGCAGCCGCGCCCGCAGCACCTGATCCCAGGCCATGCCGGCGATGAACCGTTCGTTCAGGATGCCGGTCGCGGTGAAGAACAGGATCAGCGCCAGCGTATCGGCGACATAGGAGCGCCTGCTGTCGCCGCTGCGATCATGTCCCGCCATGCCGTCCCCTTCCGCGCCTGCCCCGGGGCGCAACCGGCCCCGCCGCATCGCGGTTCCCGGCGGGGCGAAACGACAAACGCCCCGGTCCTGCGACCGGGGCGCCTGTTCGCCGTAAGGAAAGGATCAGGCCTGCGCCTGTTCCTCTTTCGACTCGGTGATTTCCTCGCCGGTGGTCTGGTCGACCATGCGCATGCCCAGACGGACCTTGCCGCGTTCGTCGAAGCCCAGCAGTTTCACCTTCACTTCCTGCCCTTCGGACAGTGCCTCGTTCGGGTGCTTCAGCCGGTTCTTCGAGATCTGGCTGACATGGACCAGCCCGTCACGCTTGCCGAAGAAGTTCACGAAGGCGCCGAAATCCACCAGCTTGACGACGCGGCCGGTGTAGATCTTGCCCTCTTCCGGCTCGGCCACGATCGAATAGATCATGTCATAGGCCTTCTTGATCGCATCGCCGTTGGCCGAGGCGATCTTGATCACGCCATCGTCGTTGATGTCGACCTTGGCGCCCGAGACCTCGACGATCTCGCGGATGACCTTGCCGCCCGACCCGATCACTTCGCGGATCTTGTCGGTCGGGATGGTCATCGTCTCGATGCGCGGGGCATGGGCCGAGAATTCGGCGCGGCCGGCGGAAATGGCCTTCGCCATCTCGGCCAGGATGTGCATCCGGCCGTCCTTGGCCTGCGCCAGGGCCTGTTCCATGATCGCGGGGGTAATCCCCGCCACCTTGATGTCCATCTGCAGCGAGGTGATGCCCGCCTCGGTACCCGCGACCTTGAAGTCCATGTCGCCGAGGTGATCCTCGTCGCCGAGGATGTCGGTCAGCACGGCCCAGCGACCGTCGTCTTCCAGGATCAGGCCCATGGCGACGCCGGCCACCGGCGCCTTCAGCGGCACGCCCGCATCCATCATCGCAAGCGACCCGCCGCAGACCGAGGCCATCGAGGACGAGCCGTTCGATTCGGTGATCTCGGACACGACGCGGATGGTGTAGGGGAAGTCGGTCGGCGCCGGCAGCACCGCCTGCAGCGCGCGCCAGGCGAGCTTGCCATGGCCGATCTCGCGCCGGCCGGGCGACCCGACGCGGCCCACTTCGCCGACCGAATAGGGCGGGAAGTTGTAGTGCAGCAGGAAGTTGGACCGGCTGTTGCCGTGCAGCGCGTCGATGATCTGTTCGTCATCGCCGGTGCCCAGCGTGGTCACGACCAGCGCCTGCGTCTCGCCCCGGGTGAACAGGGCCGAGCCATGGGTGCGCGGCAGCACGCCCACTTCCGACACGATCGGGCGCACGGTACGGGTGTCGCGGCCGTCGATGCGGGCGCCGCCGTTGATGATGTCGCCGCGCAGGATGCCGGATTCCAGCGATTTCAGCGCCGGGCCAAGGTTCGGGTTGGCCAGTTCCTCTTCGGTGAGGGCCGCCTTGATCGCGGCCTTGGCCTCGACGATGGCGTCGTGACGGGCGGCCTTGTCGCGGATCGCATAGGCGGCGCGCATCCGGTCCTCGCCCGCGGCCTTCACTCGTGACAGCAGCGCCGAATAGTCCGGCGGGCTGAAGTCGAAGGGTTCCTTGGCGCAGTCCTCGGCGAAGTCGATGATCAGGTCGATCACCGGCTGCATCGCCTCGTGCCCGAACTTCACCGCGCCCAGCATTTCTTCCTCGGTCAGCTCGTAGGCTTCCGATTCCACCATCATCACGGCGTCCTTGGTGCCGGCGATGACCAGATCGAGCCGCTGCTCGGGGTTGTTGCGCAGGTGGTCCATGTCGGCCACCTCGGGGTTCAGCACATAGTCGCCATTGGCGAAGCCCACGCGCGCGGCGCCGATCGGGCCGCGGAACGGCACACCCGAGATCGTCAGCGCGGCCGAAGCGGCGATCATCGCCACCACGTCGGGTTCGTTCACGAGGTCATGGCTGAGAACGGTGCACATCACGAGCACCTCGTTCTTGAAGCCCTCGACGAACAGCGGGCGGCAGGGCCGGTCGATCAGACGCGAGGTCAGCGTCTCTTTCTCGGACGGGCGCGCCTCGCGCTTGAAGAAGCCGCCCGGGATCTTGCCGGCGGCATAGTATTTTTCCTGGTAGTGCACGGTCAGCGGGAAGAAGTCCTGCCCCGGCTTCGGCTCTTTCGCGAAGGTCACGTTGGCCATGACCGAGGTTTCGCCCAGCGTGGCGATGACCGAGCCATCCGCCTGACGGGCAACCTTGCCGGATTCCAGCGTGAGCGTTTCATTGCCCCACTGGATGGATTTCCTGGTGATATTGAACATACGGTTTCCTCTTGCGAGCTCTCCCGGCCCCTGCCGGGTCTCGCGTGTCTGGCGGCCCCATTGCCGCCGCCCCTATCCTTTGCATGTGCCCGGGGCCAGGGGCGTCACGTCACAGATGGCGGGCGCTTACAGGAAAACGGCCCCGATGGAAAGAGCGGGTTGGTCTACCAGGCGGTTGCCGGGCGGGTTGACCCCGGATGCCGCATCTGATTGTTACGTTATACCGTAACTAATCAGGAGCATGACATGCCCCCTTTCCGCGCCACCTTCGCGGCCCGGTTCGCGCGCGCCGGCCTCGCGGCGCTGCCGCTGCTGGCGGCCCCCGCCCATGCCGAAGAGGCCGAGGCCCGGCACCGGCTGTTCGTGGCCGATCAAGCCGCTGGCCGGATCACGGTCATCGACCTCGCCGAAGGCGGCGGGCGCTGGAGCTTCGACATCGGCGGGCCGGCACGGCTCTATCCGCTCGCGGGCGGGTCGGTGATCGCCGCGGTGCAGTCCGATGGCGACAGGGTGCAGTTCCTCGACAGCGGCATGACCCTGTCCGATCACGGCGACCATGCGGATCTGGAAGTCGCCGATCCCGCCCTGCTGGAGGGCGACCTGACCGGTGCCTACCCCGTCCATGTCGTCAGCCATGGCGGCGAGACGGCGATCAACTTCGATCAGGCCGGTTACGCCGCGATCCTCGATGACCGCGACCTGGCCGAGGGTCGCATCGCGCCGGTCACCTTCCCGCAGGCGCGCGCCCATCACGGCTTCGTCGCGGGCTTCGGCGAGGTGATGCTGGGATCTGTCGCCTCGGACGCGCCGGCCAGTGCCGAAGGTTCGGTGCCGCGGCTGGGGCTCGCGGCCTTTCACCGCGACGGGACGGCGGCCGGTCCGGTCCAGACCTGCACCGCGATCCATGGCGAGGCGGTGTCGGGCACCATGCTTGCCGCCGGCTGCCGCGAGGGCGTGCTGACCGCGATGGTCGAGGGCGACAGCGTCGCATACCGCATGCTGCCCTATCCGGCGGATTTCCCCGAGGGCACCACCGGCACGCTGCATGGCGGCCGCGCGATGCAGATATTCCTCGGCAATCATGGCGCCGACGGGCTGGTGGTGATCGACCCCGAGGCCGAGCCGCATATGCGCCGCATCGCACTGCCGTTCCGCCGGGTGGATTTCGGCCTCGACCCCGTCGACCCGGCCACCGGCTGGGCGCTGACCGAGGATGGCAGCCTGCACGGGATCGACCTGCTGCAGGCGACAGTCACCGACAGCCTGCGCGTCACCGGCCCCTATTCGATGGACGGCCACTGGAACGACCCGCGCCCGCGGCTGGCCATGACCGGGGACGAGGTGCTCGTCAGCGATCCCGCCGCCGAGGCGGTGCACCGTGTCGCCGTCGACGGCCTGCGCCTGACCGGGACGATCGGGGTGGAGGGGCTGCCCTTCAACATGACCCTCGCGGGCGGCAGCGGCGTCGCGCACTGACGGCCCCCTGAACGAAAACGCCCGCACCTTCCGGTGCGGGCGTTCCTGTCGGCAGACCGGCTGCGATCAGCGGCGCAGGCCCAGACGCTCGATCAGCGACTGATAGCGCGCCACGTCGCGGCTTTTCAGGTAGTCCAGCAGCTTGCGGCGCTGTGCCACCATCATCAGAAGGCCACGGCGGGAGTGGTTGTCCTTCTTGTGGGTCTTGAAATGCTCGGTCAGCGTCGCGATGCGCGAGCTGAGGATCGCGACCTGGACCTCGGGCGAACCGGTGTCGCCTTCCTTGGTTCCGAAGTCCTTGATCAGGCGGTTCTTCTCTTCGACGGTGATCGACATCGGGATCTCCTTGGCTAGGGGTCATGGCGCAGGCCGGGATGTCGTCCAGCAAGGCCCTTGGAGGCACCGCAGCAGATGCGGATGCGCGCCTATAGGGGATTCGGCGCGGGAAGGAAAGCCGTTTCGCGGAAGGCCTGCCCCGCGCCGCGATCCGCGCGCCCGGTTCGGGGCCGCGTTCAGCGCGCCGCGATCTCGTCGATGCCGATCAGCAGGATGTCCCCCGCCTGCAGCCCCGTCGCGCCGGCGACATGGGCCACCGGCAGGCCGTCGAGGCTGATCCGTGCGGCGCCGTCCTCGACGGTGACCGTGACCTCGGGCTGCGGATGCGCCGCGCGGTCGAAGGCCAGCAGCAGCTCGTCCTCGGCGGGGTCATAGTCGGTGATCTCGGCCACCGGCTCGCCCGCCTCGAGCCAGGTGGCGACGGCCAGCCAGTCGGGACCCTCGCCGCCCGACATCACATCGCCGGGGCCACCGATCAGCGTGTCCGCCCCCGCGCCGCCATTCAGGAAATCCGGCGCGTCCGCCGCGGCCCCGGCCGGGTCGCCGGCCCGCTCGCGCCCGTCCAGCATGTCATCGCCGCCATTGCCGAACAGCACGTCGCGCCCCGCACCGCCGCGCAGCCTGTCGTCGGCATCGCCGCCTTCCAGCGTGTCGTCGCCCGTGCCGCCCGACAGGCTGTCACGGCCACCGCCGCCCAGCAGGCTGTCATCATCCGCCCCGCCCGCCAGCCTGTCGGCGCCGTCATGGCCGGCAAGGCTGTCGTCGCCGGTGCCGCCGTCGAGCCGGTCGTCATCCTCCCCGCCCTCCAGCGTGTCGGCGCCCGCATTCCCCCGCAGATCGTCCGCCCCCGCCGCACCATGCAGGTCGTCGTCGCCCGCGCCGCCGGACAAGAGGTCGTCGCCCGCCCCGCCGTTGATCTGGTCGTCGCCCCCCGCGCCGGCCAGACTGTCGCCGCCGGCGGTGCCCGACAGGATGTCGGCCCCGGGCGTGCTCGTCCCGGTCGGCCTCTCCGGGCCGGTTCCGGCATCCGGCGGGGCGGCGAACCCCGCCTCGGCGCCGTTCCGCCCTGCGCCCCCGGCCGGTTCCGCGTCCGCGCCCGCCGCGGTCCCCGCCGGTTCCTCGGGCCAATCGTCCCAGATGTCCTCCCCGTCGCTGCCGGTATCGGCCTCCTCGGCCCCGGCATCCTCCTCGTCGTCCCTGTCGTCGCGCGCGCCGAATGGCAGGCCCAGAACGGACCCTGCCAGGGCGAGGCCGATAAGCCCCGTCAGCATAAGCATGGCTGCCCCACAATCTGCGGCCCGGTCGAGGACCGGACCCACCCCAAGTTTCACCCGGACGGCAGGATCGCGCGATTCGCGTTGCGAAAGCGGTAACGGGCGCAATGGGCCATAGCGGTCCCGCCCGCACATGCTGCGTGACCCACGCCTTGCCCCGGGGCGGGGACTGGCGTCCCGGCGCATGGCTGCTAATCTGCCGCCCGAACCCGGACCGGAGGCACAGCCATGATCGAGAAGCGCCAGTTCTACATCGGCGGCCAGTGGGTCGCGCCCGCGGCACCGCGCGCCTGCGAGGTGATCGACCCCTCGACCGAAGAGCCCTGCGCCGTCATCTCGCTGGGCGACCAGGCCGATACCGACCGCGCAGTGGCGGCGGCGAAGGCCGCGCTGGAGGGATGGAAGTTCACGCCCCCGGCCGAGCGTCTGGCCTATGTCGAGAAGATCCTCGCCGTCTATCGCCGCCGCAAGGCCGAGATGGGGCAGGCGATCAGCCAGGAAATGGGTGCGCCCATCGACATGGCGATCGAGGATCAGGCCGACAGCGGCATCTGGCATATCGAGAACTTCATCACCGCCTTCCGCGACTTCCGCTTCATCCGCCCCCTGGGCGACCATGCGCCGACGACCCGGCTGGTGGCCGAACCGGTGGGCGTGGTCGGGCTGATCACGCCCTGGAACTGGCCGATGAACCAGGTCACGCTGAAGGCGATCCCGGCGATGCTGGCCGGCTGCACCATGGTACTGAAACCGTCCGAGATCGCGCCGCTCTCCTCGCTGCTCTTCGCGGAATTCGTCGACGAGGCGGGGCTGCCGCCCGGGGTCTTCAACCTCGTGAACGGCGACGGCGCGGGCGTGGGCGCGCAGCTGTCGGTGCATCCGGATGTCGAGATGATCTCGTTCACCGGGTCGACCCGTGCGGGCATCGCCATTTCCAAGGCGGCCGCGGATACGGTCAAGCGCGTCTGCCTGGAACTGGGCGGCAAGGGCGCGAACCTGATCTTCGCCGATGCGGATGCCGAAGCGGTCAAGCGCGGCGCGACCCATGTCTTCTACAATTCCGGCCAGTCCTGCAACGCGCCGACGCGGATGCTGGTCGAACGCCCCTTCTACGATCAGGCGGTGGAGATCGCCCGCGAGGTGGCCGAGGCGACGCGGGTCGCGCCGGCCAGCGAGCATGGCGCCCATATCGGCCCGGTGGTCAGCGAGGCGCAGTACGAAAAGATCCAGGGCCTGATCGCCAAGGGCATCGAGGAAGGCGCGCGGCTGGTCGCGGGCGGGCTGGGCCGCCCCGAGGGGCTGAACCGCGGCTTCTTCGTCCGGCCCACGGTCTTTGCCGATGTCGTGCCCGGCATGACCATCGAGAAGGAGGAAATCTTCGGCCCGGTGCTGTCGATCCTGCCCTTCGATACCGAAGACGAGGCGATTTCCATCGCCAATGACACGATCTATGGCCTGACCAATTATGTCCAGAGCGGCGACGGCGCGCGGCGCAACCGGCTGGCCCGCCGCCTGAAGTCGGGGATGGTCGAGATGAACGGCATTCCGCGCGGGCGCGGCGCGCCCTTCGGGGGCGTCAAGGCGTCCGGCCGGGCGCGCGAGGGCGGGCATATGGGCATCGAGGAATTCCTCGACATCAAGGCGGTGTCGGGCTGGGACGGGGAATAGCGCCCCGGCTCAGTCCTCGCGGCTCAGTCCTCGCGACTCAGTCTTCGCGGCGCGGGCGACGTTCCTGCCAGGGCCAGCGGCCCTCGATCTCGACCTCCAGCGAGATGCTGAGGAAGGTCCGGATCGCCACGATCCCGGCCAGCACCGCCACGCTTTGCAGCGTCGGCTCGATCGCGACGGTGTTGATGATGTCGGCCGCGACGAGGAATTCCAGCCCCAGCAGGATCGACCGGCCGAGCGCCGAGCGATAGGCGTGGAACGCCGCCTCGCCCGGCATCCGCCGCCGGTCGCCCAGCCAGGCGACGGTGGCGGCGACGCTGCCGATGACGATGGCGAGGATTCCCGCCGTTTCGATGGCGCGGGTGGTCCAGTGCAGCAGGGTGGGCAGGAATTCGTCCATGTCGGGCCTCCGGTCGGGTCGCGGCCAGAGTGGCAAAGGCGGCGCCGGACCGGAACCCCGGAACGCCCGCGTGCCAGAGGGGCGCGGGACTAGCGGACGGGGCCGCGGTTGTGCGGGCTGTAGGGCTGGATCGAGCCGTTGGCGCGGGTGAAGGGCAGCACGCGGGTCGCCACCCCGATCAGCCCCGCCGACGGCACCGGCGCCAGCAGCCGCCATTGCGGCACCATGGCGGAGCCGGGCGGATAGTATTGCGCGACCGGTGTCGCCGAGCGCTGGTACAGGTTCTTCCCGTCGGCGAAATCCTGCCGGGCCTGCATCATCTGGTCGATCTTCGCCTCGTCCCAGACCTCGCCGTTCGGGAAGGCGGCGGACAGCTTGAATTCGACCTCATGCGCCTTGGGCAGCCGCATCAGCCCCAGGATCTGGCAGCCGTCGGACAGTTCGCCCGGACGCAGGCCGAGCAGCGTCCCGATCTCTGGCGCGGTCTTGCCATAGAGGTATTTCTCTTGCGTGACATAGCCGTTCACCGCCTTCGGCGCGCCCGAGGCCGCGCTGCGGCGGGCGATTTCCAGCGCGGCGGAGTTGCTGCAGACCTTCACCAGCCGGGTCTTGCCGGTCAGCGACCAGCTTTTCATCGACGACGCCCGAACGAGTTCCTCGATGGATGTCTGCAACATGGCGTCCGCTCCCTGACCTGCGGGCGGACCCTAGCATGGCTGCCCGCGGCGGCGAAGAGCCCCGACCCTAGAACGGGCAGGGCGCGCCGTAGCTTTCCATCCGCCCGGTCGCGGGGTTGCGGAAGCGCAGCGTTTCGGCATGCAGCATCAGCCGGGGAAAGTCGCGCGCCGGCCCCTCGGCATAGAGAGGGTCGCCGAGGATCGGGTGCCCCTGCGCCTGCATGTGCACCCTGAGCTGGTGGCTGCGCCCGGTCAGCGGGAACAGCCGCACGCGGGTGGTGCCGTCGGCCTCGTGCCGGATCACGCGCCAGTCGGTGACGGCGGGCTTGCCCGTCTCGTGGTTCACATGCTGGCGCGGGCGGTTCGGCCAGTCCACGATCAGCGGCAGGTCCACCCGTCCCTCCGGCGGGGACAGGTGGCCCCACAGCCGGGCGAGGTAGCTTTTCTTCGTCTGCCGGTATTCGAACTGCTGGCCGAGGCTCTTTTGCGCCTCGGGCGTCAGCGCGAAGACGACTACCCCCGAGGTGTCGAGGTCCAGACGGTGCACCAGCAGCGCCTGCGGATATTCCGCCAGCACCCGCGCCTGCAGGCTGTCGGCGCGGTCCTCTCCCCGCCCCGGCACCGACAGAAGGCCCGCGGGCTTGTCCAGCACCAGCACCGCCGCGTCGCGGTGCAGGATGGACAGCGGATCTTGCGGCGGATCGTAGACGAAGCCGGTCATCCCCGGTCCGGCGCCTGCCCGCCGATACTCGCGCCGGGGCCCGCCATCGCCGCCGCGTCCGTCCGCGGGATCATCGCGCCGCCGCGAAGGTCTCGGCCAGGATCGCGGCCAGTGCCGCGGCATCGCCCGCGTCGAAGGCGGCGGGCCGGTTGCTGTCGAGGTCGAAGACGCCCAAAAGCGCGCCCGTGCCGTTCCAGACCGGCAGCACCAGTTCCGACCGGGTGGAGGAGGAACAGGCGATATGTCCGGGAAAGGCCTCGACATCCGGCACGATCTGCGCCTCGCCGGTGCGGGCCGCCGCACCGCAGACCCCGCGCGCGAAGGGAATGACCAGGCAGCCATGCCCGCCCTGATAGGGCCCGATCTTCAGCAGCTCGGGCGCCACGACGCGGTAGAAGCCGGTCCAGTCGGCGCGGGGATCGGCGTGATGCACCTCGCAGGCGACGGTGGCCATCAGCGCGACGGTATCGGTTTCGCCGTGGCAGAGGCTGCGGATCGTGGCGGCGAGGGCGGAATAATCCATGACGGCTCCTTCGGCCTCAGAAGTCGATGGCGAGGCCCTTCTTTTCCCAATCGCCATAGCGCACGGGTTCCGGCCCGTCACGCCCGCCCAGTTCCGGCGGCAGGTCCAGCGCCCGGGCGGCGCGGCGGCGTTCCTCGGCCTCGGCCAGCGCGCGCTGCGCCGCGGGGGGAAGGTCGCTCGTGGATGCGGGGCGGTTCGCGGGATCGTCGGACATGTCGCCTCCTGTGCCGGATGTTGTGTCGCAGCCCTGCCTGATATACGCCCGCAACCTTCGGGAACAAGCATCTTCGGGAACGGCGGCACATGGCACGGAACGACCCCTCGGACCCGCGCGGCGCAGCGGCGGCACTGGTCGCGGCGGTGACGGGCGAGGGCCGGCTGCTGTCGGACCTGCTGGCGGAGGGCGCGCTCGACGCGCTGCCGCCCTCGGGCCGGGCGCGGGCACAGCGGCTGGCGCTGGACACGCTGCGCCAGCTGTCGCGCGCCGACCGGGTGCTGAAGCCCTTCCTGCGCCGTGCCCCGCCCGCGCCGGTGCTGGCGGTGCTGCGGGTGGCGACGGTCGAGATGCTGGCCTTGGGCGCGCCCGGCCACGGCGTCGTCGGCGCCGCGGTGGCGGGGCTGGGCCGCGACCCGCAGACCGAGGGCTTCACCGGGCTGGCCAATGCAGTGCTGCGCAAGGTGGCGGCGCTGGACCCGGGCGCATGGGCGGCGCTGCCGGTGACGGAATTGCCGTCCTGGCTGCGCGGGCGGCTGATGTCGGCCTGGGGCAAGCGCGCGACCCAGGCGATGGAGGCGGCGCATCTCGCGGGCGCGCCGCTCGACCTGACGCCGAAGGACGGCGACGCGGCGGCGCTGGCGGCGGCGGTGGGGGGCACGGCGCTGCCCACCGGATCGGTCCGGCTGGCGGCGGGGGCACAGGTCAGCGAACTGCCGGGCTATGCCGCAGGCGACTGGTGGGTGCAGGACGCGGCGGCGGCGATTCCCGCCCGGCTGCTGGCGGCGCGGGCGGGCGAGACGGTGGCCGACCTCTGCGCCGCCCCGGGCGGCAAGACGCTGCAACTGGCGGCGGCCGGGGCACGGGTGACGGCGGTGGACCTGTCGGCGGCGCGGCTGGCGCGGCTGGAGGAAAATCTCGCCCGCTGCGGCCTGACCGCGCAGGTGGTCGCGGCCGATGCGCGCGACTGGCGCCCCGGCGCGCCGCTGGACGCGGTGCTGCTGGACGCCCCCTGTTCCGCCACCGGAACCATCCGCCGCCATCCCGACCTGCCCCATGCCCGGACGGGCGAGGGGCTGCGCGATCTTTTCGCGCTGCAGGCGGCGATGCTGGACCATGCGCTGACACTGCTGCGCCCGGGCGGGCGGCTGGTCTATTGCACCTGCTCGCTGCTGCCCGAGGAAGGCGAGGCCCAGATCGCCGCGCTGCGCGACCGCCATCCGGGACTGGAATCGGCGCTGCCCGACGCCGGCTGGATCGAGGAGGGCTGGCGCAGCGGGCCGGATGCGCTGCGCCTGCGCCCCGATTTCTGGCCGGATCAGGGTGGCATGGACGGGTTCTTCGCCGCCGCGCTGCGCCTGCCCGGTTGACCGGCGCTGCACCGCCGAAACGGCACGGTCGCATCGCCGCCACCGGGGCTTTTCGCGGTGACAGCGTGGCGGGCCGTGGCTATGGTGCGGCCGGGCAGAGCACAGGCGAAACGGCCGGATTCCATGACAGACAGCGCGATCCGGGCAGGGGGCTGGGGCGGGCGGCGGGTCCGCCTGCGGCACCGGCTGGCCGCCTGGATCGTCACGCGCGGCCGTCCCGCCACCGGGCTGGTCAGCCAGCCCGAACCCCGCACCATCGGCGCCTATGCGCGCGGCAAGCAGCTGTGTGCCGGCAATTTCCTGTTCGCGGGCCATCTGGTCGAGGCGAAGGGGCGCGAGATCTGGGACATCGACCTGCCCTCGGATGCCTTCGCCGAGGCCTTGCAGGGTTTCGCCTGGCTCGACGACCTGGCTGCGGTGGCCGATACGGCGGCGCGTGCCCGGGCACAGTCCTGGACGGCCGGCTGGATCACCCGCTTCGGCCGGGGGCGGGGGCCGGGCTGGACCCCGGAACTGACGGGGCGGCGGCTGATCCGCTGGATCAACCACGCCCCCTTCCTGATGAGCGGGCAGGGCGCCGCCGCCAACGCGGCCTTCTTCCGCAGCCTCGGCCAGCAGACCAACTTCCTCGCCCGGCGCTGGAAGACAGCGCCCGCCGGCCTGCCCCGGTTCGAGGCGCTGACCGGGCTGATCTATGCCGGCCTGTCGCTGACCGGGATGGAACGGCATGTGGAACCGGCGCGGCAGGCCCTGGGGCGCGAGGCGGCGGCGCGCATCGACGCGGGCGGCGGGCTGGCCTCGCGCAATCCCGAAGACCTGCTCGAGGTCTTCACGCTGCTCACATGGTCGGCGCTGGCGATGCGGGAATCGGGGCGCGAGGCGGTGCCCGCCCATCTGGACGCCATCGCCCGGATCGCGCCGACGCTGCGGGCGCTGCGCCATGCCGATGGCGGTCTGGCGCGGTTTCATGGCGGCGGGCGCGGGCCGGAGGGGCGGCTCGATCAGGCCTTGGCGGAATCGGGGGTGAAGACACCGCCGCCCGCCGGTCTGGCGATGGGCTATCTGCGGCTGGCGGCGGGGCGGACGACGGTCATCCTCGATGCCGCGCCGCCGCCGCGGGGGCCGGATTCGGCCGATGCCCATGCCTCGACGCTGGCCTTCGAGATGACCTCGGGCCGCCGCCCGGTGGTGGTGAACTGCGGCCCCGGCGCGCCCTTCGGCCCCGACTGGCACCGCGCGGGCCGGGCGACGCCCAGCCATTCGACGCTGGGGATCGAGGGCTTTTCCTCGGCCCGGCTCGGCCCCGACGGGCTGTTGCAGCGGCGGGGGCGGCGGCTGCTGGACGATGCGCCCAACGATGTGCGGCTGGACCTGCAGACGGGCGAGGATGGCAGCCGGGTCATCGCCGGGCATGACGGCTATGTGCCGACCCATGGCATGACCCATGTCCGCGAACTGCTGCTGGACCCGGCTGGGCGGGTGCTGTCGGGCGAGGATACGTTGGGCGCGCTGACCACGGCCGACCGCAAGCGGTTCGACGTGCTGATGGACCGGACCGGCCTGTCGGGCATCGCCTTCGACCTGCGCTTTCACCTGCATCCCGATGTCGACGCGGCGCTCGACATGGGCGGGACCGCGGTGTCGCTGGCGCTGAAATCGGGCGAGATCTGGGTGTTCCGTCATGACGGCGCCGCGGCGCTGCGGCTGGAACCCTCGGTCCATCTGGAACGGGGGCGGCTGAAGCCGCGCGCCAGCCGGCAGATCGTGCTGTCGGCGCGGGTGATGGACTATGCCTGCCAGCTCGGCTGGACCTTCGCGAAGGCGCAGGATACCCCCGCCGCCATCCGCGACCTCGAACGCGACGACACGACTCATTTCTGAAAGGCCCCGCCCATGACCGACCTTGTCCCGCTGCGCCGCGCGCTGATCTCCGTGTCCGACAAGACGGGGCTTCTGGATTTCGCCCGGGCGCTGGCGGCGCGGGGGGTGGAGCTGCTGTCCACTGGCGGCACCTCGAAGCTTTTGCGCGAGGCGGGGCTGCATGTCACCGATGTGGCCGATGTGACCGGCTTCCCCGAGATGATGGACGGCCGGGTGAAGACGCTGCATCCGGCGGTGCATGGCGGGTTGCTGGCGCTGCGTGACAACGAAGAGCATCAGGCGGCGATGGCCGAACACGGGATCGAGCCCATCGACCTGCTGGTGGTGAACCTCTACCCCTTCGAGGAGACGGTGGCCAAGGGCGCCGATTACGACAGCTGCATCGAGAATATCGACATCGGCGGCCCGGCGATGATCCGCGCCGCGGCCAAGAACCACGCCTTCGTCAACGTGGTGGTGGATGTCGAGGATTATGCCGCGCTGCTGGCGGAACTCGATGCCCGCGACGACCGCACGAGCCTGGCCTTCCGCCAGCGGCTGGCGCAGACGGCCTATGCCCGCACCGCCGCCTATGACGCGGCGGTCAGCACCTGGATGGCGGCGGCGATCGGCGAGGCCGCGCCCCGCCGCCGCGCCTTTGCCGGGCGGCTGGCCCAGACCCTGCGCTATGGCGAGAACCCGCATCAGCAGGCGGCCTTCTACACCGACGGCTCCGCCCGCCCCGGTGTCGCCACGGCGAAGCAGTGGCAGGGCAAGGAACTGTCCTACAACAACATCAACGACACCGATGCCGCCTTCGAACTGGTGGCGGAATTCGGCGACGCGCCGGCCTGCGCGATCATCAAGCATGCCAATCCCTGCGGCGTGGCCACGGCTCCCACGCTGCTCGACGCCTACCGCCGCGCCTATGACTGCGACCGCACCTCGGCCTTCGGCGGGATCGTGGCGCTGAACCGGCCGCTGGACGCGGCGACGGCAGAGGAAATCTGCGCGATCTTCACCGAGGTGGTGATCGCGCCCGAGGCCGACGCGGCCGCGCGCGCCGTCTTCGCCGGCAAGAAGAACCTGCGCCTGCTGACGACCGGGGCGTTGCCGGACCCGGCGGCGCCGGTCCTGAGCTTCCGGCAGGTGGCGGGCGGGTTCCTCGTGCAGGACAAGGACAATGGCCGGGTGGATTTCGCCGACCTGAAGGTGGTGACGGCCCGCGCGCCCTCCGAGGCGGAACTGCGCGACCTCTATCTGGCCTGGAAGGTGGCGAAGCACGTCAAGTCCAACGCCATCGTCTATGTGAAGGACGGGGCGACGGTGGGCGTGGGTGCCGGGCAGATGAGCCGGGTGGATTCCACCATGATCGGCGCCCGCAAGGCCGAAGCGATGGCGCAGGCGCTCGGCCTGCCCGCGCCGCTGACCCAGGGCTGCGTCGCGGCCTCGGACGCCTTCTTTCCCTTCGCCGACGGGGTGGAGGTCCTGGCGGGCGTGGGCGCCACGGCGGTGATCCAGCCCGGCGGGTCGATGCGCGACGCCGAGGTGATCGCCGCCGCCGACAAGGCCGGCATCGCCATGGTCTTCACCGGCATGCGGCATTTCCGCCACTGATGCGCGGGATCCCGACGCACCGCAGGGAGGAGAGGCCATGACCGCCGCAAGGGCCGCGCGCCCGACGATGCGCGCCGTGATCTGGACAGCCGTGGCCGTCTTCCTGATCGACCAGATCAGCAAATACTGGGTCGTCCACATCCTGCAGCTGGACCGGCGGCGCGAGATCGACGTGCTGCCGGGCTGGCTGCATTTCCGCATGGCCTGGAACCAGGGCATCAACTTCGGCCTCTTCGCGGGCGAGGGCTGGACGCGCTGGCTGCTGATCGCGCTGGCGCTGGCCATCGCGGGCTGGGTCTGGCGCTGGATGGCGCGCAGCCGCCCGGGACGCTGGGCACAGATCTCGGCCGGGCTGCTGATCGGGGGCGCCCTCGGCAATGTGGTCGACCGGCTGGTCTATGGCGCGGTAGCGGATTTCCTGAACATGGGGTTCCCGGGCTTCGACAACCCCTATTCCTTCAACGTGGCGGATATCGCGATCTTCGCCGGGGCGGCGGGGCTGGTGCTGTTCACGGGCGATGCGAAACCCCGCTGACCGCAATCGGGCGCCTGCACGGTTCACCCGTGACGGCGACATGACGATGCGCTAAGACGTGGGCGACAAGACGGACGCGGAACGGCAAGGGGACTGCGATGCGGGCAAGGTTTGGCATGATCCTGTGCACGGGCGCGGCGCTGACGCTGGCGGCCTGCGGCGGAGGTGACGGCACGCCCGAGCTGATGAACCTGCGCGCGAACAGCCGAGGCGCCGACGAATTCGGCATCCTGCCCGTCAAGCCGCTGGAACTGCCCGAGGATGTGTCGGCACTGCCGGCGCCGACGCCGGGCGGCACCAACCGCACCGACCCGACGCCGCAGGCCGATGCCGTGGCCGCCTTGGGCGGCCGTCGCGAGGCGCTGCAGACCGACGGGCGCAGCGCCGACACCACACTGCTGGCCCATGCCGGGCGCTACGGGGCCGATCCGGCGATCCGCGGCCAGCTGGCCGCCGAGGATCTGGAATGGCGGCGCGACCATGACGGCCGGCTGCTGGAACGGCTGTTCGACGTGACGATCTACTACCGCGCCTATGCGCCGATGTCGCTGGACCAGCATGCGGAACTCGACCGCTGGCGCGCGCGGGGCGTGCAGAATGTCGGCGCCCCGCCCGAGGGGCTGGAGCGCGAGTAGACACCGCCGGTCACATCCCCGGTATCGGCCGCCGCGCCGGCTTGCCTGCGGCGGGCGTCCCGGTAACCTGCGGCGGCATTTACCGGAGGGCCGCATGCTGAAACGCATCATCGCCGCGGGCATCCTGCTTTCGGCGCAGGCCGGGGCGGGGCTGACCGCAGAGGTCACCGACTTCACGCTGGAGAACGGGCTGCAGGTCGTGGTGATCGAGGATCATCGCGCCCCCGCCGTCACCCACATGATCTGGTATCGCGCCGGATCAGCGGATGAACGGCCCGGGGTGTCCGGCATCGCGCATTTCCTCGAACACCTGATGTTCAAGGGCACCGACGATGTCGGGCCGAAGGAATTCTCGCGGCTGGTCGAGGTGAACGGCGGGTCGGACAACGCCTTCACCTCCTATGACTACACCGCCTATTTCCAGCGCATCGCCGCGGACCGGCTGGATCTGGTCATGCGGATGGAGGCCGACCGGATGCAGGACCTGATCCTGTCCGAGGATGACGTGCGCACCGAACGCGACGTGATCCTCGAGGAGCGGTCGCAGCGCACCGACAGCGACCCGGGCGCGCTGTTCGGCGAACAGCGGTCGGCGGCGCAATACCTGAACCATCCCTATGGCAAGCCGGTGATCGGCTGGCGGCACGAGATGGAGCAGCTGTCGCGGCAGGATGCGCTGGACTGGTATCGCACCTACTATGCGCCCAACAACGCCATCGTCGTGGTGGCGGGCGATGCCGACCCGGCCGAGGTGCGGCGGCTGGCCGAGGAATATTACGGGCCGCTCGAACCCTCGACGACGATCCCGGACCGCGCGCGCCCGCAGGAGCCGCCGCAGATCGCGGAACGGCGGGTGGAATTCGCCGATCCGCGGGTGGCCCAGCCCTATGTGGTGCGCAGCTACCTGGCCCCGGAACGCGATCCCGGCGACCAGGGCGAGGCGGCGGCGCTGACGATCCTGGCGGAACTGCTGGGCGGCAGCGGCCAGACCTCGGTTCTCAGCCGCAAGCTGACCTTCGGCACGGGCGAGGCGCTGTTCACCTCGGCCTATTACGACGGGCTGGCGATCGACGACACGACCTTCGGGCTGGTCGTGGTGCCGGCGCCGGGCGTGACGCTGGCCGAGGGCGAGGCGGCGCTGGACCGGGCGGTGGCCGAGTTCATCGAGGAAGGCGTCGATGCGGCACAGCTGGAGCGGGTGAAGACCCAGGTCCGCGCCGCCGACATCTATGCCCAGGACAGTGTCGACGGGCTGGCGCGCCGCTATGGCTCGGCGCTGGCCGTGGGCCTGACCATCGACGATGTGCAGGGCTGGACGGCGGCGCTGTCTGCCGTCACCGCCGACGAGGTGATGGCGGCGGCGAACCGGGTGCTGGACCGCCGCCATGCCGTGACCGGCTGGCTGATGGCCCCGCCCGCGCCGGGCAGCGCCGACGCGCCCCTGGCCGAAACCCCGGCCCTGCAGGCCGAACCCGCGGCGGAGGTGATCCGGTGACATTTGCCCTGACCCCCCTGAAACACCTGCTGGCCGCCGCGGTCCTGTGCCTGTCGGCGCTGCCGCTGCGCGCGGCGGTCGACATCCAGACCGTCACCTCGCCCGGCGGCATCGACGCCTGGCTGGTCGAGGATCATTCCATCCCCTTCGTGGCGCTGGAACTGCGCTTTCGCGGCGGCGCCAGCCTCGATGCGCCGGGCAAGCGGGGGGCGACCTATCTGATGACCGCCCTGCTGGAGGAAGGCGCCGCCGATCTGGATGCGCAGGGCTTTGCCGCGGCGCGCGAGTCGCTGGCCGCACGACTGAGTTTCGACGTGGGCGACGACGCGCTGTCGGTCTCGGCCCGGATGCTGACCGAGACGCGGGACGAGGCGGCGGACCTGCTGAAGCTGGCGCTGACGCAGCCGCGCTTCGATGCGGACGCGGTGGAGCGGGTGCGGGGCCAGGTGCTGTCCGGGCTGCAATCCGACGCGCAGGACCCGAACGTCCTGGCGGATCGCGCCTTTTCGCGGCTGGCCTTCGGCGACCATCCCTACGGCACGCCCTATGAAGGCACGCTCGACAGCGTCGCCGCCCTGACCCGCGACGACCTGGTGGCGGCCAAGGACGCGGTACTGGCGCGCGACCGGGTGGTGGCCAGCGCCGTGGGCGACATCACCGCCGCGGAACTGGGCGCGCTGCTGGACACGCTGCTGGCCGACCTGCCGGCGACCGGCGCGCCGATGCCGGACGACGTGGTGCCGGACCTGACGGCGGGCGTGACCACGGTGGATTTCCCGACGCCGCAATCGGTGGTGGTCTTCGGCCAGCCGGGGATGGAGCGGGACGATCCCGATTTCTTCGCCGCCTATATCCTCAACCAGATCCTCGGCGGCGGCGGCTTCTCCTCGCGGCTGATGACCGAGGTGCGCGAGGCGCGGGGGCTGAGCTATGGCGTCTATTCCTATCTCGTGCCGCGCGATCATGCGGCGACATGGCAGGGCAGCCTCGCCTCGTCCAATGCCCGCGCCGCCGAGGCCATCGACGTCGTCCGCTCGGAATGGGCGAAGGTCGCGGCCGAAGGCGTCACGGCAGAGGAGCTGGAGGCGGCGAAGACCTACCTGACCGGCAGCTATCCGCTGCGCTTCGACGGCAATTCCCGGATCGCCGACATTCTGGTGGGGATGCAGCTCGATGACCTGCCGCCCGACTATGTCGAGACCCGGAACGCGAAGATCGAGGCGGTGACGCTGGACGACATCCGCCGCGTCGCGGGCGAATGGCTGATGCCCGGGCGCCTGCGCTTTGTCGTGGTGGGCCAGCCCGAGGCGCTGGACGGGGCCGAGGCAATGGTGATCCCGGCGGCGGGCGAGGATTGATCGGGGGCGGCGGTCCATGCTACGTCTAGTGGCATGAACGCCCCGCATCGCAACATATCCACAGATCGACCCGTCATCCGCCAGCTTGACGAGACGGTGGCGAACCGCATCGCCGCGGGCGAGGTGGTGGAGCGTCCGGCCTCGGCCGTCAAGGAACTGGTGGAAAACGCGCTCGATGCCGGCGCTCGGCGGATCGAGGTGGTCTATGCCGATGGCGGCAAGACGCTGATCCGCGTCACCGATGACGGCTGCGGGATGACGGCGGCCGACCTGCCGCTGGCCCTGTCGCGGCATGCCACGTCAAAGATCGACGGCACGGACCTGCTGAACATCCGCAGCTTCGGCTTTCGCGGCGAGGCGCTGCCCTCGCTGGGGGCGGTGGGGCGGCTGACCATCGCCTCGCGCGCCGGGGGCGCCGAGGGCGCCTGCATCGCCGTGACCGGCGGGCGGATCGAGCCGGTGCGCCCCGCCGCGCTGAACCGGGGCACGGTGGTGGAGCTGCGCGACCTGTTCTTCGCCACGCCCGCGCGGCTGAAATTCCTGCGCAGCGACCGGGCCGAGGCGCAGGCCATCGCCGATGTGGTGCGGCGGCTGGCGATGGCGGAACCGAAGGTCGCCTTCACGCTGGTCGATGACAGCGGCCGCGCGGGCCGGACCGTCTTTCGCGCCGAGGCCGAACAGGGCGAGCTGTTCGGGGCGCTGGCCGCGCGGCTCGACCGGGTGCTGGGCCGGGCCTTCGCCGAGAACGCCCTGCCCATCGACGCCGAACGCGAGGGGCTGCGGCTGACGGGTCTTGCGGCGCTGCCCACCTATTCGCGCGGGGCGGCGGTGGAACAGTTCCTGTTCGTCAACGGCCGCCCGGTGCGGGACCGGCTGCTGATCGGGGCCCTGCGCGCGGCCTATATGGACGTGCTCGGCCGCGACCGGCATCCGGCGGCGGCGCTGTACCTGGCCTGCGATCCGCAGGCGGTGGACGTGAACGTGCATCCCGCCAAGGCCGAGGTGCGGTTCCGCGATCCGGGGCTGCCGCGCGGGCTGGTCGTCACGGCGCTGCGCCATGCGCTGGCGGCGGCCGGGCACCGCGCCGCCAGCACCGTGGCCGGGGCGACGCTGGGGGCGATGCGGCCGGAAGCCCATGGGCCGCGCGTCTATCAGATGGACCGCCCCGGCGCGGGGCCACTGCGCGCCGCGCAGGACTGGCAGGCGCCGCAGCCGGCGTCCCAGCCGGTGCTGGCCCCCGCGCTGGCCGAGGTTAGCGCGCGGTTCGACCCGGCCCCGCCGGCGGAGGATGACCCGCAGCACCCCTTGGGCACCGCCCGGGCGCAGCTGCATGAAAACTGGATCGTCGCGCAGACGGCCTCGGGCTTCGTCATCGTCGACCAGCACGCGGCGCATGAACGGCTGGTCTATGAACGGCTGAAGCGGCAGATGGCGGACCGGGGCGTGGCGGCGCAGGCGCTGCTGATCCCCGAGATCGTCGAGCTGCCCGAGGGCGATTGCGCCCGGTTGATGGAGGTGGCGGACGATCTGGCGCGGATGGGCCTGACGGTCGAGCCCTTCGGCGGCGGCGCGGTGGCGGTGCGCGAGACGCCCGCCATCCTCGGCCGGGTCGACGCGGCGCGGCTGATCCGCGACATCCTCGACGACCTGGCCGATCTCGACGGCAGCGACCGGCTGCAGGCGCGGATCGACGCGGTGCTCAGCCGCATGTCCTGCCACGGCTCCGTCCGGTCGGGCCGGCAGATGCGGGTGGAGGAGATGAACGCCCTCCTGCGCGAGATGGAGGCGACGCCGATGTCGGGCCAGTGCAACCACGGCCGCCCGACCTATGTCGAGCTGAAGCTGTCCGACATCGAACGGCTGTTCGGGCGCAGCTAGGCGATGAACCGCCCGGCGCGGCCCCCGGGGGCCGGGCTAGATCTTCAGGAAGGGCTGCACCAGCCGGGGCAGCAGGCCGCGGAAGCGCAGCGGCGCGTCGGTGGCGGCGAGGCAGATGCAATCCTCGCCCGGTTCCGCCGTGGGCGTATGTTCCACCTCGGGATCCGCCACCTCGACATCGCCGCGGGCGAAGCGGCCGCCCGCGTCGCTGAACGCACCCTGCAGCACCAGCGTCAGTTCCCGCCCGTGATGGCCGTGATCCGGCACCGCCGCTCCGGCAGGGATGTAGAGCAGCCGCGCCCGCGCGCCCGGCCCGGTCTTCAGGATCGCCTGCCGCACCCCCATGCCCACCGGCCGCCAGCGCACGGCGGCCAGATCGCCGCCGACATGATCCTGCAGCGGCGCGGGGAAGATGCCCGGTGCGTGGCGGCGGGCCGGGCGCACCGGCGGCTCGGGAGGGGTCCGATCCAGCCGCCGCAGTACGGCCTGCAGCCCGGCCTCGAGCCCCGCCTCGCCGTCGGGATCGGCATCGGCGTCGAGGCTGTCGAGCAGCGCGCCGCCGAGCGCGTCGAAGGCCGCGACGGTCGCGCGGCTTTCGTCGCACAACGACAGATGCGTGGCGATCAGCAGGTTGAAGGCTTCGGGCAGGCTTCCGGTCGTATAGGCCAGCAGCAGGTCGTCGGGCAGGGGATGGCGAATGGTCGGGGTCATGGATGAAGGGGTCATGTCAGGTCGTGGCGGAGCCGGTCCAGCGCCAGCCGGATCCGGGATTTGATGGTGCCGAGCGGCAGGCCGGTGGCGGCCGCGATCTCGCTGTGCGACCGGTCGGCGAAATAGGCCTGCTCGATCAGGGCGCGCTGCTTGTCGGGCAGGTTGCGCAGCGCCGCGGCCAGCCGGGCGCTGTCCTGCTGCAGGGCCAGCGCGTCGGCCTGATCGGGTTCGTGTTCAGGACCCCAGGGCAGATCCTCGGGTTCCGGCCGGCGGGTGCGGCGCAGGATGTCGATGCGGCGGTTGCGGGCGATGGTGAAGACCCAGGTCGCCACGCTGGCGCGCGCCGGATCGTAGAGATGCGCCTTGTTCCAGAGCGTGGTCATCACGTCCTGCGCGCATTCCTCGGCCAGGGCCGCGTCGCTGCCGGACTTGATCAGGAAGGCCTTCACCCGCGGCGCGAAATGGCGGAACAGCACGGCAAAGGCGGCCCGGTCGCGATGGTCCCGGACGCGCAGCAGGGCCTCGGTCCAGTCGGCCTCGGGCGAAGACGTGGTCACTCTGCGGTCCGTCCCGTTCCTGCGATCGATCACCGGCCCGTCGGATGCGGCGGGCCGGGCGGGCCGGAACGCGCGCCAGCCGCCCCGCCCAGAATAGGCGGGGGCAGGGGCGGATGCATCCTCAAAGTCAGGCAGGGCGATTGCGGTCAGCATGCGGTTCATACGGAGGCCGCGCGGTGCCGGATCACCGGCGCCGACGAGGCTCGCGGACGGCGGTTCCCGCGGCCGCCGGAGTGATCCGGGGCGCCGCGGCCGGCGTAACGTCTTGACGGACCGACCCCAAAGCCCCCACTGCCCAGACAAGACCGCCGGAGCCCTTGATGCCTTTCGAAACCTTCGACCACGCCCCCCGCCGCATTGCCGTGATCGGGGGCGGCATCTCGGGGATGGCGGCGGCGCATCTGCTGGCCGGGCGGCACCGGGTGGTGCTGATCGAGGCCGCGCCCCGGCTGGGCGGGCATGCGCGCACCGTGATGGCGGGCCGGCGTGGCGACCAGCCGGTCGATACCGGCTTCATCGTCTTCAACCGCGTGAACTATCCCGGTCTGGTCGCGCTGTTCGAATCGCTCGACGTGCCGGTCGCGCCCAGCGACATGAGCTTCGGCGCCTCGATCGACGGGGGGCGGTTCGAATACGGGCTGCGCAACGTCGCGGCGATGTTCGCGCAGAAGCGGCGCGCCGGCGATCCGCGCTTCTGGCGGATGATCCGCGACATCCTGCATTTCAACCGCAACGGGCTGGCCGCCGCCGACGACCCGTCGATGACGATCCGCGACCTGCTGGGACGGCTGGGCACCGGGCCGTGGTTCCGCGACTACTACATCACGCCGCTGTCCGGCGCGATCTGGTCCACACCCACGCGCGGCATCCTGGAATTTCCGGCGCAGGCGATGCTGCGCTTCTTCCAGAACCATGCGCTGCTGTCGGCAACGGGCCAGCACCAGTGGTACACGGTGCGCGGCGGATCGGTCGAATATGTCCGCCGGCTGGAGGCGTCGATGCGCGCGCGGGGGGTCGAGATCCGGACCCGCACGCCGGTGGCCGCCGTCCGCCGCGCCGCGCTGGCGCCGGAATTGCGGGTGGAGGGCGGCGCGTGGGAGGCGTTCGACGACGTGATCCTCGCCGCCCATTCCGACGACGCGCTGCGGCTGCTGTCCGACCCGTCCGAGGCGGAACGCACGGCGCTGTCGCGCATCCGCTATCAGCCGAACGAGATGGTGCTGCATTCCGACCCCGCCGTGATGCCGCGCCGCCGGGCCGCCTGGGCCAGCTGGGTCTATTCGGAACCGGCGGGCGCCCTGTCGGACCGGATCGACCTGACCTACTGGATGAACTCCCTGCAGCCGATCCCCAAGGACGACCCGCTGTTCGTGACGCTGAACGGCCGCCACCCGGTCCGCGAGGCGCTGATCCATGACAGCACCACCTTCCGCCACCCGGTCTATGACCTCGCCGCGCTGGAGGGGCAGCGGATGGTCCGGGCGCTGAACGGCACCCGCAACACCTGGTTCTGCGGGGCGTGGATGCGCCACGGCTTTCACGAGGACGGCTTCGCCAGCGCCGAGGCCGTGGCCCGCGCCATCGACGCGCCGCATCTGGAGGCGGCGGCGTGAACCGCGTCGACCATATCCGGGGCCGCACCTTCCACGGCCGGCGCGGCGCGGTGGAGAATGCCTTCAGCTATGGCATCGACTATGTGCTGATCCCGGACATGGAGGCGTCGGTGACGGCGCCCGCGCCCTTTTCGCGCCGGCGCGGCACGGTCGCGGGCGTGCGCGACGCCGATCATGGCGGACCGCCCGGGCAGGGCCGGGGGGCGGTCTGGCTGCGCGAGGTGCTGGCGGCCGAGGGGATCGACCTGCCGGGGGCGACGGTCGGGCTGCTGACGCAGCCGCGCCTGCTGGGCCATGTGTTCAACCCGGTCTCCTTCTGGCTGGTGACGGACGCGGCGGGCCTGCGGGCGGTGGTCGCCGAGGTCACCAATACCTTCGGCGACCGCCACTCCTATCTCTGCGCCCATTCCGACCTGCGCCCGATCCTGCCGGGGGACGAGATGGTGGCGACGAAGGTCTTTCACGTCTCGCCCTTCCAGCAGATCGCGGGCGAGTACCGCTTTCGCTTTGCCATCGGCGCGGACAGCGTGGCGATCCGCATCGACTATCGGACCGAGGGCGCGGGGCTGCTGGCCACGCTGCAGGGGCGGCGCGCGCCGCTGACCCTGCCCGGGCTGGCGGGGGCGGCGCTGCGCCGGCCCTTCGGCAGCCGCCGGGTGCTGGCGCTGATCCACTGGCAGGCGCTGAAGCTGGCGCTGAAGGGCGCGCGCTATCGCCGCCGCCCGACGCCGCCCGCGCAGGAGGTGACGCGATGACCCTGCCCGCGTGGCAGTACTGGCTGGTCGGCGCCAGCGAGGGGCTGGGCCGCGCGCTGGCGCAGCAACTGGCGGCGCGGGGCGTGGGCCTGACCCTGTCGGCCCGCAGCGGCGACCGGCTGACGGAGCTGGCCGACAGCCTGCCCGGCGGGGCGCGGGTGCTGCCCATGGACGTGACCGATGCGGCCTCGGTGCGCGCGGCGGCAGAGGAGGCGGGCGAGGTCGAGGGGCTGGTCTGGCTGGCCGGAACCTACTGGCCGATGGCGGCGCAGACCATCGACCCCGACCGCGCGGCGGCGATGATCGACGTGAACCTGACCGGCCTGCATCGCCTGCTGGGCCATGTGCTGCCGGGGATGCTGGCGCGCGACCGGGGGCATCTGCTGCTGACCGGGTCGCTGTCGGCCTATCGCGGCCTGCCGGGGGCGGTTGGCTATTCCGCCTCGAAGGCGGGGGTGATGGCGCTGGCGGAAACCCTGCGCGCCGACCTGCGCCGCACGGGCGTCCGGGTGCAGCTGGCCAATCCCGGCTTCATCCGCACCCGGCTGACGGCGAAGAACGATTTCGACATGCCGCAGATCATGGAGCCGGAGGTTGCGGCGGGCCATATGCTGCGTCTGATGGAAAGCCGCCGTTTCGCCAGCGCCTTCCCCCACCCCTTCGCCGACCTGTTCCGGGTGGCGCGGCTGATCCCCGCGCCGCTGTGGCATCGGCTGATGGGCTGATCAGGACCGGTTCGCCCAGTCCGCCCGGTGCAGGAACTGCGCCGTCTCGCGCGTCGCCTCCAGCCAGCGGGCGATCAGGCGCGGGTCGCGGGGCGCGGCCTGAACGCCCGCCGGCAATTCCCGCGCCAGCACCGACTCCACCGCCAGCGCCACGGTCCCCGACACCAGCCGCGCCATCGCCGAGCCGCGTGCGTCTCCGGTCGCATCCAGCGCCCAGCCGCGATGGAACACCGCGCGCCCGTCGCTTTCCGCCTTCAGCGCCACGGCCAGCACCACCCGGTCGGGTTCGTCCGGGGCATAGGCGTTCTCGCGCCCCAGCCGGTCGGCCAGCGCCGCCAGTTCCGCCGCATCGCCTCCCTCCAGCGCCACAAAGACCGGCTGCCATGCCTCGGCCCAGCCCAGCAGGCGCAGGGTGCCGCGCTGGAAGTCCCGCACCGTCCAGCCGGGGTCGAAGCCGTAGTCGGCAAGGAAGGGCAGCGAGTCGCGGTTGGGATAGACCTCGAAGGTCTCGGGCGGGATCAGCGGCGCGTCGAAGCGGCTGACCGCCTGCCAGGGCCGGTCCACCGTCAGCTCGCTGAAGGCGCGGATGCAGCGGGCGGGCGATTGCAGCGCCTTCAGCACCGCGAGCGGCGACCACGAGAACTTGTAGCGAAACGCGTTCGGATGCCGGGGGAAACCGCCGCAGACAGAGGTGAAGGACAGCACGTTCTCCGGGTCGTGGGCGGGGCTGGCGCGATAGGCCGCCACCAGATCATGCGCCATCAGGTGATCGAGCCCCGGGTCCAGCCCCACCTCGTTCACCAGCGCCACGCCGGCCCTCCGCGCCGGCCCGTCGAGAGCGCGCATCGCCGGCGACAGGTAGCTGGAGCAGACGAAATGCGCGCCGGCCTCTACCGCCAGCCGGGCCAGCGCCGGATGGCCATCCGCCGGCACCATCGACACCAGCACGTCGCCCGGGGCCAGCGCGGCGGCCAGCGCCGCCGGATCGGCCTGCCGGATCTCGGCGCCCGCGCCGGCGACCCCTGCCGCCGCGGCGGGGTTCAGGTCCCAGACCGTCACCGGATGCCCGGCCGCGATCAGCCGCCGCAACCCCGGCCCCGAGGACAGTCCCGCGCCGCACCAGTGTATCCGTGCCAAGCCGCACCTCCGTTTCGGCCAAGGGGAATCATGCCCGCCCGCTAAGGGCAAGCCCCGGGGCATGGTTCAGTCCCAGGTCACGTCGCCGAGGAAGATGTAGCCCGCGCCATAGATCGTCTTGATCAGGCGGGGGTTCTTCGGATCCTCGCCCAGCTTGGTCCGCAGGCGCGAGATGCGCACATCCATCGCCCGGTCGAAGCTGTCGCCCGCGACGCCGCCGAGGCTTTCCTGCATCTGCGCCCGGCTGATCAGGCGCTTGGGCGTGTCGAGGAACAGGCGCAGCACCTCGCCCTCGGCATGGCTGAAGGCGGTTTCGCTGCCATCCTCGGCCACCAGCAGGTAGCGGTCGAAATGCGCGGTCCAGCCGGCGAAGCGGGCGGTGGCGCCGTGGCGGTCGGGTTCGGTCCGGCCGCGGCGCAGGCGGGCGCGGATGCGCGCCACCACCTCGGTCGGGTCGAAGGGCTTGATCACATAGTCGTCGGCGCCCAGTTCCAGCCCCGTCACCCGGTCCTGCACCTGTGCCCGGCCCGAGATGATGATGATCGCCGCCCCCGACTCCAGCGCCAGCCGGTGCACCACCGCCAGCCCGTCGCGGTCGGGCAGGCCCAGATCGACAAGGCAGACATCCGGCGAGCCGCGTTTCAGCGCCGCCTCGAATTCGGTGGCACGGGCGAAGGCCGTGGTGCGAAAGCCCGCCTCCTCCAGCGCGTCCTGCAGCATACGGCGGATTTCGGGCTCGTCGTCGAGGATGGCCACATGCGGTGACTGGCTCATGGCGCGGGTCCTTGGTCGGGGGCGGCGAGGAAGGCCGCGAGTTCGGCGGCGGTGAAGGGCTTGCCCAGCACCGGGCACGGGGCGGCGGCGCGCAGCGCATCGCCGGGCGGCAGCGAGGTCATCAGCCGCAGCCGCGGCCCGTCCGGCCGGTCGGCCAGACGGCGGACGAGGTCGACGCCGGTCATCCCGCCGGCCAAATGGATGTCGGACAGCACGGTATCGAGTTCCGGCAGGTCGGCAAGGTCCAGCGCCTCGGCCGCCGATCCGGCCTCGATCACCGCATGGCCCATGGCGCGCAGCATCTCGCGCACCTCGGTGCGGATCTCCTCGCGATCCTCGACCAGCAAAACCAGTCCCGGCACGGCGGCGGGACCGGGGCGGCGCAGGGGCAGGCGCAGCGTCACCCGCGCGCCGTGGCCGCCCTCGCCGTCCGCCGCATCGCGGTTTTCCAGCCGCACGGTGCCGCCCGACAGCTTGACGAAATCATAGACCATCGACAGGCCCAACCCCGAGCCCTCGCCGCCCTTTTCGGTGTAGAACGGGTCCAGCGCCCGGTCGAGTGCGGTGGCGCTGAAGCCGGGGCCGGTATCCTCGACCACCAGTTCCAGCCAGGTGTCGCGCAGGGCGCGGGCCGACAGCCGGATCGTGCCCGCCCGCCCGCCGATCGCGTCCCGCGCGTTCAGCACGAGGTTCAGCAGCGCGTCCTGCAGCGAGCCGCCCTCGATCAGCACCGGGCCGCCCGTGTCGCCGACGGACAGGTCCAGCGCCACGGTTTCCGGCAGGGTGGGCCGGGTCATCGCCGCCAGATCGGCCAGCAGGCGGTCCACCGCCACCGGCTGCGGGCGCAGTTCGCGCGGGCCCGAGATGCTGGCGATCCGGTCCAGCAGCGTGCCGCCGCGCCGGGCGGCGGCCAGCGTCGCCGCGGCCAGATCCGCCGCCTCGGGGGGCAGCCCGGGCACCCGTTCCAGCCGCCCCTGCAGCCCGAGGATGATGGTCAGCAGGTTGGCGAAGTCATGGGCTAGCCCCGAGGTCAGCTGCGCGGCGAGTTCCCGTTTCGCGGTATGGGCCAGCGCGGCGCGGGCCTGCGCCTCGGCCGTGACGTCGGTGGACAGGATGTAGGTGCCGATCACCGTGCCGTCGGGCGCGGTGTCGGGGGTCAGGGCGATGCGGATGCGCCGCCCCGAGGGCGCATGCGTGATCTCGAAGACCAGCGCCTCGCCCGCCAGCGCCCGGTCGATGGCGGGCAGGATCTGGGCCGCCGCCACCGGCCCGTGGCATTCATGCATCGGGCGGCCCACGATGTCGGACCGGCTGCCCGGCATCACCTCGGACAGCCGCCGGTTCGAGAAGGTGTAGACCCGCCGCCGGTCGACATGGGCGATATGGGCAGGCGTCATTTCCGTCACCAGCCGGGTGCGCGCCTCGATCTCGGTCAGTTCGCGCTTGGCTTCCTCCAGTGCGGCATTCGAGGCGGCGAGTTCGCGGTTGGTCAGCGCCAGCCGTTCGGCATGGGCGATCACCTGTTCCGACAGTTCCTCGGACCGGGTGCGCAGCAGCGCCTCCTGCCGCTTGATCGCGGTGATGTCGGTATAAACGGTGACCCACCCGCCCTGCGGCAGGGGCGAGCCCTCGACCGCGATGGTCCGGCCGTTGGCGCGCAGTCGTTCCATGTAGTGGGGCACGAAGGCACGGGCCTGATCGACGCGAAACCGCACCGCCGCCTCGGGGTCGGCGACCGGCCCGTATTCGCCGCGCAGCACCAGGAACCGGATCGTTTCGGCGAAGGAGGTGCCGGGACGGGTCAGTTCCTCGGGCAGGTCGAACATGATCCGGTACTGCCGGTTGGACACCGCCAGCCGCAGGTCGCGGTCGAAGATCGACAGCGCCTGCTGGATCAGGTTCAGCCCCGCCTGCGTCAGCTTCTGGAAATCCTCGTCCGCCATCGCTCCTCCTGCCATCATCGCTAGCACCGGCGCAGGCGGGCGCAAAGGCCGTGCGCGGCGTCGCAAGAATTCGATAGGATTGCGAAAAACTGCGGTAAACTTTCCCCCGCAGCCTTGCAGGACCGACCGGGAGAGGAGCCCGGCCGGCAGCGCCGGAAAGACGGCGCGCAGGGCCGGAAAGACGGCGCGCAGGGCCGCGGCACGCGCCGCAGGCCTTGCGGCGCCGCAGGGGAGGACAGCGCGGGTGACGACAGAAGCGGCTTCGGACGCGCCGGTATCCATTCCGGGGCTTCTGGCGCGCAACGTGGCGCGGCATGGGGCGAAGGCGGCCTATCGCGAAAAGGAATTCGGCATCTGGCAATGCTGGAGCTGGGCGGAGGCGGCCGAGGAGATTCGCGCGCTGGCGCTGGGTCTGCTGGCACTGGGCGTCGCCAGGGGCGATCACGTCGCCATCATCGGCCGCAACCGGCCCGCGCATTACTGGTCCATCGTCGCGGTGCAGATGTGCGGCGCGGTGCCGGTGCCGCTGTATCAGGACGCCGTGGCCGACGAGATGGCCTATGTCCTCGACCATTGCGGCGCGGGCTTCGTGATCTGCGGCGACCAGGAGCAGGTCGACAAGATCATCGAGATCGAGGATCGCATCCACTCCATCCGCCAGGTGATCTACACCGACCGGCGGGGGATGCGGAAATACGACCACAGCCGGATGAACGCGCTGGCCGATGTGCAGGCCGAGGGCCGCGCCGGCCATCACCGGCTGGAGGCGGAACTGGACCGGCGCATCGCGGCGCTGGACTACGACAGCACCTGCGTCATGCTTTATACCTCGGGCACGACGGGCCGGCCGAAGGGCGTGGTCCTGTCGAACCGCAACATCATCGAGACGGCGCGCAACACCTCGGATTTCGACCGGCTGGGACCGGACGAGGAAGTGCTGGCCTATCTGCCGATGGCCTGGGTGGGCGACTTCATCTTCTCGATCGGGCAGGCCTACTGGTCGGGCTTCTGCGTGAACTGCCCGGAATCGCCGGCGACGATGATGACCGACCTGCGCGAGATCGGGCCCACCTATTTCTTCGCGCCGCCCCGGGTGTTCGAGGGGCAGCTGACGCAGGTGATGATCCGCATGGAGGACGCGGGCCGGCTGAAGCGGGCGATGTTCCACCATTTCATGCGCCTTGCGCGGCGGGTGGGGCCCGCGATCCTCGACCGGCGGACGGTCGGGGCGCTGGACCGGCTGCGCTATGCCCTGGGGGGCCTCTGCGTCTATGGCCCGCTGAAGAACGTGCTGGGGCTCAGCCGTGTCCGCGTGGGCTATACCGCGGGCGAGGCCATCGGCCCCGAGATCTTCGATTTCTACCGCGCGCTCGGGATCAACCTGAAACAGCTTTACGGCCAGACCGAGGCCTCGGTCTTCATCACCCAGCAGCCGGACGGGCAGGTGCGGTCCGATACGGTGGGCGTTCCCAGCCCCGGGGTCGAGGTGAGGGTCGGCGAGACGGGCGAGGTCTTCTACCGCTCGCCCGGGACCTTCGTCGAATATTACAAGAACGCCGCCAGCACCGCCTCGACCAAGGATGCGGAAGGCTGGGTGGCGACGGGCGATGCCGGCTTCTTCGAGGAAGGGACCGGTCACCTGCGGATCATCGACCGGGCCAAGGATGTGGGCAAGATGGCCGACGGACGGCTGTTCGCGCCGAAATACGTCGAGAACAAGCTGAAGTTCTATCCCTCGATCCTCGAGGCCGTGGTCTTCGGCGCGGGGCGCGACCGCTGCACCGCCTTCATCAACATCGACCTGACGGCGGTGGGCAACTGGGCCGAACGGAACGGCATCGCCTATGCCAGCTATCAGGAACTGGCCGGGCATCCGAAGGTCTATGACATGATCGCCGGCCATGTGGAGGAGGTGAACGCCTCTGTCGCGGCGGATCCGATGCTGTCGGGCTGCCAGATCCACCGCTTCCTGATCCTGCACAAGGAACTGGATGCCGATGACGGCGAACTGACCCGGACCCGCAAGGTGCGCCGCGCCATCATCGCCGAGAAATACGCCGACCTGATCGCCGCGCTGTATGACGGGCGCAGCAGCATCGCGACCGAGACGGAGGTCACCTACGAGGACGGGCGCAAGGGCGCGATCCGCGCCACGCTGACCATCCGCGACGTGGTGGCCGGGCAGCCCGCGCAGAGGATGGCGGCCGAATGAACGCGGAACCCGGACCCATGACGCCAGAGACCCCGACCGATGGCGCGCGCCGCATCGGCCCCGTGCTGATGGAGATGAAGAACATCACCCTGCGCTTCGGCGGCGTGGTGGCGATCAAGGACATCAGCTTCGACATCCGCGAGGGCGAGATCCGCGCCATCATCGGGCCGAACGGCGCGGGCAAGTCGTCGATGCTGAATGTCATCTCGGGCTTTTACCATCCGCAGCAGGGCGAGGTCTGGTTCCGCGGCCAGCGCCGCGCGCCGATGCGGCCCTATCAGGTGGCGCGTCAGGGCATCGCCCGGACCTTCCAGAACATCGCGCTGTTCGACGGCATGTCGGTGCTGGACAACATCATGACCGGACGGCTGACCATGATGCGCGCGGGCCTGCTGGAACAGGCGCTGTGGTGGGGCCGCGCCGCGCGCGAGGAGGACGCCCATCGCGAGAAGGTCGAGAAGATCATCGACTTCCTCGAGATCCAGGCGATCCGCAAGACCCCGGTCGGGCGGCTGCCCTATGGCCTGAAGAAGCGGGTGGAGCTGGCCCGGGCGCTGGCGGCGGAGCCGAAGATCCTGCTGCTGGACGAACCGATGGCCGGCATGAATGTCGAGGAGAAGGAGGACATGTGCCGCTTCATCCTCGACGTGAACGACGAATTCGGCACGACCATCGCGCTGATCGAACATGACATGGGCGTGGTGATGGACCTGTCCGATCGCGTCGTGGTCATGGATTACGGCCGCAAGATCGGCGACGGCACCCCCGACGAGGTGCGCAGCAACCCCGAGGTCATCGCCGCCTATCTGGGAGTGTCGCATGACTGACCGTCGGTTCCCCGCGCAGGAGGTGACCCATGCTGCCTGACCAGATGCTGTTCGCGATGGAGGTCACGCTGAACGGCCTGATGGCGGGGGTGATGTATGCCCTCGTGGCGCTTGGCTTCGTGCTGATCTTCAAGGCCAGCGGCATCTTCAACTATGCGCAGGGGGTGCTCGCGCTGTTCGCGGCGCTGACGCTGGTGGGCATCCAGCAGGGGCAGGTGCCCTTCGCGCATCTGATCAACGCGGTCTTCGGCACCGACCTGCATCATTTCGGCTGGACGCTGCCCGCCGTGCTGGCGCTGGCGCTGACAGCGCTGGTGATGATCGGGCTGGCCTGGCTGATCGAGAGGCTGGTGCTGAAGCATCTGGTGAACCAGCCCGCGATCATCCTGTTCATGGCAACGATCGGGCTGGCCTATTTCCTCGAAGGGCTGGGCGACGTGATGTGGGGCGCCGACATCAAGACGCTGGACGTGGGCCTGCCGCAGGGGATTTCCGAGGCGGTCGAGACGGCGACGGCAAGCCTGTTCGGCTATGGCTTCTTCATCGACCGGCTGGACATGGTGGCGACGGTGGTGGCCGCGATCCTCGTGCTGTCGCTGACGCTGTTCAGCCAGTATTCGCGCCAGGGCCGGGCGCTGCGCGCGGTGGCCGACGACCATCAGGCAGCGCTGTCGGTGGGCATCAGCCTGCGCTTCATCTGGGTGCTCGTCTGGTCCATTGCCGGAATCGTGGCGCTGGTCGCCGGCGTCATGTGGGGCACCAAGTCCGGCGTGCAGTTCTCGCTCAGCCTGATCGCGCTGAAGGCGCTGCCGGTGCTGATGCTGGGCGGCTTCACCTCGATCCCCGGCGCCATCGTCGGCGGGCTGATCATCGGCATGGGCGAGAAGCTGTTCGAGTTCTTCGCGGGCCCGCTGATCGGCGGGGCGACCGAGAACTGGTTCGCCTATGTGCTGGCGCTGCTGTTCCTTGTCGTGCGGCCGCAGGGCCTGTTCGGCGAACGCATCATCGAAAGGGTCTGACCATGATCGCCACGCATCCGAATCCGGTTGATCGGCGGGCGGCTTCGCGCTTTCATCTGCGTCAACCTGCCGCAGGAGGGGCGCGCAGGCCGCAATCCGGGGGGACGCCGCATCGTGAAGACCTGTTCGATCCTCTGCGTCACCGGCTGGTCGGCGGCGCTGGCCTTCGGCTGGCTGGCACTGGCCGCGCCGCAGGGGGAGCCCGCGGGGCAACTGGCGCTGCACATGGCGCTGGCGGGCACCGGGGCCGCGGCAGGGATGTGGTCCTGGCTCAGGATTTCGCGGCGCCTCGACCGCTGACGGGCGCGGCACGCCGCCCCCTGCAGGGAGGGCGGCGCTGATGCTGTACCGCGAGGCAGGCGACTTCAAGACGTCCTACCGGGACGATGCCCAGACCTTTCCGATCCGTTTCGACCGCCGCGGCTATTACGCGCTGCTGGCGGTGGCGGCGGCGGTGGTGCCCTTCGTCATCAACGACTACTGGGCGAATGCCGTCTTTGTGCCCTTCCTGATCTATGCCATCGCCGCCCTCGGGCTGAACATCCTGACCGGCTATTGCGGGCAGGTCAGCCTCGGCACCGGCGGGTTCATGGCGGTGGGCGCCTATGCGATGTACAAGCTGATGACCGCCTTCCCCGAGGTGTCGGTGCTGATCCATGTGCTGCTGGCGGGCGGGATCACGGCGGCGGTGGGGGTGCTGTTCGGCCTGCCCTCGCTGCGGATCAAGGGCTTCTACCTTGCGGTGGCGACGCTGGCCGCACAGTTCTTCCTCGTCTGGCTCTTCAACAAGGTGCCGTGGTTCTACAACTACTCGGCCTCGGGGCAGATCACCGCGCCCGAACGCACGGTGCTGGGCTGGTATGTCACCGGGCCGCAGACGACGGCGGCGACCAAATACCTGATCTGCCTCGGCTTCGTCTTTCTGCTGGCCTGGATCGCGCGGAACCTGACCCGCGGCACCGCCGGGCGCAGATGGATGGCGATCCGCGACATGGACATCGCGGCCGAGATCATCGGGGTGAACCCGCTGACCACGAAACTGTCGGCCTTCGCCGTGTCCTCCTTCTTCATCGGGGTGGCGGGGGCGCTGTTCTTCTCGGTCTATCTGGGCGCGGCCGAGGTGGGCGAGGCCTTCGGGATCAACAAGAGCTTTCTCGTGCTGTTCATGGTGATCATCGGCGGGCTTGGCAGCATCTTCGGCAGCTTCGCCGGCGCCGCCTTCCTGGTGCTGCTGCCGGTGTTCCTGAAGAACGTGCTGGGCGGCGTGCTCGGCTGGCCCACCGATCTGGCGGCGCATATCGAACTGATGATCGTGGGGGCGCTGATCGTGGGCTTCCTGATCGCCGAACCGCACGGGCTGGCGCAGCTCTGGCGGCTGGCGAAGGAAAAGCTGCGGCTGTGGCCCTTCCCGCACTGAACGACTGCCGGGCCGCCCGCAGAAGGCGACCCGGTCCAACCGTCACGCATTCGACATTCTGGGAGGAGACTGAATGACGACGAAACTTGCAAGCCTCGCCATGGCCCTGGCGCTGGCCACCGCGCTGCCGGCGCATGCCGATCTGGTGGTGCCGGATCTCAGCTATCGCACCGGGCCCTTCGCCGCCGGGGGCATCCCCTATTCCGACGGGTTCCAGGACTACTTCACCCTGCTGAACGAACGCGACGGCGGCATCGGCGGGGTGATGGTGCAGACCCCGGAATGCGAAACCGCCTACAACACGGAAAAAGGGGTGGAATGCTACGAATCCACCAAGGGCAGCGGGGCCCTGGTCTATAACCCGCTGTCCACCGGCATCACCTATCAGCTGATCCCGAAGGTATCGCAGGACGGCATCCCGCTTTACACCCCCGGCTATGGCCGCACCTCGGCGGCGAACGGGAAGGTGTTCGAATGGGTGTTCAACTACCCGGCGAACTACTGGGACGGTGCCTCGGTCGCGGTGAAATACCTGCTGGACCAGAACGGCGGCAGCCTCGAGGGCAAGAAGATCGCGCTGCTCTATCACAACTCCGCCTATGGCAAGGAGCCGATCCGCACCCTGCAGGAACTGTCGAAGAAGCACGGCTTCGCGCTGACCGAGATCCCGATCGACTCGCCCGGTCAGGAGCAGAAGTCGCAATGGCTGCAGGTGCGCCGCGAACGGCCGGACTATGTGCTGTTCTGGGGCTGGGGCGTGATGAACCAGGTCGCCGTGCAGGAGGCCGTGAACATCCGCTTCCCGATGGAAAACTTCATCGGCATCTGGTGGTCGGGGTCGGAGAACGACGTGACGCCCGCGGGCGCCGGCGCCACCGGCTACAAGGCGCTGACCTTCAACGGCGTCGGCACCGACTATCCGATCTATAACGACATCCAGAAATATGTGGTGGATGCCGGCAAGGCATCGGGCGCGGGCGACCAGATCGGCAGCGTGATCTATTCGCGCGGCATGTATGCGGCGGTCGTCATCTCCGAGGCGATCCGCAAGGCGCAGGAACTGGCCGGCCATGCCGATGTCACCGCGGCCGAGGTGCGCGACGGCTTCGAGGCGCTGGAGATCACCGATGCGCGGATGGCGGAACTGGGGCTGGAAGGCTTCGGCCAGTCCTTCGCGGCCAGCTGCGAAGATCATGGCGGTCCGGGCGGCGCGATGCTGCAGCAATGGGATGCCAGCGCCGGCAAATGGACGCTGCTGACCGACTTCATCACCCCCGACGACGAGGTGCTGAACGCGCTGGTGATGGAAGACTCCGCCGCCTACGCCAAGGAGGCGGGCCTGACCGAACGCTGCAACTGACCGTCGGGCCGCCCCCGTCCCGTGCGACCGGGGCGGCCCCCTGCAGGGAAACCGGATGATGTTCGACACTACACCGCCGCGCGAGACGCTGCTCGACGTCAACAATATCGAGGTGATCTACAACCATGTGATCCTCGTGCTGAAGGGCGTCAGCCTGTCGGTACCCAAGGGCGGCATCACCGCCCTGCTGGGCGGCAACGGCGCGGGCAAGACGACAACGCTGAAGGCGATCTCCAACCTGCTGCGGTCGGAACGCGGCGAGGTGACCAAGGGCCAGATCCTCTATCGCGGCGAGCGGGTGCAGGATCTGGACCCCGCCGCGCTGGTGAAGAAGGGCGTGATCCAGGTGATGGAGGGGCGCCACTGTTTCGAGCATCTGACGGTGGAGGAAAACCTGCTGACCGGCGCCTATACCCGCACCGACGGGCGGGCCGCGATCCAGGCCGACCTCGAGATGGTCTATTCCTACTTCCCGCGCCTGAAGGAGCGGCGGAAGAGCCAGGCCGGCTATACCTCGGGCGGCGAGCAGCAGATGTGCGCGATGGGCCGGGCGCTGATGTCGCGGCCCGAGACGGTGCTGCTGGACGAACCCTCGATGGGTCTGGCGCCGCAGCTGGTGGAACAGATCTTCGACATCGTGAAGGCGGTGAACGAGGGCGAGGGCGTGACCTTCCTCCTGGCCGAGCAGAACACCAGCATCGCCCTGCGCTTTGCCCACTACGGCTATATCCTCGAATCCGGCCGCGTGGTGATGGACGGGCCCGCGGCCGCCCTGCGCGAGAACCCCGACGTGAAGGAGTTCTACCTCGGCATGTCCGACACCGGCCGCAAGAGTTTCCGCGACGTGCGCAGCTATCGACGCCGCAAGCGCTGGCTGGCCTGACGCCGGCCTGCCGCCCCCACCGACGTTTTCACCCCGCGCGTCCTGCGGGGCCGGGACCAGCCATGACCGAACATTCGCCTCTTCGCCCCTTCGACCGCTCCGAAACCCGCCCGCCCGAGGCGCGCGCCGCCGATCTGGCGCGGATGCTGCCCCGGCAGATCGCGCGGGCGCAGGCGACGCCCGGCTTCGGCCCCCGGCTGGCGGGGGTGGAGGCGGATGCGGTCACCGATGCCGCCGCGCTGGCCGCGCTGCCGGTGCTGCGCAAGTCGGATCTGGTCGCGGCGCAGAAGGCCGCCCCGCCCTTCGGCGGGCTGACCGCGCGGGGGGCGGCTGACTTCGCGCATCTGTTCCAGAGCCCGGGGCCGATCTATGAACCCGGTGGCGGCGGGCATGACTGGTGGCGGATGGGCCGGTTCCTGCATGCCTGCGGCGTGGGGCCGGGCGACATCGTGCAGAACTGCTTCGGCTATCACCTGACCCCGGCGGGGATGATCTTCGAATCGGGCGCGCGGGCTGTGGGGGCGGCGGTGCTGCCGGCGGGGACCGGGCAGACCGACCTGCAGGTGCGGGCGGCGGCCGATCTGGGCTGCACCGTCTATGCCGGCACCCCCGACTATCTGAAGGTGATCCTCGACCGCGCCGACGAGATGGGCGAGAGGCTGGCCATCACCCGGGCGGCGGTGGGGGGCGGGGCACTGTTCCCCTCGCTGCGCGCGGAATATGCGGCACGCGGCATCCGCACGCTGCAATGCTATGCCACCGCCGATCTGGGGCTGATCGCCTATGAAAGCCCGGCGATGGAGGGGATGATCGTCGACGAGGGCGTGGTGGTCGAAATCGTCCGCCCCGGCACCGGCGATCCGGTTCCCGAGGGCGAGGTGGGCGAGGTGCTGGTGACGACGCTGAACCCCGACTATCCGCTGATCCGCTTTGCCACCGGCGACCTGTCGGCGGTGATGCCGGGGCCTAGCCCCTGCGGCCGCACCAACCTGCGCATCCGCGGCTGGCTGGGACGCGCCGACCAGACGACGAAGATCAAGGGCATGTTCGTGCGGCCCGAACAGGTGGCGGCCTTCGTCGCCCGCCACCCCGAGGTCGCCCGCGCCCGGGTCGTCGCCACCCGCGAGGGCGAGATGGACGTGATGACCGTCCGTGTCGAAACCGCCGCGACCGAACCCGGGCGCTATGAAGGCTCGATCGTCGAGGCGCTGAAGCTGAAGGGCCGGGTAGAGATCGTGCCCCCCGGCGCCCTGCCGAACGACGGCAAGGTCATCGACGACCTGCGCAAGTACGACTGACCGCACCCTTCGCGAGGCCGCAAAGAAAAGGGCCGCCGGATTGCCCCGGCGGCCGCATCTGCTGCTGGCTCTGCGCGATCCGTCGCCGGATCAGCCCTGACGGGCCTTGTAGCGCTTTTGCGTCTTGTTGATCACGTAGATGCGGCCTTTGCGGCGCACGATCTGGCAATCGCGATGACGCTGCTTGAGCGAGCGGAGCGAGTTCCGGACCTTCATCGGCCTTCTCCCATTCGCGGCGCGCGTGCGCCTTCAAAACAACGATGCCCCCGTTTCCGGGGGCGGCGATGGTGGGCGCGACAGGGATCGAACCTGTGACCACTACGATGTCAACGTAGTGCTCTACCGCTGAGCTACGCGCCCCGACCGTCGCGGCCCCGCCGCAAATGCGCCGGGGTCGTTTCGGTTCCGCGGTCTATAAAAGGAGTCGTTTGGCCTTTCAAGGGGTTTCGGCGCCGTCACAAAGGCCGCTATAGTCGCGTCCGAGATGCAGCCGTCCCACGCCTCACCGCCGTTCCGTCTGACGCTGCCGGCCCGGCGCGACAGTCCGGCGATCTTCTGTTCCCCGCACAGCGGCCGCGACTATCCGGCCGACTTCCTCGCTCAGTCCCTGCTGGACGCCCGCGCGATCCGGTCGTCGGAGGATGCCTTCGTCGACGACCTTTTGGACGCGGCGCCGGGCTGCGGCGCGCCGCTCTTGGCGGCGACGCTGCCCCGGGCCTATGTGGACCTCAACCGCGCGGCCGAGGAACTGGACCCGGCGCTGATCGCGGGCCTGCCGCCGGGGGTGCAGAACCCGCGGATCCTGTCGGGGCTGGGGGTGATTCCCCGGGTCGTCGCGGGCGGGCGGGCGATAAGGTCCGGCAAGATCACCCGGGTCGAGGCCGAGGCCCGGATCGAGCACGGCTGGCGCCCCTATCATGCCTGCCTGTCGCGGCTGGTGGAGGAGGGCGCCGCGCGCTTCGGCGGCGCGCTGCTGATCGATGTGCATTCCATGCCGCATGAGGCGGTGGAGGTCGCGGCCGGTCGCGGCCGGCGACCGCAGATCGTGCTGGGCGACCGCTTCGGCGCGACGGCGGCGCCGCCGGTGGTGGACGAGATCGAGGCCGCCTTTCTGGACGAGGGGCTGGTCGTCGCCCGCAACCTGCCCTTCGCCGGCGCCTATGTGGTGCAGGCGCATGGCCGCCCGGGGCTGAACCGCCATGCCGTGCAGATCGAGATCGACCGCGCGCTCTACATGGACGAGGCGGCGATCCGCCCCCACGCCGGCTATGCCGCCTTCCGGCAGGCGATGCGGCGGGTGGTGGCGCGGATCGCGGCGATCCCCCTGCCGCAGGCGCGCGGGCTGGCGGCGGAATAGCCGGCTCAGCGCAGCCCGCGCCCCTTGCCGATCGCATCGGTACCAAAGCGGGCGCGGATGGCGTCGGTGGCGCGTTCGGCGCGGGCGCGGCGTTCCGCACCGGGGTCCAGCAGGTCGCCCGTCAGGTCGGCCGCGCTGGCGGGAACGAGGTCCGACAGCCCCACCCCGATCAGCCGCAGCGGCCCGGTCGGGCAGGCCGTATCCAGCAGTTCCTCGGCCGCGCGCCAGATGCGGTCGGCGATCTGCGTCGGCTCGCGCAGGGTGTGGCGGCGGGTCTGCAGGGTGAAATCGCCGCGCTTCATCTTCAGCGTCACGGTGCGGCCCGCCATCTCTTTCGCCTTCGCCCGGTCGGACACCTGTTCCGCCAGCCGCCAGACATGCCCCTTCAGCAGTTCGGCATCGGCGGTATCCTCGTGGAAGGTGGTTTCCTTCGAGATCGACTTCACCGGCGCGTTGGGGCTGATCCGCCGCCGGTCCTCGCCGCGGGCGATGTGCCACAGCCGGTCGCCCATCGCGCCGAAGCGGGCGGACAGGTCGCGCCGGTCCCACCGCAACAGGTCGTCGAAGCTGCGGATGCCCGCCTGTTCCAGCGCGGTCTGGGTGGCAAGGCCCACGCCCCAGATCAGCCGCACCGGCTTGCCCCGCAGGAAGGCCGCCGTCTCGGCCCGGCCGATCACCGAAAAACCGCGCGGCTTGTCGAGGTCGGAGGCCACCTTGGCCAGGAACTTGTTGTGCGACAGGCCGATCGAACCGCTGACGCCCAGCTCCGTCTCCATCCGCCGGACCAGCCGCGCCAGCAGCAGCGCCGGCGGCGCGCCGTGCAGCCGCTCGGTGCCGGTGAGGTCGAGAAAGGCCTCGTCCAGCGACAGCGGCTCCACCTGCGGGGTCAGAACCTCCATCATCGCGCGGATCTGGCGGCTGACCTCGACATAGCGGGACATGCGCGGCTTCACCACCACGGCGTCGGGGCACAGGCGCAGCGCCTGGAACATCGGCATCGCCGACCGTACGCCCGAGATGCGGGCGATGTAGCAGCAGGTGGACACCACGCCCCGCGTGCCGCCGCCCACGATCACCGGCCGGTCGGCCAGCGCGGGATCGTCGCGCTTTTCCACGCTGGCATAGAAGGCGTCGCAATCCATATGCGCGATCGACAGCGCGAACAGCTCGGGATGCGACAGGACGCGCGGCGACCGGCAGGCCGGGCAGCGGGCGCCGGCGTCGAAGGTGGCGAGGCAGTCGCGGCAGAGGGCGGGCATGATGAGCCATACTATCAGCCCGGTCGCCTGCCCCGCCAGAGGGCGGGGGCAGGAGGGACTTCCGGCATGGCGCCCGGCATGGGATAGTGTCGCCAAAAGCATGTCATGAGGGACATCATGGAACCGAACCTTCTGGCAGAACTGATCGGCGGCAATGCCGTGATCATCTTCCTGGCGCTCTTCATCATCTTCTGCATCTTCCTCGGCGTGCGGATCGTGCCGCAGTCGGAAAAGCATGTGGTCGAACGCTTCGGCCGGCTGAGGGCGGTGCTGGGGCCGGGGATCAACTTCATCGTGCCCTTCCTCGACCGGGTGGCGCACCGGATCAGCGTGCTGGAGCGGCAACTACCGAATGCGATGCAGGATGCGATCACCGCCGACAACGTGCTGGTGAAGGTGGAGACGAGCGTCTTCTACCGGATCACCGAGCCGGAAAAGACCGTCTACCGCATCCGCGATGTCGATGCCGCCATCGCCACCACGGTCGCGGGCATCGTGCGCAGCGAGATCGGCAAGATGGAACTGGACCAGGTCCAGTCGAACCGCAGCGACCTGATCCTGAAGGTGCGCGAGCAGGTGGCGGCGATGGTGGACGACTGGGGGATCGAGGTGACGCGGGCCGAGGTGCTGGACGTGAACCTCGATGACGCGACGCGCGCGGCGATGCTGCAGCAGCTGAACGCCGAACGCGCCCGCCGCGCGCAGGTAACCGAGGCGGAGGGCAAGAAACGCGCGGTCGAGCTGAACGCCGATGCCGAGCTGTATGCGGCCGAGCAGGAGGCCAAGGCGAAGCGGGTCCTGGCCGAGGCCGAAGCCTTCTCGACCGCGGTGATTGCCGAGGCGATCAAGGAAAACGGGCTGGAGGCCGCGCAGTATCAGGTGGCGATCCGGCAGGTCGAGGCGCTGGCCGAGGTGGCCAAGGGCGGCGGCAAGCAGACGGTGCTGGTGCCGGCCGCGGCGCTCGACGCCTTCGCCGATGCCTTCCGGATGTTCCGGGGACGCGGGGAATGACCGTACTGTGGCAGATGTGGTGGGTCTGGATGGTGGCGGGCATCGCGCTCGGCATCTTCGAGCTGTTCCTGCCGGGCTTCGTCTTCCTCGGCTTCGCGGTCGGCGCGGTGCTGACGGGGCTGGGGCTGTGGCTGGGGCTCCTGACGGTGGCGGTGGGCTGGCTGCTCTTGTGGTTCGCGGTGCTGTCGCTGCTGGCCTGGATCGGTTTTCGCCGCTGGGCCGGGGTCCGGCGCGGGCAGGTCAAGCTGTGGGACCGCGACATCAACGAGAACTGATGCGCGGCAGTCTGCCTAGGGTTTGAGCAGTTCGGGAACCCGAATGAGGCGACGGGGTTGTCCGGCCAGAACCTGACCCAGGAGCAGAAACATGCAAGACCATCGCACCACGACGCCCCGCGATCCCGCGGTCGGCGGCCCCACCACGGCCACCGCGCACCGTTCGGGCGGCAACGGCATCTTCTTCATCCTCGGCGCCATCGTCGTGGCGCTGGCGGTGATCTTCTTCCTCGTTTCGGGCGGCGAAGAGGCCACCGAGACCCCGGCGGCCAGCGACGTGACCATCGAAAACAACGTTCCGGCCACCACCGACCCGGCCGCGACCGCGCCGGCCGCCACCGACCCGGTCGAGACTGCCCCGGCCGAAACCGCGCCGACCCCGGCCCCCGATGCGGCCACCCCGGCGCCCGACGCGGCCCCCGAGGCGACGCCTGCCCCGGATGCGGCGGCCCCGGCTCCGGCCCCGGGGAACTGATCGCAGGCTTTCAGCCGACACCAAGATGAAGGGCGGCCCCTCGGGGCCGCCCTTTCTGCGTCGATCCGGTCCGGTCAGCGGTTGGGGCGTTGCGCCTGCGGCGAGCGAAGCTCTGCCACGATGGCGCGGGCGGCGGCGGCGGCGTCGTCGGCCTGCCAGACCGGGCGGCCGACGACCACATGGTCCGCGCCGTCCCGCACCGCCTGGGCCGGCGTCGCCACACGTTTCTGGTCATCGAGCGCTGTGCCCGCCGGGCGGACGCCCGGCGTCACGATCAGGCGGCCCGCAGCCTCGGGCAGGGCGCGGATCAGCGCCGCCTCCTGTGGCGAGGCGATCACGCCATCGGCCCCGGCGGCGAAGGCGCGCGAGGCGCGTTCCACCGCAAGCTCGGCAAGGTCGCCCGCCCGGATCATCGCCGCATCGAGGTCGGCGCGGTCGAGCGAGGTCAGGATGGTGACGGCAAGGATTTTCGTCTGCGACCCCGCGGCCCCCTGCCGCGCGGCGGCCACCACATGCGGATCGCCATGCACCGTCAGGAAATCGAGGTCGAAGCGCGCCAGCCCCCGCACCGCCGCCTCGACCGTGGCGCCGATGTCGAAGAGCTTCATGTCGAGGAAGACGCGCTTGCCGCGTTCGTCCTTCAGCTCGCGCGCAAGCGCCAGCCCGCCGCCGGTGAGCATCCCGAGCCCGATCTTGTAGAAGGAGACCGCGTCGCCGATGCGGTCGGCCAGCGCGAGGCCCGAGACCGCATCGGGCAGATCCAGCGCCACGATCAGCCGGTCGTCTGCGGCCGTGGGACGGGTTGTGTCGGGCATCGCGCTCTCCTTCCGGTGTTGCCCCATGTGGCGGGACGACCCGGACCGGTCAAGCGGAAACCCGGCCGGAACCGGTCAGGCGGCCTGGCGCATCGTCGCTGCGGCGGGGCGCTGGCGCTGACGCAGCGCGTGCAGCTGGGTGGCGCTGGTCAGCAGCCTGTCGCGCAGCGGCGTGGCGCCGTGCAGCGGAACCGAGGTCAGCACCCGCACCTCATGCGGGACGACGCGGCCCTCGGACTTGACCAGAAGCGTCACGACCGCCTCGACGCAGCCGAAGTCGCGGAGGCGGCGGGCATGGGTGATCTCGCTGGAGAGGATGCGCATCGGTCAGCTCCTCGGCTTGCGGCGCATGGCCGCGCGGGCGGGCAGGGCGACCGGCACCGGGAAATGCGGGGCCGGCACGGCCAGCCCGCGCAGCAGCGTGCCGATGTCGGAGAGGGTGGCGAAAAGGCGGCGGATCATGGCGGTGTCCTTCGCTTGTCCGGCGGGCCGGCCGGGATGCCCGGGCCGGGCACCGGGCTGGCGGTCGCCGGCGGTTGCTCTGGTCCCACAACGCGCCGAAAGGTCGCCGGTTTCCGCAGGCTTGGCGCCCTGCCGGCGCGGTCACGCCATCTTGAAACGCTGCGGCGCGATCCACACCTGAGGAAACGAGACCCGGACAGGGCCGTGCCGCAGAGGCGGGCGGACGAGGGACCGGGGGCTTTGACAAGGAGTGTGCCGATGAACATCGAAAAGTTCACGGAGCGGTCGCGCGGCTTTCTTCAGGCCGCCCAGACCATCGCCATGCGCGAGGGGAACCCGCAGGTCGGGCCCGAACATCTGCTGAAGGCATTGATGGATGACGATCAGGGGCTGGCCGCCAACCTGATCCGCCGCGCCGGGGGCGAGCCGTCGCGCGTGACCGAGGCGGTGGATGCCGCCGTGGCGCGCAATCCCAAGGGATCGAACCTCGCCGGGCTGGAGCAGTCGCTGATGCGCGTGCTGGACGAGGCCGAGAAGCTGGCCAAGAAGGCCGGCGACAGCTTCGTGCCGGTGGAACGCATCCTGATGGCGCTGGCGATGGTGAACACGCGGGCCAAGGACGCGCTCGATGCGGGCGCGGTGACCGCGCAAAAGCTGAACGCCGCGATCAACGACATCCGCAAGGGCCGCACCGCCGACAGCGCCAGCGCCGAGGAAGGCTATGACGCGCTGAAGAAATATGCCCGCGACCTGACCGAGGCTGCCGAGGAAGGCAAGATCGACCCGATCATCGGCCGCGACGATGAAATCCGCCGCACCATGCAGGTGCTGAGCCGGCGCACGAAGAACAACCCCGTGCTGATCGGCGAACCCGGCGTCGGCAAGACCGCCATCGCCGAGGGCCTGGCGCTGCGCATCGTCAATGGCGACGTGCCGGAATCGCTGCGCAACAAGAAGCTGCTGGCGCTGGACATGGGCGCGCTGATCGCGGGCGCGAAATATCGCGGCGAGTTCGAGGAACGGCTGAAGGCGATCCTGTCGGAAATCACCGCCGCCGCGGGCGAGGTGATCCTGTTCATCGACGAGATGCACACGCTGGTCGGTGCGGGCAAGACCGATGGCGCGATGGACGCGGCCAACCTGATCAAGCCGGCGCTGGCGCGGGGCGAGCTGCATTGCGTGGGCGCGACGACGCTGGATGAATACCGCAAGTATGTCGAAAAGGACGCGGCCCTGGCCCGCCGGTTCCAGCCCGTCTTCGTCGAGGAACCGACGGTCGAGGACACGATCAGCATCCTGCGCGGCATCAAGGAGAAGTACGAACTGCACCACGGGGTGCGGATCAGCGACTCTGCGCTCGTCGCGGCGGCGACGCTGAGCCACCGCTATATCACCGACCGCTTCCTGCCCGACAAGGCCATCGACCTGATGGACGAGGCGGCGAGCCGGCTGCGGATGGAAGTGGACAGCAAGCCCGAGGAACTGGACGCGCTGGACCGGCAGATCCTGCAGATGCAGATCGAGGCGGAGGCGCTGAAGAAGGAAGACGACGCCGCCAGCAAGGACCGGCTGGAACGGATCGAGAAGGAACTGGGCGACCTGCAGGACCGCTCGGCCGAGATGACGGCGCGCTGGCAGGCCGAACGCGACAAGCTGGAGGCGAGCCGCGGGCTGAAGGAACAGCTCGACAAGGCACGGGCCGAACTGGAGCAGGCCAAGCGCGAGGGCAACTTCGGCAAGGCGGGCGAACTGCAATACGGCCGCATCCCGCAGCTGGAGCGCGATCTTGAGGCGGCCGAGGCGCGCGAGGACGGGCTGATGGTCGAAGAGGCGGTGCGCCCCGAACAGATCGCCGAAGTGGTCGAACGCTGGACCGGCATCCCCACCAGCAAGATGCTGGAGGGCGAGCGCGAGAAGCTCCTGAAGATGGAAGAGGAGCTGGGCCGCCGGGTGATCGGCCAGCGGCAGGCGGTGACCGCCGTCGCCAATGCCGTGCGCCGCGCCCGCGCCGGGCTGAACGACGAGAACCGCCCCCTGGGCAGCTTCCTGTTCCTGGGACCGACCGGTGTCGGCAAGACCGAACTGACCAAGGCCGTCGCCGAATACCTGTTCGACGACGATCAGGCGATGGTGCGCATCGACATGAGCGAGTTCATGGAGAAGCACGCGGTCGCCCGGCTGATCGGCGCGCCCCCCGGCTATGTCGGCTATGACGAGGGCGGCGTGCTGACCGAGGCGGTGCGGCGCCGGCCCTATCAGGTGGTGCTGTTCGACGAGGTGGAAAAGGCGCATCCCGACGTCTTCAACGTGCTGCTGCAGGTGCTGGATGACGGGGTGCTGACCGACGGGCAGGGCAGGACGGTCGATTTCAAGCAGACGCTGATCGTGCTGACCTCGAACCTCGGCGCCTATGCGCTGAGCCAGCTGCCCGAAGGGGCCGATCCGGCGCCTGCCCGGGCCGAGGTGATGGAGGCGGTGCGGGCGCATTTCCGCCCCGAGTTCCTGAACCGGCTGGACGAGACGATCATCTTCGACCGGCTCAGCCGGGGCGACATGGACGGCATCGTGTCGATCCAGTTGCGGCGGCTGGAACGGCGGCTGGATCAGCGCAAGATCGTGCTGGATCTGGACGCGGCGGCCCGGCAATGGCTGGCGGACGAAGGCTATGACCCGGTCTTCGGCGCCCGCCCGCTGAAACGGGTGATCCAGCGTCACCTGCAGGACCCGCTGGCCGGGATGCTGCTGTCGGGCGAGGTGAAGGACGGCGACACGGTTGCGGTGACGGCGGGCGAGGATGGCCTGATCGTCGGCAGCCATGTCTCGCCCTCCACCCGGGCGCGGCCGGACCCGGTGGTGGTGCACTGACGATCGCTGCAAGGGGCCCTGCGGGGCCCCTTCTTCCGTCGGGCGCTTCGCAAATGGTCCGGCATACGGCATCGTGAAGTAACTGCCGCGGCCTTTCCTTCGTATTGAAAGGTGAGCCTGCCCGATGCCGGAGGAAACCATGCAGATCAGATCATCCCGCGACCGCCGCTGGACGCCCGACCTCGGCTGGTCGGACGTCACCCCGAAATCCGCATGGCTGAACCGCCGGATGCTGATGGCCGGCGCGGCGGCGACCGCGGCCGCGGCGGCTGCCGGCCCGGCGCTGGCCAAGCTCGACTACCGGCCCTCGCCTCTGTCGACAGACGAAACACCGAATTCCTTCGAGGAGATCACCAACTACAACAACTACTACGAGTTCGGCACCGGCAAGACCGACCCGGCCGAGAATGCGGGCCAGCTGACCACCGACCCGTGGGCGGTGGAGATCGGCGGGCTGGTGGAGCGGCCCGGCAGCTATGACCTGGGCGACATCCTGTCCGGCGTGACGCTGGAGGAACGCATCTACCGGCTGCGCTGCGTCGAGGCCTGGTCGATGGTGATCCCGTGGATCGGCTTCCCGCTCGCCAGCCTGCTGGACCGGGTGGGGGTGCAGCCGGGGGCGAAATACGTGTCCTTCGAAACGCTGACCCGGCCCGAGGAGATGCCGGGCCAGCGCATCCCGATCCTCGACTGGCCCTATCGCGAGGGGCTGCGCATCGACGAGGCGATGCACCCGCTGACGATCCTCGCCACCGGGCTGTACGGCGAGGAGATGCCCAATCAGAACGGCGCCCCGATCCGGCTGGTGGTGCCGTGGAAATACGGCTTCAAGTCGATCAAGAGCATCGTGAAGATCGACCTGACCGGCGACGAGCCGCCCGCCACCTGGAAGATGATGCAAGGGTCGGAATACGGCTTCTACGCCAACGTGAACCCCGAGGTGGACCATCCCCGCTGGAGCCAGGCCACCGAACGCAAGATCGGCGGCGGGCTGTTCGGCTCGCGGGTGCCCACGCAGATGTTCAACGGCTATGGCGACCAGGTTGCCGCGCTCTATGCGGGAATGGACCTTGCCCGGAATTACTGAGGCGCGGCCCGATCTCGCCGCGCGCGTCAACGGCTGGGCGCGGCGGGTGCCGGAATGGGCGATCTATCTGGCAGGCGCGCTGCCGGGCCTGTGGATCTTCTGGCTCGCCGCCACCGGCGGGCTGGGAATCGACCCGGTGAAGGAGATCGAGCACCGGCTGGGCGAGCTGGGCCTGCAGTTCCTGATCGGCGGGCTGGCCTTCACTCCGGCCCGCCGGTTCTTGGGGCTGAACCTGATCCGGTTCCGCCGGGCGGTGGGCCTGCTGGCCTTCGCCTATGTCTCGCTGCACCTGCTGGCCTGGATCGCGCTCGACATGTCGTTCCTGTGGTCGCAGGCGGCGGCCGACATCGTCAAACGGCCCTATATCACCATGGGAATGGCGGGGTTCCTGCTGCTGCTGCCGCTGGCGATCACCTCCAATTCGGCCTCGATCCGGCGGATGGGCGGGGCGAACTGGCGAAAGCTGCACAAGCTGGTCTATCCGGCGGCGCTGGCCGGGGGCATTCACTACCTGTGGCTGGTCAAGGCATGGCCGCTGGAACCCTTCCTCTATCTGGGCGCGACGATCCTGCTGCTGGCGCTGCGGATTCGCCTGCCGCAACGCGCCTGACCTCCGTCGGACCGGATGCGCGAGTCGCGGAATCGGCCCGCGCCGGGGGCAAGTCTGTGGAAAAGCTGGATTTCGTTGCGCGCGTCGCGCTGCGCGCGACAGAATCTGAGCGACCCCTCCCCGACCCTCGCCGGGGCGAAGCCGGACCGCGCACGGGGCAGACCCAAGGATTCATGAGGTTTTCGCGGGGCGACCAAAAAAATGACATGGACCGCGAAAAAAGCCCTTGCAGACCCCGGCACCGATCCGTAAATACCCCCTCACCGAAGCGGAACACACCGCAACGGGGCGCCGGACGGGTCGCAAGACACTGAAAGCGAAAGAAAAACTGAAGACAAGGCTGGCGGGACGCGCTGCAAGTTACGGCGCACCTGTTTTGATTTTGTCTGGCTCTTTGACAATTTGGTATACTGAAGAGATATGCGGGCGGTTTGGTCTGTTTCGACGGACGAAGCTCTTGCATATCGGCTCACTAGCCTTCTGG
>NZ_RJRZ01000022.1 GCF_003993775.1 Frigidibacter oleivorans
TGGGGCAGAAGGTCAGTGCCGGCGACCTGATGCTGACGCTGGAGGCGATGAAGATGGAAACCGGCATCCACGCCGACCGCAGCGCCACCGTCAAGGCCCTCCACGTCACCCCGGGCACCCAGGTCGATGCAAAGGACCTGCTCGTCGAACTCGAGTGACACGACCGGGGGCTCAGGCGGGGTGGAGCGCCCTCGGACTCTCGTCCATCTGGGCGATCACGCGATCCAGCAGACGTTCCGTCAACCGGGCCCGGACCTCGGTGAAATCCGGGTTGTCCCAGAGGTTGTCGGTGTTTTCCGGATCCGCCTTGCGGTCGTAGAGCTCGCCCCAGCCCTCGCCCGCCGGCACGATCAGGGTCCAGTCCTCGGTCACGAGGGTCCTGATCCGGGCAGGCGCGCGGTACCCCAGCCGCGCGCTGCTGTCGTTGAACTCCACCAGGACATCCGGGCGCGGCTCTGCCGCCGGGTCGCCGAGGACGGGCAGGAAGGACCGGCCCTGCATTCCGTTATAGGGCATGAGCCCGGCCCGTTCGAGGATCGAGGGCGCGATATCGACCGTCGATGTCAGCGCGGCGCAGCGGGGGCGCGGGTCCGGATCGGACGGATCGCTCCAGATCAGCGGCACCTTGTTGAGCGATTCCCGCATCCAGGGTCCCTTCAGGAGCAGGTCGCTGTCCCCGAGATAGTCGCCATGGTCCGACGTGAAGATCACGACCGTGTTCGCGGCCCGCCCCGATGCCTCCAGGGCGGCGAGGATCTCGCCCACCGCATCGTCGATCATGGTGATCATTCCCGCCGTCAGGGCCATCGCCTCGCGCAGATGCTGCTCCGACGCGATGAAGGGGGACGTGCGGGTGGCCGGCGGCGTGCCGGCCTCGAAGGCGTCGTGGAGCCTTGCCAGCGGCACGGGAGGCGACCTGTGATCGGCATAGCGCGTGCCGAGCTCGAACTGGTCGGGGCTGTACATGTCCCAATAGCGGCCCGGGGGGTTGAACGGGTGATGGGGGTCGGGGAACGACACGAAGGTGAACAGCGGCTGCGCGGATCCCGCCTGATCCCTGAGATACCGGCTCGCCCGATCCCGGATATAGAACGTGGTATACGCCTCTTCCGGCATGTCGGGGCGCAGGGCCTGCCGCACCGTGTAGTCGTGCGGCAGCCCGCGCATCGGGTTGTCGGCCACATCGGGATAGGTGCGACGCAGCCACTGGCGGTAGTGTCCGCCGGCCTCGGTGCCGTGGTCCGTGACCATGTCGACGTGATCGTAGCCGTAATAGGGCAGCGGGATGTCATAGCCCCCCTCGCCCTGATACCGGCCCGGCTGCTCTTCCCCGTAGAGAGTCTCGTCGATCTTCCACGCTTCCGGGATCGGGCCGCCATCGTCCCTGGGCGGAAGTCTTCGCCCGATCATCGGCTGGAGGTGGGACTTGCCGATGGCCCCGGTCCGGTAGCCGGCCGCGCGCAGGACATCGACGAAGGTATTGGCTTCCACCGGAAGATGGCAGCCGTTGTAGCGCAGGCCGTGGGTCGTCGGGAACCGGCCGGTCATGAAGCTCGCGCGGTTCGGCATGCAGACCGGCGAGGCGACGAAATACTGGTCGAACGTGGTACCCCGCGCCGCAAGCCGGTCGATATTCGGCGTCTTCACCACGGGATGGCCATTGCAGCCGAGCCAGTCCCAGCGGTGCTGGTCGGTCATGATGACGAGAAAATCGGGGCGGTCGGTCATCGGTCACTCCTTGTCGTCGGGCGGGGGCCGTTCCGGGGCAGCCGCGCGGGGCAGCGATGGCCCCGGGGACAGGCCCGAGGGGATCACTCCGGCAGACTACCCCGCGGGGCCGGCCCGTGCCACGGGCGGCGCGGCGAGAACCGTGTTCGCGCGCCGCCCCGGCCTGTCATCCGCGCCTGTCAGGTCGTCAGGTCCAGCCGCCTCGCCCCGGCCCTGACGCCCAGGTAATGGGCCACCAGCACCGCCAGTCCGGCCGCCGTGGCGATACCGTGCACCACCGGGTCATGCAGGATGATCCCCACCGCCAGCGCCAGACGCAGCGCCACCTGCCATGCCCCCAGCCGGGCAAAGTCGAAGGCGGTGAGCGCGCTGGCCAGCAGGTAGAGCGCGATGGTGAGCCGCAGGATCAGCAGCACCAGGTTCACGACGTCGACCGTACCATCATAGCCCGGCAGATAGACGATGCCGCTGGCCTGCGGATCGAGAACGGCCTGCGGGATCAGCAGAAGCTCGGGATAGGCCGCGAAGATGAACGGGATGACGAACATCACGATCCCCGAGCGCACTGCGGACAGGCCGGTCATGATCGGATCGGCCTTGGTGATGGAGGCGGCGGCATAGGCCGCCAGCGCCACCGGCGGCGTGATGGCCGAGGCCGCGGCGAAGTAGAAGATGAACATGTTCGCGGTGAAGAGCGACACGCCCAGTCCGGCCAGCACCGGCCCCATCAGCAGCGATACGTTGATGAAGGCCGGCGCCGCGGGCATGCCCATGCCCAGCAGGATGGCCAGCAGCATCGTCACCGCCAGCGCCAGGAACTGGAAGAAACCCGCGCCCCCTTCGCCGAGGTTGAGGCTGTTGAGCCACTGCAGCACGTCGAGCGAAATGTAGAAGGGCATTCCGGTCATCTTCAGGCTGAAGTCGATGATCGTCACCACGAGGAACATCAGGTAGAGCGTCGCGATCAGGCCGCCCGCATCGGACAGCGCGTCGATCAGCTTGCGCGGCGCGGCCCGCATCGCCGGGTCGAGGAACAGCAACCCCATCAGCAGCAGCACCGCCCACCATCCGGCCCCGCCGACGTCGCCGGCCGCGTTCTGCAGGAGTTGCAGCACCCAGGGCAGGTCCCGCGCGATGCAACCGGCTCCGGTGACCGTCCGCTCGGCGCCGAGAAGCGTGCCGAGCAGACCGCAGCCCACGGTTTCCTTCGGGGTCAGAAGCAGGGCGGTGATAAGGACGATGGGCGCGAAGATCATGACCAGGTTCAGGATGTCCTGGCGGCTCATGTGCATCTCGTCGGTGAATTCGCCCACCGCCTGGATGTTCTGCCGGCGCGCCTGGAAGACGACCGTGAGGAACAGGCAGAAGAAATAGGCGATGGCGGGGATCAGCGCGGCGACGATCACGTCGCGGTAGGGCACCGCCGTCATCGAGGCCAGGATGAAGGCCGCCACGCCCATCACCGGCGGCATCACCGCGCCGCCGGACGAGGCCGCGGCCTCGATCCCGCCTGCGAAGGTGCGCGAGAAGCCGCGCTTCAGCATCATCGGGATGGTCAGCACGCCGGTGGACAGCACGTTGACGACCGGCCCGCCCGAAATCGTGCCGAACATGGCCGAGGACACGACCGCGGCATGCGCGGGACCGCCGCGGAGCGAGCGTGTCCAGCGGAAGGCCAGCTTGATCAGCGACTGGCCGCCGGCCGACACGCCGAAGAGCGCGCCGAGGATGAGATAGGGAAAGATCTCGTTCAGGACGATGGCCATGAACCGCCCCAGCAGGCCCGAGGCATTGCTGGTCAGGATGTCGTGGACCCGCGAATAGCCATCCGCCAGCGTGCGGGGTTCGCCGCCCAGCTTGGTCACGAGATACTTGTTAAGGCCGTCGGCGCCGAAGAAGTACCACACGCCGATGGTGGTGAAGGTCCATCCCACCACCACGATCGCCACGATCACCAGCGGCAGGCCCCAGACCTTGACCGCATAGGCGAGGAACACGGAAATCGCGATGCCGATGATGGGGACGAGCCAGCCGCCCAGCGTGTTCAGGCATTGCGGATCATCGACCGTCGAGGGCTCGGGCATGCCGAACAGTGCGGCATTTTCCTTCTCGATCCGCAGGGCTTCCTCGATCAGCCGCGCCCGGTCGCCGGTGATCTGGTCGGCAAGGCAGACCGACTGGATCTCGTTCAGATAGGCGAGCGACACTGCAGCCGCCATCGCCACCAGCGCGATGTCAAGCGCCAGCGCCAGCGGCTTGCGCTGCCCCTCGCGCTTGCGGGTGTTCACCTGGCGCAATGCCACGATCAGCATCATCACGAAGAAGGCGGCCGGGTAGAAATACTCGTAGGGGAAGCGGCGGATGCGGATCGCGGTCTGGCCGGTCAGGTCGGCCACCAGGGCGTCGAGCCCCGGTATGCCCGGCATGGCGTTGAAAAGCCCGACCACGACAAAGGCGAAGGCCAACCAGTAGGCGAGGCGCATCGTGAAAGACGAGGTCGCGACTTCCGCGGATGAGGCTGAGGCAGTCATGGGAGCGCCTTTTTCGTAATCCGACGGTCATGTGCCGACCGCCGGTTTCTGCGATGATGTCGGGATCGGGTCGGGATCAGGGCTTTGCGCAGTCCGGGACCGTGTATCCGGCCTCTTCCCACGCGGCGACCGCGCCCGGGTGATACTTGATCGGGTTCGGGCCGCACATGCCGGTGTCTTCCGCATCGATGGCGCCCAGCAGGACATAGCGCATGTAGGGCGCCTTGGTCTCGAAGGTCTCGAGGTTGTCCAGGAACAGCGCCGTCAGGGCCTTGGCCGTGTCGAAATCCATCTCCGAATTCACCACGACGGCCCCTGCCGTTGCCGGGCCGCGCCAGATCTCATCCTCCGACTGGATGGTCACGCCTTCCTGCCGGGGAAGCTCGGACACCGGAATCTCGAAACCGACGGTGCCGGGGCTGGCAAGGTACTTCTGGAACGGTTCGCTCTCATATGCCTCCCGGGGCACGGAATAGAGCGTCATGGCCCCCGCAGCCGCGGCCTGGGTCAGGCGGTCGTCGGGGAAATAGATCGGCAGCACCATGCCGTCGCCCGACCCGTCCGCGATGAACTGCGACATCTGCCCCCAGTTCGACTGCACGCCTTCATAACCCTTGCCGTCTTCCAGTCCGGCGATGATCTGGATCATCGCCCGGGCGTTGGCCAGGGCACCGCCGGAGGGCGGCCCGTTGATGATCCGCTTGCCCTCGAGGCTGTCCCAGCCCGACACGCCCGAGCTGTTGTAGGCATACAGGCCCATCGCGCCGAGACTGACCGTGAAGAGCGCCGAGACCTTGCCGACCAGCTCGGTCCCGCCTTCGGCCCCGATCGAGGCATAGGGACCTGCGCCCCGCGACAGAAGGAACGGCGCGATCAGCGGCACGGGGGCCACGTCGGTCGTGCCCCGGGCCACATTGACGAGCGAGTCGGTCAGCGTCTGCCCGTCCTGCACCTGGAAATCCGCGATGCCCGCGGCACTGGCAAGCTCGGCCAGGGTCATGATGGTGGTCAGGGGCGAACTGCCCGGATTGGAGCCCTCGGCCGTCATGGTCTGGGCATGGACCGCGAAGCCGGCGAACGAGGCCAGGGCGGCGGCGGCGAGTGTGGCGGTTGTCTTCATGAGTGTTCCTCCCTAAAGCCGGATCGCGCCGGCGACGAAAAGCCGAACCGGCGCGCGATCACCCGCGCGCCGTCTCCCCCGAAAAGATCGCGACAGACGCGCCAAAGCGGATGACGGTCAGGTCGCGGGCCACCAGAACGGGCCCATCATATTCCAGCCCGACCTCGTCCAGCACCTCGCCGAGGCTAGGCGGCTCGGGCGCCTTCAGGACCACATGGGTCAGGATCGCGGCCTTGGGCCGGATCTGCGCGAACACCCGGCCCACCTCGCGCGGGGTGATGTGGTGTTCCAGAACCGTGCGCACATGCGGGTCCCGTGCCATCACTTCGGCGCGCGCCATGGCGACCTCGTGAACCAGCACATCCGCGCCTTCGGCGTGCCGGACGAGGTTCTCGCTGTAGCGGGTGTCATGGCTGTGAACGAAGACATGCCCCCCGTATTCGACCCGATACCCGAAGGCCGGCTTCACGAAATCCCCGTGATCGACCTCGAAGGCGATGATGCGCAACCCGTTCTCGTCGAAGACGACGCCTTCGGAAATGACGCCGACATCGACGCGCTGCAGGTCGGGGTCGATCTCCTGTCGGCCACACGGATGGTCCGGTCGCCGCTCATGAAGGCCCACAGCCCGTCCACGACCTCGCGCACGCCCTCGGGACCGACGACGCGAAGCCGCCTGCGGCGCGCGCCCCAGGGGGCGGGGATCGCGCCGGTCATGACAAGATCGGGCAGCGCCGCGTAATGGTCGGAGTGGAAATGGGAGATCAGCACCGCATCGATGCTGCCGGCCGGAACGCCGATCTGCGCGAGTCGCACCACGGCGCCGCGGCCGCAATCGAGCAGGACGCGCAGCCCGCCCGCCTCGATCAGCGTGCTCGTGCCGAACTTGTGGAGGTCGGGCATGGGGGTGCCCGTCCCGAGCAGCGTGATCTTCATCGGCGGGTTCACAGGGTCCTCCACAAACGCGATCTGCCTGACATTCTGACATCCTCCCGGGTATTGACGGAGCTTCCGCTCCGGGGCCTTTCATCGCCTCGCTATCGCCGGACCTCCCTTGTCCTGCCCTAGCCGGACCAGACATCGACGAGCCAGAAGCTCAGCGCGGGAAAGGCGATCAGCAGCCCGATGCGGACGAATTCCGACGCGATGAACGGCACGGTTCCGCGGAAGATCGCCGAGGTCGGGATCTCCTTGGCGATCGCGGAAATGATGAACAGGTTCAGACCGACGGGCGGGGTTATCATTCCCAACTCCACGACCACGAGCGTCAGGATCCCGAACCAGAGCGCCTGCTGTTCGGGCAGAAGGCCGAAATCGAGGCTCATCATCGTCGGAAAGAACACCGGCACCGTGAGCACGATCATCGACAGGCTGTCCATCACGCAGCCCATGACGAGGTAGAAGGCCACGATCAGCAGCAGGACGGTCGTCGGCGCGATCTCTGCGGCCGTGAACCAGTCCGCCAGGGTCGTCGGCACGCGGGACAGGGCCATCGCGACATTGAAGATGTCGGCGCCGAACAGGATGACGAAGATCATCGCGCTGGTCGCCGCCGTCTCGACCAGGCTTTCGATCAATGCGTCCAGTGACAGGGTGCGCGTGAACACGCCCACGACGGCAATCAGCACCACACCGATGGATGCCCCCTCGGCCGGCGTGAAGAAGCCCCCGTAGATCCCGCCCAGAACGACGACGAAGATGCCGACGATATGCCAGATGCTGCCCAGGCTGCGCAGCCGGGTCTGCAGGCTCGCCCGCTCCTGCAAGGGGGCGGCGTCGGCGAAGACCCGCACATAGATCGCGATGGCGATGATGAAGCCCAGGACCGCCAGCACGGCGGGGACCGTGGCCGCAAGGAACAGCTTGACGATGTTCTGCTCGGTCAGCAGCGCATAGATGATCAGCACGATCGAGGGCGGGATCAGGATGCCCAGCGTGCCGCCCGCCGCCAGCGCGCCGGACGACAGCGCACCGCTGTAATGGTGCTTGCGCATTTCGGGCAAGGCGACCTTTGCCATGGTCGATGCGGTGGCGATGGACGAGCCGGAAATGGATCCGAACATGGCGCAACCTGCGACCGCGGCCATGGCAAGGCCGCCGCGCCAATGCCCGATCCACGCGTTCGAGGCTGCGAACAAGGCCGTCGAAATGCCGGTATGGGTCGCCAAATGCCCCATGAGGATGAACAGGGGCACGATTGCCAGATCGTAGGACAGGAACTTGTCGGTCCAGCCCGTGGACACATAGGCCTGCAGACTCGAGGAACTGGACAACAGGATGTAGCCGATCGCACCGACGGCGCCCATGGCCAGTCCGATCGGTGCGCGCAGGACAATTGCTGCGAGGAGGAGCAGGACGAGAATGCCTGCGACGAGAGTCGGATCCATGGTCAGTGTCCAACCTCGCTTACCGCTTCCCGCGGGAGCAGCGTCGCCTGCGCGAAGGCAATCAGGCTTGCTGCGCCGGTTCCCAGGACCGACGGCACATAGGCCCACCAAACCGGAATCGACAGCAGCATCGTCTGGTCTCCATACGCCCGGATTTCCGCGAGGCCGTGGACCGTGAAATAGCACAGCGCCGCCCAGGCCAGTGCGAAGCCGATCAGCCAGATCCAGTCGATAACGGCGCGGACGCGATAGGCGAGCCAGTTCGTGAACAGGTCGACCATCACATGGCCGCGCTTCAACTGGCACAGCGGCAGAAACAGGCCGGCCGCCCAGACGCAGGACATCTCGACCAGTTCGAAGTCGCCGCGAACGCCCTGCAGGCCCAGAACACGCATCACGACCGAGACGGTGACCGTCAGCGCCACGCCGAACACCACGGCACCGCCAAGCGCGGCAAGTATCCTGGCCAGCCTGTCCATCCAGGTCAGCAAGGGGGGATGCCCCACCCCCTGCCGAGGCCATATCGCTGCCCAGCTGGACATTTACGCGCCCTGATCCAGGAGCGCATTCGCCCGCGCCAGGATCGCCGCCCCGTCATGGCCCGCGTCGTTCAGCTTGGCTTCCCAGGCGGCATAGACCGGCAGGGCAGCCTCGGACCATCTGGCGATTTCCTCGGCCGGGATTTCAACGATCTCGTTGCCCTGCTTTTCGACCATGTCGCGGCCGACGGCCTCGAAGGCGTCGTAGGTCTTGCCGATGCGGCGCGACAGCTCGATGCCGGAATTGGCATCGATCACGCCGCGCAGATCGTCGGAAAGCCCTTCGTAGCTGGCCGCGTTCATCAGCAGAACGTTGGTATTGGCATAGAGGCCGCGGGCGCCGGGGGCTGCCTCGCTGGAAAACTTCGTCAGTTCCTGCAGCTTGAACGGCGGCACGACCTCATAGGGAAGGCAGCAACCGTCGATGACGCCGTTGCTGAGGCCGACGACCATCTCGGTCACCGGGAAGAACACCGGTTCTGCGCCCAGCGACGCGAGCAGGTCGCCCATGCCGGCATTCGGGCTGCGGATCTTCTTGCCCGCCAGATCGCTGGCAGAGCGAACGGGGTTGTCGCGCATGTGCAGCTTGCCGCCATCGTGGCTCCAGAAGGCGAGCGGCTTCATGCCGGCGAATTCGTCGCCGCCGAACTCGTCCATCAGCCTGTGCAACGCGACCGAGGTTTCTTCGGCATGCTTGGCCAGGAACGGCAGGCCCATGGTCTCGGCCACCGGATAGCGGCCCGGCGTATAGGTCGGCAGCGCCCAGGCGATGTCGACGATGCCCTTCTTGACCTGTTCGACAAGTTGCGGGGGCTTGCCGCCCATCTGCATGGCCGGGAAAAGCTGAACCTCGATGGCACCTTCCGATGCCGCGGCTAGCTCCGCCGCCCAGGGTTCGAAGAACTGCGCGTGCATCGGCGCGACCGGCGGCAGGAAGTGGTGCAGGCGCAGGGTGACTTCTGCGGCGGACGCACGCCCGACGATCGCAGGGGTTGCGATTGCAGCCCCCAGCCCTGCGAGCACCAGACGGCGCGACGGGGTGAATGATGACATTTGCTTCCTCCTGGTGATTGCGGCCGGGTATCGTCGGCTGATTCCGGCGGGCGAACGGGTGAGCCCTATGTGGTCTGCTCTGCGCCTGGCTGTTCGGCGGCCCCGCCCCGCGCAGGACCGGCCGCCACCGCGCGGCCCGCAACTGCAATCAGGATGCGTGAAACCATTCCCCCCTCCCGTGGCGATTGGCCTTGCGCCGAAGCAGCTTGCCGCGCCCAAGGAGCCGCGGCAGACTGGTCCGGTCGTTAAAAAATCATATAGCTATCTTTTTAATATAGCGCAACGTCATTTTTCGTCGCGCGCGCCGGTCACGGGCCGCTGTGCCGGACTCCGGACCCGGGGATTCCGCCACCTCGCCCGCAGGAGTCTGCTTGACAATAAGCTATAAAGGTAGCTTATTATTTTTCTTGCAGGCGGGAGGCGCAGCCGTGGCCTGGCATGTCGCACAAGCGTGCCAGCCGTCGAAATCCGAGGGAAGGAGACCAGCGCGTGAGAAACGATACACGCAGGCGGATGTATGACCCCTGGCCGGAGGGCGTGCAGCCCACCGTTCCGATCGAAGGCTATACGAACACCTGGACGCATACGCCATCGCAGCCCGCCTATCGCCGGCCGCTGACGCGCACCGAGGTGACGGGTCCGGCCGACCTGTGGCGCAAGCTGCATTGCGGGGACAGCAACCTCGCCCTCAGCACGACCGGAAAGCTGGCGCAGGGCCTGCTGATGGAGGTCACCGGCCGCATCCTCGACGAGGACGGGCGCCCGGTCGCCAACGCCATCGTCGAATTGTGGCAGGCGAACGCCGCCGGCCGCTACACCCATGCGCTCGACCAGCGCGCGGCGCCGCTCGATCCGAATTTTCTCGGCCACGGTCGCGTCAGATCGGACGAGAGCGGCACCTATCGCTTCCTGACGATCAAGCCGGGGGCCTACCCGGTCCCGGTCAAGGACACGTGGTGGCGCCCGCCGCATATCCATTTCTCGGTGCTGGGACCCAGCACCCTGTCGCGGCTGGTGACCCAGATGTATTTCCCGGGCGACCCGCTGAACGACTGGGACCGCATCCTTCAGTCGATCGGCGATCCGGCGGCCCGCCAGCGTCTGGTGGCCAGACAGCTGCACCCTGCCGAGGTGGGTGTCGACCATCTCGGGTTTCACCATGACATCGTCCTGCGCGGACGCAACGCCACTCCGGAAGCATGATGGAAGACCTACAGCACATGCGCCGCATCCCCCTGTCGCAGCACACCATCGGTCCGTTCTTCCCGGCGGACTACTTCCGGCCCGGCGACAACGACCTGACCCGCCTGTCCGCCGATGCCGAGCCGACCGGCAAGGGCACGCCCTTCGTCCTGACCGGGACGGTCCGGAAAGAGGGCGGCGACCCGGTCGCCAACGCGATCCTCGAGCTTTGGCAGGCGGATGCCGCCGGCCGGTTCCGCCATCCCGAGGACCCCGAGGCCGACAAGGCCGACCCGGATTTCCTGGGATGGGGACGGGCCTGGTCGACCATCGAGGGCGTCTACGACTTCCGCTCCGTCCGGCCCGGCCCCTATGTCGAGGATGGCCGGAAGCGCGCGCCGCACCTGAACATCATCGTCATGGGGATCGGCCTCATGCGCACGGTGGAAACCACGCTGTTCTTCCCCGAATTCCCCGAGGAGAATGCGCAGGATCCGGTGCTGACCACACTTCCCGAAGATCTGCGGCACATGCTGATCCTGCGCGATCTCGGCGAGGTCGACGGCGTGCAGACCTATGGGTTCGATTTCCTCCTGCGGGGGCCGAGGGGTCTCGAAACGCCCTTCTTCGAGACGTGAGCCCCCTCGCCCGCCCCTTACGGGCGCGGTCCCGACAGGCTCTGGTCCAGCAGCCGCGCCAGCCCATGGACGCCGTCCATGACTGGCGTCGGCACCTCGAGCTTCCGCGCCAGCTCGACCAGCGCGCCGAGGATCGGGTCCAGCTCCAGCGCGCGCCCGGCATCGACATCCTGCAGCATCGAGGTCCGAAACGTCCCCAGCTTGCGCGTGGTCTCGATTCGCGCCTCGACATCGTCGAACCCGGTCAGCCCGATCCGCGCGCCCACCGTGGACATCTCGCGCATCATCGTAAGGGCAAGACCGCGCACCCCCTCGTCGTCCAGCATCGTCGCCAGGTCCGCCCGGCACAGGGCCGACAGCGGGTTCATGTTGGAATTGCCCCACAACTTGCTCCAGACCGCGCGATGGATCGCGTCGGTCGCGCTGGCCGGGATGCCGCCGGCGGCGAGGTGCCGGGCGATGTCGGATGCAAGACCGCCGTCGGCGGCGTCCCCCAGCAGCACGCTGTTCGCCGCCACCAGACGGATGCGCCCCGGCGCCTCGACCAGGCTTGCCGCATGGATCACCGCGCCCACGACGCGGCCGGCGGGCATCAGCCGCGCCAGAACGCCGTCCGGATCGACCGCATCGAGGTGCAGGCCCTGCGCCGGCCCGCCGAACGCCTCGAAAAACCACCAAGGCAGACCGTTGATCGCGGCCACGACCGTCGTCCGCGGTCCCAGGGCCGCGTCGATGAGCGGCGCCAGCCGGGGCAGGTCATGCGCCTTGAGCCCCAGCAGCAGGACATCCGCGTCCCGCAGGTCGGCCGGATCATCCGTGGCCGCGACGTCGTACCGGCGAAGGGATGTGCCGTCGTCAAGGGCAAGACCGGACGTCCGCAATGCCGCCAGCGTCGCGCCCCGTGCCAGAACCGTCGCCGTGGCGCCGGCCTCGACGAAGCCCGAGGTGAGCCAGCCTCCGATCGCTCCGGCACCGATGACTGCCAGTTTCATCAAACCCTCCTTTGGCTCGCCACGCTGGCAGCCCTTCCTCTGTCATGAACAATCGCAGGTCGCACCCATGGAACCCAGCCCCCCCGGACCCGAAACCGCCCGCGACCCCGGTGCACGGCGCCCGACCCGCGACGGCGGCGAGATCCGCTATCGCATCTGCGGCGACGAGGGGCCGGCGGTCGTGCTGATCCCGTCCCTCGGACGCGGGACCGAGGATTTCGACCTTCTGCTGCCGTCGCTCCTGCGGGCGGGGCTGCGCCTCATCCTGCCGGAACCGCGCGGCATCGGGGGGTCCACGCCGCTCCGCCCGGGCGACACCCTGCACGACATGGCCGCCGATATTGCCGCGATCCTCGAGGCCGAGGCGGCTTCCCCTGCCGTTCTGGTAGGCCACGCCGCCGGCAACTGGGTCGCGCGGATGCTGGCGCATGACCGGCCCGACCTGACCCGCGCCGTGGCGCTGGTGGCCGCGATCGTGACCAATACCGTGCCGGAACCCGTCAAGGCCTCGATCTCGGCCAGCTTCGACATGTCGCTGCCGGACGGGGAACGCCTCGGGCATCTGCGGAAGGTCTACTTCGCCGCGGGCTCCGACGCCTCGGTTTGGCTGGACGGCTGGTGGCCGGAGGTCGCCGCGGAACAACGCCGTGCGGCGGGCCAGACCCGCGACCAGGACTGGATCCGCTCCGCCGACCGGCACCCGACGCTCTATGTCGGCGCGACCGAGGATGTCATCTCGCCGCCGCCCGAACTGGCCGCGCTGCGCCGGACGATCGGCCCGAAGGCCGAGTGCGTGGTGATCGGGGGCGCCGGACACGCGCTGTTGCCGGAGCAGCCGGAGGCCGTGGCCCGGGCTCTGGCGGACTGGATTGCCGGACTGGCGGACAGGGAGGGCTGACACCGGGCGCGGGGGCCTGTCGCCTGTCCCGCGCCGCCGCGGTCCGGTCACGGATACTGTCGCCATCTGCATCCATCCCCAAGGTCAGGGGGCCAAGCCGCCCCACCTCGAGGCGGACGGTCCGGTCCTGCGCGACCATGTCCCGCCAGCCGGTTCCGGCGGCACGCGCCCCGGCACGGCGATCGGCGGCAGGCGGGTCATGGCCCGGCGGTCACGGCTTGAAGACCGGCGCCCGCTTCTCGCGGAAGGCGGCCATCGCCTCGGCGCTGTCCTCCGAGGTGGACAGGGCCTTGGTCTGGCCCTGCTCGAACCGGTAGCCCTCGTAGACCGACTGTCCCTCCGTGACCTGGAACGAGGCCTTGGCGGCGCGAACGGCCGAGGGGCTGGCCCTGGCGATGTCGCGGGCGATGCCCATGGCCGTTTCCAGAAGGTCCTCGGGCGCGGTGCAGGCCGAGGCCACCCCCATGCGCAACAGGTCCGGCCCGTAGATCCGCCGCGCCGTGAACAACATCAGCCGCGCGTCGGATTCGCTCAGGTGGCGCCGGACATGGGACACGCCGCCGGCAAGGCCGACAGTGACCTCGGTCATCTGAAGATAGCCCTTTTCCGAAAACACGAGGATGTCGCAGCACAGCGCCGTCACGCAGCCGGCCCCGATGGCCGGGCCGTTGACGGCTGCGATCACGGGCTTGGGGCATTCCAGGATGCAGTCGAAACTCGCCCTCACCCGCCGGTTATGCGCCGTGTAGACCCCCAGCTCCTGCGTCGGGCGCTCGGCCAGATCGGCCCCGGCCGAGAACGCCTTGCCCGCGCCGGTCAGCACGATGGCGCGCACATCGGTCCGGTCGCCGAGGCTGTCCATGACAAGCTGCATCTCGTCGCGCAGCTTGTTGTTCTGGGCGTTCACGGGTGGACGGTCGATCGTCACCGTTGCGATGTAGTCGGCGACGGACACCGAAAGCGTTTCCAGGTTCATCACGGTCTTCCCCGGGGTCATGCCTCTGCTGAATGCGGCCAGTCTTCACACAAGCCTGCCATCGGCACAAGCGTTAAGTATAATAGTATAGCTTTTTGCGATTTAAGCCGGCTGCCCTGGTGTTGCGGTCGCGTCACCTTCCGCAGCCCGGGTCAGGCGGCGCCCCCGCCTGCCGGCTGGACCGGCGGACGAAGGCGAGGAAGGCCTGCATCGCCGCGCTGCTGTGCCGGCGGTTCGGATAGTAGAGATACCAGCTCGGCAGGCGCGGGCTCCAGTCCGCCAGAACCTCGACCAGCCGGCCCTCCCCGATGGCTGTCCGGGCGTAATCCTCGAACACATGGGCGAGCCCCTGCCCCGCCAGCGCCGCCTGCAGCTCCTGATGCGCGGAATTGAGCGTGAGGCGGCCTTCCGGCTCGATCTCGACGATCCGGCCGTCCTTCTCGAACAGCCATTCGGCCAGGGTGCCGCCGGGATAGCGGCGGCGGATGCAGGCATGGCCCACCAGATCGCCCGGCTCTGCCGGCGTCCCCCTTGCCGCCAGATAGGCCGGCGCCGCGACGATGGCATAGCGCAGCGGCTGTCCCAGCGGCACGGCGATCATGTCCTGCGCCAGATGCTCGCCGAACCGGACCCCGGCGTCATACCCCTCGGCGACGATATCGACGATGGCCGCGTCGCTGACGAATTCGACCTGCACCTCCGGATATTCGGCCATGAAGTCGAAGGCGAGCGGGCAAAGCACATGCTCCACCGCCGGCGCGGGCGCGTTGATGCGCAGCGTCCCGGATGGCCGGTCCCGCAGCTGGTCGATCTCGGCCAGCGCAAGGCGGATGTCGGCCAGCGCCACGTCGAGCCGCGACAGCAGCCGTTGCCCCGCCTCCGTCGGCGCCACGCTGCGCGTGGTCCGGTTCAGAAGGCGCAGCCCCACCGCCCGCTCCAGCGTCGCGATGGTCTGGCTGACGACGGAGGAGGCGACGCCGCGTTCCCGCGCGGCGGCGCGGAACCCGCCCGCGCGCACCACAAGGGCGAAGGTTTCGAGGTGATCCAGACGGACAGGCGCCATTGCTCGCTTTTTCCGAACAGCTTGATCGACTCTGTCCGGGTTATACCAACGACGCTTCGATGTCATCTCACCTCCTGAGCCGGAAGACCGTGCTCCTGACCCGGAAAGGAAGGATCGAGATGCTCACGATCAATCGACGCAGGATCATGCTGACTGCCGCCGCCGGCGCCTCGGGCGCGCTGCTCATGCCCGGGGCCATCCCCGCGGCCCGGGCGCAGGCGGGCACCCCGCAGACGGAGTGGAACAGCGGCATCTACCGGTTCCGCATCGGCGACATCGCCGCGACCGTCGTGTCGGACGGCAATATCGGCGGCCCGCCCACCGTCTATGCCGGCGATGCGCCCGAGGCGGAACTGGAAGAGGTCCTGCGCCGCGCCTTCCTGCCCGCCGACCGCCTGACCCTGAACCTCAACACCCTGCTTCTGGAAATCGACGGGCGCCGCGTCCTGCTGGAGGCGGGGGCCGGTGCGACCATGGGGCCGGACGGCGGCCGCCTGTTCCGGCATCTCGAGGCACTGGGCCTGACGGCCGATGACATCGACGTCATCGTCATCTCCCACACCCATCCCGACCATGTCGGCAACCTGCGTGCCGCCGACGGCACCCGCGCCTTCCCGCGCGCCACGGTGATGGTGCCGCAGCCGGACTGGGCCTTCTTCGTCGAATCCGATCCCGATCTGTCCTACATGCCGGTGCCACAGGATTTCCGCGACCGCTTCGGCGCGAACATCAAGGCCAGCGTCGAACCCTACCGGCAGGATGTCGAGCTGTATCAGGCGGGGGCCGAGCTGGTGCCGGGCCTCGCGACCGTTCCGGCCGAGGGCCACACGCCCGGCATGGTGGCCTTCCTCGTCCATTCGGGCGGCGAGCAGCTGCTGCTGACCGCCGATCTGGCCTATCACCCGGTGGTCAATATCGACGAACCCTGGCGCCCCGGCCCCGACCGGGACAAGGAGACCGCCGCCGCCTCGCGCCAGCGCATCTTCGACCGGGCGGCGGCCGAGCGGATGCTGGTCCTGGGCTTCCATTTCCCCTTCCCCGGCCTCGGGCACATCCTGCGCACCGACAGCGGCTATGCCTGGGTGCCCGCCAATTGGCAGTTCTGACAAGGGGCGCCCCCGGGAATACCCCGGCGGGCGCCCTTCCCCGCTCAGGCCACCCGGGGGAACTGCCGCAGCCAGAACCGCGCCATCAGCAGCGCCGCCGCCAGCGCCAGCCCCACGACCAGCCCCAGCCACAGCCCCACGCCGCCCAGCCCCAGCGGGAAGCCCAGAACGAAGCTGGCCGGAATGCCCACGGCCCAATAGCTGATCGTGGCCAGCCCCATCGGCACCGCCGTGTCCCGCACCCCGCGCAACAGCCCGAGCGCCATGCATTGCAGCGCGTCGAACATCTGGAACAGCGCCGCCACCGCTAGCAGGGTGATGCCGAAGGCGAGGATGTCGGGCGCGGCGGGATTGGCCTCGTCGAGGAACAGCCCGACGATGGGCCCGGCGGCGACGAGGAACAGCGCCGTGACCCCCAGCCCGAAGATCACCGACAGCGCGATCGCGGCCAGCGCGGCGCGGCGCATGCCCTCGCGGTCGCCCTCGCCCTCGGCCCGGCCGACACGCACGGTCGCGGCGCTGGCGATGCCCAGATGGACCATGAAGGCCAGCGAGGCCGCCTCGAGCGCGATGCCATGCGCAGCCAGTTCCACCGTGCCGATCCAGCCCATCATCAGTGCCGCGGCGGTGAACAGACTGCCCTCGGCCAGCCCGGTCAGCCCGACCGGCATCCCCAGCCGGGCCAGCTGTCCGAAGGCGGGCCAGTCGGGCCGCCACAGCCGCGCGAAGATGCGAAAGCGGCGCAGCGCCGGATGCCAGCCGGCATAGGCGGCCAGCACCGCCAGCGACACCGCCTGCGCGCCAAGGCTGGCCAGCGCCGCCCCCCGCACGCCCAGTTCCGGGGCGCCCCAGTTGCCGAAGATCAGCATCCAGTTCAGCAGGCCGTTGCCGAGTGCCGCGCCGAGCGTCGCCCACAGCACGATCCCCGCCCGCTCCATCGCCGACAGGAAGCTTTTCAGCACCATGATCAGCAGCGCGGGCACCATCCCCCAGCCGACGATCCGCAGATAGGATTGCGCCAGCGCCGACAGCGCCTCGTCCTGCCCGAGCACGCGCAGGATCGGCGCGGACCACCAGAACAGCGGCAGCGTGCAGATGCCGAACAGCGTGGACAGCCACAGGCCCATCCGCACATCGCGGCGCACCTGCACCTCGTCCCCGCGGCCGACGGCGGCGGCGACCATGCCCATCGCTGCCACGCCGAAGCCCGACCCGAGGATGAACACCATGAAGAAGAACGACGCGCCCAGCACCACGGCGGCCAGCGCGTCCACCCCGTACCAGCCAAGCATCACCGTATCGGTGACATGCAGCGACATCTGCGCGAGGTTGCTGCCCACCAGCGGCAGGCCCAGGACCACCAGCGCGCGCAGATGCGCCCGCCAGGACAGGGCGCGCATCGCAGGAACGGCCGGTGATGTGGCAAGGGGGGTCATGCCCTGCCCATATCCCAGCCGCCGCGCCCCCGCCAGAGGCGCGGCGGGACCCCGGCCGCTGGCATCAGGCCGCCGGCGTCAGACCGCCGCGGCCAGTTGCAGCGCCACCAGCAGGACCAGCGCGCCCAGGACCAGTTCCAGCCCGGGCAGCAGCGCGGCGAGCCGCCCGCCGGCCAGCGAGGTCCGCGCGCCCGCCCGCATCAGCCCGGCCCCCACCGCCACGCCCGAGGTGACGAGCGCAGTGCCCACCCCCATCGCATAGGTGGCGGCGATCCCCGCCCCCGGAATGCCCAGTTGCCAGGTCAGGATCAGCAGGATCAGCGCCCCGGAACAGGGCCGGATCGCGATGCCGCCGACCAGCAGCGCCACCTCGCGCCAGTTGCCCGCGCGCGCCAGCTGATCCGGCGTCGGGCCATGGGCATGGCCGCGGCCGCAGGCGGTCCCATGGCCGTGCCCATGGTCGTGGTCGTGGTGGTCGTGCCCGTGGTCGTGGTGATGGTGGTCATGGCCGTGACGATGGTCCGGCCCCTCCGCCGCCATGCCCCGCTGGCGCCACAACCCGCGCGCGCCGCGCCACATTAGCCACAGCCCCACCGCCGCCGCCGCCAGATGCCCCGCCACGGCAAGCTGGCCGTCTGCCGCGCCCACCATCCGGTCGCGCGTCCAGCCGAAAAGCTGCAGCCCGCCCATCACCATCGCCACCGCCACCGTGGACTGGGCGAGGCTCGACAGGACCGAGATCGCCGCCAGCCGCCGCAGGCTGACCCCCGCCGCCAGCCCGTAGCTGCCGACCAGCAGCTTGCCATGCCCCGGCCCCGCCGCGTGGAACACGCCATAGCCGAAGGCCAGCGCCAGCAGCGCGGTGAAGGCGCCGGGCTCGCCGGCCTTGATGCCGCGGATCGCCCCCGCCAGCGCATTCTGCGCCCAGCGCTGGCCCGCCACCGCATCGGCCTGCAGCGCGTGCAGCAGGCCCGTCCCCCAGGCCAGCGCCAGCAGCGCGGCCGCCAGTGCGACCGCCAGCCCGGCAAGCCGCCCCGGCTGCAGCCTGTCCTGTGGCCTGTCCTGCGGCCCGCCCCCGCTCATGGGCAGGTGACCTGCACGGCGCCGGAAAAACTTTCGCCGATCATCATGTATCCCATCTCGTCCAGCGACTTCGTCGCGTCGAACTTGTCAAGCTCCGCCGCCAGCGCCCGCAGGCCCGCGTCCTCGTCCGGTTCCACCAGGGTCGCGCTGCAATCCGCGCGGCCGCTGACCGACTGCGCCACGATGGAATAGTCGGTGTAATAGCCCGGATCGTAGGGTTTCAGCAGGATCGGCCCCGTTGCCGGGTCCAGCGGCTCCACCAGCCGGCGGACATGGGTGGACATCAGGTGTCCGTCCTTCCAGGCCGAGGTCCAGTCCTGCGGCCCGGGGACCAGCGGGATCGTCTCGCCCGCGCGCTCGACCTCGAAATCGCCGAGGAAATCCGCGCCCCATTCCATGTCGAAGCCCTGCAGGGGCTGCATCTCGGCCTGTGACAGCGCGCCGTCGCCATCGCGGTCATAGCCGCCATCGGCGATGGCCGACATCGTGGTGAACTCGTCATAGATCCAGGTCAGGCGCACAGCCGCCAGCCGGCCGTCGCCATCGAAAATCGCCTCGACCCCGGTATCGACGAACAGATGCGGATGCGCCGCGGCCGGCCCGGCAAGGGCCAGCGGCAGGACGGCCGCCAGCGGCAGAAGGGCGGCAAGCGGCGGGCACGGGATCAGGCGGCGGACAGGGCGGGTCATGGCCCTGTCGTGCGGCGGCGGGGCGCGGCGGTCAAGGCCCGGCGCGACCCGGCCTGCGCACATTCCCGCGCGTCCCCGCCGGTCACGCCACCCTCCGACGGCGCACCCCGCGCGATCCCCCTTTTCCCGCGCAAGCGACCGCGCTAGCCATGCGCTGTCACCTCTGCGCGCCACCTTCCCCCCACCGATCCTCTTCCGGACAGGAGCCGTCCATGATCACCCTCTACGGCATCTACAATTCCCGCGCGAGCCGCACGCTCTGGCTGATCGAAGAGCTGGGGCTCGACTTCCAGCATGTGCCGGTGATCCAGAAGAACCGGCTGGAATCGCCCGACGCCCCCGGCGCCCGGCTGAACACCGGCTCTGCCGAATTCCTGAAGATCAGCCCGGCCGGCTTCATCCCGACGCTGCAGGACGGCGACCTGATCCTGCACGAATCCCTCGCCATCAACGGCTACCTCGCACGCAAGTATGGCGGGCCGCTCGCCCCGGTCGATCTGGCGGAAGAGGCGCAGATGACCATGTGGTCCTTCTACGCCGCGACCAGCATCGAGCCGCCGGCGCTGGAGATCACGCTGCAATACCGCACCGGCCAGCAGGACACGCCGGTGGGCCGCGCCATCATCGCGGGGGCGGTGGACAAGCTGAAGCGCCCGCTCGCCGTGATCGAGGCGCATCTGGCCAAGGCCGGTCACATGGTCGGCAACCGCTTCACCGTGGCCGACATCAACGTCGCCGAATGCCTGCGCTATGCGCAGCTTCATCCGGGCGTCTTCGATCCCTACCCGGCGCTGAAGGGCTGGCTGGCGGAATGCCAGGCACGGCCGGCCTGCGCGACCGTCGCCGAACGCCGGGTGGCCGAGGCGCAGTCGATCATGCTGTAAGCGGCGGGCGCCGGCCGACCGGCGGGTCAGACCGGCGCCGTCGCCTGCATCAGCCAGTCGCGCGCCGCACCGGACAGGCGCGGCGCAATCTTCGCCGCGACCTCGGCGTGATAGGCGTCGATCCAGTCGCGCTCTCCCGGCGACAGCATTCCGGGCAGGATCAGCCGCCGGTCGATCGGCACGAAGGTCAGGGTGCGGAAGGCCAGCATCGCCCGGTCATCGGCCCCGGCAAGCGCGGGGGCGCGTTCGACCGTGACGAGGTTCTCGATCCGGATACCGAAGGCGCCCTCGCGGTAATAGCCCGGCTCGTTCGACAGGATCATCCCGGGTTCCAGCGGCACGTCGGACAGGCGCGACAGCCGCGCCGGCCCCTCATGCACGCAAAGATAGACGCCCACGCCATGCCCGGTGCCATGGTCGTAGTCGAGCCCGGCCAGCCACAGCGGATAGCGCGCGACCGCCTCGAGATCGCGGCCCGCGCGTCCCTCGGGCCAGCGCAGGCGGCTGACCGCGATCATCCCCTGCAACACGCGGGTGAAGCATTCCTTTTCCAGTGCGCCGACCTCGCCCACGGCGACAGTGCGGGTGATGTCGGTCGTCCCGTCCACATATTGCCCGCCCGAATCCACCAGCAGCAATTCGTCGGGCCGGACCGGGCGATCCGTCTCATGCGTCACGCGGTAATGCACGATGGCGCCGTTCGGTCCCGCCCCGCAGATCGTGTCGAAGCTGATGTCCTTCAGCGCGTTGGTGGCGCGGCGAAAGCCTTCCAGCGCCGTGACCACCGCGATTTCCGTCAGGTGGCCCTTCGGCGCCTCGGCATCGAGCCAGGCGAGGAATTCGCACATCGCCGCACCGTCGCGCAAATGCGCCTCGGTCGTCGCGGCCAGTTCTGCGGGGCTCTTGCGGGCCTTGGGCAGGATGCAGGGATCCTCGGCCCGGGCCACGGGGATGCCGTCGCCCTGCAGCCGCCCGGCCTGTTCCAGTTCGCGGAACACCTGCAGGGGCGCGCTCGCCGGATCGACACGCACCGGCCCGGACAGGCCCTGCAGCGCGGCGCGGAAACTGTCGGGCGCATGGAGGCGTACCCCCGCCGGCAGCGTGACCCCGGCCAGCTTGTCGCGGTCGATGAACAGGTCCAGCTTGCCCGAGGCGTCGAGGATGGCGAAGGCCTGCACCACCGGGTTGCGCGGAATGTCCGATCCGCGCAGGTTCAGCAGCCAGGCGATGGAATCCGGCAGGGTCAGCACCGCCGCCGCCTGCCCGGCCGCCCGCAGGGCGCCCGCGATCTGCGACAGCTTCGCCTCGGCGCTGTCGCCAGCCACCTCGGGCGGCTGCAGAACCACCTGCCCGCGGGCGGGGGCCGGCTGATCCGGCCAGACCGCATCGACGGCATTGGCCACCGGCACCAGACGGATGGCGCTGCCGGCGAGGCCCGCCTCGATCTCGGCGATTTCCTTCGCCGTGTGCAGCCAGGGGTCGAAGCCGATGCCCCCGCCGCCGGGCAGATTGGCCCGCAGCCAGTCCGCCGCCCGCGTCTCGGGCCAGGCGACCGGGGTGAAGACCGCAAGGTCCACCTGCGCCTTGACCTGCACCCGGTACCGCCCGTCGACGAAGACCCCGGCCATCTCGGGCAGCACGATGGCGAACCCGGCCGAGCCGGTGAAGCCGGTCAGCCAGGCCAGCCGTTCGTCGCGGGGGCTGACATATTCGCCCTGCCAGGCATCGGCGCGCGGGACGAGGAAGCCGTCCAGACCCTGCGCGGCCAGATGCGCCCTCAGCGCGGCAAGGCGCGGGGCGCCGGTTTCGGGGCTGGTTGCGGCGGTGAAGGTCTGGAACATCACCGGAACCCCGCCACCTTCTTCATCCCCAGCACCCGCGCCCGGGCGCGGGGATCGGCGTCGAACAGGCTTGCCAGCTGTTCGGTCATCGCCCCCGCCAGCTGCTCCACATCGGTGATCGTCACCGCGCGCTGGTAATAGCGGGTCACGTCATGGCCGATACCGATGGCGATCAGCTCCACCGCCCGCCGCTTTTCCACCATCGCGATCACGTCGCGCAGGTGTTTTTCCAGGAAGTTGGCGGCGTTCACCGACAGGGTGGAATCGTCCACCGGCGCCCCGTCCGAAATCACCATCAGGATCTTGCGCGCCTCGGGCCGGCCTACCATCCGCCGATGCGCCCATTCCAGCGCCTCGCCGTCGATATTCTCCTTCAGCAGGCCTTCCTTCATCATCAGCCCCAGGTTCGACCGCACCCGCCGCCACGGCGCATCTGCCGCCTTGTAGACGATGTGGCGCAGGTCGTTCAGCCGGCCCGGCTGCTGCGGCCGGCCCTGCTGCACCCATGTCTCGCGGCTCTGCCCGCCCTTCCAGGCCCGGGTGGTGAAGCCAAGGATTTCCACCTTCACCTGACAGCGTTCCAGCGTCCGGGCCAGCACATCGGCGCAGATCGCGGCGATGGAGATCGGCCGCCCGCGCATCGACCCGGAATTGTCGATCAGCAGCGTCACCACCGTGTCGCGGAACTCGGTGTCCTTCTCGATCTTGAAGGACAGGGGCGTGGTCGGGTTCGCCACCACCCGCGCCAGCCGCCCGGCATCCAGGATCCCCTCCTCGCGGTCGAATTCCCAGCTGCGGCTTTGCTGCGCCTGCAGCCGGCGCTGCAGCTTGTTCGCCAGCCGGCTGACCGCGCCCTTCAGCGGGTCGAGCTGCTGGTCGAGATAGGCGCGCAGACGTTCCAGTTCCGCGGGTTCGGCCAGATCCTCGGCGCGGGTCTCCTCGTCATGTTCGGTGGTGAAGACCTTGTAGTTCGGGTCGGCATCCGACCAGGGCGCGGGCGGCGGCGGCTCCTGCGGGGCATCGCCCTCGGGCAGTTCCGCCTCCTCGCTGGCCTCGGTATCGGCCATCTCGTCCATGCTGACCTGGGCCTGGCTCTGGTCCTGCTCGGCCTCCTGGCTGCGTTCGGGGCTGGCCTCGGCCTCGTCCTGCTGGTCCTGGTCGCGCGACTGGTTGTCGCCCGCCTCTTCCTGTTCCTCCGGCTCGGCCTCGTCGCCCGCATCCTCGTCGGGCGCGTCCGGGTCTTCGCCCAGCTGGTCGCCATAGCCGAGGTCCGAGATCATCCGCCGCGCCAGCCGGGCGAAGGCGGCCTGATCGGCCAGCGTGTCGTTCAGCCCGTCGAGGCTGCCCTGCGCCTGCCCCTCGATGAAGGGGCGCCACAGCTCCATCACATTGGCGGCGGCGGGGGGCAGCGGCCGGCCCGTCGCCAGATGCCGCACCAGATAGCCTGCCGCCTGCGCCAGCGGCGCGTCCGAGGCCTGCCGGATCTGGCCATAGCCCTTGCGTTCCGCCTCGGCCTGGATCTTGGCGTCGATATTGCCCAGCGTGCCCGGCATGTCGCGCGCGCCCACGGCCTCGCAACGCGCCGTTTCCATCGCGTCGTAGAGGTCGCGCGCCATCGGCCCCTGCGGCGCATAGCGATTGAACACGCCCGCGTCGTGATGGCGGCGGCGCAGCGCGAAGGCATCGGCCGTGCCGCGGGCCAGCAGCACCTCGTCCCGCGTCATCCGGCGGCTGACCTGCGGCAGGCGCATGCTGTCGGCGGTCATCCCCGGCGGGTCGACCGAATAGCTGACCGTCATCTCGGGGTCGTCGGCCAGGGTTTTCGTCGCCTCGGCCAGCGCCTTCTTGAACGGATCGGCGGGGTTGTCGCTGGGTTTGCTCATCGCGTCGCCTGTCCGCTGCTGGTTCGGCGGCCGGCCCGGTCACGCGGCCGCGCCCGCCCCATCTTCTGTTCCCAAATATCCCGGGGGGGCGCCCGGAACGGGCGCGGGGGGCTGGCCCCCCGCCCTGCCGTCCCGTCAGCGCACCGCCTGGCTGGCCGCGCTTTCCGGCAGTTCCTCACCGAAGCAGCGCTGGTAGAACTCGGCCACCGTCTGCCGTTCCAGCTCGTCGCACTTGTTGAGGAAGGTCAGCCGGAACGCATAGCCGATATTGCGGAAGATCAGGTTGTTCTGCGCCCAGGCGATGACCGTGCGCGGGCTCATCACCGTGGACAGGTCGCCGTTCATGAAGGCGGTGCGGGTCAGGTCCGCGACCGTCACCATCTGGCTGATCTCGCGCCGGCCCTTCTCGGTATTGTATTGCGGCGCCTTCGACAGCACGATCGCCGCCTCGGCATCGTGGCTGAGGTAGTTCAGCGTCGCCACCAGGCTCCAGCGGTCCATCTGGCCCTGGTTGATTTGCTGGGTGCCGTGATAGAGGCCGGTGGTGTCGCCCAGGCCCACGGTGTTGGCGGTGGCGAACAGCCGGAAGCAGGGATTGGGCGAGATCACCTCGTTCTGGTCCAGGAGCGTCAGCTTGCCCTCGGCCTCCAGCACGCGCTGGATGACGAACATCACGTCGGCCCGGCCGGCATCGTATTCGTCGAAGACGATGGCGGTGGGGTTGCGCAGCGCCCAGGGCAGGATGCCCTCGTGGAACACCGTCACCTGCTTGCCGTCCACCAGCTTGATCGCGTCCTTGCCGATCAGGTCGATCCGGCTGACATGGCTGTCGAGGTTCACCCGCACGCAGGGCCAGTTCAGCCGGGCGGCCACCTGTTCGATATGGGTGGACTTGCCGGTGCCGTGATAGCCCTGGATCATCACCCGGCGGTTGTAGGCAAAGCCGGCGAGGATGGCGAGCGTGGTGTCCGGATCGAACTTGTAGGTCGGGTCGAGATCGGGCACCCGGGCCGAGCGTTCGGCAAAGCCCTTCACCTTCATCTCGGTATCGACCCCGAAGACTTCGCGGACCGAGATCTCTTCGGTCGGTTTCGCGTTGATGTCGAGCATTCCGTCAGCCATGCGTCCTTCCCTGCCGGGTCCGGCCCGGCATGCGCCTTCGTCCGTGGCCGCAGGACCACCGGTCTTCCATTCCCGGATTGATGGAACATATCCGCCGGGGGTGCAAGGCGGGTCCGGGCGCTGCGCTCAGGCGTCGCGGAAGTTGCGGCTGTCCTTGATCTGGTCCCAGGCCCAGACGACCTCTTGCAGGCGGTCCTCGTCGGACCGGTCGCCGCCGTTCATGTCGGGATGCAGGTCCTTCACCAGGCTCTTGTACTGCTTGCGGATCTCGACCCGGGTCCAGGTGTCGCGGGCATCGAGGATCTCGAGCGCCTTGCGTTCGGTCGGCGGCAGCTTGCGCGTGGCACCCGAGGGCGCGACGCGGCCGGGGTTCTGGGTGGCATTCGTGCCGAGGATTTCCATCGGGTCGTCGACCCCCAGCCGGGACCAGGCCCGCCCCTCGTCGCCGCGCGGGCCGAATGGCTTGGTCTCGCGCCCCCAGACGCGGTCCTTGTCGATGAACTGGGCGAATTCCTCTTCGGTGCTGCCCTGAAAGAAGTTCCATTTCAGGTTGTATTCGCGCACATGATCGCGGCAGAACCAGAAATATTCGTCCAGATGGTCCGGCGATTTCGGGGCGCGGTACTTGCCCTGTTCCTGGCAGCCCGGATGGTCGCATTCGCGGGTCGAGGTCTCGAAGGCGCCGGACATGCCGCGCTTGCCCTTGGTACGGCGCTTCTTGTCCGCAGACACGCGCAGGTCGAAACCGAATGGATCGTTCTTCGTCATGAGCTGCCTGCCGTCCTGCGTTTCGCTGCCCTGCTGGTCATCATCCAGCTTCTCGACTCGGAGAGGGGAGTTTAGGGTTTTTCGGGCGGCTTTGAAGGGGGAGGTGCCCGATCCGCGCGTTTTTCGCCGGGCGGTGGCGGCCTCGGCCCCGGAGGTGGCACGGGCAATGACAGCAGCGGAGTGGAGCGGACGATGACCCTTGCCGACGAGATTCATGTCCGGCTGCAGCAGGTCTTCGATCCGGCCGAACTGGACGTCGCCGACGAAAGCCATCGCCACCGCGGCCATTCCGGCTGGCGCGAGGAGGGCGAGACGCATTTCCGCGTACGGATGCGGGCGCCGGCGCTGCGCCCGATGCCGCGCGTCGCCCGCCACCGCGCCGTGCACGAGGCGCTTGGCCCCGCGATCATGCTGCGGCTGCACGCGCTGGCGCTGGATCTCGACGGCTGAACCGCGGGTCCGGGCCGCAGGTGGCTGTCAGTCCGCGGGGCCCAGCTTCGGGGCGCGGCCGGCTTCGGGCGCGCTGTCCAGCCGGGGCGCCTCGCCCAGGGGCGCATTGACCGACAGTTCCGGCGCCGGGCGCGGCGCGGCGGCGTCCGGCGCCTCGGCCGGGAGGCGGTCTTGCGAAACGCGGTCTTGCGAAACGGGGGCGGCGACCTCGGGCCGCGGCGTGGCGGCCGCGGCCTGCGGCACGGGGGGATCGGCGGGCCGTTCCACCGGCGGGGCCAGCGCCTTGGGCAGGTCCAGCGCCGCCGTCTCGGCCGCGACCCGGCGGAAGACCAGCAGGTTCTGATAGGTGGTGCTGCGGCTGGTCAGGCCGGTCCGCTCTTCGCAGGGCAGCGTGTCGGCGCGCAGGTATTCCCAGCCGTCGCGCGCCATCTCGTTCATCAGAAGCGTCAGGGCATGGGCGAAGCGCTCGCCCGTGGTCTTCAGCCCCCGCGCCTTCTCGCCCCGCGCGGGGGAAGGAACGACCTTGTATTCGTACCGCTGCATCTGTCCTGCCATCTCTGGGGCCGCCTGCCCGCCTTCCGGCGGCGGGGCGGCCGATCCGTCCCTATGGGCCATAGCCCGAGATGATACGCAAGACACCGCGCCGTGTTCCGCGCGGTGAGGCGGCGGCTTCCCGCGCCCGCCGGACTTGCCGGACCGGCCCAGCGGGACTAGAACAGAACAAGAACATCAGGGATGATTCCGTGCGTCATGTTCCAGACCGACATCTTTCCTGCGGCACAGTCGCGGCATCCGGGGGGGCCGGTGCGGCGACCGGGCCCGACCCTGTGCGAGGTGTTCCCCGCCGCCGGTGCCGAGGCGGCGGCGGCGGGATTCGTGCTGGCGCAACTGGGTCGCGGGGCGGCCCCCGTCCTGTGGATCCAAGAGAGGCTCGCGCAGTCCGAAACCGGGCGGCCCTATCTGGCGGGGCTGGGGCTCGACCGGCCGCTGCTGGTCATGCGGCTGTCGAGACCGGCCGACGTGATGGCCGCCATCGAGGAGGGGCTGCGCTGCCGGGCCCTGGGCGCGGTGGTCGCCGAACTTCACGGCAATCCCCCGGCGGCGAGCTTCACCGCGTCGAAGCGGCTGGCCCTGCGCGCCGGGGCGGCGGCCGTACCCTGCTGGCTGATCCGGCAGGCGGCGACCGCCGATCTCAGTGCCGCGCGCGACCGGTGGCGCGTGGCCACGCTGCCTTCGGCCCCCGACCCGGACGATCCGCAGGCGCCGGGCGATCCCTGCTGGCGGGTGGAACTGTTCCGCTCGCGCGACCGGCCGCCCGGGGCATGGGTGGCGCGCCATGAGCGGGGCCATGAACGGGGCCATGAGCGGGGCACGTCGAATCGTCTCGATCTGGTTGCCGCATTTCCCGATGGAGCGGTGGCAGAGGCGGCAGGACCGGACCGGCGGCACGGCGCCCGCTGACCTGCCGCAGGCGCTGGTGGCGGAGGCTGCGCATGGGCCGGTAATCCATGCCGTGAACGGGGCCGCGCATCTGGCCGGGGTCACTCCGGGCGCAAGGCTGGCCGACATGCGGGCGCTCTGCCCCGACCTGCGGACCAGCCCCGCCGATCCGGCCGGGGATCGCGCCACGCTGGAGCGGCTGGCCCTCTGGGCGCGGCGTTGGTGCCCCTGGACCGTGGCCGATCCCGATGGCGGGGTCGAGGGCGCGGGGCTGATCCTCGACACCACCGGGTCCGACCATCTGTGGGGCGGCGAGGCCGCGATGCTGGCCACGATCGAGGCAGAGCTGGGCCATCTGGGATTTTCCGCCCGCGCGGCGCTGGCGCCGACCTGGGGCGCCGCCTGGGCGCTGGCGCGGTTCGCGCCGGGACAGGGGACAGCGCCGGCGATCGACGCCGATCCGGCGCCGCTGCCGGTGGCGGCGCTGCGGCTGGAGGGCCGGACGGTGCTGCTGCTGAACCGGCTGGGCCTGCAGCGGATCGGCGATCTGGCCGCCCTGCCCCGCCTGTCGCTGGCGCGCCGCTTCACCCGGCCCGAGCCCTCGCTGAACCCGCTGATCCGGCTGGACCAGATGACGGGCCACCGGCCCGAACCCGTCTCGCCGCCCGGGGCACCGCCGGTGTTTCGCGCCGATCTGCGGCTGGCCGAGCCGGTCTTCGACCCCGGCCCGCATCTGCCGCGGCTGTGCGAGGCGCTGTGCGATCGCCTGTCCGCGGCCCGTCACGGCGCCCGCCGCCTGCGGCTGAGCGTCTATCGCACCGATGGCGAGGTCGGCCGGATCGAGGCCGCCTGCGCCCTGCCGAGCCGCGACCCGGCGCATCTGGCCTTCCTGTTCCGCGACCGGCTGGAACGGATCGACCCCGGCTATGGCTTCGACCTGATCGCGCTCGAGGCGCCGGTGACGGAACCGCTCGCCCCCCGGCAGGCCGATCTGGCGGGCGGGGCCGATCCGGGGCTGGACCTGTCGCATCTGGTGGACCGGCTGACGGCGCGGTTCGGCCGCGATGCCGTCACCCGGCTGGCGCCGGTGGCCAGCCATGTCCCGGAACGGGCCGAGGCGCGGGCCGCCCCGCTGCCGGCCGGTCCTGTAGCCGCCGACCCCGCGCCGGAGCGTGCCGAACGGCCGCAGCGCCTGCTGGAGCGCCCCGAGGAGATCCGCGTGCTCTATGCCGTGCCCGAAGGTCCGCCCGCGCAGTTCCAGTGGCGGCGGCGCAGCTATCGCGTCGCCCGGTTTCAGGGGCCGGAACGGGTGGCGCCGGAATGGTGGCAGGACCGGCCCGGTACCCGCCTGCGCGACTATTTCAAGGTCGAGGACAGCGAGGGCCACCGATTCTGGCTGTATCGCGACGGGCTGCATGACGATGGCCGCGGCGGCCCCCCCCGCTGGTTCCTGCACGGGATCTTTGCCTGATGCCCGACAGCGACCCCCGCCCCCTGCGCAAGACACTGACCGGCGACTTCCCCCCGAACCCGCGGGCCGATTATGTCGAACTGGGCGTCACCACCGCCTTTTCCTTCCTGCGCGGCGCGTCCGAGGCCATCGAACTGGCCGTGACCGCGCATGTGCTCGGCTATGACGCGCTTGGGGTGGCCGACCTGAACACGATGGCCGGCGTGGTGCGCCTGCATGCCGCCGCGCGGCGCACCGGCCTGCGCCCGGTCATCGGCTGCCGGCTGCGGCTGGTGACGGGCGAGGAATTCCTCGCCTATCCCCGCGACCGGGCCGCCTATGGCCGGCTCTGCACGCTGCTGACCAAGGGCAAGCGGAAGGACATGTCCGGCGACTGGCAGGCCAAGGGCCTGTGCGAGATCACCTTGGCCGATCTGGCCGCCCATGCCGAAGGGGTGCAGCTGATCGTGCTGCCGGATGCGATGCTGCCCCGCCGGCTGGCCGGGCTGGTCCGCCGCCTGCCGGGCCTGCGCCATGTCGCCGTCAGCTGCCTTTACCGGGGCGACGACCGGGCGCGGATCAACCGGCTGGACCGGCTGGCCCGCCGGCACGGCCTGTCGATCCTCGCCACCAACGACGTGCATTACCACGCCCCCGACCGCCGCCCGCTGCAGGACGTGATGACCTGCATCCGCGAGAAGACCACGATCCACAAGGCCGGCTTCCTGCTGGATGCCAATGCGGAACGCCACCTGAAATCGCCGGCCGAGATGGCGCGGCTGTTCGCCGACTGGCCCCATGCCATCCGCGCCACGCGCGAGGTCGCCGATGCCTGCGCCTTCGACCTGCGGGAACTGGCCTATCACTACCCGCTGGAAACCGTGCCCCCGGGCGAAACGCCGCAAAGCCAGCTGGAAAAGCTGACATGGGCCGGCGCGGCGGACCGCTATCCCGCGGGCCTGTCGCAGAAGGTGCGCGGGCTGCTGGAAAAGGAACTGGCCATCATCGCGCTGAAGAAGCTGCCCCAGTATTTCCTGACCATCCACGAGATCGTCTGCTGGGCCCGGGCGCGGGGCATCCTGTGCCAGGGCCGCGGATCGGCGGCGAATTCGGCCGTCTGTTTCGTGCTGGGCATCACCTCGGTCGATCCGGCCGAGCAGGAGATGCTGTTCGAACGCTTCATCAGCATCGACCGGGACGAGCCGCCCGACATCGACGTGGATTTCGAACACGAGCGGCGCGAGGAGGTGATCCAGCACATCTATGACCGCTATGGCCGCCATCGGGCCGGGCTGTGCGCCACCGTCATCCACTATCGCCCCCGGTCGGCCATCCGCGACGTCGGCAAGGCGATGGGCCTGTCCGAGGACGTGACGGCGGCGCTGGCAAAGACCGTCTGGGGCAGCTGGGGCACCAGCATGGGCGAGGCCAACAGCCGCGAGGCGGGGATCGACCTGACCGACCCGCTGATGTCGCGCGCGATCCGGCTGGCCGAACAGATGATCGGCCTGCCCCGCCACCTCGGCCAGCATGTCGGCGGCTTCGTCCTGACCGAAGGCGCGCTGCACGACACCGTGCCGATCGGCAATGCGGCGATGCCCGAACGCAGCTTCATCGAATGGGACAAGGACGATATCGACGAACTGGGCATCCTGAAGATCGACGTCCTGGCCCTGGGGATGCTGACCTGCATCCGCAAATGCCTCGATCTGCTGACGGCGCATTACGGCATCGTTCATGACCTTGCCTCGATCCCGCCCGACGACACGGCCACCTATGACATGCTGTGCCGGGGCGACAGTATCGGCGTCTTCCAGGTGGAAAGCCGCGCGCAGATGAACATGCTGCCCCGGCTCAGGCCGCGACGGTTCTATGACCTCGTGATCGAGGTCGCCATCGTCCGCCCCGGCCCGATCCAGGGCGACATGGTGCATCCCTATCTGCGCCGGCGCAGCGGGGCCGAGCCGGTGGACTATCCCGCGCCGGGGCCGGAACATCCGCAGGACGAACTGAAGAACATCCTGCAGCGCACGCTCGGCGTCCCGATCTTCCAGGAACAGGCGATGAAGATCGCCATGGACGCGGCGAAATTCACCCCGGAAGAGGCCAACCGCCTGCGCCGCGCCATGGCAACCTTTCGGTCGCGGGGCACGATCGCGGAACTGGAACAGCTGATGGTCGGCCGGATGACCGGGCGGGGCTATGACCCGGTCTTCGCGCAACGGTGCTTCGACCAGATCAAGGGCTTTGGCGAATACGGCTTTCCCGAAAGCCACGCCGTCAGCTTCGCGCTGCTGGTCTATGTCTCGAGCTGGCTGAAATGCCATTATCCGGCGGCCTTTGCCTGTGCGCTGCTGAACGCGCAGCCGATGGGCTTCTACGCGCCGGCGCAGATCGTCCGCGATGCGCGCGAACACGGGGTGGAGCTGCGGCCGGCGGATGTGAACCTCAGCGAGTGGGACAATACGCTGGAACCCGGCGGCACCGGCTTTGCCCTGCGGCTGGGGCTGCGGCAGGTGGATGGCATCGGACGCGAGGCGGCGGAGCGGCTGATCCGTGCCCGGGACGAACCCTTCGCCAGCCTGGCCGATCTGGCCCGCCGGGCGGGGCTGAACGGGCGGACGATCCGCGCGCTGGCGGCGGCCGATACCGTCCGGTCGATGGGCCTGGACCGCCGCGCCGCGCTGTGGGAGGCGCGGGCGCTGCGGGATGCGCCCGACCTGCCGCTGTTCGGCTCCGGGCGGGACGAGGGCGGCGAGCCCCCCGCCCGCCTGCCGCGGATGCCGCTCTGCGAACATGTGGTGGCCGACTACCAGACCCTGCGCCTGTCGCTGAAGGCGCATCCGATGTCCTTCCTGCGCGCCAGCCTGACCGCGCAGGGCTTCGTCGCCGCCGCCGACCTGAACCGGATCGCCGACAACCGCCGCCTGCGGATGGCCGGGCTGGTGCTGGTGCGCCAGCGACCCGGCAGCGCCAAGGGCGTCTGCTTCATCACGCTGGAGGACGAGACCGGCGTCGCCAATCTGGTGGTCTGGCCCAAGGTGATGGAGGCGTTCCGCAAGGTGATCATGACCGCCCGGCTGATGCAGGTCACGGGCCGGATCCAGCGCGACGCGGCCTCGGGCGTGACCCATGTGGTGGTCGAGTCCCTGCTGGATCGCAGCGATGTGCTGATGCGCCTGTCGGACCGCAGCCTGTCGCCGCCGCTGGCCCGCGCGGACGAGGTGAAGAACCAGGTCCCCGCCCCCACCCTCGGCCATCCGCGACAGGCGCGGATCATCCCGGGGTCGCGGGACTTTCACTGAGGGGCGTCCAACGAGGCTGCCCCGGCGGTGCGCGGCTCACGTCTCGCGCAGCTTCACCAGCAGTTGCCGAAGCATCCGGGCATCCTGCTGGCCAAGCCGCCGCTCGAGCTGCGCCTCATGCTCGCGCGCCGCATGGCAGAGGTCTCGGAACGCCTCCTCCCCCGGCGGGCGCAGCACCAGATACTCGCTGCGCCCGTCGCCCGGCCGTTCGACACGTTTCAGGAACCGCTTCTGCTCCAGCGCGCGGACGGCGCGGGAAATCTTCGTCTTGTGCACCAGCGCGCTGGTGGAGATGTCCTTCGCCGTCATCGGGCCATATCGCCCGAGATGGAACAGCACCCGCCACTCTGTCCGCAGCATCCCGTAGCGGTTCCGGTAGATCGCGGCGAAGGCGACGCTCTGCGCCTCGGCGGCCTGGTTCAGAAGGTAGGGCGTGAAGCTGGACAGTTCGAACCCGTCATCCTCGGTCATGCGTGAAATCCCGGCTTGTTAGTTACAAAAGCAACTATCAGGTTGGGGCCAGACAGTCGATGGAGGACCTTCCATGAACGATATGAGCAAGATTTCCGGCATGACCCGTGCCGCCGGGATCAGCGCCCTGGCCGAAGGCTACATGCCCGGATTCGGGAACGACTTCGAAACCGAGGCGCTGCCCGGCGCCCTGCCGGTCGGCCGGAACAGCCCCCAGAAATGCGCCTACGGGCTGTATGGCGAACAGCTGTCGGGAACGGCCTTCACCGCCCCCTCGCATCAGAACGAGCGGACCTGGTGCTACCGCATCCGGCCCTCGGTCAAGCACAGCCACCGCTATGAAAAGATCGACGTGCCGTACTGGAAATCGGCGCCGAACGTCCTGCCCGACGTCACCAGCCTCGGCCAGTACCGCTGGGATCCGGTGCCGCATTCCGACGCGCCGCTGACCTGGATCACCGGGATGCGGACGATGACCACCGCGGGCGACGTCTATACCCAGACGGGCATGGCGAGCCACATCTACCTTGTGACGCAGTCGATGGAAGATGCCTATTTCTACTCGGCCGACAGCGAGCTGCTGGTGGTGCCGCAGGAGGGCCGCCTGCGGTTCTGCACCGAGCTGGGGATCATCGACCTCGAGCCGAAAGAGATCGCCATCCTGCCGCGCGGGCTGCTGTACCGCGTCGAACTGATCGACGGCCCCGCCCGCGGCTTCGTCTGCGAGAACTATGGCCAGAAGTTCGACCTGCCCGGCCGCGGCCCCATCGGGGCCAACTGCATGGCCAACCGCCGCGATTTCAAGACGCCGGTCGCGGCGTTCGAGGACCGCGACGCGCCCTCGACCGTGACGATCAAGTGGCAGGGACAGTTCCACGAGACGAGGATCGACCATTCGCCGCTCGACGTGGTGGCCTGGCACGGCAACTATGCGCCGGTGAAATACGACCTGCGCAACTACTGCCCGATCGGCGCGATCCTGTTCGATCATCCCGATCCGTCGATCTTTACCGTGCTGACCGCGCCGTCCGGGGTGGAGGGAACGGCGAATATCGACTTCGTCCTGTTCCGCGAACGCTGGATGGTGATGGAGGATACCTTCCGCCCGCCGTGGTACCACAAGAACGTCATGTCCGAACTGATGGGCAACATCTACGGCGAATACGACGCCAAGCCCAACGGCTTCGCCCCCGGCGGGATGAGCCTGCACAACATGATGCTGCCGCATGGGCCCGACAACGAGGCCTTCGAGAAGGCGACCTTCGGCAAGCTCGAACCCCGGAAGCTCGACGACACGATGAGCTTCATGTTCGAAACCCGGTTCCCGCAGCATCTGACGACCTTCGCCGCCACCGAGGCGCCGCTTCAGGACGACTACATCGACTGCTGGTCCAGCCTGAAGAAACGCTTCGACGGAACCCGGGAAGGCAACTGGGACTGAGCCGGACACCGGACAGACGCTTTCCGGAAAGGCGCGGACGCGCGGCCTTTCCGGTTCTACAATGGACGATCAAGGACAGGTCATGACGCTGATGAAAAGCTGGGTGGACAGCGCGAACTCCCCCGACACCGATTTCCCCCTCAACAACCTGCCCTATGGCGTCTTCGACGACGGGCAGGGTGCCCGCATGGGTGTGGCCATCGGGGATTTCGTCCTGGACCTCGGCAAGGTCGACCACGGGCTCGATGCGGGGCTTCTGGCCCAGCCGTCGTGGAATGCCGTCATGGAAGCGGGGGCCGGGGTCTGGGCGGCGCTGCGCGACCGGCTGACCCAGCTGCTGGGGGACGAGACGCATCGCGATGCCGTCGCCCCGCATCTGATCCCGCTCGACCGGGTGAGGCTGCTGATGCCCTTCCGCGTCACCGAATACACCGACTTCTACGCGGCGAAGAACCATGCGTTCAATGTCGGGACGATGTTCCGCGGGCCGGAGAATGCCCTGACGCCGAACTGGCTGTCGGTCCCGATCGGCTATAACGGACGGGCTTCCTCGATTGTCGTCTCGGGCACGCCGGTGCAGCGCCCCTGGGGGCAGGTCAAGCGCGCCGACGAAGACCTGCCGCGCTTCGATCGCAGCGCCCGCTTCGACCTCGAGCTGGAGATGGGCGCCATCGTCGGCAAGCCCTCGCAGGGGATGGTCAGCGTGGCCGAGGCGGACGAGATGATCTTCGGCTATGTGCTGCTGAACGACTGGTCCGCACGCGATATCCAGGCCTGGGAGTATCAGCCGCTGGGGCCGTTCCAGTCGAAGGCCACGGCCACCACGATCAGCCCCTGGATCGTGACCCGCGCCGCGCTGGAGCCGTTCCGGAAGAGCACCCCGCAACGCGAGCGGCCGCTGCTGCCCTATCTGCATGAGCCCGGTCCGATGCTCTATGACATCGCGCTGGAGGTCACGCTCGCCCCCGAGGGCAAGGACGAGACTGTCATCTCGCGGACGAATTACGACCAGATGTACTATTCCGCCGCGCAGCAGCTGTGCCACCACACCTCCAGCGGCTGCCCGATGCGGGTGGGCGACCTGCTCGGCTCCGGGACGATTTCGGGAACCGACGAAGGCAGCCGCGGCTCCCTGCTGGAACTGAGCTGGGGCGGCAAGACTCCGGTCACGCTCGACAGCGGCGAACAGCGCAGCTTTCTCGAGGATGGCGACACGCTGACCCTGCGGGGCCATGCACAAGGCGACGGGTATCGCGTCGGCTTCGGCGCCTGTTCCGGCAAGCTCCTTCCGGCCGCCGACCTGCCCGGCTGGGCGCAGGGCTGAGGGCGCGCCATGGATGGCGACGCAGCGGGCGGTGAACTGGCACCGGGAAAACCGGGCAAGATCGTGCTCTACGACTACTGGCGGTCCACGGCGAGCTGGCGGATCAGGATCGCCCTGACCCTCGCCGGACTCGACTGGGAGAGCCGCCCCGTCGATCTGGTCCAGGGGGATCAACGATCCCCCGGACATCTGGCGCTGAACCCGCAAGGACTGGTCCCGGTGCTCGAGATCGACGGGCTGCGGCTGACACAGTCCCTGGCGATCCTCGACTATCTCGAGGATACGGGCCGCGTCACCCTGCGACCGCGTGACCCGTCACAGGCAGCCCGGATGCGCGCCATCGCCCAGGCGATCGCCTGCGACATCCATCCCGTCTGCAACCTGCGCGTCGCCAGTCACGCGGCGGCGCTGACCGGGGCAGAGACGGCCAAGGCCGACTGGATGAGGCACTTCATCCGCCCCGGGCTGGAAGCCGTCGAACGGATGCTGAGCCCGGAGGGTCCCTATTGCTGCGGGACGGAGCTGACCCAGGCGGATCTGTGCCTGATACCGCAGCTTTACAACGCGACGCGATGGGGCGCGCCCTTCGACGATCTGCCGGCCATCGCGCGGGTCGCCGCGGCTTGCGCCCGGATTCCCGCCTTTCACGAACCGCAGCCGAACCCCGGCACCTGAAGGTCCGGACGGGAGAGGCCCCGGGATGCCCCCGGGTTCCGGGGCCGCGCGTCGATCAGCGCGGCCCGTCGCCCGCGCGATGATCGAGCGCCACGCCGCCGCGATCCTTCATCGTCCGCAACACGATCTCCGACCGGACCTGCGACACCTGCGGGTGGGGCAGCAGGTGATTATGGATGAAATCGGCAAAGGCCGTCAGGTCGACGACGCGTATGTCCAGGATATAGTCGGCATCGCCTGACACGGAGAACGCCACCGAAATCTCGGGCCGCTCGTCGATGAACCGGGCGAATTCGTCCTCCCGGTCCTTGCCGTGATGCCGAAGGTTGACCCGCGTCACCGCCCGCACGCCGAACCCCAGCTTCTGCAGGTTCAGCCGCGCCGAGTAGCCCTCGATGATCCCCGCCGCCTCCAGCGCCTGCCGCCGCCGCGACACCTGGCTGGCCGACAGGTTCACCTTCTCGGACAGCGCGGCATTTGTCATCGCCCCGTCGGCCTGAAGTGCGGAAAGAATGGCGATGTCGAACGGATCCATGCGCATACCGTGCATTCTAGACCCGGCCGATGCGCGCGTCATGCAAATTCATCTATCTGCCGCCTGCAATACGGTCGGACCATGCACGCGCGATCCGGTAGTCTGGATGACATCTCAGAGAGGAGAGACGCCCATGGGCCCCTTCCCCCACGACGCCCCCAAGGCCGAAATCAGCGCGCGCAATCCCGCCGGCACCGACGGGTTCGAATTCGTCGAATTCGCCCATCGCGAGCCGGAACAGCTGGACCGGGTTTTCCGGCAGATGGGGTTCGCGCCCGTCGCCAAACACCGGTCCAAGGAGATCACGCTCTACCGGCAGGGCGATATCAACTATCTGCTCAACGCGGAACCGGACAGCCACGCCGCCGAATTCGTCGAGGCGCACGGCCCCTGCGCCCCGGCCATGGCCTGGCGCGTGGTCGACGCGCAAAAGGCGCTGCGGCGCGCGGTCGAACTCGGCGCCACCGAATATACCGGCCCCGGCAAATCGCTGGACGTTCCGGCGGTGGTCGGCATCGGCGGGTCGCTGCTCTATTTCGTCGACACCTATGGCGATGACGGCAGTTGCTATACGGCCGAATTCGACTGGCTGGGCGAGGTCGACCCCAGGCCCGAAGGCTTCGGCTTCTACTACCTCGATCACCTGACCCACAACGTGATCCGCGGCAACATGGACACCTGGTACAGGTTCTACAGCGAGACGTTCAACTTCCGCGAGATCAAGTATTTCGACATCAAGGGGCGGCAGACCGGCCTCGTGTCGCGCGCCCTGACCTCGCCCGACGGCAAGATCCGCATCCCGATCAACGAAAGCACGGACGATCACAGCCAGATCGAGGAATACCTGCGCGAATACAAGGGCGAGGGTATCCAGCACATCGCCATCGCCAGCGAGGACATCTATGGCGGGACCGACCGGATCGCCGAGGCGGGCATGGAATTCATGCCGGCGCCGCCGTCCACCTACTACGAGATGTCGCACAAGCGGGTTCAGGGGCATACCGAACCGCTGGACCGGATGGCGGCGCGCGGCATCCTGATCGACGGCGAGGGCGTGGTCGATGGCGGCATGACTCGCATCCTGCTGCAGATCTTCTCCAAGACCGTGGTCGGCCCGATCTTCTTCGAGTTCATCCAGCGCAAGGGCGATGACGGGTTCGGCGAAGGCAATTTCCGCGCCCTGTTCGAATCGATCGAGGAAGACCAGATCCGCCGCGGCGTGCTCAAGGCCGAACCGGCGCAGTAAGGCCGATCCGGGCCGGTTCGCCGGCCCCGTCGCCCCGGAACCCCACATGGCCTGGACCGACTATTCCTCTGCCCCGCCCTCCGGGTCGCTCGTCTGCCCCAGCACTGCCGTCGCCTCGGTGGCGGCGGTGGATGTCGCGAGCGAGAAGGGCGTGTTTCCGCTGATCCTGGTGCGCTCGCCCGAGGGGCTGCGGGCCTATGTCAACGCCTGCCCGCATCAGTATCTGCCGCTCAATTACCGCGGCGAGCAGCTTCTGTCGTCCTGCGGGACTAGGCTGCTGTGCACGGCGCATGGGGCGAGCTTCGACGCCGCGACGGGCGAAGCCCTCGCCGGAGCGCCCTGCCCGCTCGACGCCGTGCCGGTTGTCGAGGATGGCGGGGAAATCCGCATCGCCTGAGCGAAGGCTTCGCAGCCTCGGGCCCCGTGGATGGCGGGAGGGCCCCTGTGCGGAAGCGCCCTCCCGCAGGCGCTACGGCTGCCGCCGGAGGATCATGCCCCCGTGGTGCAGCGTGTTCTCGTCAACGAAGGTGCCATCGGCGGTGAAGCCGGTGTCGTCCCAATACTGGATGTAGTTGCCGTCCACCTCGTAGCGTCCCTGATAGGCGCTCTCCCGGTCTCCGCGGGCTTCGTCATAGCGCCCGTTTGGCAGAAGCTCATGGCGAACCCTGTTGTCGTCGGTGTTCCACATCCCGACATAGGGGTGATCGGCAGGGGCATTTTCTGCGGCTGCGCCGGACGGTTGCCCGAAAAGCGCCAGGGCGACGGCGGAGGCGAGTCTTTTCTGCATGTTCGGTTCCTTTCAACTGAGGAGGGTGGAGGGGGCGCGCCGCGACCGCGCGCCCCGGGAGGCGTTCACTCCGTGACCGGTTCGTTGTTCTCGACGACCTGCTGATAGGCCGCGAGGTCGAGAAAGGCCTCGGCTTCCACGACCTCTCCGTCTGCCATCCGGAAGATCCAGAGGAACTGGTTTTCGTAGGCGTCGCCGGAGGTGGTGGTGGCCGCGCCGTCGAACCGGACGATCACCGTGTCATCCACCGCCCAGATGGCATGGACCTCGGGCACGACCGGCGCCGACAGGCGGCTGACCAGCGGCAGGGAGGCATCCTGCACGAAGCTGTCGCGGCTTTCATAGGTACCCGCCACCGGGCCGGAGCCGTAAATGGTCCAGCGCACGTCGGGCGCGAGCAGCGGATCGAAGACGCTGCCGCCGGCCGCCCACCGGTCGAAAGCCTCGCGCACCGCGGCCTCGTTCCGGGCGGCGACGCCCGACGGATCGGCCAGCGCAGGGGTTGCGAGGGCCGGGATCGCGAGGATGGCGAAGGCGCCGGCGAGTTGCACGGATCGCATGGCGCCGTTACGGATGGATCTGGTCAAAGTGCTTCTCCTTCTGGCTGACGTGGTGGATGTCGAGGGGCCTGCGCCGCTCACCCCTGCTGCCCCTGCGGGCGCACGGTGATCTCGTTCACGCCGACATTTTCGGGGCTCTCGATGACGTGGCGCACCAGCCGGCCGATATCGGCGGGCTGAAGCGCGATGGCGCGGTACTCATCCATGAAGGCCATCGTCTCTTCATGGGTGATCGTCTGCGCCAGTTCGCTTTCCACGACACCGGGGTTGATGCAGGTCACCCGGATATGCGGGCTTTCCTGCCGCAACCCCTCCGAAATCGCCCGCACCGCGAATTTCGTGCCGCAATAGACCGCCGCCGTGGGTACCGCGTTCAGCGCGCCGATAGAGGCGATGTTGATGATCTGGCCCGCGTTCTGCCGGTCCATGACCGGAAGCACGGCGCCGATGCCCCAAAGCACGCCCTTGACGTTCACGTCCACCATGCGCTCCCACTCGTCATGCTTGCCGGCCGACATCGGCGACAGCGGCATGACGCCGGCATTGTTCACCAGCACGTCGATCCGGCCCCAGAGGTCGAGGGCGGTTGCGGCGAAGGCGGCCATGTCCGCGCGGCTGGTGACGTCGAGCGCGCGGAACTCGGCGGCGCCGCCCGCGGCCCGGATGTCCCCGGCGATGGCGGCAAGCCGGTCGGTACGCCGGGCGCCGAGCAGCAGCCTGGCACCCGTCGCGCCCAAGGCCCGCGCGATGCCCTCGCCGATACCGCTCGACGCGCCGGTGATGAGAATGACCTTGTCCATGTGAAGCTCCTTCCGTCCGTCTTCTGGCGTCACGGGGAAGGTGGCGGCGTTTGACTGTCGCTTGTAGAGGCCCGGCCGTTGACGCTATGGTTAGCCAAACTGGACAACCGCCATGGACCTCAACCTTCTCCCGCTGCTGCTCGCCGTGGCCGAGGAGCGGAACTTCAGCGCCGCCGCCGACCGGATGGGGGTCACGCGTTCGGCCGTCAGTCAGGCCATCCGGCGGCTCGAGGACCAGCTCGGGACGGCCCTTGTGCTGCGCACCACCCGTTCGGTCCGGCTGACCGAGGCGGGCGCGGCGCTCGTCGCCGCGCTGCAGGCGCCGATGACCGAAATCGGCAGCGCGCTGGAAAGCGCGGGGGCGCGCGACGCGCCGCGCGGCCATCTCCGGCTGACGGCCACCTCGATCGCCGAGCCGTTTCTTTCGGGCCCGCTTCTGGCGGGCTTCGTGCAAGGCCATCCGCATGTGACGGTGGACGTGACGGTGACGGACGAGGAATTTGACATCGTCGCCCATGGCTTCGATGCCGGCATCCGGCTGGGCGAGGTGATCGAGAAGGACATGATCGCGGTCCCGGTCGGCGGCGACCAGCAAGAGCGCGCCGCCGCCGCCCCCGCCTATCTGGCCCGCCATGGCGCGCCGGCCCACCCGCGCGAACTGGTGGATCATCCCTGCATCGGCTGGCGCCGCGCGCCGGAGCTTGCCCCGCACCGCTGGGAATTCGTCGAGAACGGTCAGCCCTTCGATGTGGCGGTGAACCCCCGCTTCACCACGAACGACCTGCGGCTGATGATCCGGATGGCCCGTGCCGGCGCGGGGATCACCTTCGCGCCGGAGGATTGCCTGCGCGCGCACTTCGACGACGGCACACTCGTGCCCTTGCTGGAAGGGTTCCTGCCCCCCTTCCCGGGCTTCTTCCTCTACTTTCCACAGCGACGCAACATGGCCCCGAAATTGCGGGCCCTGGTGGATCACGTCAGGCGCTTCCGGGAGGCGCGTGACCCCGTCGCCTGACGGACGCGGGACGCATCCGCCCCTTGAGCTGAGCCGGCGCCGGGGCATCGGCGCATCCGACCTGGCGACGCCAGGTACCTCAGCCTTGCCTCCGTGGATGGGGAGGTTGAATACGATCCGCGCGGACCTCTGCCGCGAGAGATGGACCTGCGGGGCCGGTCCCGTGCCGAGGCACCCGCGCGTCCGGCCGGCGGCGCGTGCAGGGCCGCCGGCCGGATGCTGCGTCAGTTCAGACCGCCATTCGCATAGACGGTCTCGCCATTGATCCAGCCCCCGTTTTCCGAGCAGAGGACGGCAATCACGTTGGCAATGTCCTCCGGTTCCCCAAGTCGGCGCAGCGGCGTCGCTTCGGGAATGCCGTCCAGCAGCTCTTCGCCATGCTGCCACAGCAGCTGGGTATCCACGGCGCCCGGAGCGACGGCGTTGACCCTGATGTTCCGTCCGGCAACTTCCTTGGCCAGAACGCGGGCATAGATCTGCAGGTCCGACTTCGTGCCGGCATAGGCGGCGCCGCCCGGAGGCGGTTGCCGGACAATGCCCGACGACAGGGTGATGATGCGGCCGCCGTCACGCACATGGCGCGCGGCCTCGCGCAGGACGTTGAACCCGCCCTTCACATTGGTGGCGATCATCCGGTCGAAGGCGGCGTCGGTCATCTCTGCAAAGGGGCCGGAATTGAAGATGCCTGCATTGCTGACGACGACATCGACGCCGCCGAAGGCCTCTTCATTGGCCGCGAACAGGGCGCGCACGGCCTCGGGATCGGCCACGTCCGCCTGCAGCCAGATCGCCCGGCCGCCCTCCGCCTCGATCTCGGCCACGACCTGCGCCGCCAGATCGGTGTTGACGAGGCAGTTGACGGTGACGGCATAGCCTTCCCGGGCCAGCCGTCTGGCGGTGGCGGCACCGATGCCGCGGGAAGATCCGGTCACGATGGCGGCCCGGCCCGTCCCGGGGCGCGTGGCGGGATCGGCGTCACTCGCCGTCTGGGCGGACGCCGTGCTGGCGAGCGTGAACGCTGCCGGCCCCGCTGCGGCGAGTGCCAGAAACGTCCGGCGGAAAGTGTCGGGGGCGTCGGTCGGTTCGGTCATGTTACAGGTTTCTTTCGATTGAGCCTCAGGAGGGTGCGGGCCGCGACGCGGCATCCGGACATGCGGGTGCATGAGCCGGCGCGCGATGCGGGCATCCTCTGGGGCCAGGCCACAGTCAGGGTCGAAGCAGGGACGGGCGTCCGGTCGGCTGCGCCGGGTCCGCCGCACCATGCAATGTCGGCGCATGGCCCTCGCTTCGAGGCTCAATCTAGGGGCTGCCGCCTGCGACCAGAATGCTCAAACCTGCTGGAAACCTGCCTGTTCCTCCGGAAAGGACGCGCCCGCTGCCGCGTCCCGACCGCTCAACGCGGCCGCCCCCTCGCCCGGCCCGGCCCGGACCCGGCCACGCCTCACAGCACGCCCCGCAGGAACGAGAAGAAGCGGCTGTCGTTCACCCGGCTCCAGTTGATGCGCATGCCGGGCGGATGACTCTCCGTGCCCGCGTGAAACAGCGAGCCGGGCGCGAGGAAGATCCCCTGCGCCGACGCCTGATGGGCCACCTCGAGATCGTCGAGCCCCTCGGGCAGCCGGATCCAGCCGTACAGCCCGCCCTGCGGTTCGGCAAAAAGGGACACCCCCAGCGCGCCCAGCCGCTGCATCCCCTCGGCCCGCGCCAGGGCCAGCCGCCTGGCCATCGTCGTCTTGATCTTCTCGTAGCGGCGGCTGCGGATCAGGTTGGCGATGAGCCGTTCGGTATAGCTCGAACTGCTGACGGCAAGGATCATCTTCAACTCGGCGAGGCTCGAGGCGATTTCGGGCCGGGCAATGATGTAGCCGGAGCGCAAGGAGGGCGAGAGCGTCTTGGAATAGCTGCCGATCTGGATCACCCGGTCGAAAAGGTCGAGATGGGCCAGTCGCGTCCCTTCCAGCCCCGGCAGGTCGAGGAAGGGGTCGTCGTCCACCACCAGCATCTCCTGCCGGTCGGCGACCTGCAGGATGGCATGGGCCGTGGGCAGGTCGATGGAACAGCCCGTGGGATTCTGGCCCAGCGACTGCGTGAAGAAGAGCCGCGCGCCATGGTCGCGCGCTAGGCTGCGCAACGCCTCGGGGTCGGGTCCGCTGGGCCGGCGCGGCACGCCGATGACCGTGGCCCGCGCCAGCCGCAGCTTGGCGAACAGCGGATAATAGCCCGGATCGTCCACCAGCACCGGATCGCCCTCGCGCACGAAGCGCCGGATCACCAGGTCGAGGGCGTGGTTCGCGCCGAAGGTGGTGACGATCTGCGAGGACGCCACCTCGATGCCCTGCGCCAGCTGCGCGGCGGCGATGTATTCGCGCAGCAGCAGCAGCCCGTGCGGCGTGCCATAGCCGCCTTCCCCCGCCGACAGCGTCAGGCCCGGCACCGCGTTCAGCAGCCAGTTCTCCGGCGGGCGCCCGTCGCCGGGCACGACCGTATGCGGCCGGTCGACCTGCGCATGCAGCAGCGAGACGGTGTCGATCGCCTCCTGCAGGTTCTGCGGTTCGACCGCCATCGAGCGCGCATGCGCGACGAAGAAGCCCGCGCCCTGCCGCGAGGTCACGAGACCGCGCGCCACCAGCCGGTCGTAGACCGCCACCATGATGTTCTTGGACACGCCATATTGCTCGCAGGCCTGCCGCAGCGATTGCAGCCGCGCGCCATGCCGCAGCTCTCCCTGCAGGATCCGGTTCTGGAGCGCCTCGAAGATACGGTCGGTCTTGGTCTGTGCCATGCAGCAATCTGTACCCTAAAACCGGGATGTACAGTACAGGCTCAATTGTTCCAGCTGTACCAATACAAGAACGCACAAACCGGCGACTATCCCTTCCAAACGGGAGGACGTTGATGATCGACACAGCAGAAGCATCGCGGCTTCATGCCGCGGACGGCGCCGGTTCGCGCGTCGAAGGCATGCGCGACATGGAGCCGGAAGAGCGGCGCAGGGCCGCGGTGCGGGCCGCGGGCCTCGACGCTTCTGTCGAGGCGGTGCTGGCCGGCGATGCCCTGCCGCTGGCCGTCGCCAATGGCATGATCGAGAATGTCATCGGCACCTTCGAACTGCCGCTGGGCGTGGCCACCAACTTCATCGTCAACGGGCGCGAGCATCTGGTGCCGATGGCGGTGGAGGAGCCGTCTGTGGTCGCCGCGGCCTCCTACATGGCGAAGATCGCCCGCAGCGGCGGCGGCTTTACCGCGACCTGCACCACGCCGATCATGCGCGCGCAGGTGCAGGTGCTGGGGCTGACGGACCCGCGCGGCGCCCGGGCGCGGATCCTCGCGCATCGCGACGAACTGGTCGAGATGGCAAATTCGCGCGACACCGTGCTGGTCGGGCTGGGCGGCGGCTGCAAGGACATCGAGGTCCATGTCTTCGACGACACGCCCATCGGCGCGATGGTGGTGATGCACCTGCTGGTCGATGTGCGCGACGCGATGGGCGCCAACACCGTCAACACCATGGCCGAACTGCTCGCCCCCCGGATCGAGGCGATCACCGGCGGCAAGGTCCGCCTGCGCATCCTGTCGAACCTTGCCGACCGCCGGCTGGTGACCGCGAGCGTGCGCGTGCCCGCCGAGGCGCTGTCGACCAAAACGCTCGACGGCGCCGATGTGGCGCGCGGCATCGTCGAGGCCTGCGCGCTGGCGATCGTCGATCCCTACCGGGCGGCGACCCACAACAAGGGCATCATGAACGGCATTGACCCGGTCGTCGTCGCCACCGGCAACGACTGGCGCGCCATCGAGGCCGGCGCCCATGCCTATGCCGCGCGGTCCGGGCGCTACACATCGCTGACCCACTGGGAGATCGACGGCATAGGCGCGCTGGTCGGCACGCTGGAAATGCCGATGGCGCTCGGCATCGTCGGCGGCGCCACGCGCACCCATCCGGCGGCGCAGGCGGCGCTGAAGCTGATGCGGGTGGACTCGGCGCAGCAACTGGCCGAAATCACCGCGGCGGTGGGTCTGGCGCAGAACATGGCCGCGTTGCGCGCGCTGGCCACCGAGGGCATCCAGCGCGGGCACATGACCCTGCACGCCCGCAACATCGCCATCACCGCCGGGGCGACCGGCGCCGACATCGACCGGGTGGCCAAGGCCATCGTCGCCGCGGGGGACGTCAGCGTCGCCCGTGCCAAGCGGGTGCTGGAGGGCACCTGAGGATCACACAGGGAGGAAGACCATGACCACATCGACCCGGCGCAGCATGCTGCGCCTCGGGGCGGCCGCACTGGCTGCACCCGCCATCGTCGCCGCGACCTCGGTGCGTGCCCAGGGCACGACCACCTGGCGGATGCAGGCCCTCTGGGGCGGCGGCACCACGCCCATGGAGTTCGAGGAACGCTTCTGCGCCCGCGTCGCCCAGCTGACCAACGGATCGCTGCAGATCACCCCCTTCGCGGGCGGCCAGATCGTGCCCGCGGCCCAGGCCTTCGACGCCGTGCGCGGCGGCGCCTTCGAACTGATGAAGACCTTCGACGGCTACACCGCCGGCAAGATCCCGGCGCATGGCTTCTCGTCCACCGTGCCCTTCGGCTTCCCCGAGGCCGACCAGTACGAGGCGTGGTTCTACGAACGCGACGGGCTGGACCTGGCGCGGGAAAGCTATGCCTCCGCCGGCCTGACCTATGTCGCGCCGACCGTCTATGGCGAGGAGCCCATTCATTCGCGCGTGCCGATCACCAGCATCGCGGACCTGAACGGGCTGAAGGGCCGCTTCGTCGGCCTCGCCGCGGCGGTGATGGGCGATTTCGGCGTCTCCGTTTCGCCGCTGCCGACCTCCGAGGTCTATTCGGCGCTCGACAAGGGGCTCGTGGACATCGCCGACCGCGGCGACATCAAGGCCAATTACGAGGAAGGCCTGCACGAGGTGGCCCAGTATCTGGTGCTGCCGGGCTTCCACCAGCCCTCGACCGCGACCTCCTATGTCGCGAATACCCGGGCCTACGAGGCGCTGGACGACCAGCAGCGCGCCGCGCTCGAGGTCGCATCGCGCGAGATCTCGGGCACGCTGCGTCAGAACATCCTCGTCGCCAACGGCGAGTATATCGCCAGGTTCCAGGGGGCCGGGGTCGAGATCGTGGACCTCGATCCGCAGGATATCGCGGACAACCGCGCCAAGGCGGTGGAAAGCTGGGCCAAGGCGGCAACCGACGACCTGTCGAAGCGCATGATGGACTCGCAGGTCGCGCTGATGAAAGAACTGCGCCTGCTGTGACAGTCGCAAAGGGGCCGGCCTGAATCGTCGGGCCGCCCTTCCCTTTCCCGGAGTCCGTCATGCTGCACCTGTCCCGTGGCATCACCGCGCTGAACCGCGGTCTCTTCGCCGTATCGAAATGGCTCGTCTACGCCATCGTCCTCCTGATGCTGTGGGAGGTGCTGTCGCGCTATCTGCTGGCGGCGCCCACCTCCTGGGCGCCCGAGCTTGCAACGCTCGTCTTCGGGCCCTTCTTCCTGCTGGGCGGGCCGTACCTTCTGCATCTGGGCGGGCATGTGGCGGTCGACATCGTCTCGGCCAAGGCTACGGGCAGGCTCGCCACGGTGCTGACCCTCATCGGCCTGCTGTTGGCGGCTGCCTTCGGGCTGATCCTGCTGTGGTTCGCGGCTCCGCTGGCCTGGCAGAGCTACAGCTACGGCGAGACCAGCTATTCGGCCTGGAACCCTCCGATCTGGCCGGCCAAGCTGTTCCTGCCGCTCGCCGCGCTGCTGCTCGCCCTGCAGGCGCTGGCCGATACCGTCGCCGTCCTCTCCGGCACCCATCCCGGGCCCGATGCGGGCGCGGAGGCGCAGTGATGGAAAGCACGCTCATCCTGACCTTCATGTTCGTCTCGCTCGTCGTCTTCATGCTGAGCGGCGCAGGACTGGCCTTCGTGCTGGGCGCCATCGCCTTCATCTCGACAATCCTGCTGTGGGGGCCGGCGGCGCTGATCGTGGCGGTGCTGAACACCTTCGAGACGATGACCTCGGAAAGCCTGATGGCGATCCCGCTCTATGTGCTCATGGCCTCGATCCTGCAGAAATCCGCGGTGATCGATGCGCTGTACGACGCGATGGAAACCTGGTTCGCACGGGTCAACGGCGGGCTTGCCGTCGGCACCATCGCGATCTGCACCATCCTCGCCGCGATGACGGGCGTCGTCGGCGCGGCCGTCGCCGCGATGGGCATCCTCGCCCTGCCCTCGATGCTGAAGCGCGGCTATTATCCGCCGCTGGCGCTGGGCGCGATCTGCGCCGGCGGCACGCTGGGCATCCTGATCCCGCCCTCGGTCATCACCATCGTCTACGCCATCACCGCGCAGATCTCGATCGGCCAGATGTTCGCCGCGGGCATCATGCCGGGCCTCATCCTCGCAGGCAGCTACATCCTCTATATCCTCGTGCGGACCTGGATCAATCCCGAGCTTGCGCCGACGCCGGACGACATCCAGGACGTGCCGCTGCGGGTGAAGCTGTCGAAGCTGAAAAGCCTGATCCTGCCCGCCTTCGTCGTCCTGGGCGTGCTCGGCTCGATCTATGCCGGCATCGCCACCCCGACCGAGGCCGCCGCCGTCGGCGTCCTGGGCGCGGCCGCCTCGGCGCTGATGATGCGGCGCTTCACCCTCTCGATGCTGTCGGGCAGCGCCACCGACACCTTGCGCGTCACGGCGATGATCCTATGGATCACCATCGGCGCGCGGGCCTTCATCTCGACCTTCGTGGCCACCGGCGGCGCGGATTCGCTGCTGAACTTCGTCGAGACGCTGGAGGCCTCGCGCTGGCTGGTGCTGGGCGTGATGATGCTGATCCTGATCTTCCTCGGGCTCTTCCTCGACGAGATCGGGATCATCCTGCTTTGCGTGCCGGTCTTCCTGCCGATCGTCACCGCGCTGGAATTCGACCCGTTGTGGTTCGGGGTGCTCTTCATGATCACGGCGCAGATGGCCTATATCACCCCGCCCTTCGGCTATACGCTCTTCTACCTCAAGGGCGTGCTGCCCAAAGGCATCGGCATCGGGCAGGTCTATCGCGGCGTGATCCCCTTCTTCCTGATCCAGGTGGTGATCCTGATCGTCTTCGCCCTCTTCCCCGGCCTGGTCACCTGGCTGCCCGAGGCGCTGGCCGGCAATGCGAGGTGATCCCGCGACGGCGGGTCATCGCCGACGTCATGACCGGAGGTCCGGGCCTGTCATCGGACGGGACGGGGAACGGGATCAGGCCTGCGAGACCATCCGCGAGATCCATTGCGCGAACTCGTAGTTCGGCCGCTCCAGATGGGACAGGGGGCCGGGCCGGGCGAGGCGGCTCTGCATGCCCTGCCAGACCCGTTCGGTGCAGCCCTTGTCCTCTTCGTTCACGTCGTCCAGCAACAGCTTCAGCGCCGCCAGATGCCCTTCGGCCGCGGGATCGGCGAGAAATTCCGGCGACAGCCCGCCGCCATAGAGGATCTTCACATGGTCCGGCCCGTCCGGCATCAGCGAGAGATACCAGAAATAGCCGGGCGTCAGCGTGATCAGCAGCGACGGATACAGCGCCAGCAGCCATGTCCGCCGCCGGTCGTCGCCCTGAAGCACGGTGTTGGACGGATGGGCCAGCGCCAGCGGCACCGTGTCGTCCTTGAGGATGTGGTGGTAGTTGAAGCCGGAAAAGCCCTCGGGGCAGACCATGTCCCTGAGCCTGGTCGCCCCGCCGATCGTGCCGGCATGGCAGACCGGCAGATGATAGCTTTCCATGAAGTTCTCGGCGAGGATCTTCCAGTTGGTCTGCCAGCGATGCTCTTCGCGGAAGGTCTCGACATAGGTCGACATGTCGAGATAGCCGACAAGATCGTCGATTTCGGCATAGATCGCCGACGGGTCGGGCAGGTCCGCGTCCAGCGTGACCATGATCCAGCCCTTCCAGTTCACGCAGCGGATGGCGGGAAGGCCCGATGTCTGCTTGCAGAAGCTGCCGTTCCGTTCCATCGCCGGGGCGCCGCGCAGCGATCCGTCCAGCGAATAGGTCCAGGCGTGATAGGGGCAGGTGATGACGCGCACGGTCCCGCGGCCTTCCAGCAGCAGCGACATGCGATGGCGGCAGACATTGGACATGGCGCGCAGCTCGCCGTCGCCGTCGCGCAGCACGATGATCGACTCGCCCGCGATCTGCAGCGTCATGTAATCGCCGCGCCCCTTCAGCGCCTCGGCACGGCCGGCGCAGACCCAGCTTTTCGCGAAGACATGCGATTGTTCCAAAGCGAGGAACTCTGCCGAGGTATAGACCGAGGCGGGCATGGCCGTGGCCCGTTCGAACGGAACGGCGACGTTCTCGGCAAGTTCGGCCGCGGGGGTGATCCTGTTCATCATCAGCTCCATCTCGGCATCCCGGCAGGGCGGTCGGGCGCCCCCGCCGCTGCGGTTCGGACTGCGCGACACCGTGTCGTCAAGGATGGGAATGGCGGTTCGGTGGCCTAGGCGAAAGGAAGATTTTCATTAGCTCCGCTTAGGGAATGGCTAATTTCTGCCGGTGTGGGCCCGGTTCCGCCACCGCCGCCAGGCGGCCCGTCCACGCGGCCTGCCCGCCGCCTGCAAAAGCATCACTGCGATACGAAATCATGCAGGATGCGGATGCAGCCTTCCATCTGATCCACGGCGATGGACTCGTCGGGTTGGTGGCCGTCGCGCATCGTGCCCGGCCCCCAGACGACGGTCGGGATGCCTTGCGCGGCGAAGAAGCCTGCCTCGGTCCCGAAGGCGACGGTGCCGGGCGACGGGTCGGGCAGCAGCGCCGCGAAGGCCGTCAGTTCGGGCCGGGCCGGATCGGTGTCGAGGCCGGGGTAGCGGCCCGTCTCGGTGATTGTCACGGCGTCGGGGACGTCGAGGGTGGCAAGGATCGCCTCGGGCGTCTCGGCGGCAAGGTGCCGGATCTCGAACAACAGCTCGGCCCGGTCCGGCACGATGTTGAGCGCGCTGCCCCCGCGCAGCACCCCGGCATGGATCGTCGAAAAGGCGGGATCGTAGCGCGGATCCTGCGGTCCGCTCGCGGCGATCCGGGCCTGCCGGTCGCGGATCGCACAGACCAGATCGGCCGCGGGATGCAGGGCATTGCGGAACCGGGGGGCCATGGCGGAATGTCCCGGCTCGCCCGAGGCCACCGCCCGATAGCTGGCCTTGCCCTTGTGCGCCGTAACCAGCCGCAGCGAGGTCGGCTCGCCCACGATGCACATCGCCGGCCGCCCGAGAGTCGGGACCACCCGGTCGATCATCTCGGCGATGCCGCGGCAGCCGATCTCTTCGTCCCAGCTGAGCGCGAAGGCCAGCGGCAGGCGCTGTCGGCCCGCCGGCAGGTTCTGCACCACGGTCAGAAAGCAGGCGATGAAGCCCTTCATGTCGGTCGTCCCCCGGCCGAAATGCCGCCCATCCCGCGTTTCCAGACGGAAAGGATCGCGGGACCAGTCCTGCCCCTCGACCGGAACGACATCGCTATGGGCCGAACAGAGCAGCCCGCCCTCGCCCTCGCCCCGGCGGGCCAGCAGCCCGGCCTTGAGGCCGTCGGCCGAGCCGAGGCGCCAGGTGCGGAACCCCTGCCCGTCCAGAAAGCGGCGGACCCAGTCCACCATGTCGCCGTTCGGGCCGCCGGTGATGGTCGAAAAGCCGACGAGGGTGGCGAGGATGTCGCGGCTTTCGCGCCGCAGGTCAGCTGTCATGGCGGCGGCCTCAAGGGCTGGTCAGGCTGAACGCGCTGTGGTTGTTCAGATGACGGCGGGCATGTTCCAGGAACGCGGCCACCGTGCGCGAACTGTCCGTCCCCTCGCTCAGCAGGACCCCCATCCGCAAGCTGCGCGCCGGCCCCGAGATCGGCACGAAGCGCAGCTTGCCGCCATCGGGGGCCCGGTCGTTCAGGGGGCGGATATTGGCGATCGAATAGCCGAAGTCATTGGCGACGAGCGAGCGCATGACGGCGATGTCGCGGGTCTTCTCAACGATCCGGGGCCGCGTATGGAGTCCGGCGAAAATCGACATGAAATAGTCGGCGCTGACCGGCAGATCCAGCAGGATCATCGGCAGGTCGACCAGTTCGGCCGGCGAGACCTCGGACCGCCCGGCCAGCGGGTGGCGGTCCGAGAAATAGGCGACGGGCGGCAGATCGGCCAGCGGCACGAAGGTCAGGTCCGAGGGGATGTTGATGTCATAGGTGATGGCGACATCCAGACTGGCATCATGCAGCTGCGCAAACAGTTCGGACTGGTCGCGTTCGTATTGGTGGAACTGCACCTCGGGATAGGTGTCGACGAAGCTGCGGCGCAGCCTGGGCAGCACGATCTGGGCGAAGGTGACAAGGCAGCCGACATGCAGGTCACCCCTGACCTTGCCCGCCAGGTCGTTTGCCAGGTTGCCGAGCGAATGCGCCATCGCCACCGTCTCGCGCGCGCCCTCGAGAAAGCGCCGTCCCACCTGCGAGACCGACAGCCCCTGCGCATGGCGGCGCACGAAGAGCTTCAGGCCGATCTCGGCCTCGAGCTGCGCGATGGCGGTCGAGATGGTGGGCGACGAGACATGGACCTTCTGCGCGGCCAGGGCGATCGAGCCGCAGTCGCAGACCGCGATGAAATACTCGAGCTGCCTCAGCGTGATGCGCAGCGGCATCAGCGGTCGTCGCCCGGGACGCCATAGGAGGGCGCGGCGTCGGGATTCAGGGCGCGGGTGACGTAATCGTCGGCCTGCGGGCGATAGATCTGCCAGATCCCCGCCAGCGCGGCGATGGGGCAATCCTCCTCCAGCCAGTCCACGCGCAGATCGGCATAAGGCCAGCTTTGCCTGTCGGCGATCAGCAGCCCGGCCGAATGGACCGGCCCCGCCTCGCCGCCCGCATCGGCCCCGGCGCGAAGCGCGGCGATCAGCCGATCCCCCAGCGTGCCGCCGGCCGCCTCGAACCCCGCGATCATCGCCGCCGGCACGCCCTCCTGTGCCAGCATGTTGCCGCCCGAGGCGCAGTCCCGCCCCTCTGCCGAGGTCCAGATACCCAGGGCGCGCGCCCCCGAATGCACCGCCGTCCGGCCCGCGGCGTCGATGGCCAGAAGCTGGCGGAACTCGGGATGGGCATCGGCCGCCCGCGCCGCCCCGACCGCCGCCGCCGCATCGTCGCCTGCGGCGAGGCGGTCCAGCATCGCGGCCCCGAGCGCGGGATTGGTCACGTTCTGCGTCGAGACGGCACCGACGCCTGCCCGCACCCAGGCACAGCGCGCGGCGACGGCCGGCGAGGACGAGGCGATCGCCACCCCGAATTGGCCGCTTTGCGCGCAGCGCCCGATGATCGAAAAGGTCATCCCGCCCCCCTGCCGACGTCTCAGTCCGGGATCACGGCCGTCGCGTCGATCTCGACCAGCCATTCGGGCCGCGCGAGGGCGACGACGACAAGGCCGGTGCAGACCGGATGCACGCCGCGGATGTATTCGCCCATCGTGCGATAGACGGCCTCGCGGTGGCGCACGTCGGTCAGATAGACCACCAGCTTGGTCAGATGCTCCATCTTCCCGCCGCTCTCCTCGATCAGCTGCCGGATGTTCTGCATGACCTTGTGGGTCTGATCAACCGGGTCGTGGCTGTCGATGTTTCGGGCGCTGTCCAGATCCTGAGGGCACTGGCCGCGCAGGAAGATGATGCGGCCGCGCGCGACGACCGCCTGCGCGAGGTCGTTGTCGAGCTTCTGCTCGGGATAGGTGTCGCGGGTATTGAAGCTGCGGATGCGGGTATGGGCCATCTTGGGTGTCCGGTTTGCGAATGGGGCGGGATCAGGCGGTCATCTTGCCGGCGGCGGGCCGCAGGTCCCGGTCGGGGACATAGGCGCGGTACTGGGCCTGGATCTCGATATGATCGGCCAGATAGCGCGCATCGTGCCAGACGCCCCAGATGAAGCTGGAGCCCCGCCCCGAAAGCCACGGCAGCCCGAGGAAATAGATGCCCGGCGCGGACGAGACGCCGCGCTGGTGGCTGGGCCGGCCGTCGTCGTCGAAGGCGCCGACACGCATCCAGCCGTAATCGTTGCGAAACCCCGTCGCCCAGATGATCGTGCCGATCCCCGCCGCGCGCAGGTCCAGATGGGTCAGCGGCCGGGTCACGCAATCGGGCATGGCGGCGAGGACGCGGGCCGAGGGTTCGGGCGGCAGGTCGAGCCCGTTCCGCTCGATATGGGCATCCGCCTCGTCGAGGACCGAGAGGTAGTTCGCGTCGCCCCGGCGGATGTTGCGCTCCAGATCGGCACCGAAGGACAGGACGCCGTCGGCGCAGCCCTCGGTCCGGCCGACCAGCACCATCCCGGCATGGGCGAGACGGCGGAAATCGATGGTCTCGCCCCCCCGCGCGCCGCTGACCGCGATGGTCACATGTTCCGTGCCGGGCGCCCTCGCCTGCAGGTCCCACTTCCCCAGAACGCCCAGCCACCAGACGAAATCGCGGCCGCGATAGCTGCGCGGCGGGCGGTCATGCGGACCGACCGACAGATAGACCCTGCGCCCGGACAGCATCAGCTCGTCGGCGATCTGCACGCCCGACGACCCCGCGCCCACCACCAGCACCGCCCCTTCGGGCAGCGCGGCGGGGTTGCGGTAGTCGCTGGAATGGATCTGCAGGAGGCCGGGCGTTGGCGGCACGATCTGCGGGATGACCGGCGTCTGGAAGGCCCCGGTCGCGACGACGACGTTCCGCGCCTCGATCTCGCCCTCCGATGTTTCGGCACGATAGCCGGGCCGCCCCGCCAGCGGGACCAGCCCCGTCACCTCCACCCCGCAACGGATCGGGGCCGCGAACCTTTGGGCATAGGCCTCGAAATAGGCGGCGACATCCTCCTTGGGCACGAAGGCGTCCGGGGAATGGCCCTCGAACGTCATGCCCGGGAAGCGGTCGTGCCAGGCCGGCCCGTTCGCCACCAGGGAATCCCACCGCCGGCTGCGCCAGGCTTCGGCGACCCGGGCCCGTTCGACCACGATATGGGGAATGGACTTGCGGGTCAGATGCTCGCTCATCGCGATGCCGGCTTGTCCTGCGCCGATGACCAGCGTGTCGGTGGTTTCACGTCCCATGCCATGTCCCCTGAAAGCCTGGCGCTTCTGCGCCCGGTCCCATCGTGCTTAGCCGTCGCCCGGATTTCCCAAAACTAATTAATTCAACATCAAACGTTAGGCGTTTCCTAATCCGCAAGTACCGCGCACTTCCCGTGGCCGCGCCGGAATCCCCGTCCAGCCGTTGCCACAGCAGCGGACATGTTTGCCCGGAGAACAGGCATTTCGCGGAGCCCGCCCCATGACGGCCTGTGACGCGGGCTTGCGGCCGTCCCGCTAACGCACGAGAACTGCTCGCTCTCTCGCCCGCGCCCCCCGTTGTTAGTTTCTGGCTAACCAGAGAGAAAGATAAATGAAGTATGCGCTTCGCCCCGCTGCGCCCACAACGACATCAGGCAACGGCTTTACCCTGTCGGGCAGGCCGCGACTGCGATGACGAGGTGAGACCATGCTGGACCAGACCGTTCTCGACGAAACCAGGGCGCGCATCGATCTGGCGGCGGCCCTGCGGATGACGGCGCGCGCGAACATGCACGAGGCGGTGGCGAACCACTATTCGGTCGCGCTGTCGCCGGACGGCATGCGGTTCCTCATCAACCCCAAATGGATGCATTTCGCGCGCGTCAGGGCCTCGGACCTGATCCTCGTGGACATGAACGACCCGGACTCGCAAATGCGCCGCCCCGATCTCGACACAACGGCGCAGGTGATTCACGGGCAGGTGCATGCCCGCTGCCCCGCCGCGCGGGTGATCATGCACCTGCACCCGGTGATGACGACGGCGCTGGCCAGCATCGACCCGCCGCAGATGCCGGCAATCGACCAGAACTCGGCGCGCTACTTCAACCGGCTGGCGGTGGACCTGCATTACGGCGGCATGGCCAATTCCGAAGAGGAAGGCGCGCGGCTGGCAAGCCTGCTGGGCGACAAGAGCCGGCTCTTGATGGGCAACCACGGCATCATGATCACCGCCGCCACCGTGGGCGAGGCCTGGGACGACATCTACACCTTCGACCGCGCGGCGCAGATCGTCGTCGGCGCCATGTCGACGGGCCGGCCGCTGAAATACCTCTCCGACGAAGCGGCCGAGCAGACGGCGAAAGACTGGGAAGGGATTGCCAGCTTCTCGATCCGGCATTTCGAGGAAATGAAGCTGATCCTCGACAAGGAGTGCCCGGACTACCGGGACTGACGGACCTGCTTGCACGCAGCGCCGGAGAGGTCCCCGAAGATCGGGGCGCGACCGTGGGATCAAACCACCCAGGCCGCCTGCGGCAGCACGAGCGTGGCCCTGAGGCCGGGGTCGCGGCGAGACAGGACGATGTCGCCGCCGTGCTGGCGGGCGATCGCGCGGGCGATCGACAGGCCGAGGCCAATCCCCCCCGTTTCCGGCGAGCGCGACTCCTCGAGCCGGAAGAACGGGGTGAAGACGGCCCCCCGGCAAAGCCCTACTTCAACGCGCCGACTTCGCGGTAATAGCGCTCGGCGCCGGGGTGCAGCGGCATGTCGGCGAGCGATTGGGCAGCATAGTCGATGTCCAGCGCCTTGGCCCAGGGCGCTTCGGTGGAGATGCTGTCGATATTCTCCCAGAACGCCTTGGTGACACGGTAGATCGTCTCCTCGTCCAGATCCGCCCGGACGCCGATCCCGACCGCGGTGTCGCTCGACATCACCGGCCCCTCGTTGACCTGGCCCTTGTACTGCCCCGCCGGCACCTCGGCGAGGTAGCGGAAGTTGCCCAGGAACTCGGTCACCGCATCGCCGTCCCAGCTTTCGGGACCGATGAAGCGGAGTTGCTCGGTTTCGGTGAACTGCAGGAACTGCTGGCAGGGATCGAGGCAGCCGTTGACATACATGTCGATCTTGCCGTCGAGGAACGACTGGAAGCCGGTCGCCCAGTTGGCGGTGATCGCCTCGTAGTCCTCGCCTGCGACGAGGCCGGTCGTGGCCGCGATCCAGTCCTTCGCCGCGTTGAAGGCTCCGCCGCCCGCGGGGCCGAGAAAGACCGTCGTGCCCTCGAGGTCGTCAAGCGTCCGGATGTCACTGTCGGCGCGCACGGCGTAGTGGTACTGGCCATAGGGGAACCACATCAGCAGCGCGACGTTCCTGGCCGCTTCGGAGGCATCGGCCTCGTTGCCGTACATCGCCGTCCCGGTCCGCATGAAGTCGTAGATTGTCGGTGAGGCCATGAACATGTCGAGGTTGCCGCGCCCTGTCTCAAGCTGGTGGACCGTCGCTGCCCCGCCGCTCGCGACCTCGATCTCGACGTCGTCGAGATGGTCGTTCACCACATTGGCGAAGGTCGCCATGGTGATGGCCTGCCCGAGCGAGGGCTCGATGGTGGCCATCGTGAGCCTGGTCTCGGCCAGCGCCGGACCGGCCGTCAGAGCGAATGCGGTGGCCGTGAAGATGATCGGTTTCATTGTGTCCTCCTCCTGAAGTCCCAGAGCCTGTTCAGCCGGACAGCGCCTGCGCGCGCCGGCGGGAAAGCATGACCCCCGCGACGATCACCGCGAGCCCGGCAAGTGCTGCCGGCATCGCGATGGCGGACTGCGGCATGAGCGTGAGAAACCCGAGCGCGCCGCGCAGCAGCCGTTCCAGCGCCGAAAGGCGCGCCCGGTCGAACCCGGCGAAGGCCGATGCGATGAGCCACATGGCGAGAGCGAAGGCCATGACGATCCAGGCCAGATCGAACCAGCCCACCGTGCCGATGTCGATCATCGCCTGCGAGACGACACGTTCCTCGCCGAACCACTCGAAGATCACCTGCAGCTTGTAGAGTACCGCCGGGTGATAGGCGAAGACGAAGGGGATCAGGAACCCGGCAAAGGCGATCTTGGCGGCTTCGAACCCGGTGCGGATCGGGTCCGCCCCCGCGATCGGCGCCGCCGCGAAGGCAGCGAGCGCCACGGGCGGCGTGACCGTCGACATCATCGCGAAGACCACCACGAACAGGTGCAGCGTCAGCGGCGGTATCCCGACCGCATCGATTCCCGACGAGAGCGCGATGACGATGATGAAGTATGTCGCCCCCGGCGGCAGGCCCATGCCCAGCACGATGGCGCCGAGCGCGACCACCAGCAGAACCACCGGCAGCGGCCCGTCCGCCACCTGCGCCAGCAGCAGCGACAGCCGCCCGGCGAAGCCCGAGGTCTGGATCAGCCCGACGATCAGCCCGATGGCCGTGACGATCACGACGATGGATGCGCACATCCGCCCCGCATCGGCGAAGGCTGTCCAGATGCGCGTGCGGGACCGGAACTCCTTGAACAGGATGGCCGAGGCCGCCAGCGCCACGACGAAGCCGTAGAACCCCGCCTTGGGCACCGAGGGCTGCGCGAAGAGAAAGTAGGACAGCGTCCCCAGGGGCGCGACGAAGACGAGGCATTGCACCCACTCGGCGCGCGTCAGCCCGGGGCGGGTGTTTGCGGGCAAGGCGCCGATGCCCAGCCGACGGGCCTCGAAATAGACCGCAAGGAAGGTGCCGAGATAGTAGAAGGCTGCCGGCACGATGGCCGCGACGACGATATAGCGGTATTCCAGCCCGATCTGGCCCGCGACGAAAAAGGCCACCACGCCCATCACCGGCGGCATGATCTGTCCGCCGGTGGAGGCTGCGGCCTCTACCGCGCCCGCGAAGGCGGGACGGAAGCCCGAGCGCCTGATGACCGGGATGGTCATGACGCCGGTCGCGACGACGTTGGAGATCGCCGCGCCCGAAAGCGTTCCGAACAGCGCCGAGGAGGCCACGGCCGCATGAGCCGCGCCGCCGGTGAACCCTCCGGTCAGGCGGTTCGCGATCTTCATCAGCAGGTCGCCCGCGCCAGAGGCCATGAGAACCGCACCGAACACGATGAAGATCAGGACGTCACCGGTCACGACCTGGATGGGCTGGCCGAACATGCCCCCGGTCTGCGCCCAGAACTGGAGCGCCATCTGGCGGAAGTTCTGCGCCACCGAGGCCTCGGAGCCCGCGAGTATGCCGGTCCAGCCGGGCAGGAAGCCCTTCACGAAGAAGTAGATCACCCAAAAGAGGCAGAAGGCGACGATGAAGCCGCCGAAGAGCCTCCAGGTGAGGTAGAGGGTGATGACGGTCGCCATCGTGAACATCAGGTAGTCGAGCGGCCGGATCGTGGGCAGCATGCCCGCGTCGCTCGCGAAGATGTTGACCACCCAGCTCACGAAGGCGATGACGGCCAGCGCGGCCAGGATCCGGTTGGTCCAGCGCAGGCTGCCGCGGACGGGCAGCGCCAGCAGCGCGATGATGAAGCTGAGGATGATCGGCACCCCGATGATCAGCCCCGTCGGCAGCAGGACGGATCGCTCGAAGCCGCGATGCGCCGCGCCCAGCCAGTGCTCGCGCAGAAGGACGCGCTGGTCCCGGCGGCTCAGGTCGTCGAAGCCGGGGGACGTGGTCTCGATCATCCAGCGAACGAACTCGCTGATCGGACCCGAAGCGGAATAGAGCAGGACAACCAGCGTGAAGAAGACCGCCACTGCATCGGTGATCCGGCGGTCGACGCGGCCGGGAAGAGGGGCATCAGCGTTCATCGTCGCGAACCCGATCGGTGTGGACCTGCCGCGCGGGGCCGCGGTAGCGTTCGGTCAGCGCGGGCGGAACCTCCGAGCCGTCCACGAGGAACGGCAGGATGCCCTTGCGCATGGTGGCCCCCCGGCGCCGCTCGATATCCGCGTCCGACATCGTGACCCTTTGGGCGAGGCGGCGGCCCCAGGCGGCGAGGTGGTCGTAGAGCCGGTCAACCTGCCCTGCATGCGCCGGATCGTCGCCGAGGTCGGTGAACTCGTTGGGATCGGTGGCGAGGTCGAAGAGCATCGGCCGGAAGCCGCCCTCGAAATGGATCAGCTTCCAGCGCCCGTCGAACACCATGAAGATCCGCGCGTCCCGCGGGCTGACCCCGAGCGCCGTGCAGCGCGGGGTGACGGAGTAGTCGTATTCGCTGATCACGAAGTCCCGCCATGCCGGCGTCTCGCCCCGGAGCCAGGGCATCAGGGAGCGCCCTTCGATGATGTGATCCGGCACCGTTCCGCCGGCCGCCTCGACGAAGGTGGCGGCAAGGTCGATCGCCTCGACCAGCGCGCCACAGGTTGTGCCGCGGGTGGCGTCGGCCTCCGCACGCGGATCGCAGACGATCAGCGGGACCTTCACCGCCGCCTCGTGGAAGAAGTCCTTCTCGCCCAGCCAGTGATCGCCAAGGTAATCGCCGTGGTCCGAGGTCAGGACGATCATCGTGTCGTCCATCCGCCCGCTGGCCTCGAGGTAATCCAGAAGCCGCCCGAGCTGATCGTCACACTGCTTGATGAGGCCCATATAGGCCGGAATCACCTTCTCGCGAACCTCGTCCTTCTGGAAGGCCCCGGCGACCCTGGTCTCGTGATAGGCGGCGAGGACGGGGTGAGGATTTTCAAGCTCGGCCCTGTCGCGGACCGCGGGCAGAAGGTCACCGGCCCCGTACATCTCGTGATAGGGGGCGGGGACGATATAGGGCCAGTGCGGCTTGATGAACGAGACATGGGCGCACCACGGCGCCTTTGCCTGGTCGATGAAGCGGATGGTCTCCGAGGTCAGCCAGGGCGTTTCGCTGTCCTCTTCACGGATATTGGCGGGCTTGTCGGCGTTCATGAACATCCAGCCCGAAGCCATCTCGCCGTTCTCGACCCCCGCATTGGCGTAATCCGCCCAGGGGTTCTCGCCGTCGTAGCCCTTCGCCTTGAGGTATTCGTTATAGGGCGAGCGCCTTGTGTCGTAGAGCCCGTCCGGCCCCGCGCCCCACAGCCCGTCGTCCCGGATCCAGGCGTCGAAGCCGCAATCGGCCTGCCGCGCCCCGATCTCGCTGTCGGGCGCGAGGCCCAGCCGGGCCATACCTTTGGCATCCGCCTTCATATGGGTCTTTCCGAGAAGCCAGCAGTCCATCCCGAGTTCGCGCAGGTGATCGCCGAGGGTGATCTCGCCCACACGGAGCGGGAAACCGTTCCACTGCGCCCCGTGTGACGAGACATAGCGCCCGGTGTAGAAGCTCATCCGCGAGGCGCCGCAGATCGGCGACTGGACGTAGGCGTTGGTGAAGCGCACGCCCTTCGCCGCGAGGCGGTCGAAGTTCGGTGTGTGCAGGTGCGGGTGCCCCGCGCAGCTCAGGTAATCGAACCGGAGCTGGTCGTACATGACGAACAGGATATTCATTCGCCTCCTCCCCTTGCTTTCCCGGTCGGCGAGTGCCGGGACATATCCTTGCTAGCGCCTCCCCCGGGTCGGGGGGAGGCGCGAAATAGGAATGGATATAACCGTGGGGAATATCCCGCCTAGAAGGCGTTGACGGCCTCTTGGCTCACGCAATCGCAGAAGTAGCGCAGCGCCGGTGTCGCCGGCCGGTCCGAGGCGGTGGTGATCGCAATGCGCGCGCGCCGGATCGGCGGGATGTCGAGCGCCCGGATGCGCCAGTTGGTGAGGGTTCGGTCGAGAAGCAGTTCCGGGAAGGCGCAGAGGAAGTCGCTGTCCTGCACCATGGCAAGGACGGAGGTGATCGACTCGGAGGTGACCCGCGCCTGGGGAGGATTAAGCCCGCGCAAGGTGAAGTTGCGCTGGAAATACGGCAGCCGGGCGCGGGTGCCGATCATCAGCCAGTCGCCCTCGACGAGCTGGGCAAGGTCGGTGCAGTTTCGCCAGCGCGAATTTTCTCCGGTGATGACCGAAACCGGAGTCTCCAGAAGGAAGGCGACCGAGAGGCCCGCCACGTCCTTGCCCTGCGGCTCTGGCCCGATGACGAGGTCGACCAGTCCGTCCCGCACCGGACCGAAGGCCATCGGCTCGTGCCCGCCGCCGATCTGCACATCGACCTCGGGGAAGCGCTTTCGGAACCGCTTGATGGTGCCGGCGATCAGGCGGTTCGCGGCCAGCGGTGAGACGGTGACGGTGATGCGTCCGGTGCCCTCGCCGCGGCGCTGGTCGATCTCTTCCTGCATCTTCCGCATTTCGGCGTGGATGACCTCCGCCCGGCGCAAGACTGCCTTGCCGTCCTCGGTCGCGACCACCCCCGAGGTCGCGCGCTTGAAGATAGCGACGCCGAGATCGGCCTCGGCCTGCCGGAGAGCCTTGGTCACCGCGGGCTGGGTCCTGCCCAGCAATTTCGAGGCGGCGCGGATCGACCCGGCGCGGTCGACGGCGAGGAGCATCTCGATGTGCTGGAGTTTCAGCATGTGGCCTCCCCGTTTGACTTGCCCGTTCTCGGTGAGGGGCGCTCAGGTCACGTCGAGCGGACTTCGCACGATGCGCGGTATTCAGGAAGCCGGGCGTGGAGTGCCGCCGGAGGGAGGTATAGAACTCGCAGATGTATCTGGCGATGGAATTGTTGGACCGATAGCGGGAAAGCGAGGCTGCCGCTGCTGTGACCCCCGATGCTCATCCAGCTGAGACCAGAGTCGGCGGTTGAATTTGGCGCGGTTGCGCCGACGGAGCAATGGGCGATCTGCGCAGCGGTTCATTTGCGCGAAGCTGTTCGCCCATTGCG
>NZ_RJRZ01000023.1 GCF_003993775.1 Frigidibacter oleivorans
CGGCGCCCGGCACCTCGCCCGGGCGATCCGCGGCCGCGCGGGCCGGCGGCGCGACGGGTGGCGCAGCGCCCGCCCCAAGGCCGACCCCCAACCCCTACAGCTTTCCCTGACCCGCCCGCCCGGTGCGGCCTTCGCCCGCCTACGCGGGCCGGTCGACCGCCCTCACGCCGCCTGCAGCAATCGCCGCATCCGCGGCAGCGCCGCATCAAGGTGCCGGCGCAGGTCGGGCTGCAGCGCGGCGGCGGTGCGATGATCCCCGGCGCGGGCCGCATCTTCCTGCCGGCACAGCAGGCGGTGCAGCCCGGTCCGGCCGAGCGCCGCCGCGCTGCCGGCAAGCCGGTGGGCGAGGTCGGCCGCGGCGGCGAGGTCGCGCGCCGCCAGCGCCGCGGCGATCCGGGCCAGCGCATCCTCCCCGTCGGCGCCGAAACGGGCCACCATGCCCGACAGGAAGTCGGGGCCGAGATCGGCGGCAAGCTGGGCGAAGACCGCGTCCCCGGCGTCCTCTGCGGCATCCGCTCCGACGTCCGCTCCGGCCTCTTCCCCGCCCTCTCCGGCCCCGGCGGCCTGCGAGCTCTCGGCGAGGACGCGCCGGATCAGCCGTGCCAGCGCATCGATGGTGGCGGGTTTGGTGATGACCTCGTCCACGCCGGCATCGAGGAACTCCCGCACCCGTTCCGGCGCCGCCTGCGCCGTCAGCGCCACCACCGGCACCCCCGGCTGCGCCATGCCGGACCGGATCCGCCGCGTCGCCTCGAGCCCGTCCATCCGCGGCATCGACACGTCCATCAGCACCAGGTCGAACGGCGCGCGGGCGACCTGTTCCAGCGCCTCGACGCCGTCGACCGCCTCGGTCACGGTCACGCCCAGGCCTTCCAGCTGCCGGCGCAGCAGCATCCGGTTCACGGCATTGTCCTCGACCAGCAGCAGCCGCGCGTCGAGCAGACCTTCCGCCGGGTCGGCCATCGGTTCGAGGACGGGCAGGGGCAGGGCCGCCAGCGGCGCGTCGAAGATCAGGGTGAACGCGCTTCCCGCGCCCAGGGTGCTGCGCGCCTCGATCCGCCCGCCCAGGGCCTCGGTCGACAGTTTCGCGATGCCCAGCCCCAGACCGCTGCCTTCGCGCAGCCGGGAATAGGAAGTGTCGAGCGTCTCGAAGTTCTGGAAGATCCGGTCGATGTCCTCGGCCGCGATGCCGATGCCGGTATCCTCGACCGCGACGGTCAGGCGCACATGCCCCGCGGCCTCGGCCGGGCTGCGCGTCAGGCGCAGCACGATCGAGCCGTCCTCGGTGAACTTGACCGCGTTCGACAGCAGGTTCGACAGCGCGCGACGCAGCGAGGGCAGCGACGCCCGGATCGCGAAGTCGGGGCCGATGTCGCCCGCCAGCGTCAGGCTGGTCCGGTTGCGCGCCGCGTCGGCCGAAAACTGGTTGACCAGCGCGTCGAGCTCTTGCGGCAGCGAGAACACCGTCGCGGGAAACTCCTCGGTCTCGGCCGCGGCGAGCCGCGTCAGGTGCAGCACGTTGTTCACCTGTTCCAGCGCGGTGTTGCCGCAAGAGCGGATGATGCCGGCATACCAGCGCTGGTCGGCATCCAGCGCGGTATCGTGCAACAGCTCGGCCGCGGACAAGAGCCCGTTCAGGGGCGTCCGCATCTCGTGCGACATGACGGCGAGGAACCGCGCCTTCGCGGCGCCGGCGGCCTCGGCGGCCGAACGGGCGGCAGAGAGGTAGCTTTCGCGCGCGATCTGGTCGGAAATGTCATGGACGAAGGCCACGACCATGTTGCGTTCCGTCTCGGTCCGCACCGAGGCGAGGCTCAGCTCGGCGGTGCAGGTCCGCTCGCAGCCGCAGTTCAGCTCCACCCGATAGCGGCGGCCGGGCTCAAAGCCGGCCAGCAGCTGGTCGACGGGAACATCGGACCGGGAGATGAACTGCGCCATCGGCGGGGCGCCCGTCAGTTCGACCCCTCCCAGCATGTCGCGGAAGGCGTCGTTGCTGCTGACGATGCGCCCCGAGGGACCCAGGATCACCACCCCGTCGAGCGAGGCATTGAGCGTCGAGCGAAGGTTCTGCACCGCGATCGCCAGCAGCTGCGCGTGATGCGCCTGCCGGCGGCCCTGGCGATAGATGGACAGCATCAGCACCGCCATGCCGAAGGTCAGCCACATCACCGCCGCGATGAACCGGCCCAGCGCGCCGCGCAGTTCCGAACGGGTGACCTCGCCAAAGGCGATCTGCGCGGTCACCGCGTCCAGAACGGCCTGGCGCAGCGGATCGCGCAGCGCCGCCACGTCCTCGGCCATCCGCGCCGCCGCCGCCCCCAGCGCCGCGTCCCCGGCATCGAGCAGCGGCAGGTGCGATTCGATCAGTCCGCCCGGCCCCTTCAGCCTGGCCCAGGCCGCGCTGTCCGGCAGCCGCGCCTGCGGCGACACCCGCGGCGCCGCGGCGATCGACAGACGGCTGTAGAGGATGTCGAACTGCCTGCGCACCGCCTCCAGCCGGTCGGGCTGGTCGGGCTGTCGGGCCGCGGCCGTCAGCGCCAGTTCGTATTTCAGCAGATCGACCTCGATCTGCGCCAGCACCCAGGTGCGGTTGTCCGAGGCCGCCTCTTCGCTGCGCGACAGCTGCGTCTGCAGGATCACGAAGATATAGGCCGTGATCAGCGCGGTGAAGACCGCAAGCACCGCGATCGAGATGACCGTCATCCGCTGCTGCCGGCGCGCCGTGACGGCGGCTTCGGCATAGGGGTTGACGGCCAGCAGCGTCATCGGTCGCCTCCTAGTCCGCGACCAGCCGGGTCAGCTGCCAGACGCTGCGGCTGTAGGCGGTTTCGCTGCGATAGGCGGGGCTCGCATCGTAGGGGTAGACGATCCACAGCGGACCCTTTTCCCGGACCGGGAAGGGTTTGCCATCGACGAAATAGGCGACGATCGGCACCTCGTCCTCGAGGTCGTCCAGAGAGATCGTCACCGCATAGTCGTTCAGCGCGACGGCCTTCACCTCGCCCTCGGTAATGCCGGCATCGGCCAGCAGCACTGTCAGCGGCACGCCGGTGAACACATGCGCGCCTTCGGTCCAGATCGTGGTGGTCGAGAACTCGACGGGCGCGAAGGCCTGCAGCGCCTGAAGGTCATAGCTCTTCGCCGGGCCGCCTGGGGCGGAGATTTCCAGAAGGGCCTCGCCGGCCCGGGACAGGGCAGGCGACAGCAGGGACAACATTGCCACGCAGCAGCAGAGAATCTTGCGCATCGCTTGCCTCTTGAGAACAGGATGTCGCGCGATAACACAGCTGTATTGCACCTCAAGCCAGACAATCGGCAGAACGCCATACTTTCGTCAAAGAAATCGCGAGCCTGAGACGGAACGTCTGAAATTTGGATCGATCTATTTTTTTGCCACTATCGTCACGTTAGCAGCCCCGACCGTATGATTGTGACCCATCCGCATGTCAGCGATGTCCCGCGAAGGTAGACGATGACCGAAGAAGCCGCGCCGCGCCCGCCTGCCGCCCCCAGCGTCCTGATCGCCGACGATCACCGGATGGTGCTCGACATCTTCTCGATGTTCCTGACCGCGACGGCGGGAATGTCGGTCCAGACCGCCACCGACCTCGACGGTGCGCTGGAGCTGGTGCGCGCGCATGGCCATTTCGACGTGGTGCTGCTGGACCTCAACATGCCCGGCATGAACGGCGTCACCGGGCTGCGGCGCATGATGCGGGCCAATGGCAACCATCCCGTCGGCATCATCACCGCCAACCCCACCCCCCGCATGGCAGAGGAACTGCTGAACGCGGGCGCGGCGGGCATCGTGCTGAAGACGACCCCGGTGCGCAGCCTCGCCAATGCGATCCGCTTCATGCAGTCGGGCGAACGGTACCTGCCGCTCGAACTGATGCGCAGCCAGGCCGAAGCGCAGCGCCAGTCGGATGGCGTCCTGTCCGAGAAAGAGATGCTGGTCCTTCAGCACCTGGCCGAAGGCAAGCCGAACAAGTCGATCGCGACGGCGGTGGGGCTGGCCGAGCCCACGGTGAAGATGCACGTCACCGCCATCTGCAAGAAGCTCAGCGCCCAGAACCGCACACAGGCCGTGGTCGTCGCGCGCAACATGGGACTGGTCTGAGGCTAAAGCGGCGGCCCGCCCTGCCGTTGACAGGGGCGGAAGGCGCCCCGGGCATCGGTATCCGGCACCTTCACCCGCAGCCGGAGCCGCCAGATGAACCTTTCCCTTGCCCGCAACTGCTATCTTCGCACCGCCCGCAGCGACAACCGCATCCCGGACGATCCGCATGCGCTGATCGGCCTGGCGCTGGCGGAACTGCACCGGGCGCTCGGCGCCCTGTCCGAGGCCTGCGCGGCGCAGCTGCCGGTTCCGTCCGGCCCGATGACGCGCACGCTGTCCGCCATCTACCTGCTGCAATCGAGCCTCGACTTCGACCGGGGCGGCGACATCGCCCCGGCGCTGTTCAAGGTCTATGAATACTGCCGGCAGGCGACGCTCGACGCCTTCCACCCCGACCCGGACGGCGAGACGGCGCGGCGGCTGGCGAAGGCGGCGGGCTTCGTCGACCAGATCCGGGCGGCCTGGTCGCAGATGGAACAGCGCAGGGCCTCGCTGGCGGATGCGCCCCCCGCCCCGGTGGCCCCGCAGCTGACCGGCCCCGCTGCGGCAACGCCTGCCGCGCCGTAACCGGGCCGGCGCCGGATCCCGCGCGGTGGCACGCGGCTTGCAGCGCCGCGGCGGACCCTTGGTTGCAGCGGAAGCCGACAGATGGACATCGCCACCCTCATTGGACTGATCGGCGCCGTGGGCATGGTGCTGGGGTCGATGATCTATGCCGGGGGCGTGTCGCCCTTCGTCGACATCCCCTCGGTGCTGATCGTGCTGGGCGGCACGCTGTTCGTCGTGATGGCGATGAAGCCGATGCCGGTGTTCCTCGGGCATTTCAAGGCGATGGCCAAGGCGTTCAAACCCGCCGTCTTCGACACCGACGCGCTGATCACCCGCATGGTCGACCTGTCCAACATCGCCCGCAAGGACGGGATCATGGCGCTGGAGGGCAAGGTGTCGGGCGAGCCGTTCCTGGAGAAGGGGCTGCAACTGCTGATCGACGGCGCCGACGAGGCGCGGATGAGCAAGCAGATGAAATACGAGATCAAGGCGATGAAGGCCCGGCACGGCGCCTATCAGGGCGCGATCAAGGCCTGGGTGGATATCGGGCCGGCGATGGGGATGGTCGGCACGCTGATCGGCCTGGTGCTAATGCTGGGCAACATGTCCGACCCCAAGTCCATCGGCCCGGCCATGGCGGTGGCGCTGCTGACCACCCTCTACGGCGCGCTGGTGGCCAACGTGATCTTCGGCCCGATCCTGAACAAGCTGGAAGGCTATTCCGAGGACGAGGTGGTCTATCGCGAACTGGTGATCGAGGGACTGCGCGGCATCGCCCGCGGGGAAAGCGCCCGGATCATCGAGGACCAGCTTCTCTGCGCGCTGGACATGCGCAGCCAGGCCCGGCGGCGGGCGGCCTGACGCCATGGCCAAGGCGAAGGTCATCCCCTTCCAGCCCCCCGTCGCCGAGGATGACGAGGGCGACGACTGCCCGAAATGCCCGCCCCCCGGCGCGCCGGCATGGCTGGCGACCTTTGCCGACATCGCCACCAACCTGATGGCCTTCTTCGTGCTGATCCTCGGCTTCGCGCAATTCGACGAACCGAGTTTCGAGAAATTCGCCGGCTCGATGCGTCAGCAGTTCGGGTTTCACGTGATGGACGGCGGCCCGCGGGGCGACACCGTCATCGAACTCGCGCCGCAGGGGGCGACCGGCGCCGAGGATCGCGAGGAGCCGGGGCGCGATGGCGCGGCGGACCAGACGGTGCAGCCCGACCGGGGCAGCGGCGCCGAACAGGACGCGGGCGGCGGCGCGGACGGGATATCGCGCGACGGCGAGGGCGCCCCGGGCGAGGCGGGCACGGCGGAGGGGGCGGGCACGGCGGAGGAAGGCGCGGCGGAAGGTCCGGCCGAGGAGGTGGCCCGCGCGCTGGCCGAAGCACTGGCGGCGGGCAGCCTCGAGGTCGACGGGCCGGGCGGGACGGTGACGCTGCGCCTGCCGGGCGGGACGGATCAGGCGGGCGTGCTGGCGCTGGCCGATGCCATCGCCGGCGTGGCCGGGGGGCAGGTCCAGCCGATTCCGGCGCCCCCCGATCTGGCAGGCGGCTCCGCGGACGGGGCGGCAGAGGAGGCAGCAGACGCGGCGGGGGACGAGGCAGCAGACGGGGCGGCGCAGGAGATGCAGGGCTCGCCCCGCGCCCGCGCCGAACTGGCGGCGCTGGGGCTGGAACGGATCCTGCGCGACGAGATCGGCGACGGCAGCCTGGCGGTGCAGCAGCGCGACGGAACGGTGACGGTGACGCTGGGCGCGGGCGGCGGCTTCGCCTCGGGATCGGCGGACCTGTCGACCGAGGCGCGCGACGTCATGGCCCGGATCGCCACGACGACCGACCGGCCGGGACGCCGGATCACCGTCACCGGCCATACCGATGACGTGCCGCTGGCGGGCGGACCCTATCGCGACAATATCGGCCTTGCCGCAGCCCGGGCGGCGGCCGTGGCCCGCGAACTCGTCGCGGCAGGGGCCGATCCGGCGCAGCTCTCGGCCGTGAGCCAGGGCGAATACCGCCCGGTCGCCGACAATGCGACCGAGGCGGGCCGCCGCCGCAACCGGCGGATCGAGATCGAGATCAACTATTCCGGGGACGGGGGGTGACCCCCTCTTCGCCGGGGACTGCCGGGGGCACCCCCGATGCCTCGCCCGTCTCGCCGGCCTCGTCGGCCTCGGCCGCCAGCAATGCCCCCATCTGGGACAGCGCCACGCCGGGGTCCGCAATGACCAGCCCCCGGCCCCGGCGCCCACGCGCCCCGGGTCCGGGGCCGGCTTTATCCGGGGCGGCGCCGGGGTCGGCTTCGCGCGACGTCATCGGGACCGCGGACGCCTGAGCATCTGCCGGCTCGGGATCGGGCGCCGCAGGGTCCGCCTCTGCCGCCCCGCCCAGCCCCGCCAGCAGCGATGCCGCCTCGTCGAGGCCAAGCCCGGTCGCGCGGCCCGCCCGGCGGGGGGCGCGACGCGGCGGGGCAGAACGCTCCTCGGTCGCAGGTTCGACGGGGGCCGATAGCGCCTCCGTCGCGGCGACAGGCCCGGCCATCGCCGGCACGGGCCGGTCCTTCCGGATCGGGTCGATCGCTAGGGTGCCGGCGGCCTGCAGCACCGCGATCCGCAATGCCAGCATCGCGCGCCGGTCCCCCGGGCAGGGCGCCGGCTGCCCCGCGAGGCGGCCGAGCAGCCGCGCCCCCCCCGCCGGCCCAAGATCCGGCAGCCCCGCGGCCACCGCCGCGGTCAACCCACGCCTGCCGCCCTGCCGGCCCGTCCCGTCCGTTCCGCCGCCGATCGTCATCCCGCCGTCCTTTCCGTCGAGGTCATGGCACGGGGCTTGCAAGCCTCGGGCCAGATCCCGGCCCCCGCAGGAGGTTTCATGACACTGGACTTGCGCAGCCATCTCGGCCTGCACGCCGAGGCGCTGAGCCTGCACGAAAGGCGCGGCGCGATCCTCGCCGCCAATATCGCGAATGCCGCGACGCCGGGCTACAAGGCCCGCGACATCGACTTCGCCGAGGCGCTGCGGCAGGCGACGGGCACCGGCCCGATGGCCGTCACCTCCCCCGCACATTTCGCCGCGGCGGCGGGGACCGGCGGCGGCGGTGCCGCCTATCGCCAGCCGGTCTCGCCCGCGCTGGACGGCAATACCGTCGAACTGGCGGTGGAACAGGTCGCCTTCTCGGAAGCCGTCCTGCGCCAGACCGCGAGCCTCGAACTGCTGGACCGCCGCATCGGCGGCCTGCGCAAGGCGATCCGGGGGGAATGACATGACCGGACCGATGACCGTCTTCGACCTCGCGCAGCGCGCGCTGTCGGCGCAGATGCAGCGGCTGAACAGCTCTGCCTCGAACCTCGCCAATGCCGGCACCTACGGATCCAGCCCCGAGACGGCGTTTCGCCCGCTGCGGCCGGTCTTCACGGTGGACGAGGCGGCGCCGGGATCGGGCATCGCCGCACCCCGCGCCGACCGCATCGTCGCGCTGGACCGCGCGCCGATCCCCCGCTTTGCCCCCGACCATCCCCAGGCCAATGCCGAAGGCTTCATCTTCGAGGCGCCGGTCTCGGTCGAGGAAGAGATGGTCGAGATGCTCGAGGCCGGGCGCCAGTATCAGAACACGCTCGAAGCCGTCTCGACCCTGCGCGGTCTGATGGCCCGCACGCTCCGCATCGGCGGATGAAAGGACCAGCGATGACCACGATCGACAGCATTTCGGCCAGCAGTCCGGGCCCGGCCGCCACGGCAAGCTCCGGGACCGGCGGCACGCTGCTGGGGCAGGAGGATTTCCTGACGCTGCTGACCGCGCAGCTGCAGAACCAGGACCCGCTGAACCCGCTCGACAATGCGGAATTCATGACCCAGATGTCGCAATTCTCGATGGTCGGCGGCATCGACCAGGTCAACGACACGCTGCTGACGATGAACGGCGGCCTGCGCGATCTGGGCCTGGCGGGTGCCGCCGGGCTCGTCGGGCAATCGGCGCTGGTGCCGGGATCGGTGACGCGCCCCGATGCCGGGGGCGCGATCCGGGGCAGCGTCGACCTGACCGAACCGGCCGACAATGTCGTCGTCACCTACAGCGACGCGGTGACGGGGCAGATCCTGCACAGCCAGACGCTGGGCCCGCAGCCCGCCGGCGACCTGGCCTTCGCCTGGACCGACCTGCCCCCCGCGACCGTCGCCGCCCGCGATCCCGTGGCGGTGACGGTGACGGCCACCGCCGCGGGCGCGACCACGGCCGTCGATCCGCGCGTCTTCGCCCGGGTGACCGCCGCAAGCTCGGACCCCGCCACCGGCGCGATCCTGTTCGAGATCGAGGATCTCGGCGTGGCAAGCGCGCTCGAGATCGAAACCTTCCGCTGACCGCCCCAAGACCGGAGCCAGAGCCCATGTCCATGAACACCGCCCTGTCGGGGCTGAACGCCGCCCAGACCGACATTTCGGCCACGTCGAACAACATCGCCAATGTCAGCACCGTCGGCTTCCGTGGCAGCCGCACCGAATTCGCCGACATCTTCAACACCTCGCCCTACAGCGTTTCGGCCACCACCACCGGATCGGGCACCCAGGTCACCCGCGTCGCGCAGGACTTCTCGCAGGGCAGCATCGTCAGCACCGGAAACCAGCTGGACCTCGCGATCGAGGGGACGGGGTTCTTCGCGCTGCAGCAGACCGGCACCGGCACCAGCGCCGAGACCGAGATCCTCTATTCCCGCGCGGGTGCCTTCTCGATGTCGTCGGACGGCACCATCGTCAACGCCTCGGGACAGGCCCTGCTGGGCTGGCCGGTGGCCCGGGATGGCGAGGTGCTGAACCAGGCGATGCCGAACGCGATGCCGATGGCCGTGCCGCTGAGCATGGGCGAGCCGGTCGCCACGGCAACCGTCACGCTGGACGTGGCGCTGCCCACGGACGGGGCGATGGCCGGCGCGCAGGATGCGGTGCCGCCCAGCCTCGGCTTCGATCCGGCCGATGCCACGACCTGGGCGCACCGCACGCCGGTTCCCGCCTTCGACGCCGACGGAAACGCGGTCGAGGCGGAGGTCTATTTCGTCCGGGTGGCGGAACCGGACCTGCTGTCCGAGGACACGACCTACGCGCTGCATTACTTCCAGGGCGGCATGGAATACACGCCCGCCACGGGCAACACCCTGACCTTCGGTGCCGATGGCCTGCCCACCGGCGCCACAGACCTGGCCTTCACGGGCGCGGGCGCCGGCGCGGGCACGATCACGCTGGCGCTTGGCGACAGCGCGCTGGAGGACGGCGCCTTCGAGGTGGCCAGCGTGTCGCAGGACGGTGCCGTGGCCACGCCGCTGACCAAGCTGTCCATCGACGACGACGGCACGATCTGGGCCACCTATGGCGGCGAGGACAGCCTTGCCGTCGGCAAGCTGATGCTGGTGACCTTCCCCAATCCCGGCGGCCTGATGATCACCGGCAACGCCAGCTTCGCCGCGACCGCCGACAGCGGCGACCCGATCTCGGGCCTGCCGGGGACCGAAGGGTTCGGGCTGTTGCGGGCGGGCGCGCTGGAACAGGCCAATGTCGACCTGACCGAAGAGCTGGTGAGCCTGATCACCGCGCAGCGCAACTATCAGGCCAGCGCCAAGGCGATGGAGACCTCGTCGACGATGATGCAGACGATCCTCAACATGCGCAACTGACGGGGCGGGAATGGACCGGCTGATCTACACCTCGCTGAATGCCCTGGATGCGGTCACGGAACGCACCGCGCTGTCGGCGCAGAACCTGGCGAACATGGGGGTGCCCGGGTTCCGGCGCGACATGACGCAATCGGCGGGGGCGGCCTTCCTCGTGCCGGGCGGGCCCGGGCAGGAGGACGGCGGAACCAGTCGCGCCTTCCGGCTGGACAGCGGACAGAACGGCTTTTCCCGCGCCGAGGGCCGGGTAGAGCGGACCGGCGATCCGATGGACATCAGCCTGAGCCAGGGCGGGTTCCTGATCATCGCCCCCGCGGCCGGCGGCGCCCCCGCGCTGTCCCGGCGCGGCGACCTGCGCGTGGCCGATGACGGCAGCCTGACCAACGGCGCCGGCGACCGGCTGCTCGGCAGCGATCTGGGGCCGATCCGCCTGCCGCCCTTCCGCAGCATCGCCATCGACGAGGTGGGGCAGGTGCTGGTCGAGCCGCGGGACGGTGCCCCGGGGGAACGGGTGCTGGCCGGCGTCATTGCCACGGTCAGCCCGCCCGCCGCGCTGGCCCTGGCCAAGGGACCCGACGGACAGATCCGCAGGGCCGACGGCGGCGACCTGCCGCCGCCGGACCAGATCGCGCAGGTGATGCAGGGCCAGCGCGAGGGCAGCAACGTCACCGCCACCGACGAACTGGTCGAGACACTGGAACTGCAGCGCAGCTTCGAGGTGAACCTGCGGATGATCCAGACGGCGCGCGAGATCGACGAGGCCGGCGCCGCGCTGCTGAGGATGCCGGGGGGCTGACGGCCCCCGGGCGTGGCACGCGGCTTGCATCCCTTCCGTCACCACAACCCGCCGACAGGAGCGACCGATGTCCACCAATGCCATGCATGTGGCCCGCACCGGGCTGGACGCCCAGCAGACGCGGATGCAGGTGATCGCCAACAACCTCGCCAACGTCAACACGACCGGCTTCAAGCGCGACCGCGCCAGTTTCGAAACCCTGCTTTATCAGGTCGAACGCCCCGGCGGCGCCCAGACCTCGGACAGCAGCACCCTGTCCAGCCCGCTGGCCGTGGGCACCGGCGTCCGCGTCGTCGCGACCGAGAAGATCTTCGCGCAGGGCGGGCTCAGCACCACCGGCAACAGCCTCGACCTGGCCATCGACGGGCAGGGCTTCCTGCAGGTGCTGATGCCCGACGGGCGCATCGGCTACAGCCGCGACGGCAGCCTGTCGCAGAATGCCGACGGCGTGCTGACCACCGACAGCGGCTATGTGATCCAGCCCGAAATCCGCATCCCGCCCGGCGCGCTGTCCATCGCCATCTCCGGCGACGGCATCGTCTCTGTCACCCTGCCGGGCGAGGTCGAGCCGCAGGAGGCCGGACAGCTGACGCTGGCGAGCTTCGCCAACCCGCGCGGCCTGCAACCGCGGGGCGAGAACCTGATGGTCGAGACCGTCGCCTCGGGCGAGGCCGTCGTGGCCGCGCCGCAGGCGGACGGCATGGGCACGCTGGTGCAGGGCGCGCTCGAGGCCTCGAACGTGAACGTGGTCCAGGAACTGGTCGACATGATCGAGACGCAGCGCGCCTACGAGATCAGTTCCAAGTCGATCAGCGCCTCGGACGAGATGATGCGCCAACTCTCGAACAAGCTGTGAAACCAGCCATGACCTCCAAGCTCCATTCCGTCCTGCCCCGCTCCATCCTCCCGCCGCTCGCCGCCTGTCTCGCGCTTGCGCCGCTCGCGGCCTGTTCGACCTATGTCGAGGACCGCGCCGGCATGGCCTATGCGCCCGTCCATGCCGAGGCCGAACGCTTCCTGCCGCCCCCCGCGACCGGCGGCATCTGGCATGACGGCGCGCGCGGTCTCTTCGTCAACGACCGCCGTGCCGCCGCGGTGGGCGATGTGCTGACGGTGCAGTTCACCGAACGCTTCCAGGCGACCAAATCGCAATCCGCCAGCGGCAGCCGCGAATCCGCCTACGAGGCGCAGCTTCCCTTCAACCTCGACGGCGATCTGCTGGCCAGCGAGGGCGACCAGTCCTTCGCCGGGCGGGGCGCCGCCGCGCAGTCGAACTCGCTGACCGGGCGGCTGAGCGTGAGCGTCACCCGTGTCCTGCCCAACGGCGATCTGGAGATCATGGGACAGAAGCGGCTGACCCTGAACAACGGCAACGAATATGTCCGGCTGTCGGGGATCGTCCGGCCCGAGGATATCGGTTCTGACAACGTGGTGCTGTCGGAGCGCATCGCCCATGCCGACATCCGGTATATCGGCGCGGGCGATGTCGCCGATACCGGCCGCACGGGCTGGCTGCACCGCGCCGTCACCACGGTCAGCCCGCTGTGACTCGGACCCCGTGGACCCGGCCGGTGCTGGGCCTTGCCCGGGCCGTGGCGCTCGGCCTCGCGTCCTTGGCGGCGCCGGGGCTGACCGCGCCGGCGGCGGCGGACAGGCTGAAGGACATCGCCACCCTCGCGGGGGTGCGCAGCAATCCGCTGGTGGGTTACGGCATCGTCGTGGGCCTGCCGGGGACCGGCGATGGCGGCAGCACGCTGACGCTGCAGTCGCTGGAATCGCTGATCTCGCGGCTGGGGCTGCAGGTCAGCGCGCAGGACATGAACGCCAAGAACGCCGCGGCGGTGATGGTGACGGCAGAGCTTGGCCCCTTCCTCAAGGAAGGCCAGACGACCGACGTGACCGTGTCCACCATCGGGCAGGCAAAGTCGCTGAAGGGCGGCACGCTGCTGATGACGCCGCTGATGGGCGCGGATGGCGAGATCTATGTGGTGGCGCAGGGCAACCTCGTCGTCGGCGGCATGGGGATCGAGGGGCGCGACGGCAGTTCGCTGACGGTGAACGTGCCCACCGTCGGCCGCGTGCCGGGCGGCGGATCGGTGGAACGGACCGTGCCGAGCCCGTTTCAGGACATGCCGGAGCTGGTGCTGAACCTGCACCGTCCGGATTTCGCCACCGCCGCCGCCGTGGCCCGCGCCATCGACCGGACCTTCGGCGCCGGGACCGCGGCGCCGATCGACGCCGCCTCGATCCGGGTGCGGGCGCCGGCCGATCCGGGCCAGCGCGTCGCCTTCGCGGGGATGATGGACGCGATCGAGGTCGAACCCGATGCCCCGCCGGCGCGGGTAGTGGTGAACGCACGCACCGGCACCGTGGTCATCGGCGGCGAGGTGCGGGTCAGCCCGGCCGCCGTCACCCACGGATCGCTGACGGTGCGCGTGTCCGAGGACGCTAACGTTTCGCGCGGCACGACCGTTGTGGCCGGGGACGGGGCGGTCATCGCCCCCGGAGGAGCCCCGGTCGTGACCCCGGACAGCCAGATCGACGCCGCGCAGGAACCGGCACGCGCCTTCGTCTTCGATGCCGGGGTGTCGCTGTCTTCGCTCGTCGATGCCATCAACGCCGTGGGGGCGACCCCGGCCGATCTGGTGGCGATCCTCGAGGCGCTGCGCGAGGTCGGCGCGCTGCGGGCCGAACTGGTGGTGATCTGATGCGGGCGGAGGCTGTGCAGACGCTCGCCGGTTTGGCCACCGCGACCCCGGCCGTGCCCGGTGCGGGACCGGCCGATCCCGCCGCGATCCGGCAGGCCGCCGAGGGGTTCGAGGCGCTGTTCCTGCGCCAGATCCTGGAGGCGGGGCGCGCGGGCCTGCCCGGCTGCGACCTGACCGGCGGCGCGGGCGTCACCGCCGCCGCCTCGATGCTGGATGCCGAACTGGCGCGGTCGGTCGCGCGGGGCGCGGGCCTCGGCATCGCCGAGGCGGTCGCGCGCCAGTTCTCTCCCGCCTCCTCCCCCGCGGCGCCCACCACAGGAGCGATCGGATGACCGGCATGCTGGACATCGCCCGCAGCGGTCTGTCCGCCTATCGGACGGCGCTGGCGGTCACGGCGGAGAACATCGCCAATGTCGAGACCGAAGGCTATCAGCGGCGCGAGGTCGCCACGGTCAGCGCCGCCGGCGCGCAGGCGACCGCGACGACGCGGGCCAGCGGCGGGCAGGGCGTCTCCGTGCTCGAGGTGCGCCGGGCCTTCGACGCGCTGGCGGCCGAGCGGCTGCGGGGCAGTTCCGCCGCGCGGACGGCAGCGGAAATCCACCTGAGCGCGGCAGAGGCGGTCGAGGCCCTGATGATCCCCGGCGAGGACGGGATCGACGGGGTGCTGCGGGACATGTTCGCCGCCTTCGGCGATCTGGCAGGCGCGCCCACCGATATCGTGACGCGGCAACTGGCGCTCAACGCCGCGGACGCGTCGGCCGGGGCGCTGCGCGGGCTTGCGGCCGGGCTCGACGGCCTGCGCGGCGATCTGGTCGCCGAGGCGGGCGCCGTGGCCGACACGGCGACGGCGCTGCTGGCCAATCTCGCGACCCTGTCGCGCCAGATCGGCAACCTCGGGGGCAGTTCGCTGCACTCGGCGGCGGCGGCACCGCTTTATGACCAGCGCGACGCGATGCTGGGGCAGCTGTCGGACCTGCTGCCGGTAGCGGTGTCGCTCGACGCGACGGGGCGCCCCGATATCCGCCTTGGCAGCGCCGCCGGACCCGTTCTGCTGGATGGTCACGGCGCGGCGCGGCTGTCGGTCGCCGGGACGGACCCGCTGACGCTGGTCTCGGTCGCGGCGGACGGGACATCGGCCGAGACGCGCGCCCTTGCCGGCGGGGCCATCGCCGGCCTGTCGCGCGGGATCGGCGCGGTGGACATGGCGGTGACAGAACTCGACGGCTTTGCCCGCGACCTCGCCGCGGCGGTCAACGCGGTGCATGCCGGCGGCGTCGACCTGACCGGCGCGCCGGGCGGCGCGGTCTATGCGCTGTCCGGCTGGCAGGCGCGGCCCGCCGCCGCGAATGGCGGCCTGACGCAGGTGACGCTGACGGCCACGGCGACAGCCACGGGAACGGCGACCGGCGGCTACGAGCTGGTCTTCGACGCCGCGGGCGGCACCGGGGGCACCGGCAGCGGGGGCACATGGCGCGCCTTCGACGCCGCGGGGACCGAGGTCGCCGCAGGCATGGGGCGGCTGGTGCTGGACGGCGTGACGGTCGATCTGGCGGGCGCGGCCCGCGACGGCGACCGCATCGCCCTCGCCCCGGTCGAGGGTCATGCCCGCGACCTGACGCTGGTGATCCGCGATCCCCGCGCGCTGGCGGCGGCGGCGGCCTTCGAACTGGCCTCCGACCCGGCGAACACCGGCACCGCGACGCTGGCGGCGGCGGTCGCGGCGCCTTCCCCCAGCGGGCTCGCCACGGTGGCGGCGCTGCTGGACGCGGGGCCGGCCGATCTGCTGGGCGGCGTGATCGGCGTGCTGCCCGCCGGCACCGCCAGCGCAGAGCTGCTGAGCCTCGGCCAGACGGCACGGACCCGTCTGCCGCTGACGGGGGACGAGACGCAGCTTGCGGTGACGATCGACGGCGCGGCGCATCTGTTCGACCTGACCGGGATCGCCGGGGCCGAAGCCATCGCCACCGCGCTGCGTTCCGCCGGTGCGGGCGGGATCGTCAGCAGCACGGGCCGTTCGCTCGCCAGTCTCGGCCTCGTGGCCGAGGCGGATGCGGCGGGCGAGCTGAACCTGTGGCGGCCGGGCGCCGCCGACGCGGCGGCGGCCACCGCCACCGGACCCGGCGGGGTGGTGACGGGGACGCTGCAGGCGGCGGTTCCGGCGGGCGGCACGGTGCAGGTCATCACCCGGTCCGGCCGGCATGTCGCCGGAGCGCCCCTGTCGGCGGCCGAGGCGGCGGCGCTGCTGACGCCGGCGAACGGATTCCTGCCCGGCGCGGTCTACGACCCGGCGCCGCTGACTGCCGGCGGCACCGGCTATCGCGGGATCGGGGTCGCCGCCACCCGCCTGCCGGGCGGTCCGACGGTGACGCTGCCCGGCGCCGCCGCGACCGGACCCGCGCCCCTGCCCGCCACGGCCGCACGCGATCTGGTGCTGACCGGCGCCAGCGGCAGTTCGGCGGCGGTGGCGCTGCCCGAAGGCGCCAGCGCGGCGCTGGCGGCATCGCTGCTGCGCGACGCGCTGCCGGGGCTGGCGGCCGAGGCGGTGACGGCGCTGACGCTGTCGGACGTGGCCGACGGCACGCTGCGCCTGTCGGTCGCCGGCCGCAACGTGGCGCCGCTGGAAATCGAGGCCGCGATCGGCGGCGGGCGGCTCGATCCGCTGGCGGCGGCCTTCAACCGCGAGACGGCCGTGACCGGCATCCGGGCGGAACTGTCGCCCGACGGCAGCCGGCTGCTGCTGGTGCAGGAGGAGGGGCATGACATCGCGCTGACCCTCGGCGCGGGGGCGGTTCAGGTGACCCCCGCCGCGCCGGACGGAACGGCGGCAGGCACGGCGACCGGGCTGGTTGCAGGCCAGAGCCTGCGCCAGTCCGGGCAGCTGCGGCTGACGGGGGTCGAGGGTTTCGCGCTGGCGGAAGGGGCGGCCGTCATCGCCTCCGCTCCCGGGGACAGCGGACTTTGGTCCATCGACACGTCGCGGGCGGGGGCCAGCGCGCAGGTGACCTTCGCGCCGGTCGGCACGGGGGTCGAGGGCGGGCTGGCCTATGCGCTGGAGGTCGGCGGGCTGTCCGTCGCCGCCGCGCTGCCCGCCGGGGCGACCGGGGCCGAGGTGGCCGCGACCATGGCGGCCGCCCTGCGCGCCACCGCGCCGGCCGCGACGGTGACGGGCGCGGCGCTGGCCGCCCTGCCCGCCGATGGCACGACGCTGGCCCTGCGCCTGGAGGGTGCGGACTATCGGCTGACGATGCTGGGCGGCCGGCCGGTGATCGAGGGACCGGAGCCCGGGCGCATCGCCGCGGCCTTCGACGCCGGCAACCGGCTGGTGCTGACGGCAAAAGGGGTGACCGGAGGCGCGGGGATCGAGGTCGCGGCCGCGGCCGCCTTCGGCCTGTCCGCCGGTGCGGGGGCGCGGCAGGTGCTGGCCGGGGGGCCGGTGGATGCGGCCGCCCTGCCCGCCGCGCTGTCGGTGACGCTGGCCGGAACCACGGGCACCGTCACCCTGTCGGCGGGCGCCGTGGAGGTGACGCCGGAACTTGCGGCGCTCGGCCTTCTCGCATCGCGCGACCCCGAGGGTCGGCTGGTGCTGGACCTGCCCGCGCCGGCCGTGGCAGTCGTTGCCCTGTCCGCCGCGGCGGGCTTCGGCGGCCCCCCGGCGGCGGTGCGGGTCGAGGGCGCGGCACTGGCGCTGGACGGATCGCAGGTGCTGGGCCTCACCGCCCGGGTGGCGGGCAGCGCCGCCCAGGGCCTGCAGCTGACCGGCCTGCCGGACGAGGAACTGATCGTCGCCCTGACCGGCAGCGGCACCTTGCGGCTGGCCGGCTCGGTCGTGGAGGGCGGGGGCGCGGCGCAGGGTCCGCTGACCGTGCAGATCCTTGACGCGGGTCTGGGGACGGTGGCGCTGTTCGACGGGCTCAGCGGCGACCGGATCGCGACCGGGTGGCTCGATGCCGGCGGCACGGTGACCCTCGGCGGCCATGCCCTGCGGATCGACGGCGCTCCGGCAACCGGCGACCGCTTCACCCTTCAGCCCACCGCCGCGGGTTCGGCCGACGCGACCACGGCACGGGCGCTGGCCGCACTGGCCGAGGCCGACCCCGCCACGGGCGCGGCCGGGCTTGCCGCGCGCTTCGGGCTGCTGCAATCGGATGCAGGCGTCCGCGCCGCCGCCGCCGGACGGGCCAGCGCGACCGCCACCGCCGCCGCCGATGCGGCGGAACGCGCGGTCGCGGCGATCGGGGCGGTCGATCTGGATACCGAAGCCGCCCGGCTGGTGGAATTGCAGCAGGCCTATCAGGCCTCGGCACAGGCCCTGAGCATCGCGCGGGACATGTTCCAGACGCTGCTCGACATGATCTGACGGACAGGACCGACATGACCCTTGGCGACGCGCTGTTCACCCGCATCACGATCCGCGATTTCGACCGCCTGTCGGCGCGGATCGGCGATATCCAGTCCCGCATCGCCGCGGGGACCAACGACCCCCGGATCAGCGCCGACCCCGCCCGGGCGACGCAGCTGTCGGCGCTGCGCGACCTGCGCGCGCGGATGGAGGGGCAGACCGACCTCGCCGCCCGCGCCGGCGACCGGCTGGCGCTGGTGGACCGGACGCTTCAGGCCGTGTCGGCCGGGGTGATGCGGATGCAGCAGATCGCGCAGCAGGCCGCGAACGACACGCTGACGCCCGAGGCGCAGGCCGCGCTGCGGATCGAGGCGACCGCCCTGCGCGACGAGATGCAGGGTCATGCCAACGCCACCGACAGCGAGGGGCGGGCGCTGTTCGGCGGAACCGCCGCCGGCGCCGCCTTTTCCGGATCGGGCGAGACGCTGGCCTATCGCGGCAACGGCGCGCGGCCGCTGGTCCGGCTGGGCGACGGGCAGGAGGTGGCGACGGGCCTTGCGGGTCCGGCGGTCTTCGGCACGGCCGGGGCGGGGCTGTTCGGCCTTGCCAACGATCTGGTGGCGGCGCTGACCCCGCCGATGCTGACGGCCCGCGCCATGGCCAGCGCCGAGGGCAGCGCGCGGCTGGATCTGCTGCGCGGCCGTCCCGCCGACAGCCTGACACTGACCCTGACCGGGCCGGCCGGGTCGGCCGAGGTGGTGCTGGACCTGCGCGCCGATGCCCCGGGCGCGGCGGCGGAGGCGATCAATGCCGTCGCGGCCCGGACCGGGATCGCCGCGACGATGGCCGAGGACGGATCGGGGCTGCTGCTGTCGGCGGCGGGGCGGATCGCGCTGTCGGACCTCGCGCTGACGCTCGCCCCGCCGGCGACGGGCAGCGACCGCGACCGCCCGCGTGCGACGCTGACCGCCTTCGGCGGCGATGGCGGCACCGCCACGGTCACCGGCCTGCGCCCCGCGCGACTGGCGGCGACCGAGCTTGTGGGCGACGCGGCGGCCGCACTCGACCGCGTGACGCAGACCCTGGCCGAGGTGGGCGCGCTCGGCGCGACCGTCGACCGGCGGACGGACATGATCGCGGCCCGGCGGCTGGAGCTCGACCTGTCGATGTCGCGGCTTGGCGACCTCGATGTGGCCGAGGCGGCGACACGGCTGCAAAGCCTGCTGCTGTCGCAGGAGGCGGCGCAGCAGACCTTCGTGCGGATCGCCGGATCGTCGCTGTTCGACTATCTCTGACCCGGAAAGACCCCGCCGGCCAGCGGCGACGGCCCGGCACCGCGGGACAGGATCGCCCCGCCCGACAGCACCAGCAGGCCGCGCGTCGCGGGCGGGCGCGCACCTGGGGCGGGCGCCAGCGGGGCCGCCCGGTCATCCCGCGCCGCGCCCGGCGGGACCGCCCCCGCGGCCTGCATCGCCGCGACGACCTTGGCGGCATAGGCCGGGCCGCGGACCGTATCGGCCGAATGATAGGCCGCGACCGCCGCGTCCCATGTGCCGTGGCGATCCTTCAGCTCCCGCAGGAAGCGGGCGGCATAGCGGACATTGGCGTCGGGCGCGATCATCGCGCGGGTGCCACCGAAGGCCGCGCCGTGCCAGCGCCAGTTGAGTTGCATGCAGCCGATATCGACATTGGTGACGCCCGAGGCGACCAGCGCGTCGATGCGGGCCAGCGCCGCCTCGCGCGTGGGGGCATGTCCGCCGTCGCCGCCCTGGTTGAACGTCCAGGGCCAGGCCCGCACCTGCCCGTTGCCGGTGCCGCGCCCCGACTCCACCCGCGCGATCGCCGTCAGCAGGCCCGGGGGAATGCCGAGTGCCCGCGCCTCGCGCTCGGCCAGCGCCTCGCAATCGGGCTGCGGATCGGCCGGAACCGGCGATGCGGCCGGCGGGACGGCCAACGACATGACGGCCAGTACAGCCGCCAGTGCCGGGCCGAGGATGCGGCGACCGCGGATGCCGGCCGCGGCGGCGGTTCGGCGCGGGCGCGCGCAGGGGAAACAGGCGGATGCGTCGGTCATGGCGCATCCCTGCAAGCCGGGTGCCAGTGCCCGGCCCGGAACCGGCCCATCCGAAAGCCTTGGCACCCAGACCTTTGCCAGCCGCGCGCAGACCTTCGCCCGATTGCCCGGACGCCGGCCGCCGGGTCATCTCGGGCTCAGAACCCCGCCTGCACGGGTCCCGGAAGCCCGTGGCCCCGCAAGCAGGCACAGCACCGTCGGAGCAGGACATGAGCATCGGCCAGGACATCGTATCGGGCAGCTTCGCGCAGCGCGCGCGGGTGGCGGGCCGCCGGTCGTGGTGGCTGCTGCCCTTCATGATCGCGGGCGGCACGCTGCATCTGCTGGCCATCCGCTACTTCTTCTTCTGACCACGGGGACCGCACATGACGGATAGCACCGCCGACTTTCGCCACGGGCTGGCCCGCGACCTGCTGGACCTGTGCCAGGCCGCGCGCGGGATCGCCGGGTCCGCGGCGCCGCTGCTGCATCTGGCGCCCGATCTGGCCCATGTGCGGGACCAGCTGGCGGCGGCCGGCTGCGACCTCGGGGCGGGCGTGGTCCTGCTGCCGGCAGACGGCGGGCCGGACGGGGCGGCTCTGTCCGGGGACGTCACGCTGCGGCAGATCCAGCCGGCGGATGGCGAGGGGCGGCTGACGCTCGCGCTCGACCTGCCGGGACCGGGGCCTGCGGTGCTGGCCCGGATCGAGCTGCGCCAGGCCTCGCCCGCCGCGCTGGACCCGCGCAGGCGCGACATCCTGCAGACGCTCGGCCGGATCGCGGCGCGGCGTGTCGCCCTGCTGCAGACCTGGCCCGCGCCCGCCGCCGCGCAGATGCTGCGGCTGGCGCGGATGGTGGCGGAATTCGACGATGGCGCCGCCTCGCACGCGCTGACCGGCCTGTTGCGCATCCTGTCGGGACAGGCGCCCAGCCAGGTGGAGGTGACCGCCCTGCAGATCGCCGGGCTGGTCGACGCGGCCAGCCTGCAACCGGCGGCGCGCGAGACGCGGCTGAGCCGGACGGGACGGGATCTGGTGGCGGCGGCGGGCCTCGATGGCGACCGGGCGGGCGCGCCGCTCGCCGCCCCCGAAGCCGCTTCCGGACCCGCCCCCGAAACCTTCGACGCGGCCACTGACGAGGCCGCATTCTCCGACGACGCCGGTGCCGGCATCGAGGCGCCCTTTGCCCGGCTGCGCCTGCTGGGCGACAGCTTCGAGATCGGCGAGACGCCGGACGGGCGGATCTGGTTCCGCCCGCAGGGCGGCGCGGCATGGCAGCCCCTGCTGTCCGGGCTCGATGACGGCTGGACCCGGCTGGGCGCCGAGGTCCTGGGCCGGACCCGCGACCTAGTCGACGCCTATGCCCGGATGCACACGCTGCGCCGGCGCGACGTCCCGGTCGACGAACTGTTCGAGATCTACGCGCTCGACGGGCTCTGCTGGCGGTTGCGCCTCAGCGAGACGGGGGTCGAGGCGATGGCGGAACCGGCAGAGGGCGATGCGGCCGAACCCGCCGCGCCGTGGCTGCCCGTTCCGGCAGCCGCCGACCTGCCGCAACGCGAACGGTCAATCGCGGCGCTGCGGGTGGCATGCCCCGACTACCGGCGCGTGATCGAACCCATCGCCGCCGAATGGGCCGAACGCATGGCCCTGTCCGCCGAGGTCCTGCCCTGCCTGCCCCGGGTGGCGTGAACCGTCTCCAGGCTGTTCAGTTCTGAACCGCTGACTGACCCCGCCTTCGGGCGGGGTCTTTTTTGTCTCCTGCGGGCGGGGACGTCAGGCCGCGTCCCCGGTCTCCGCCATCAGCGCGCGCAGCCGGCCGACCGCCGCCGTCTTGATCTGCGACACCCGGCCGGTGGTGACCTTCAGGACCTCTGCCACCTCGTAGACGTTCATCTCCTCGACGAAGTAGAGTTGCAGCACCAGCGCCTCGCGTTCCGGCAGGCGGGCGATCGCGTCGCGCAGGCTGGCCAGCCGCTCTTTCTGCAGGATCAGTGCCTCGGCCCCCGGGGATATGTCGCGGAAGCAGTCGGAGTGGTCGCTGTAGACCTCGTCGAGCGAGTCGACCCGGATGTCGCCCTCGGCCTGCCAGCGCGCCAGTTCCGCCGGGTCGAGGTCCAGATGATCGGCCAGTTCCGCATCGCTGGGGCTGCGCATCAGGCGCTGCTGCAGCGTGCTGATGCCCTCGGCCAGCCGGCGCCGCATGCGCAGGCTGCTGCGGCTTTGCCCCGACTGGGCGCGCAGATGGTCGATCAGCGCGCCGCGGATGCGGATCGCCGCGTAAGAGGCGAAGGGGACGCCGGGCTGCGGGACGTGGCGCCGCGCCGCCTCGACCAGCGCGATATGGGCGACCTGCAGCAGGTCGCGGATGTCGGAGCGCTGGCCGGTGCGGCCGTGGACATGCCAGGCGATGCGCCGTGTCAGGTCCATGTGCCGCTCGACAAGGGCGGCGGGATCGTCCCCCGCCGGGGGATAGCCGCGCATCATCATGGGAACCCCCGCGTTGCGGACAGAAGGCGCGACGGGCGCCGGAAGGGATAGCTGCCGCCGGCAGCGGGTGCGGCGGGCGACGGGACGGCAGGCGGATCGGGGGGCGGCGGGGCGGCGTCCTTGCCGGATGCCAGCGCCCCCTCCAGTTCCGGCCCCAGGCTGCGCATCAGCACGGGCAGACGGTGGCGCGCGAGCACGGCCGCCTCGTCCGGTCCGGGCGCGAAGAGGTCGCAGCGCGTCTGCACCACCCCCGACGCCACATGCCCCGTCTCGACGCACAGCCGGTCCAGCAGCGCGGGGTGCAGGCCCGCGGGAACCACCAGCCACAGCGCGGCGGACCGGTCCGACACCAGCTTCGGCAGCCGCGACAGGGGCGGCGCATCGACGCCGGACAGATCGAGGATCTCGACCGCGGGCGCGGACTGCGGGGCGGCGGTATCCGTGTCGGCGGTATCCGGGTCGGCGGCATCTGCCCGGCGCCGCGGCAGCCATAGCGGCACCACCCCCTGCAGGCCGAGCGCCGTGGCCCGGTCGCCGAACTGCGCCCGCGTCTTGGCGGCCTCGCGATGTGCGGCGGTGACCCGCGGCTGCAGGCCCCGGGTCCGCGCCAGCGCCGCCAGTCGCAGGGCCAGCCGCGTGATCCCCGCCCCGGGCGGCCCGAACAGCGCCAGCCGGGGCGGCAGGTCGGGCAGGTCCGGCGTGCCTTGCGGGATGCCCTCCGGCGCGGCCGGCGGAACGGGTCGCGCCGCCCGGGCCGCGCGTGCGTCGTGCTGCGCCGCGGCCCGGATTTCCACCCCGGCCTCCGTGCGCCGCAGCCCGAGGATCACCGCGTCGGGTCCGAGGCTGTGCAGCATCCGGTCCAGCGCATCGCCCGTCGTGGCGGCGTTCAGCCTGACCTCGGCCATCTCAGCCTCCGGTCCCGGCGGCGGCCGGCGTCAGCGCCGGCAGGCCAATCATCTGCCGGATCTCGACCTGCCGGGTGGCCGGGATCTCGGCCAGCGCGAGCACCGGCAGGTCGGGATGGTGCGGCCGCAGGAAGGCCGCCAGCGCCCGGCGCAGCGCCGGGCCGGTGACGAGGATCAGCGCTCCGTCCGCCGGCGGCACCGCCGCCTGCGCCGCCGCCAGTTCCCGCAGGACCGTCGCGGCCAGCGCGGGATCGAGCGTCAGGCCCTCGTCCTGCGGCCGGCGGGCCCGCAGCAGCAGCTGTTCCAGTTCCGGCGCCAGCGTCGCCAGCGGCAGCACCGCGCCAATCGGGGCCAGCTGTTGCAGCAGCAGCGGCACCAGCGCCGGGCGCAGGCCCTCGGCCAGCGCGGCGGGCGGGGCGCTGGCCGGGGCAAGCGCGGCCAGCCCGCCCAGGATGCGGCGCAGGTCGGACACGGGCACCCGGTCGGTCAGCAACTGGCGGATGACGGCGGTCAGCAGATGCAGGGGCACCAGCTTCGGCACCACCGATTCCACCAGCATCGGCGCGGCTTGCGCCAGCGCGTCGAGCAGGGCCTGCACCTCGTCCGGGCCGATGAGGTCACCCGCATGGCGTTGCAGCACCTGCCCCAGATGGGTGGCGATGACCGCCTCAGGGTCGATGACGGCATGGTCGTCGGCCTCGGCCTCGGCCAGCTGGTGCGGCTGGATCCAGATCGCGTCGATGCCGAAGGAGGGGTCGCGCACGGCGACGCCCGCCAGCCGGCGCACCGAGCCGTGGCCGGGGATCGCCAGCTTGCGGTCGGGCTGCACCGAATCCTCGGCGACGATCGTCTGGCCGATGCGGATGCGATAGCTGTTGGGCGCAAGCGACAGGTCGTCGCGGATGCGGACACCGGGAATGACGATCCCCAGCGACCGCGACAGTTCCTGACGCATTGCGGTGATGCGCGGCACCAGTGTGCCGCCGTCGCGGCCGCTGGCCAGTCCGATCAGGCCATAGCCGATCTGCAGCGACACCGGCGCGATGTCGGACACGTCCTCGGGCGTGATCGGGGCGGGGTCCGCACCGGCGGGGGCGCGCGGATCGGCCTGCCGCCCCGTCCCGCCCGCGCCATCCGGGCCGGCCAGGCCGCCCGGCGCGGCCATCGGCCTCGCTGTGTCCGCACCGGCGGGCCCGGCGCGGCCGGCCATCACCGCCGCCCCGGCCGCCGCCGCACCGGCCAGCAGGAAGATCAGGTTCGGCATGCCCGGCACGATGCTCAGCACCAGCAGCACGGCGGCCGTCGGCCACCAGGCGCCCGCCACATGCACCTGCCGCCCGATCAGCCCGCCCATGTCCGAGGCCGAGGACGAGCGGGTGATGATGATCGCCGCCGCGATGGACAGCAGCAGCGACGGCACCTGCGCCACCAGCCCGTCGCCCACCGACAGCCGGACATAGCTGTCCGCCGCGGCGCCGAAGGGCATGCCGTGCTGCATCGTGCCGATGACGATGCCGCCGATCACGTTGATGGCGAGGATCAGGATGCCCGCGACCGCGTCGCCCTTCACGAATTTCGACGCACCGTCCATGGCGCCGTAGAAATCCGCCTCGGCCGCGACCTCGGCCCGGCGCTGGCGGGCCGTCTCGGGCGTCAGCAGGCCCGCGTTCAGGTCCGCGTCGATCGCCATCTGCTTGCCCGGCATCGCGTCGAGCGTGAAGCGCGCCGAGACTTCGGAGACCCGGCCGGCGCCCTTGGCGATGACCAGCATGTTGATGACGACGAGGATCGCGAAGACCAGAAGCCCCACGACGAAATTGCCGCCGACCACGAAATCGGCGAAGGCCGCGATGACCTGTCCGGCCGCATCCTCGCCCGCATGGCCCGCCGACAGCACGATCCGGGTCGAGGCCACGTTCAGCGCCAGCCGCAGCGTCGTCGCGATCAGCAGCAGCGAGGGAAAGCTGGAAAAGTCCATCGGCCGCCGGGCATGGACCGCCACCATCAGCACCAGCAGCGACAACAGGATGTTGCCGACGAAGAACAGGTCCAGCAGCGGCGTCGGCAGCGGCACGATCATCATTGCCATGATGGCGAGGATGCCGAGCGGCAGCACCATGCCGCCCACCCGCAGGCCGCGGCCGCCGGTGGCGGTGGCGGCGCCCGTCATCTGCGCCACCGGCAGGGCGGCGGGGACGGGATGGCGGGGGAAGGACGGGTCATGGCGGCTCCGGCACTGGGTCGGGGCGGGGGCTGCAAGCGCCGTGCCAGCGGGGGGAAACGGGCACGGCGCGTCCCCGGGGTTGGCCTCGCCGCTGGCACGGCAGTTGCAGGCCGCCCGCAAACACAGGAGCACGTCATGACCCCTCGCCGCGCCGCCCCGGCCCGTTTCCCCCTGATCGCGCTGGCGCTGGCGCTCGCCGCCTGCGCCGACCCGCCAGGGGCAGTGGACAGCCTGCCGGCAGATGCGACCGGCCGCACCGCGGCGCTGGCCGCCAGCCGCGATCTGCTGGCCGATCTCGACGGGCTGGCGGCAGAGGGAATGGCGACAGAGGGGATGGCGGGCACGGGCGGCGCGACCGGCTTTCCGGCCCCCGCCATCGCCGCGCTGCGAGGGCGCGGGTTTTCGCAGGTGGCAGGCCAGCCCGGCGGCACGCTGGGCGAACGGCGGCTGCTGGCGATCCGCGCCGCGCGGGTCGAGGCGCTGCGCGACCTGACCGAACAGGTGCACGGTCTGGCCCTGCAGGGCACGACGACGCTGGGCCATGGGGCGGTCGTGCAGGACGCGGTCACGGCGCGGGTGGAAGGGATGATGCGCGGCGCGCGCACCGTCGCGATCACGCCCCGGGGCGATGACGGCTATGAGGTGGTGATGGAGCTGCAGCCCGACACGCTGGCCTACATGCTGCGCGCGCTGCGGGCGGGGGCCTGACATGACGGGGCCTGAATCGAAGGACACCGGGATCGCCGGACGCCGGCGGTTCCTCGCGCTGGCGGCGGCGGCGGCAGGGGCGGCGCTGTCGCCGGGGCCCGGCGAAGCGCGGCAGGCGGCGCGGCAGGCGGCGGGCGCGGCGGTCGAGGTCGAGGGCTTCGCTCCTCTCCCCGGCGCAGGCGCTCAGGCAGGCGCGATGCGGCTGGCGCTGGCCGATGCGCTGCTGGCCGCCGCGCTGGCCGGCGGGGCCGAGGTGCGGGGCCGCACGGTCATGGCCGGGACGCGCGTCACCTCGGACATCGTGATGGTCCGCCCGATGGGGCAGGTTCTGGCCTACGAGGTTCTGGCGCGGTCCTGCGACGCGGCCGGCTGCCGCGTGCGGCTGCGCGCCCACGTCGCCCCGGCCGCGACGGGGGCCTGCCCGGCACGGCGGCACCTGCTGCTGGCGGTCCCGCCGCCCGACATCCGGGTGTCGACCGCCGCACCGGCCTGGGCGGCGGCGCTGGCCGACGATCTGGCGCTGCGGCTGGTGGCGCTGGCCGAGGCCGCGCCCGAGGTCGCGGGCCTGACCCGTCTGCCGCGCGATCCGGCGCGGCCCGAACCGCGCGGCAGCGCGCTCTACCGCGCGGCCACCGGGACCGCCGCCGTTGGAGGGCCGGGCGATCACCTGCTGATGCTGGCCCTGCGGCTGGAGATCGTCAGCCGCGACCTGCGGCTGGAGGTGCAGGCCGAGCTGCGCGGGCCGGGCGGCGAACGGATGGCGACGCGTTTCGCCGCCGCGATCCCCGCGCCGCGCCCGTCGATCCTCGGCGATGCCGCGGCGGTGATCGCGCCCGACCGCGCGCAGATGGCGCAGCGGCTGACACGGGGGGCGGGACCGGCGCTGTCGGACCTGTTCGCCCGGGCCGGCTGCCGGCCGGCACTGGCGGTGCTGCGCTGGACCGGGGGACGGCTGGTCGCCGCCGCCGGTGCCCGGCACGGCATCGGGCCGGCGAGCCTCGCCGTGACCGACGGCGGCGCGGGCTTTCCCGGAATCCTCGAGGTGACCCGGCTTGGCCCCGACAGCTGCGAGCTGCGCCCCCTCGATCCCGCGGCCCGCGCGGCGGACCACGCCGGCCGGCTGGTGCGCTTCGTCGGCGTGGCGGAACCGTTGCGATGACGGTCCTCGGGCGACGGGCCGGGTTCTGCCTCGGGCTGGCCGGGCTGATGCTGGCGGCGGGGCAAGGGGCCGCGGTTCCCGATCTGCCGCCAATCGCGCCTGCGCCGGGCGGGGCGGAGCAGGACTGGACGGCGGGCGAGCCGATCCCGGGCGCGCGCGCCGCCGCCCTGGTCGGGGCGGCGCTGGCCCGGGCCCGGCTGCCGGGCGAAGGCCCGGCCGCCGTGGCGGCGCCGCTGCGCCCGCTGCCCCCCTGTGACCATCCTCCGGAGGTGCGGCCCTTCCAGGGCCGCTGGAGTGCGGCGGAACTGAGCTGCGACCGCCCGCTGCCGTGGCGGCGGGTGATCCGCACCGGCGCCGTAGCGGCCCCCCCGCCCGCCACGGCGGCCGCGCCGGACCGGCACCAGCCGGCGATGGCGGCCCTGACGGCGGCGCGGGGATTGCGGCGCGGCGCGATCGTCACCCCGGCCGACCTGCGCCTTGCGCCCGTCGCCGCCATCGACCCGGCGCAGGTGCTGGCCGATCCCGCGCTGGCGACGGGCCGCCGGCTGCGGGTGGCCGTCGCCGCCGGTCAGCCGCTGCTGGAACGTCACCTCGCCCCGCGGCAGGACGTGATGGCGGGGCATGGGGTGACGGTCCTGTTCCGCGGCGCGGGAATCGAGGTGGCGACGCGCGGCATCGCGCTCGACACGGGTGCGGCGGGCGATCTGGTGCGGGTCGAGACGGCGCCGGGCCGGATCGCCGAAGGACGGGTCGCCGGCGACCGGATCGTGGCCGTGGGCGCCCTGCCCTAAACTTCGCGGAAAGACTGCCGTTACCGCATCTGCCGGAGGTCAGGTCATGGTCAGCAGCATCAACTCCCGGGTCGTCCCGGCCAGCACATCCCCCAGCCGCCCGGTCGATCCGGTGGCGCAGACGGAGCGCCCGCATCCGCCCCGGGGCGCGGCGGAGCCCGCCACGGGCGAGCGGCTGGACCTTGCGGATAGCGGGCGGCTGCTCGCGATGGCCGAGGGCCCGCCCGTCGATCAGGCGCTGGTCGACCGGATCAGCGCGCGGATCGCGGCGGGGACCTATCCGCTCGATCCCGGCCGGATCGCCGAGGCGCTGATGCGGGACGGGCTCGACCTGCTGGACTGACCGTCTTTCCGGCGGCGGCCGTCGCCAAAGTATGGGGGGCCATCCCTGCGCCAGCCCGTCCATGCCATCGTCGTGGTAGGGCGACGGCATGGATCACGGTTAACACGGGGGCGTGACCAGAAGGCCGAGCCCCCGCGATGACACGACACTGGATACCCGCGCCGACCCTTCCGGCCGACCGCAGCCCGGCGGCCGATGCCTGCACCCGTTCCGGGGCGGCACGACACCTCGCCGGGTTACTCGCGGCCATCGCGCCCTGTCCCGCACCGATCCTGCTGCAGGGACCGAGCGGTGCCGGGAAGGAGGTCGCCGCCGCCGAGATCCACCGCCTGTCCGGGCGCGGCGGCGCCTTCGTCGCGGTGAACTGCGCCGCCATTCCCGCCGACCTGCTGGAGGCCGAGCTGTTCGGGGCCGAGAAGGGCGCCTATACCGGGGCCGACCGGGCGCGTCCCGGGCTGATCGCCCAGGCCGAGGGCGGCACGCTGTTTCTGGACGAGATCGGCGACATGCCGCTGGCCCTGCAGGCCAAGCTGCTGCGCGTGCTGGAATCCCGCACGATCCGCCGGCTGGGATCGGGCCAGTCGCTGGCCGTCGATTTCCGGCTGGTTGCGGCCACCCATCGAGACCTGCCGGCATTGGTGGCCGAGGGCGGCTTTCGCGAGGACATCTATCACCGGATCGCGGTGTTCCCGGTCGCGGTGCCGGCGCTGAAGGACCGGATCGAGGATCTGCCCGGGCTGGTGGCGCTGTTCCTGCGCGACGACGGACCGAGGGCGGGCATGGCCGCCCCGCCGAGTTTCACCGAGGCGGCGCTGGCGGCACTGGCCGCCCATGACTGGCCGGGCAATATCCGGGAATTGCGCTCGGTGGTGATGCGGGCGGCGGTGCTGTTCGCAGGCCGGACTGTCGGCGCGCGGGAGGTGCGCGACAACCTGCTGACCTTCCGGATGCGGCAGCCCGAGACGGCCGACACCTGCGGAGAGGCCACCCTTCTCGCCGCGCCCGAGCCGGGCAGCGTCGCCGCGCGGATCGCCGCCGGCGCGCCCATCGACCTGCGGCGCGAATTGCAGGCGGTCGAGATCGCCGCGATCCGGGCGGGGTTGGTGCAATCGGGCGGATCGGTGACCGGCGCGGCGGCGATGCTCGGCCTGCAGCGCACCACCCTGATCGAGAAGATGCGCAAGCTGGGCATCGGCCGCGGCTGAGGGCCGGTCCGGCCCGCGCACCGTCTCAGTCGGATTTCGACCACAGGTCGACGAGGTTCTGCAGATAGCTGCCGGTGCTGTTCATCCGGGTGATCGCCTGTTCCATCGCAGCAAAGCGGGTCAGGTAGCGTTTTTCGATCAGCGCCGCCCGCGCCTCCAGCGCCTCGATCCGCGCCTGCGCCTCGGCGGTCGCGGCCGCGATTTCGTCCTCGCGCCGCGCCAGCGTGCCGTCACCGGAGGTCGCGCCGTCGAGCACGGCGGCGAGCGACGCGACGAGGCTGCGGCCGAAGCGGATGGTGCCCGAGGTCACGCCCGCGCCGGTCGTCAGCGTCAGCCCCTCGCCCGGCCCGCCCGTCACCGTCCAGCGGGTCGATCCGTCCTTCAGCAGCGTGCCGGTGGCGGCATGGCCATCCAGCGTGGCACGGCCCGAGGCATCGACGCGGAACCGGTGCTCGCCCGGGGTGAAGGCGGCGCCGGGTGTGCCCGAGACCGCCAGCCCGGGGGTGAGGCTGTCCAGCAGATCGCCGAAGACCGCATCGAAGGCGGCGGGATCGGCGGCGAAGGCGGACTCCAGCCGGGCCGCATCGACGGACAGGCTGCCGTCGCGGGCGGTGGCCACACCCAGCTGTGCGAGGAACACCGGCCGGTCGCCGAAGCCCGCCAGTGGCGCCGCCAGCGCGCCGCGGATGGCCTGTTCCAGCGTCCCCAGCTTGCGGTCGCCGGACAGGACGCCGGACAGCGCCTCCTCCTCGCCCTGATCCGGCGACCGGGCGGTCAGCGTCCGCAACAGCCCCAGCGTCCCGTTCAGCGCCGTGACCAGCGAGCGGAGATTGTCTTCGGCAACCGCGCCGTCGCGTTCCACCGTGATCGTGGCCGAGGTCGCCGCCGCCAGCGTCAGGGTCATGCCCGGAACGATGTCGGACACGGTGTTCGATGCGCGCCGGACCGACAGCCCGTCCACGGTCAGATGGGCATCGGCGGCAGCCTGCACCTGACGGGTGGCATTGGTCGCGGTGGTGTCGAAGGCCGACAGCGCCACCTCGCCCGCCCCGGTGCCGCTGGCGGCGGCGGTCAGCCGGATGGCGCTGGCCGCGCCCGTCGCGCCGGTGATGCCCAGCGACCAGCTGCCATTGCCCTTGTCCAGCGCGCGGGCGCTCAATCCCGGCACGCCCGACAGCGCCGTGGCGAGATCGGCGAGGGTCATGCCCTCCGTCACCTCGATGGTCGCCGCCCCGCGGGCACCGTCGGCGGTGAAGCCGGTGGCCGCCGCGTCCCAGCTGCCGAAGTCGATGGTCAGGCGACCGGGCGCGATCCTGTCGCCGGTCGAGGCAAAGCCGCCGAATTCCAGCACCTGTCCGCTGGCCAGCGACTGCACCGCGATGGCCGTGGCGCCTTCCAGCAGTTTCGCGCGGTCCGTCACCGTCGGCATGATCTGCGACGATCCGGTGGTCACCGACAGCACCGGGTTCGAGGCCGCGGCGACCAGCGCCGATCCGAGGCTGTCGAGCTGGGCGCGCATCCCGGACAGCGCCGACAGCCGGATGCTGTCGGTGGCGAGCGATGTCTGCAGCGCCGTCAGCCGGGGCGCGGTTTCCGCCGTGGCCAGCGTGCCGGCAAGGCCGGACAGGTCGAGGCCGGAACCGTTGCCGTTCAGACTTTTCAGAAGATCTGTCGAGGTGCTCATGCCCGGCTCCGCCAGTACCCCCGCCCCCGGGGAAGTTCGTCGCAGCCACAACGGCCCGCCGCGGCAAATCTTTAGCGCCCGGCCCGAACCCGCCACGGCCCCGCCGCGGCCGCGACCGGGATGGGGGCTAAAACTTTCCGCCCGCGGCCGTTTGGATTGCAGGCGCCGAAGCGGCGGCCTTCAACGAGACCTGACGAGGAAGCGACATGACCAGCATCAACACGAATATCGGCGCCCTGTCCGCACAGGCGAACATGACCCGGGTGAACGACGACCTGAACACCGCGATGACCCGCCTGTCCACCGGCCTGCGGATCAACGCCGCCAAGGACGACGCGGCCGGCATGGCCATCGGCGAGAAGATGACGGCGCAGATCCAGGGCCTGAACCAGGCGGTGCGCAACGCGACCGACGGCAAGAACCTGATCGACACCACCGAATCCGCCCATGTCGAAGTCTCGTCGATGCTGCAGCGCCTGCGCGAACTGGCCGTGACCTCGGCCAACGACACCAATACCTCGTCCGACCGGGGCAGCATCGTGTCGGAAACCCGTCAGCTGATCGCCGAGATCAACCGCGTGTCCGAAACGACCACCTTCAACGGCATGAAGGTGATGGACGGCAGCTATCAGGACAAGCAGTTCCAGATCGGCGCCGATGCCAACCAGACGGTGTCGGTCAATGTCGGCAGCACCCGCGCCACCGATATCGGCGCCTATCAGCTGAAATCCGACGTGAACGTGGCGGCGGGCGCCTCGGCCATCGCGGGCGGCACCACGCTGGTGATCTCTGGCTTTGCCGGATCGGCCGAGGTGGACCAGACTGCCGGCATGTCGGCCAAGGACATGGCGGCGGCGATCAACGACAAGACCTCGCAGACCGGCGTCAAGGCGGATGCGGCGACCACGGCCAAACTGTCGGGCCTGACCGGCGCGGGCACGCTGAGCTTCCAGATCAACGGCAATGACGTGGGTCCGGTCGCCATCTCGGACGCCAGCGACCTGCGCTCGCTGCGCGACGCGATCAACGCCAAGACCTCGGAAACCGGCGTCGCGGCGAAGATGGGCGAAACCGACGGCGAGATCATCCTCGAGGATTCGACCGGCGCGAACATCGCGGTCACGGGGTTCGATTCCGATGACGGCGCGGGCGGCGACCTGTCGATGGACGTGGACGGGCTGAACGCGGACGGCAGCGCCGCGGCCACCGGCTTCACCACCACGACCACGATCACCGACGGCGACGACGCGACGGTGACGGGGCAGGTGACGCTGTCCTCGACCATGTCCTTCTCGGTCCATACCTCGGACAACACCGCCGACGAGGCCTTCTTCGAGGACTCCAACTCGGGCGCCGCGCTGGAACAGCTGGCCGAGATCGACCTGTCCACCGCCGAGGGTGCGGCCAAGGCCATCGACGTGATCGACAGCGCCCTGTCGAAGATCAGCCAGTCGCGGTCGGACCTGGGTGCCGTGTCGAACCGGCTGGACTCGACCATCTCGAACCTGACGAACATCTCGACCTCGGTGCAGGCCGCGAAGTCGCAGGTGATGGATGCCGATTTCGCCGCGGAATCGACGAACCTCGCCCGCGGCCAGATCCTGAGCCAGGCCGCGACCGCGATGCTGGCACAGGCGAACGCCTCGAAGCAGAACGTGATGAGCCTGCTGCGCGGCTGATCCGTCCGCTGGCGCATGCCCTGATAGGGGCCAGGCCCGTCGCGATTGCGGCGGGCCTTTTTGCGCCCGCCGCGCCGCAATGCCCGGCCCGTCGGAAACCGGACGGGCCGGGTGTCAAACGTCTGACTCCCGCAACCGGCGGGCATGGCTAAAACGAAAGGCACCCGCAACGTCCCGCCGCGCAGTCCAAGGTGCAGAATGCAGCTTTCGTTCCAGCAGACCGTCAGTCACCGCCAGTCGATCGTCGTGTCGCAGCAGTTGCGGCAGGCCATTGTCATCCTGCAGATGTGCAACGCCGAACTCGAGTCCTTCATCGAATCCCAGGTCGAGGAGAACCCCTTCCTCGACCTGCGCCCCGCCCCGCAACCGGGCGCGTCCGCCGCCCCGGCCACGGGGCCCGCCGCCGCCTCGCGCGGCGAGGAGGACTGGGACCGGATCGCCGCGCTGCCCGGGGCTGCGGCTTCGCTGTGGGGTCACGTCGCGCAGCAGATCGCGGCCCTGGGCCTGTCGCCGGACGACCTGACGCTCGCCTCGGCCTTTCTCGACGCGCTGGCGCCCTCGGGCTGGATCGACGCGCCGCTGGCCGAGATCGCCGCCGCCGCCGGCGCAACCGGGGGCGAGGCGCTGGCGATGCTCGACCGGCTGCAGGGGCTGGAGCCGGCCGGCATCTTCGCCCGCGATCTGGCCGAATGCCTGGCCCTGCAGCTGAAGGCCGCGGGCGAGCTGTCGGCGCCCTTTCCCGCGATGCTGCGCAACCTGCCCCTTGTGGCGGCGGCGGACCTGCGGGCGCTGGCGCGCGCCTGCGACTGCGGGATCGACGAGTTGCGCCCCGCCCTGCGGCGGCTGCGCGAACTCGACCCGAAACCGGGCGCCGCCTTCGACACGGTGCGCGACCCCGTGCGGCCCCCGGACCTCGTGATCTCGGACGCCGCGGGGGGCGGCTGGCTGGTGGAACTGAACCGTTCGACCCTGCCCGGCGTGGTCGTCCGGCGCGACGAGGCGCGCCGCATGGCGCCCGTCCTGGGCAAGACCGGCCACGGCGCCTATCTGTCGGACCGGCTGGCCCATGCGCGATGGCTGGCGCGGGCGGTGGACCATCGCAACCGGACGCTGCGGACGATCGGCGAGACGCTGGCCCGCCTGCAGGACGACTTCCTGCGCCTCGGGCCGGATCACCTGCGCCCGATGACGATGAAGGAGGTCGCGCTTGCCTCGGACGTGCATGAAAGCACGGTCAGCCGTATCGCCGCCGGCATCCTCGTGGCGACGCCGCAGGGCTGCCTGCCGCTGCGCCGGTTCTTCACCGCGGCCCTGCCCGCGCGGGATACGGCGCCGGGATCGGCGGGCGCGGTGCGCCACCGCATCGGCCGGCTGATCCGCGACGAGCCCGTCGATGCGCCGCTGAGCGACGATCAGCTGGTGGGACTGATGCGGGCGGAGGGCGTCGATGTCGCCCGGCGGACGGTCGCCAAATACCGTACCCAGCTGAACCTGCCCGCCTCCAAGCAGCGCCACCGGCAGGCGGTTCTGGCCGGACGGGCCTGACCGCCGCACCGGCGGCGGCGTGTCAGGCCACTGCCGCGGATTGCGCGGGGCCGGCGGCGGTGGCGTAGATCGCGTCGATGAGGCCTGCGAGGGTTTCGTAGTCCGCGGCCCGCGGGTCGAACCCCCGATCGCGGGCGAGGTCGCGCGCCCAGGCCCGGATCATCGCGATCCCCCAGGGGTCGGGCGGCGCGGCCAGCCGTTCGCTGGCGGTGCCGCGATGCAGCCAGGCCTCGAAATCGTAGAAATCGCCGCCCGGATTGGTCAGCGACAGCCCGCCTTCGGTGCCGTGGAACTGCATCTCGATCCGCGCGTCGCGGCCGGCGTGCAGCCGCCAGGAACAGGCGATGCGCAGGGTGGCGCCATCTTCGGTGCGCAGGGTGGCGCCGGCATAGTCCTCGGTCAGCGCCGCATCCGCGTGGCAGGCACCCTCGCGATACAGCTCCGCCGCAACGACCGAGGTGCGGGGGAAGTCGAGACACCACAGCGCCGAATCGACCAGATGAACCCCGAGGTCCATCAGCGGGCCGCCCCCCGACTGCGCCTTGTCATAGAACCACGGCTTGTCCGGGCCATAGGCGTTGTGGAACACCAGTTCCGCCGCGAAGACCCGGCCGATGCCGCCGCTGCGGATGGTGTCGCGCATCGCCTGCAAAGCCGCCGTGCCGCGATAGGACAGGTCGACCCGCAGCAGCCGGTCGGCGTCGCGCGCCGTCTCGACCACGCGGCGCACCTCGGCGGCGCTGCGGCCCAGCGGTTTCTGGCAGAAGACGGCGCAGCCCGCCTTCAGCGCGGCGATCGCCTGCCCGGCATGCAGCGCCGAGGGCGAGGCGATGACGACCGCGTCGGGACGGGTCTGCAACGCCTCCTCCAGCGTCCGCCCCTGCGCGGCACCCGGGGCCAGCCCGGCGGCGGCGGCCAGCGTTTCGGCCGAGGGATCGGCGATGGCCACGGGTTCGACCAGATCGACAATGCCCTCCATCCGGTGCCGGCCGATCCAGCCGAGCCCGACGAAGGCGACGCGGGGCTTCAGGTCGCCGCTCATCCGCAGGCCACCCAGGCCTTGACCAGACCGTCGGGCTTGTCGCGGGTGGCGTCCAGCGCCCGGTCCAGCGCGTCGAGCGAAAAGCGGTGCGTCAGCAAGGGCGCCGGGTCCAGCCGCCCGGCCTCGATGGCGCGGATCGCTTCGGCGATGCCGCGCAGGCAGGTCTGCGGGTTGCGTTCATGCGCGTTGATCACGTCGATGCCGCGCCAGTTCCAGTTCTGCATGTTCACCTGCCGCGGCCCGTCCTGGTGATAGCCGGCGATGACCAGCCGCCCGCCCTCGGCCACAATCTCTCCCGCCAGATCCAGCGGCCACTGGCGCCCCACCGCCTCGACCACGACATCGCAGAAGCGGTGGGCGGTCAGTTCCGCGACCTCGGCGATGATGCGGTGATGATCGTCCATGCGGACGGTGCGCGCCGCGCCCATCTGCCGGGCCAGTGCCAGCGAGCTGTCGCGGCGCGAGATGGCGATGACCTCTGCCCCGACATTCGCCGCCAGCCGCGTGACCACCGCCCCGATGAAGCCGATGCCGATGATCGCCACCCGGTCCCCCGGCCCGATGCCCGAGCGCAGGAAGACGTTCATCGCGCAGCCGAAGGGCTCACCGGGGAAGGGGCCGGCGATGCTGTCGGGCAGCGGCAGGACCAGCGCCGCATCCACCAGTTCATGCGTGGCATAGCTCGCCTGCCCCAGCCAGACGACGCGCTGCCCGGGCGCGAGCCCGGTGACGCCCTCGCCCGCCGCGTCGATCCGGCCCCAGCCTTCATGCCCCAGCCCGCCCGGTTCGGTCGGGAACTGCATCCAGTCCGGCCCGGCCCAGGGTTCGAGGTTCGAGGCGCAGACGCCGCAGCCTTCGACCCGGATCCGCACCTGCCCCGGTCCGGGTTCCGGCAGGGGCAGATCCTCGACCCGGATCGCGCCGGGGGCCGTCACGCGCACGGCACGCATCAGCGTCGTGTCGGGGGTGAAATCGCTGGACTGCTGGTTCATCGGTTCCCCTTGCTTTGTGGATGGTCCGGGTCGGGCCGGGTGTCGTCGGGCCGGCCTGTCCGCTGCGGCGCGGCCGGTGACAGAACCGGCAGTTTCCCGCCCTGTTCCAGCCGCTTCGGCCGCGGGGGAAGAAGTCACTGATGTTATTGAAGAAGATGTCTCTGAAGATGCCGGCTTGCTGAAGGTCGCCGGGCAAGGCCCGGGCCGGGAACGGAATTTCTCGGAACATGCGCGGCATCTTCCTGTTGCAACCCCCGATCACGACAACTGGAAGGATGCGGCGCATGAGCAAGGTGCTGATCACCGGAGGCTGCGGCTTCATCGGACGACACGTCGCCGACGAGATGCTGGAGAAGGGTCACGAGGTGCGCCTGTACGACGCGCTGATCGACCAGGTCCATGGCGGCGCGGCGCCGCAGCTGCCCGACGGGGCGGAACTGGTGCGCGGCGACATGCAGGATGCCGACCGGCTGCGCGCGGCGCTGGATGGCTGCGACGGCGTGATCCATCTGGCGGCCGAGGTCGGCGTCGGCCAGTCGATGTACGAGATCGCGCGCTATGTCGGGGCGAACGACCTTGGCACCGCGGTGCTGCTGGAGGCGCTGCTGGCCCATCCGGTGCGGCGGATCGTGGTCGCCTCGTCGATGAGCGTCTATGGCGAGGGCTATTATGCCCTGCCGGACGGTGCCCTGCTGGAAGGCGTGCGCCGCCGCCCGGCCGAGGTGCGGTCCGGCAACTGGAACCCGGTCGCCCCGGATGGCACGCCGCTGCGGCCCGCGCCCACCGACGAGCGCAAGCGGCCGGACCTCGCCTCGATCTATGCGCTGACCAAATATGCGCAGGAACGGGCGGTGATGATCTTCGGCGAGGCCTATGACGTCGAGGCGGTCGCGCTGCGGCTGTTCAACGTCTTCGGCGCGGGACAGGCGCTGTCGAACCCCTATACCGGGGTGCTGGCCAACTTCGCCTCGCGGCTGGCCTCGGGCGAGCGGCCGACGATCTTCGAGGACGGGCAGCAGCGCCGCGACTTCGTGCATGTGCGCGACGTGGCCCGCGCCTTCCGGCTGGCCTACGAGACGCCCGATGCGGCGGGCGAGCTGTTCAACATCGGGTCCGGGAATGCCTATACCGTGACGCAGGTGGCCGAGTTGCTGGCGGCGGCGATGGGGTCGGACCTGTCGCCCGAGATCACCGGCAAGTACCGCGCCGGCGACATCCGCAACTGCTTTGCCGATATCGGCAAGGCGCGCAGCCTGCTGGGTTTCGAGCCGCGCGAGCGGCTGGAAGACTCGCTCGGCGAATTCGTCGACTGGGTGCGCGGCGAGGTCGTGATCGACCGCGGTGCCGAGATGCGGCGGCATCTGGAACAGCGGAGGCTCGTTTCATGAAGGGCTACGGCTTTGCCGAATGGTTCCGCCCGGACGAACATGAGCGGGTGGACGAGGTGCTGCCGGGTCTTCTGGCCTCGGGCGCGTCGCATCTGCGCACGCATCTGAGCTGGGCCGAGTACCTGGCGCCGGGGGGCGAGGCCTGGTTCGACTGGCTGATCCCCCGTCTGGGCAGCCAGATCGACCTGTTGCCCTGCATCCATTACACGCCGCCCTCGCTGTCGCGGAACGGGCGGACGACCGGCGCGCCGCATGTGCTGAAGGACTATGCCGATTTCATCGACCATGTGCTGACCCGCTATGGCCGGCATTTCAGCCATGTCGAGCTGTGGAACGAGCCGAACAACCTGCTGGACTGGGACTGGCGGGCGGATCACGACTATCGGCAGTTCTGCGAGATGGTGGGCGGCGCCGCCTATTGGGTGCGCCAGCGCGGCTGGCAGGCGGTGCTGGGCGGACCCTGCCCCTTCGACCCGCTGTGGCTGGACCTGATGGGCCGGCGCGGGGTGCTGGAGCAGTGCGCGGCGGTGGGCTTTCACGGCTTTCCCGGGACATGGGACAGCGAGGAAGGCACCTGGGGCGGCTGGGACATGCATCTGGGCGAGATGCGCGCGATCCTCGACCGCCACAACCCGCAGGCGGAGGTCTGGATCACCGAGACCGGCTATTCCACCTGGCGCGGCGACCAGATGGAGCAGGCCCGCCGCTTTGCCCGCGCGATGGAGGCGCCGGCGGACCGGCTGTACTGGTATGCCTGGCGCGACCTGCCGGCCGATGTGGCGGTGCAGGAGGGGCTGTGGTTCGACCCGCGCCACTATCACATGGGCGCGGTCGATGGCGAGGGCGCGCCCAAGCTGCTGGCCCGGCTGCTGACCGCGGGCGGCCTGCCCCGGGTGCGCGAGGTGACGCGGCTTGCCGCACCGTCGCTGGGCCGGGCGACGCGGCCCGTGGTCATCACCGGGGGCAGCGGCTTCATCGGGTCGAACCTCGCCGACAGCTTCCTTGCCGAGGGCCGCGACGTGATCGTGGTCGACAACCTGTCGCGCCCCGGCGTGGACCAGAACCTGCGCTGGCTGATCGAACGGCATGGCGACCGCGTCTTTCCGATGCCCGCCGACCTGCGCGACGAGGCTGCGCTGCGCGATGCCGTCCGCGATGCCGAGGCGGTGATCCATCTGGCGGCGCAGACGGCGGTGACGACCAGCCTGACCGCGCCCATCGACGATTTCGAGGTCAATGCCCGCGGCACGATGAACCTGCTGGAGGCGGTGCGCGCCACCGGCCGGCGGGTGCCGGTGCTGTTCGCTTCGACCAACAAGGTCTATGGCGCGCTGGACGATCTGGCGATGATCGAGACCGAGGACCGCTATGTCCCGGCCGACGCCCGGATCCGCCAGAACGGCATCGGCGAGGACCGGCCGCTGGATTTCTGCACGCCCTACGGCTGTTCCAAGGGCGTGGCCGACCAGTATGTGCTCGACTACGCCAAGAGCTTCGGCCTGCCGACGGCGGTGCTGCGGATGTCCTGCATCTATGGGCCACGCCAGTTCGGCACCGAGGATCAGGGCTGGGTCGCGCATTTCCTGATCCGCGCGCTGATGGGCGAGCCGATCTCGATCTACGGCAACGGCAAGCAGGTGCGCGACATCCTGCATGTGTCGGATGCGGTGGCGGCCTATCGCGCGGTGCTGGGCCGCATCGACGGGCTGGCGGGGCGCGCCTTCAACCTGGGCGGCGGACCGCAGAACTGCGTCAGCCTGAAGGCGGTGCTGCACGAGATCGAGCGGGTGGTGAACCATCCGGTGCCGCTGAGCCATGGCGACTGGCGGCAGGGCGACCAATATTACTTCGTCGCCGACACCGCGCGGCTGACCGCCGAAACCGGCTGGCAGGCACAGGTCGGCTGGCGCGAGGGCGTGGCCGATCTGGCCCGCTGGCTGCGCGAGAACCGCAGCTTCCCCGACCTGCGCGCGCCGATGAGGGCGCGGGCATGAGCCTGCGGATCCTGATGACGCTCGACGCGGCGGGCGGGGTCTGGCGCTATGCGATGGACCTTGCCCGGGCGCTGCGGGCGGATGTGGTGTTCCTGGGCTTCGGACCCCCGCCCTCGCCCGACCAGCGGACCGAGGCGGCGGCTATCGGCGCGCTCGACTGGACGGACCTGCCGCTGGACTGGATGGTGGGCGATCCCGCCGTGCTGTCGCCGGTGCCGGCGGCGGTGGCCGAGGCGGCGGCGCGGCATGGCGCGGACCTGATCCACCTTAACCTGCCGACGCAGGCGGCGGGGCTGGTCACCGACCTGCCGGTGCTGGCGGTGCATCATTCCTGCGTGGCGACCTGGTTCCGCGCCGTCCGGGGCACGGACCTGCCGCCGGACTGGGCCTGGCAGCGCGCGATGAACGCGGCGGGGCTGGACCGGGCCGATGCGGTGGTGGCGCCGTCGCGCGCCCATGCGGCGCTGATGGCGCAGGTCTACGGGCCGCTGCCGGTGGCGGTGGTGCCGAATGCCACGCCCGCGCCGGAACGCGGCTGGTCCGGGGGCGCGGGCATCGTCGCCGCCGGTCGCTGGTGGGACGAGGGCAAGGACGGCGCAACGCTGGACCGCGCGGCGGCCGGAACGCACTGGCCGGTGAAGATGATCGGGCCGCTGACGGCGCCGGACGGGCAGGCCTTCCGCGCGACCCATGCCCGAACCGCCGGCACCCTGCCCCATGCCGCGACCCTGCGGACGCTGCGCGATGCGGGGCTGTTCGTGTCGCCCTCGCGCTATGAACCCTTCGGGCTGGCGGTGGCCGAGGCGGCGCGGCTTGGCCTGCCGCTGCTGCTGGCCGACATCCCGACCTTCCGCGAGCTGTGGGACGAGGCGGCGCTGTTCTTCCCGCCTGGCGACGCAGAGGCGCTGACCGATGCCGCGAACCGGATCGCCGCCGATCCCGGGCTGCAGCGGCGGCTCGGCGAGGCCGCCCGCGACCGCGCCCGGCGCTTCCTGCCCGAGGCACAGGCCCGGGCGATGATCGACCTCTATGCCCGGCTGATCCAGCCGCAACCCCAGGCTGCCGCGAGCTGACATGCGCTTTCTCTTCTACACCCATTCGCTGATCTCGGACTGGAACCACGGCAACGCGCATTTCCTGCGCGGCGTGATGCGGGAATTGCTGGCGCTCGGCCATCGGGCCACGGCGCTGGAACCCGAAGACAGCTGGAGCCGCCGGAACCTGCTGGCCGATCAGGGGCCGCAGGCGGTGGCCGCCTTTCACCGCGATTTCCCGATGCTGGAGTCGCAGGTCTATGGCGAGGGCTTCGACCATGCCGCCGCGCTGGACGGGGCGGATGTGGTGATCGTCCATGAATGGACGGACCCGGCGCTGGTGGCGCGGATCGGCGCGCTGCGGCAGGCGGGGGGGCGTTTCACGCTGCTGTTCCACGATACCCACCACCGCGCCGTCAGCCGCGAAGGCGAGATCGCGGGGCTGGACCTGTCCGGCTATGACGGCATCCTCGCCTTCGGCGAGACGCTGCGCGACCGCTATCTGAAGGCGGGCTGGGGGCGGCAGGTCTTCACCTGGCACGAGGCGGCGGATACCGCGCTGTTCCGCCCGATCGAGGCCGAGGCCGAGGGCGACCTGATCTGGATCGGCAACTGGGGCGATGACGAACGCAGCGCGGAGCTGGCCGAATTCCTGATGGAGCCTGCCCGCGACCTGGGGCTGCGGACGACGGTGCGGGGGGTGCGCTATCCGGACGAGGCGCTGGAACGTCTGCGGGCGGCGGGCATCCGCCATGAGGGCTGGATCCCCAATGCCGAGGTTCCGGCCGCCTTCGCCCGCCACCGGGTGACGGTGCATGTGCCGCGCCGGCCCTACGTGCGCGAATTGCCGGGCATCCCGACGATCCGACCCTTCGAGGCGCTGGCCTGCGGCATCCCGCTCGTCTCGGCCCCGTGGTCGGACAGCGAGGACCTGTTCCGCCCCGGCGATTTCCGCTGGGCCGGGGATGGCGATGCCATGCGGCGGCACCTGCACGAGCTGACGCACGATCCGGCGGCCCGGGCCGAACAGGCGGCGCGGGGGCTGCAGACGATCCGCGCCCGCCACAGCTGCGCGCACCGGGTGCAGGAACTGCTGTCGATTCTCGACCGGCTCGGCGGCAGGCGCGGCGCGGCGCCCGGACGGGCAGCCCCGGAACCGAACCCGGAAAGGAACATGGCATGAAGACGATCGGCTTCTACGGCTCCAGCCTGCTGTCGGCCTACTGGAACGGCGCGGCGACCTATTATCGCGGCATGCTGAAGGCGCTGGCGCCGCTCGGCTATGACATCACCTTCTATGAACCCGACGTCTATGACCGTCAGGCGAACCGCGACATCGATCCGCCCGACTGGGCGCGCGTGGTCGTCTACGAGGGCACCCGTGCCGCCATGCAGCAGGCGGCGGCCGAGGCGGTGCGCCATGACATCGTCGTCAAGGCCTCGGGCGTGGGGTTCGAGGATGACCGGCTTCTGGTCGAGGTGATGGCCGCCGCCCGGCCCGGCACGCTGCGCCTGTTCTGGGATGTGGACGCCCCGGCGACGCTGGCGGACCTGCGGGCGACGGCGGACCATCCGCTGCGCGACCTGCTGCCCGCGCTCGACATGGTGCTGACCTATGGCGGCGGCGATCCGGTGGTGGCGGCCTATCGGGCGCTTGGCGCGCGGGACTGCGTGCCCATCTACAACGCGCTCGATCCCGAGACGCATTTCCCGGTCGACCCCGACCCGCGTTTCGCCGGCGACCTTGCCTTTCTCGGCAACCGCCTGCCGGACCGCGACGCCCGCGTGGGCGAATTCTTCCTGCGCCCGGCCCGCGACTTGCCCGAGAGCCGGTTCCTGATCGGCGGTTCGGGCTGGGGCGATGTGGCGATGCCGGCAAATGTCGGCAAGCTGGGCCATGTGCGGACGGCGGATCACAACGCGCTGAACTGCACGCCGCGGATGGTGCTGAACGTGGCGCGCGACAGCATGGCGGCCAACGGCTTTTCCCCCGCCACCCGCGTCTTCGAGGCGGCGGGCGCCGGGGCCTGCCTGATCACCGACATCTGGGAGGGGATCGAGCTGTTCCTGAAGCCGGGCGAGGAAATCCTCGTCGCCCGCGACGGGCGGGACGTGGCCGAGTGCCTCGCCACCGTCGGCCCCGACCGGGCGGCCGCCATCGGCAGCGCCGCCCTGGCCCGCGTGCTGCAGGAACATACCTATGCCCATCGCGCCGCGCAGGCCGATGCGCTGTTCCGCGCCCATGCCGCGCGGCGGGAGGCGGCCGCATGAACGCCGGGGCCCCGCAGCGACCGCTCGACATCGTCATCCTTGGCCTGTCGCTGTCCTCGGCCTGGGGCAACGGCCATGCCACCACCTTCCGTGCGCTGATCCGCGGGCTGGCCGCCGAAGGGCACCGGGTGCTGTTCCTCGAACGCGACGTGCCCTGGTACGCCCCGCACCGCGACCTGCCCGATCCCGACTTCTGCGACTTCGCCCTGTATGACGGGATCGAGCCGATGCTGGCCCGGTTCGGCGACCGGCTGCGGCAGGCCGATGCGGTGATCGTCGGGTCCTATGTGCCCGAGGGGATCGCGCTGATCGACCGGCTGGACGCCATGGGGCTGCGGCAGCTGTGCTTCTACGACATCGACACGCCGGTGACGCTGCAGGCGCTGGACGAGGGGCGCTGCGACTATCTCGCGCCGCGGCAGATCCCGCGCTTCGACATCTGTTTCAGCTTTTCCGGCGGTGCGGTGCTGACGCATCTGCAGGACATGCGCGGCGCGCGGCGGGCCGAGGCGCTGTTTTGTTCGGTAGACGAGACACGCTATCCGCACCTGCCCGAGGTGCCGAAGCGGTGGGATCTGGGCTATCTCGGCACCTATTCGCCGGACCGGCAGCCGACGCTGCAGGCGCTGCTGCTGGACCCCGCCCGCCGCCTGCCCGAGATGCGCTTCGTCGTGGCCGGGCCGCAATATCCCGCGGACATCGACTGGCCCGCGAATGTGGAGCGGATCGAGCATCTGCCCCCCGACGAGCACGCAGGCTTCTACAACGCGCAACGGTTCACGCTGAACGTCACCCGGCAGGCCATGCGGCGGATGGGCTGGTCGCCCAGCGTGCGGCTGTTCGAGGCAGGCGCCTGCGGGGTTCCGGTAATCAGCGACGACTGGCCGGGGCTGGACGAGCTGTTCGCGGACGGCCGGTCGATCCTGATCGCGCGCGACACCGAGGATGTGGTTCGCGGGCTTGCCGCCGCCGACGCAGGCGATGCCCGCCGGATCGGGCAGGCCGCGCGGCAGACGGTGCTGTCCGGCCATACCGGCCGTGCCCGGGCGCGCGAGCTGGCGGCGGCGCTGCAGGCGGCGCCGGCCCCCCTTTCCCCAGCAGATGGCAGATGACGCAAGGAGCATGCGATGCACAGAGACGACGCAATGACCATCCTCGTCGCCGGTGGCGCCGGCTTCGTCGGCTCGCACCTGTGCGAGACCCTGTTGCAGCAGGGGCACCGGGTGATCTGCCTCGACAGTTTCCTGACCGGGCGCGAGGAGAATGTCCTGCCGCTGTGCGGCTTCCGCGACTTCCGGCTGCTGCGGCATGACGTGGCGCAGCCGGTGGTGCTGTCGGAACGGCTGGACCGGGTCTACAACCTCGCCAGCCCTGCCTCGCCGCCGCATTACCAGGCGGACCCGATCCACACGATGATGACCAATGTCAACGGCACGCTGCGGATGCTGGAACTGGCCGAGCGCGACGGGGCGCGGATGCTGCAGACCTCGACCAGCGAGGTCTATGGCGACCCCGAGGTCCATCCCCAGCAGGAAGACTATGTGGGCCATGTCAACTGTACCGGGTCGCGTGCCTGCTATGACGAGGGCAAGCGCGCGGCCGAGGCGCTGTGCTACGATTTCGTGCGCGCGGGACGGGCGGATGTGCGGGTGGCGCGCATCTTCAACACCTATGGCCCCCGCATGCGGCCCGATGACGGGCGGATCGTGTCGAACATGATCGTGCAGGCACTGCGCGGACAGCCGATGACCGTCTATGGCGATGGCAGCCAGACCCGCAGCTTCTGCTTCGTCTCGGATCTCGTGGCCGGCCTGATCGCGCTGATGGAGGCAGGGCGCGCGCCCGCCACGCCCGTCAACCTTGGCAATCCGGAAGAATTCGAAATCCGCGAACTGGCGCAGATGGTGCGGGCAATGGTGCCCACGACCTCGCCCCTCGTCTTCGGACCGCTGCCCGAGGACGACCCCAAGCGCCGGCGCCCCGACATCGCGCGGGCGCGGGAATTGCTGGGCTGGCAGCCCACGGTCACCCTGTCCGAAGGCCTGCCGCAGACCGTCGCCTGGTTCACCGCCGAAATCGGCGGCGCGGCGGGGCTGGCGACCGGGACGACCGACGAGGGCCGGAGCCGTGCCGATGCCTGACCACCTGCAACGGCGCATCCGCGAGCTGGGACCGTGGTTCCACAACCTGCGCCTGAACGGGATCGAGACGGCGCCCGACCACTTCCTCGGCGACTATCCGCAGTTCAAGTGGCAGGGCTTTCGCCATGTCCTGCCTCAGGACATGCGCGGGATGACAGTGCTCGACATCGGCTGCAACGCCGGCTTCTACGCGATGGAGATGGCACGCCGCGGCGCCGACCGGGTGCTGGGGATCGACAGCGATCCGCGCTATCTGGCGCAGGCCCGGCTCGCCGCCGAGACCGAGGGGCTGCGGATCGAGTTCCGCGAGCTGTCGGCCTATGACGTGGCGCAGGTCGGCGAGCGGTTCGATCTGGTGATCTTCATGGGGGTCTTCTACCACCTGCGCCACCCGCTGCTGGCGCTGGACCGGATCCGCGAACATGTGGCGGGCGACCGGATGCTGTTCCAGTCGATGCAGCGCGGGTCCCGCCGCGTGGCGCCATTGGCCGAGGATCACGCCTTCGACGACCCTGCCCCCTTCACCGGCGAGGACGTGCCCCTGTGCTATTTCATCGAGAACCGCTTCGCCGGCGACCCCACCAACTGGTTCGTCCCGAACCGCGCGGGGATGGAGGCGATGCTGCGCTCTGCCGGGTTCCGGATCCTCGAACATCCCGAACCCGAGGTGTATCTGTGCGGGCTGTCGGAGCGGGGGTGAGGGCAACGTCCGGCAGGATCGGCCTCAGGCCGCCTGCGGCAGCACGAGCGTGGCCCTGAGGCCGGGGTCGCGGCGAGACAGGACGATGTCGCCGCCGTGCTGGCGGGCGATCGCGCGGGCGATCGACAGGCCGAGGCCGATCCCCCCCGTTTCCGGAGAGCGCGACTCCTCGAGCCGGAAGAACGGGGTGAAGACGTCTTCGAGATTGCCGGCCGGGATGCCCGGCCCCTCGTCCTCGACGACGACCGTGACCCCCCTGTCGTCGGATGCAAGCCGGACATCGGCGCCGCCGGCATAGCGGACCGCGTTCTCGATCAGGTTGCGGATGACGCGCTTCAGCCCCTCGGGGCGGCAGCGGTAGTCCTGCCTTGCCTCGGGCCTCTCGTCCGGCACGAAGCGGACGGGATAGCCGATCTCCGCCAGGTCGTCGCAGACGCTTTCGACGAGGGCCGTCAGGTCGATGGTGCGGGTCGGCTCGGCGCTGCTGTCCTGGCCGACAAGGGACAGCGTCGCCTCGGTCATCGCCTGCATCTCGTCGATGGTCGCCAGCATCCGGTCCTGCAGTTCGGGGTCCTCGACCAGTTCCGCGCGCAGGCGCAGGGTTGTCAGCGGGGTGCGCAGGTCGTGGCCGATGGCGGCCAGCATGCGGGTCCGGTCGGCGACGAAGCGCTGCAGCCGTTCCTGCATGCTGTTGAAGGCCACGGTCGTGCGGCGGATGTCCTCGGGTCCGCGCACGTCCAGGGACGAGACCTGCTCGCCCCGGCCCAGCAACTCGGCCGCGCGGGTCAGCTGCCGGAGCGGGCTGGCGATGCGCCGGACGGTCAGCACCCCGACCAGCGAGACGAGGATAGCCGTCAGGGTCAGCGACAGGGGCAGATGCGTCCGCCACAGCGAAGGGGCGATGTTCTTGTGATAGGCCGCGTTGAGGACCCGGCCGTCGCCCAAGGGAACGATCACGCCGGCACCATACTGCCGCGCGAAGTCGAGGGACCGGGTCAGGACCGGCAGTTCGGCGTGATCCGCCGTCGACAGTGACCATTCGGCGCCCTGCAGGAAGTAGCCGACATCGACCCCGGCCGGCAGGCCGGACCCGGCCTCGGGGCCACCCTCTTCGCCGAGGATGTCGTGAAGCGGCACCTCGAAACGGTCGAAGGCCTGCCGCACCCAGCTGTCCAGCGCCACCTGCCGGTTGTCCGAGATCCAGAACCGGGAGGTGGCGGTGCTGGAGATGGCGAGCAGTTCGACCAGCAGGTCGGGCGGCACCGTCTGCGTCAGACGCGCCACCGCCGCGGCCCGGCTGGCCAGTTCCGCGCGCGCCGCCGCCCGCAGGTCGCTTTGCAGATAGTCCCAGAGGATCGCGAAGCCGATGGCCTGCGACGCGAAGAGCGCGACCAGCATCGACGACAGCAGCTGCACCGTCAGGCTTTTCTGCCACATTCCCACGATGCGGTTCAATCCGCGAAGACCTCCGGCATGAAGCTGTAGCCGCCGCCGCGATGGGTCTGGATGATCGTCGGGGATTTCGGATCGCGTTCCACCTTGCGGCGCAGGCGGCTGATCTGGTTGTCGATGGAGCGGTCGAAGGGGTCGGCCTCCCGTCCCACGGTCATGTCCAGCAGCTGGTCGCGGCTGAGCACCATGCCGGGATGATCCACCAGCACCTTCAGCAGCCGGAACTCGGCGGTGGACAACGGGATCCCCACCCCGTCGTCGCCCTGCAATTCGCGCCGCGAGAGGTTCAGCACCCAGCGGTCGAAACGCACCACGCCGGACCGGCGGGCCGCCCGCTGCGGCGGCAGGCTGTTGACGCGCCGAAGCACCGCCTTGATGCGGGCCACAAGTTCGCGCGACGAGAACGGTTTCACGAGATAGTCGTCGGCACCGAGCTCGAGCCCGATCACGCGGTCGGTCTCGTCGCTGCGGGCGGTGACGAAGATGATCGGGATGTCGGGGCCGGACCGGGACCGAAGCTCGCGGCACAGCGTCAACCCGTCCTCGCCCGGCATCATGATGTCCAGCACGACGAGGTCCGGCGCCCCGGTTTCGACGATCCGGCGCAGGCCGGTGCCGTTTTCGGCGGTGCTGACGCGATAGCCCTGCTGTTGCAGATACTTCGCCACCAGATCGCGGATCTCGCGGTGATCGTCGACGACGGCGATATGGGGCACCTGCGGCATGGCAAGCCTTCCGGAGCGGGACAACACCCCTCTTATAGCGCCGTCGCCGGGCCATGGCTCGTGTCGAACTGTATCCGTTTGTAAGCGCCGCCGGGCATTTGCGGGACCTGCGCCCCGACGCGGTTACACATTGATACACAGCGCGACCGAACCGGCACAGCCGGGCGACAGGGTCCGGGTAGCGTCGCCTCATGAAAGGGCTGGGCGGCAGGTCTGTCGGCCGCGCCACGCCACCGAAGCGCCCGACGAAGACCGTCACTCGCCGGGCCGCCCCCTAGCGCAGGAGCCGACATGGTCCGATTCACCGTCAACACCACGCCGATCACGCTGGACGTGCCCCAGGACAAGCCGCTGCTGTGGGTCCTGCGCGAGGATCTCGGCCTGCTGGGGCCGAAATACGGCTGCGGCGTGGCCCAATGCGGGGCCTGCCGGGTTTTGCTCAACGGGGAATCCGTTCCCTCCTGCATGACCTTCGCCGCCGATGTCGAAGGCGCCGAGGTGGTGACGATCGAGGGGCTGGCCGCGCCCGACGGCACGCTGACGGCCGTGCAGCAGGCCTGGATCGACGAGCAGGTGCCGCAATGCGGGTTCTGCCAGCCGGGCTTCATCATCGCGGCCACCGCGTTGCTGGAATCCAATCCCGCCCCCACCGATGCCGAGATCGACGACAGCATCACCAACATCTGCCGTTGCGGCACCTATCCCCGCATCCGTCGCGCGATCCACCGGGCCGCCGCGACGCTTGCCGGCAACTGAGGAGGACGAGATGCCAAGACTGCTTTCCAGACGCGGCTTCCTGATCACGGGCGCCGTGCTGAGCGGCACGGTCGCGGTCGCCGCCACGGCCGGGGTCGGCTACCTCGCCACCGTGGACATCGACGGGCCGGACGGGTTTGTCGATGGTGAAGTCGGGGTGCTGAATGCCTTCGTCGCGATTTACACCGACGGAACCGTCACCGTCTCGGTTCCGAAGGTCGAGATGGGCCAGGGCATCCACACCGGGATCGCCATGCTGGTGGCCGAGGAACTGGACATCCCCTTCGACGACAACATCTCGGTCGAGCATCCGACCGAGATCCTGCCGGTCTATGGCGGATGGGCCTCGCAACTCGGGATCCGCCCCGAAGAGGCCAGCGGCCCGCTGCACTGGCTGGGGCGGCGCGCGCTTGGCGCGGTCTCGCTCGTCTCTACCGGAGCCTCGTCATCGACCTACGAGCTGTGGACCCAGCTGCGGCAGGCGGGGGCGGCTTCCCGGCACATGCTGATGGGCGCCGCCGCCGAACGGCTCGGGGTGCCGGTGTCCGAACTGACGACCCCCGGCGACGGCACCGTGTTCCACGCGGCGACCGGCACCCGTCTGAGCTATGGCTCTCTGGCGCTGGCTGCCGCGACGGTGCCGCCTCCCGCGGCCCCGGCGCTCAAACCCGCCACCGACTGGCGCCTGATCGGCCGCCCGCAGCCGCGCGTCGACATTCCCGCCAAGGTGCGCGGACGTCCGGTCTTCGGCATGGACGTGGTCCTGCCCCGGATGCTGCATGCCGCGATCCGTCAGGCCCCCGTTTCCGGTGCCGCCGTCGCCCGCGTGGCGAACGAGGCCGAACTGCGCGACCTGCCCGGCGTCGTCGACGTGGTGGTGGTCGACGGCCACAGCGTCGCGGTGGTCGCCGACAGCTGGTGGACCGCGGAACAGGCGCTCTGGCAGGCCGACATCGCCTGGACGCCGACGGAATGGGACGATCTGTCGGGGGCCGAACTGGCCCGCCGGATGGAGGCCGCGCTCGACAGCGGCGAACCCAACGTCGTGCATGACGAGGGCGACCCGTTCCCGGACGCGCCCGGACGGCTGGTCGAGGCGGCCTATTCCGCGCCGCTCGTCACCCATGCCTGCATGGAGCCGATGAACGCCACGGTCCTGGTGCGCGGCGACGGCACCGCCGAGGCATGGGTGTCCACCCAATCCCCGACCTCCGCCCGCTGGGGCGTGTTTCGCGGCGCCGAAGCCGCCGGCACCCGTCCGGACGACGTCATCGTGAACGTGACACAGAATGGCGGCGCCTTCGGCCGCCGGCTGGAACTCGACGTCGTCCAGCAGGCCGCCTATCTCGCCGCGCGGCACCCGGACCGGCCTGTCAAGCTGCTGTGGTCCCGGGAAGAGGACATCGGCCGCGGCATCTATCGCAGCCATGCCCGCGCCCGCCTGCGCGCGGCACTGGGAGAGGACGGCCTGCCTCTGGCCTATGAGGCGCTGGTGGCCGGGCAGTCGGTGGCGCAGGGGATGATGGGACGGCTTCTGCCGATCACCGGCGGCGGCAGTCCCGAGGGCGATTTCCTTACCTCGGAAGGGTTGGAAAGCCCGCATTACGCGATCCGCAGCCAGTATGTCGGCTCCTACCATGTGCCCAGCAACATCCGCGTCGGCCTGTGGCGGTCGAACGGGTTCTCGCACAATGTGTTCTTCGCGGAATCCTTCTTCGACGAATGCGCCCATGCCGCCGGCTCCGACCCGCTGGACTATCGGCGCAGGCTGCTGGCCGACAGCCCGCGCCTGCGCGCGGTGCTTGACCGGGCCGCGGCGATGGCGGGATGGGACCGCCCCCTGCCCCCCGGACGGGGCCGCGGCATTGCCATCGGCGGGGCCTATTACAGCGTCGTCGCGCAGGTGGTCGAGGTCTCGGTGGCTGCTGACGGCGAGATCACGGTCGACCGGGTGTTCTGCGCCGTCGATGTGGGCACCGTCGTCAACCCGAACCAGGTCGTGGCCCAGATGGAGGGCAGCATCCTCTGGGGGCTGACCACCGCCCTGATGAGCGCGAACACCGTCGAGAACGGCGCCATCGTCGAGACGAACTTCCACGACTTTCCGGTCCAGCGCCTGCGCAACGCGCCCCGGATCGCGGTCGAGATCGTCGCCAGCGATGCCCTGCCCGGAGGCGCGGGCGAAACCGGCGTGATCCCCGTCGCCGCCGCGCTCGGCAACGCCATCTTCGCTGCCACCGGACGCCGGCTCAGGTCGCTGCCGCTGGCCATTACCGAATCCGTCGGAGAGCGTCGCACCCGATCGGTCCTGCGCACCGAGGATGCCTGAAAGGCCATGCCCATGCTCGAATCTCCCCCATCCGCCCCGATCCTCGGCGCCGACCAGCGGCGACCGGACCTGCGTCTGTTCCTGCGAAGCTGGGCGGCCGAGCCCCTGCGGGTGGCCGCCATCGCCCCGTCCGGCCTGTCGCTCGCGCGGCTCATCACCAGCGAGATCGACGGCACCAGCGGCCCCCTGCTGGAGCTCGGTCCCGGAACCGGGGTCTTCACCCGCGCCCTGATCGCGCGCGGGGTCGCCCCTGCGGACCTGACGCTCGTCGAGTTCGGCGCGGAATTCGCGGCGCTGTTGCGACAGCGCTTCCCCGAGGCGCGGATCGTTCACGGCGATGCGGCGCGGATACGGCCGGAAGAGCTGTTTCCCGCCGCGGATGCGGGCGCGGTGGTCAGCGGGCTCGGCCTGCTGTCGATGCCGCCGCGCACCGTCATGGCCATCCTCGCCAATGCCATCGACTGCCTGCGAGCGGGCGGGAGTTTCTACCAGTTCACCTATGGGCCGCGCTGCCCCGTGCCGCGCCCGATCCTCGACCGGCTGGGCCTGAAGGCGCGCCGGATCGGGGGGACGGTGATGAACCTGCCGCCCGCCTCGGTCTACAGGATCACCCGGCGCGCCCCGCGTCGCCCGCCGGCCGGGGCGCCGGCGGACCGGGCTGCCTGCTGAACGGGTCGATGACCGGAGGGATGGCGGGGAAGTCTTGCCGGCGCCCGTCCACTCCTGTCCTGGCGCTTCACGTTCTGCGCCCCCGCAGCGTCGAGGGTCGGGGGGACGCCGATGCGCTCCCCCTCAGGCGGCCAGATGCCGGTGGAAGAACGGCACCAGCGTCTGGATCGCCCGGGTCACGGCCTCGGGCTTGTAGTACATGTCGTAATGCCCGGCGCCGTCGACGACGAAGATGTCCTTGTCCCTGGCGGGCGACATTTCGAACAGGCGGTGCCCGGTCTCGTACTGGCCGGTAGTGCCGCGCTTGCCGCCGACGATCACCTGCAAGGGCTGCGTCAGCAGTTCGGGCACCAGACCGAAGGCGTCGAAGGCGAGGATGGGTCCGTAGCTGGTGTAGAGCAGCCGGTTGGTGGAATTGGGGTGGCGGTATTCGGACTCGCGGTAGAAGGCCACCGCCTCGAGCAGTTCGGGATCGGAGACGCCGGCTTCGACGGCCTCGGCCATGCTGTCCGGGATCCAGGGATCGCGGCGGGGCGCTGCGCCCCGCGCCGCGCGCGTGCGCTGGCGGCCGACCTCGTCCAGCATCTCCATCAGCGCATCCCGGGGCTGGACCTGCCGGAAGTAGCTGCCCATGTCATTCGCCACCACGGTACCGATGGCCCCGAAGCGGCGTTCGGTCAGCGCGGCATGGATCGCATAGCCGCCACCGGCGCAGATGCCGAGCAGGCCGACGCGCGCCTCGTCCGCGAAGGGAAGGGTCATCAGGAAGTCGACGGCACATCGGATATCCTCGACCCGGACCGACGGGTCCTCCAGGTCCCGCGGCTCTCCGCCGCTTTCGCCCTGATACGAGGGATCGAAGGTCAGCGCGAGGAACCCGGCTTCGGCCAGTTTCGAGGCATAGATCCCACCGATCTGCTCCTTCACGCTGCTGCCGGGCGTCGCGATCACAATGGCCGGATGGCGGCCGGTCTCGTCGAAACCGGGCGGGACATGCAGGTTTCCGACGACCTCGTCCGCCCGGCTGGGAAAGGTGACGCGCTTCATGCCTGTGCTCCTGTCGATGGCGGGGGTGTCGATGGCAGGCAACTCCTGCGCGGTTGCGGCCAGCGCGCCCGAACCGGCGAGGATCAGAAGACCTCGCCGCGAGATGGTGCGTCCTGTCATCATGCGTTTGAACCTTCGTTGGACATGATCCATAATCGTTCAGAAGCATTATAGTTCCGAAACAGAACATGTCAAACAATGGAACGACATCGGCCGGTCTGGAGGGCGAGCGGATCTTCCGGCTCAGCCTGAAACTCTCGACCGAGACGCTGACCGAGGCGGCACCAGAGATCGAGGCCCTGGGCTTCGAGCCGAAGGCCTTCTTCGTCCTCGACGGGATCGAGGATCACCCCCACCCGGCGGACCTGGCCCGGCATCTGTCGATGCCGAAGCCGACGCTGACCGCCTATCTGAAGAACCTGGAAGCGCGGGGGTTGGTGGGGCGGAGCATCGACCCCCGCGACCTGAGGCGTCACCGTCTGGACCTCACGCCCGCCGGGGCCGAACTGCTCGGCCAGGCCAGAGGCGCGCTGCTGCGCCGCTATGGCGCGCGGCTGGTGCGGCTGACGGAGGACGAACAGGCCACGCTGGCCGCGCTGCTGGAAACGCTTTGCGGCTGAGGCGGTTCACACCCGTGCTTGGCCCAAACGCAAAACCCCGCCGGTTGGGCGGGGTCATTGCGTTTGTTAATTCTGGTTGCGGGAGCAGGATTTGAACCTGCGACCTTCAGGTTATGAGCCTGACGAGCTACCGGGCTGCTCCATCCCGCGCCGGTGCCGCATTGTTTTGCGGCGTGGATTGTCTGGTTTGTTTCGT
>NZ_RJRZ01000024.1 GCF_003993775.1 Frigidibacter oleivorans
CGCCTCGGCGGCCTTCCTCGAATACGGTGTCAACCTGCTGGTGCTGGTGATCGGCCTGCTGGTGGCGGCCTGCGCGCTCCTGAAGGGCGCGCGCCCGACGCTGGGCATCCTGCGCGACGCGCTGGCGCAGGGCGCGCGCAACGCGCTGCCGGTGGGCATCGCCTGCGCCATCGTCGGCATCGTCATCGGCACGCTGACCCTGACCGGCATCGCCTCGACCTTCATCGGCGCGATCATCGCGGTGGGCGAGAACAACCTGTTCCTGTCGCTGGTGCTGACGATGCTGACCTGCCTCGTCCTCGGCATGGGCATCCCCACCATCCCCAACTACATCATCACCTCCTCGCTGGCCGGACCCGCGCTGCTAGAACTGGGCGTGCCGCTCCTCGTCAGCCACATGTTCGTCTTCTACTTCGGCATCATGGCCGACCTGACCCCGCCGGTGGCGCTGGCCTGCTTCGCCGCCGGGCCCATCGCCAAGGCTTCGGGGCTGAAGATCGCGCTGCAGGCGGTGCGGCTGGCGGTGGCGGGCTTCGTGATCCCGTTCATGGCGGTCTACACGCCGGCGCTGATGCTGCAGGATGGCGGGCCGCTCGCCGCGAGCCTCGGCTATCCGGTGGAGGTGGCCTATATCCTGCTGAAGGCGGTGCTGGGGGTCGGGCTCTGGGGCGTCGCCGTGGTGGGCCAGTTCCTGGGCCGCGCCACCCTGCCCGAACGGCTGGTCGCCTTTGCCGGCGGCGTGTCGCTGATCGTGGCGCTGCCGGTATCGGACGAGATCGGCTTCGCGCTCGCCGCGCTGTTCGGGGTCCTGCACTGGCTGCGGCTGCGCCGGCAGGGACAGGCCCCGGCATGAGCCTCTGCATCGCCGCCGGCGGCCTGCTGCTGGCGCTGGCGGCGGAGCGCTTCACGCTCGACTGGACCCATTCGGTGGAGAAGATCCGCTGGCACGAGGTCTGGACCGTTTCGGAGGCGGGCCTGCGCCCGGTCGAGGCGGTGATGACCGGCAGCGGCGCGGGGATGGAGCCGCCCGCCGGCGCGGTGTTCCGCGACGGCGGCTGGCACGCGACGCCCGACCTGCCGCCGCAACGCCTGGTCCGGCTCGCCGCCTCGGGCAAAACCGGCGCCGGATGGACCCTCTGCGCCGCCGGAACCTGCCACGAACTGGGCGCCGAACCCGGCCCCCCCGTCCTGCTCTGGAGCGCCGAGGACTGCGCCGACCCGCCCTGAGGCGTCAGGCAAGGGTCAGAGCGGCAGGCGCAGCCCGAACCCCGCCGTCAGCCCCGTCTCGTCCTCGTCGTCCACGCTGGCTTCCAGCCGGGCATCGAGGATCATCCCCGAGGCGAGCCGCGTGCTCCAGCTGCCGCCGAGGCTGAAGGCGGTGCGGTCGAGGTCGTCCTCGGCGTCGAAGCTGGCCGAGGCGCCGCCGAAGCTGGCGGTGATCGCGTCGGCATCGCCCTGCTGGCCGGTGACGGCGACGAAGCCGCGCAGGCGGGTGTCGGCGTCCAGCATCATCGGCACGCCCAGTTCCAGCCGCAGGTAGCTCGATTCCACGTCGCGCCCGTCGATGCGGGTCGCGAGCGTGTCGAGGTCGTAGCCGTCGATCTCGTGCCGGCTGAAGCCGCCTTCCAGCGCGAGGTCGAGCCCCGCCCCCGCCTCGGCCGGGCGCATGACCCAGTCGAGCCGGCCGGCCACGCCGGTCAGGGTGCCGTCGGCGCCGTCCGATCCGGCGATGTCGTCGCCCCCGGTCTCGCCGGTGAAGACGGTCGCGGCATAGCCGAAGACCGGCGTGCCGCCCGACAGGCGCAGGCCGACCAGCGTCGCCTCCAGATCGCCCGCGCCGGTCCGCGACAGGAAGCCGCCGACCTGCACGCCGCCCAGGGCGTGGTCATAGCCGATCGCGCCCGACAGCACGTCCTCGTCATCGGCGCTGCTGCCGATGCCGAAGCCCGAGGCCCAGACCCCCGCCCCCGCCGCCGCCACCAGCACCTGCCGCGACAGGCCGAAGGCGAGGTCCCGCCCCGCCCGGTCCTCGGCCGACAGCACCGCGTCATCGAGCAGCACCACCCCGGTCGCGGCCACCACCGCCGGGCCGGCCGTGGTCACCGTCTCGATCGCCGAACCGAAGGTCAGCACCTCCATGCCGGTATAGGCGATCTCCAGCGTGTCAGCGCCGTCGCCCATCTCGATCGCGCCCTCGACGACCGACCCCTGCTGCAGGACCAGCACGTCATCGCCCGCGCCCAGATTGACCGCAGTGCCCCCGAGGCCGATCAGGCTGCCCGAGTTCACCACCGTCTGCGCGCCGGTATCGGCGGGATCGGTGTTGATCGCGATGGTGCCGCGGATCGTGCCGCTGTTGGTGACGGTGGAGGCTTCGGTGCTGGGGTCGAAGTCGATGCCGTCCTCGGAGCCCAGCGATTCGATCAGGCCGGAATTGGTGACGGTGCCGAAGTCGAGGTCGACGCCGTCCTGATCGCCGGTCGAGGTGATGCGGCCGGTATTGGTGATGGTGGCGTTGGTGCCGGCGTTGATCGCGTCGTCCACCGCCTCGATGATCCCGTCATTGATGACCACGGCATCGGGCTGGTTGACGTTCACGCCCTCACCCGCGGCGGTGATCACGCCGGTCGCGGTATTGATGACGGTACCGCCGATTTCGGTCTGCACGCCGTCGTCGCCGCCGGTGATCGTGCCGCTGTTGATGATCGTGCCGTTGTCGTCGATGTTGACGCCGTCGCCATCGCCGCCGGTGATCGTGCCGGTATTGGTGACGGTCACGTCATTGTCGCCCTGCACCGCATGGTCGTCGGTCGAGGACAGGGTGCCCGCATTGGTGAAGGTCACGCCATCGTCGAATTCGAAGGCCTGGGTCGCGCCGCCGTCGATGACCGCCCCGGCCAGCACCTCGATCGTCGCGTCGTCGAGCCCGTCATCGACGATGCCGGTCCCGGTGCCGGAACAGACCACGGCATCGCCATCCGCCGGGGCGTCGGGCACGCAGGCGGATTGCGCGGCAGCCACGCCCGGCAGGGCGGCGACGGCAAACAGCGCCAGCAGCGAGGTGGTGGAGGCCAAGACGGCGGCGCGGGCGGCGGCGCGGGCAGGGAACAGGGTCAACGGATCGTCCTTCGCGAGAGTCTGGGATGGGACCCCGGTTAAGGACATCATGTCAACGAAATGTGACAAATCCCGGCCAAGTGCCGGATTTGCTGGTCTTATCCGGTTCGCGCAGCCGAGGCGAAGGCCCGCGCCTCGGCCGGTGCCGTGCCCGTCGACGCCGCCGGCAGCCGCAGCGACGGAAAGTCCCGCTGCACCAGCACCGGCAGGGGCTGCCCGACGGCCAGCGCCTCGGCACAGAGGGCCTTGATCCGCGCCTGCGCCTCGGGCCGCGGCATCTGGCGGGCCAGCGCGAAGCTCATCGCCTCGGCATGGATCAGCCCGCTGCCGTCATCCAGATTGCGCGCCATCGCCTCGGGCACCGGCGCGATCCGCCCGGCGAGGTCCACCGCCAGGGCCAGCGCCCGCCCGGTGGAGATGCAGAGCTGCGGCAGCACCAGCCATTCGGTGAACCAGGCCGCGCCGTCGCGTTGCTGCCGGTGCAGCCCCGCCCCCTGCATCGCGGCGGCCAGCGCCCCGACCTGCCGCGCCAGCGCCACCAGCGCCGAGGGGCCGACGGGGTTCTGCTTCTGCGGCATGGTCGAGGATCCCCCGGCCCCGGCGATCCGGATCTCGCCGATCCCGGATTGCGCCATCAGGATCAGGTCCTCGCCCAGCTTGCCCAGACTGGCGCAGAGCCCCGCCATCCAGCCGGCGAAGGCGCCGATCCGGTCGCGTTCGGCATGCCACGAGGCGCCGGGATCGGTCAGGTCCAGCGCCTCGGCCAGCGCGGCGCGGACGGCCGGCCCCTCGGGCCCCATCGCCGACAGCGTGCCGGCGGCCCCGCCCAGCGACACCACCGCCAGATCGGGCGACAGCGCCGCCAGCCGCGCCCGGTGCCGCAGGACCGGCGCTCCCCAGCCCGCCACGACCGCGCCGAAGCTGGTGGGCGTCGCCGCCTGCCCGTAGGTGCGCGCCGCCATCGGCAGGTCGGCATGGGCCTCGGCCAGATCCGCCAGCGCCGCCAGCAGCGCGGCCAGCCGCCCGTCCCACAGCATCGCCACCCGCCGCAGCCGCAGCGCCAGCGCCGTGTCGACGATGTCCTGGCTGGTCGCGCCCCAATGCAGGTATTGCGCATGGTCCGGCGCCTGCATCGCCGCGCGGAAGGCCGCGACCAGCCCCGGCACCGGCACGCCATCCGTGGCCGTGGCCCCGGCCAGCGCCGCGGGGTCGATCTGCACCTCGCGCGCGGCACGGTCGATGAAGGCCGCCGCCGTGTCGGGGATCAGCCCCAGCCGGCCCTGCACCCGCGCCAGCGCGCCCTCGACCAGCAGCATCGCCCGGATCTCGGCGCTGTCGGTGAACAGCGCCGCCGTCTCGTCATCGCCGAGAAGCCGGCGGTAAAGGGCGCTGTCGGCGGGGGCTGCGGGCATGTCGGTCCTGCGATGCGGAAGGAAGGTGGCGCGGGCCGGTCAGCCCGCATGGTCGGTCAGGAAGGGCCGCAGCAGCGCAGCCATGGCCTCGGGCGTCTCGACCGGCGGCAGATGGCCCGCGCCGGGGATGACGTGGAAGGACGCGCCCCCGATCAGCGCCGCCAGCGCCGCCACCTGATCCGGCGGCGCCGCGCCATCCTCGGCCCCGGCGATCACCATCACCGGCAGGTCGATGGCCCGCGCGGCCGCGGTCAGGTCGGCCCCGGCAATGGCCGCGCAGGCGGCGGCATAGCCCGCGGCCGGGGTGCGGGTCAGCATCGCCCGCCACAGCGGCAACTCCGGCCGGGCGCGGAAGCCGGGCGCGAACCAGCGATCCAGCACCGCATCGGCGATGCGGTCGATCCCCCCGGCCTCCACCGCCGCGATCCGGTCGCGCCAGCCCTCCGCCGTGCCCATCCGGGTGGCGGTGCAGGCCAGCACCAGCCCGCGCAGCAGATCGGGCCGCGCCGCCGCCAGCGCCTGCCCGATCATCCCGCCGATGGAGAGGCCGACGAAGACGACCGGCCCCGCGGCCACCGCTTCGATCAGGCGGGCGGCGTCGCGGGCCAGATCCTCGATGGCGAAGGGGGCTGCGCAATCCGACAGCCCGTGCCCGCGCAGGTCGAAGCGGATGGCACGGTGACCCGGCAGCAGCGGCAGCACCGCGTCCCACAGGCGCAGGTCGGTTCCCAGCGAATTGGCGAAGACGATGGCGGGCGCGGCCTCCGGCCCGTCGACCCGGACATGCATCGCCCCCCAGTCCAGCGTCAGAACTTGCACGGTGATCCTCCCGCCCATAATCTGGCACATCGAAAACCGCGGAGACAATGCCGAATGCTGCAGGATGGATAACCGCCCGATCATGCATCCGGCGGTGAAGCTGCGCCATATCCGTGCCTTCCTCGACATCGCGGCCGAGGGCGGGCTGACTGCCGTCGCCCGGCGGCAGGGGATCAGCCAGCCCGCCCTGTCGCGCACGCTGGCGGAACTGGAGGATCTGCTGGGCCAGCCGCTGTTCCTGCGGCAGGGCCGCCGGCTGGTCCTGACCGAGGCGGGGCAGCTGTTCCGCCGCCATGCCGCCGCCGCGATCGGCACGCTGGAGGCCGGGGCCGCCGCGCTGCAACCCGGGCAGGCGGGCAGCCTGCGCATGGGCGTGCTGCCGACCGTGGCGACGCGGTTCTTTCCACAGGTGATGCTGCGCTTTCGCGACCTGCGGCCGCAGGTCGTGCTCGCGGTCGAGACGGGGCCGCATTTCCACCTGATGCAGATGCTGCGCGACGGCGCCATCGACCTGATGGTGGGCCGCCTTCCCGGCGCACAGGAAATGGCGGGCCTGACCTTCGACCATCTCTACGAGGAAGACGTGGTGCTGGCGGCGCGGGCCGGGCATCCGCTGGCCCATCGCCCGCTGGCCGAGGCGCTGGCCCGCGTGCCGCTGATCCTGCCGCCCGCCACCGCGCTGATCCGCCCCGCGGTCGATGCCTGCCTCGCCTCGCTGGGCCTTGCCGGGCAGCGGCCCGCGGTCGAGACGGTGTCGCTGGCGCTCGGCCGCGGGCTGTGCCTCGGCTCGGACATGCTGTGGTTCATCTCGCGCGGGGTGATCGTCGACGAACTCGACCGCGGCCTGCTGGTGGAGCTGCCGCTGGGGGCGCGGTCGCTGGCCGGTGCGGTCGGGCTGACGATGCGGCAGACGGCGACCGGCCCCGACCTGGCGACGCTGGCCGATGTCGCCCGGGCCGTCGCGCGCGAACGGGCGGGCGCGCCGGGTCCGCCGGCCCCCTAGCCCCGCCGCGCCCGCAGCACGGCGCGATAGCGGGCCTGGCTGTTCTTCAGATGCCGGCGCATCGCGTCCCGCGCCCGGTCCTCGTCGCCATCCAGGATCGCCGCCACGATGGCCTCGTGTTCGTCGTTCAGCAGCGCGTGGTAATCGGCGGGCACCGGGCTGTCATCGCCCTCGACCACGGCCCGGCGCGGGATCACGTTCGACCCCATGAAGGCCAGAAAGTCGCGGAAGCGGGGATTGTTGCTGGCATCGGCGATGGCGAGGTGCAGCGCGAAATCGGCATCCGCGGTGGGTTCGCCGGCCCGCGCCCGGCGCATCAGGTCGCGGTGGCATTCCACGATCCGTTCCTCCTGCGCGGGCGAGCGGCGCAGCGCCGCCAGCCCCGCCGCATCGCCCTCGACGGCGGTGCGCAGTTCCAGCATCTCGACCAGTGAGGAGACGCGGTCCAGATCGAGGTTGCGGAACGGCGCCTCGGCGGCGGGCGGCGGGTCGAGCACGAAGACCCCCGCGCCCTGCCGCGCCTCGACCAGCCCTTCGGAACGCAACGCCGCCACCGCCTCGCGGACGACGGTGCGGCTGACGCCGAACTCCTGCGTCATCTGCGCCTCGCTCGGCAGGCGGTCGCCGGGGCGGTAGCGGCCCTTCTCGATCTCGCCGCGGATGGCGTCGCGCAGGCGGATCACCAGCGTTCCGCCGGCCGGGGCCGGGCCGCGATGTAGGTCGGTGGGTGCCGTGCGCGCCATGCCTGCCTCTTGAACACGTCTTCGCTAGGTATCTCTGCCCCGCCCGGGCCGCAATGGGCCGGGCGGGCGGGCGCATCAGCGCAGGTCTTCGGGAAGCAGCGCCGCGGGCAGGTTCTGATAGCAGACCGGGCGCAGGAAGCGGCGGATCGAAAGCGTGCCGACGCTGGTGGCGCCAAAATTGGTCGAGGCGGGATAGGGCCCGCCATGGACCATCGCATCGGCGACCTCGACCCCGGTGGGAAAGCCGTTGGCCAGCACCCGCCCGGCCCTGGTCTCCAGGATCGGCAGCAGCGCCCGCGCCAGCGGCAGGTCGGCATCTTCCATCTGCAGCGTCGCGGTCAGCTGGCCCTGCAGCCCCTGCGCGAGGCCGATCATGTCGGCCTCGGACCCGGTGCGCACCACCAGGCCCAGCGGGCCGAAGACCTCTTCCCCCAGCGTGTGATCGGCGAGGAAGGCCTCGGCCCCGATCTCGTAAAGATTGGGGCTGGCCGTGCGCCCGGCGCTGTCGGTGACATGGACGGGGCGCACCGCATTGCGGCTGTCGAAACGGTCCTTGCCCGCGCGATAGGCTTGGGCGATGCCGTCGGTCAGCATGGTCTGCGCCGGCACCGCCCGCAGCGCCGCGGCGGTTGCCTCGACGAAGGCGTCGCCATCGGCCCCTGCCGGCACCGCGGCGATGCCGGGATTGGTGCAGAACTGGCCCGCGCCCATGGTCAGCGACCCGGCCCAGCCCTGCCCCAGCGCCGCCGGCCGCGCCGCCAGCGCCCCCGGCAGCACGAACATCGGGTTGACCGAGCCCAGCTCGCCGAAGAAGGGGATCGGTTCCGGCCGTGCGGCGCAGAGGTCGAAGAGCGCCCGCCCCCCGGCCAGCGACCCGGTGAAGCCCACCGCCCTGATGCGGGGGTCGGTCACCAGCGCCTCGCCCACCCGGCGGTCGCCGCCCTGGATCAGGCCGAAGACGCCGGCGGGCATCCCCGTGCGGCCGACGGCGGCGCGGATCGCCTCGGCCACGATCTTGCCGGTCCCGGGATGGGCGGAATGCCCCTTCACCACCACCGGGCAGCCCGCGGCCAGCGCCGCCGCGGTGTCGCCCCCCGCGGTGGAGAAGGCGAGCGGGAAGTTCGAGGCGCCGAATACCGCCACCGGCCCGATCGGGCGCTGCATCATCCGCAAGTCCGGCCGGGGCAGCGGCTGGCGGTCCGGCAGCGCCGGATCGTGGCGACGGTCGAGATAGGCGCCGTCGCGGATGTGGCTCGCGAACAGCCGCAGCTGCCCGATGGTGCGGCCGCGCTCGCCCTCCAGCCGTGCGGCGGGCAGGCCGGTCTCCTGCGTTCCGATCCCGGTGATGGCCTCGGCGCGGGCCTCGATCTCCTCGGCGATGGCGTCGAGGAACGCCGCGCGCGCGGCCCGGCTGGTGGCGGCGAAGGCGGGAAAGGCCGCCTCGGCCGCCGCGCAGGCCCGGGCAACGAGCGCGGGTGTGCCTGCGGAAAACGCGTGCGACGGCCCTTCGGCGGGGGAGGAGTCGAAGGTCGCCTCGCCCGCGATCCAGCCGCCGGCGATCAGGTGCCGGCCATGGGGGGTGAAGGTCATCTCTGCTGCTCCTTCGCTGGGGTCGGGACCGCGCCGCCCGGCACCTCGACAGCCCCCGGACGCAGGGTCAGTCTGAAACACATCATGCAAGTTACGTCAACCTTGTGCGGCGGCAATGGCCACTAATATCTCATATTTTTCTTGTAAGTACGGAGTATCTACAGCAGACCACGAGAGTCTCGACCGACATATGATGCGCGATTCCGATCCACTTGTACTATGACTTGTTGACAGACTCTCGGGCGGCCGTTAGCACCTCTGCAACACGACCCGGAAAGGCGCCCCATGACCCCCGACCAGCTGAAGACGACGCTCGGCTCCGGCCTCCTGTCCTTCCCCGTGACCCATTTCGACGCCGAGGGCCGCTTTGCCGCCGACAGCTACCGCGCGCATGTGGAGTGGCTGGCGGGCTTTCCCGCGCCGGTGCTGTTCGCCGCCGGCGGCACGGGCGAGTTCTTCTCGCTCGCGCCCGAGGAAATCCCGGCCATCGTTGCGGCGGCCAAGGACGTGGCCGGCGATACCGCCATCGTCTCGGGCTGCGGCTATGGCACCGAAATGGCGGTCGAGATCGCCCGCTCGGCCGAGAAGGCCGGGGCCGACGGCATCCTGCTGCTGCCGCACTACCTGATCGACGCGCCGCAAGAAGGGCTTTATGCCCATGTGAAGGCGGTGTGCCGCTCGGTGGGCTTCGGCGTCATGGTCTACAACCGCGACAATGCGGTGCTGCAGCCCGACACGCTGGCCCGGCTGTGCGACGACTGCCCGAACCTCGTCGGCTTCAAGGACGGCACAGGGGATATCGGGCTGGTGCGGCAGGTGACGGCGAAGATGGGCGACCGGCTGACCTATCTGGGCGGCATGCCCACCGCGGAACTGTTCGCCGAGGCCTATCTCGGCGCGGGCTTCACCACCTATTCCTCGGCCGTGTTCAACTTCGTCCCGGCGCTGGCGGTGGATTTCTACCGGGCCTTGCGGGCCGGCGAGCGCGCCACCTGCGAGCGGATCCTGAACGAGTTCTTCTATCCGTTCATGGCGATCCGCAACCGGGCCAAGGGCTATGCCGTCTCGGCCATCAAGGCGGGCGTGCGGCTGCAGGGCTTCGCCGCCGGCGCCGTCCGCCCGCCGCTGACCGACCTGACCGGGGAAGAGACGGAGATGCTGGCGGCGCTGATCGCGCCGTGGCAGCGCAAGGCGGCCGCCTGATCATGAAGATCGCCGCCATCCGCACCCATCTGCTGGAACACCGGCTGGACGTGCCCTTCGAAAGCGCCTCGATGCGCTTCGACCGCCGGGCGCATGTGCTGGTCGAGGTGGAATGCGACGACGGCACCGTCGGCTGGGGCGAATGCCTCGGCCCCGCACGGCCCAACGCGGCCGTGGTCGCGGCCTATGCGCCTTGGCTGATCGGGCAGGACCCGCTCGCGACGGAACGGCTGTGGGCCGTGCTCTACAACGCGCTGCGCGATCAGGGGCAGCGCGGGCTGGCCGTCACCGCGCTGTCGGGCATCGACATTGCGCTGTGGGACATCAAGGGCCGGCATCTGGGGCAGCCCGTCTCGGTCCTGCTGGGCGGGCGCTGGCGCGACAGCCTGCGCGCCTATGCCACCGGCAGCTTCCGGCGCGACGGGGTGGACCGCGTCGCCGACAATGCGGCCGAGATGGCCGAACGGCGGGCCGAGGGCTTCCATGCCTGCAAGATCAAGATCGGCTTCGGCCTGACCGAGGACCTCGCCGTGATCCGCGCCGTGCGCGAGGCGATCGGCCCGGACATGCGGCTGATGATCGACGCGAACCACGGCTATACGGTGGCCGAGGCGATCCGTCTGGGCCGCGCCGCCGCGGAGTTCGACATCGACTGGTTCGAGGAGCCCGTGGTCCCCGAACAGCTGTCCGCCTATGCCGAGGTGCGGGCGGGTCAGCCGATCCCCGTCGCGGGCGGCGAGACATGGCACGGACGCTGGGGCCACTGGCAGGCGCTGCAGGCGCGGGCGGTGGACATCCTGCAACCCGACATCGCCGGCTGCGGCGGCCTGTCGGAGGCCGCGAAGATCGCCACGCTGGCCAGCCTGCAGGGCATCCGCGTCGTGCCGCATGTCTGGGGAACGGGCGTGCATATCGCCGCGGCGCTGCAGTTCATGGCGGCAATGGTGCCCGACCCGGTGCGGGTAAACCCGGTGGAGCCGATCCTCGAATTCGACCGCACCCACAACCCGTTCCGGCAGGCGGTGCTGACCCGCCCGATCGAGCCGGCGGGCGGGGTCGTCGCCATCCCCGACGGCCCCGGCCTGGGGATCGAGATCGACCGCGACGCGCTGGCCGAATTCAGGATGCCGGAGGCATGACGATGATCGAGCGCAGGCTGACCGGCCGCCCGCCGGCCCCGCCCCTGCCCCGCGGCACGGTGGACACGCAGATGCACATGTATCTGCCGGGCTTCCCGGCGCAGCCCGGCGGGCCGGGCCTGCCGCCCGATCCCTTGCCCGGCGCGGACGCCTACCGGCAGGTGATGGGCTGGCTCGGCATCGACCGGGTGGTCATCACCCAGGGCAATGCGCATCAGCGCGACAACGGCAACCTGCTGGCCTGCCTGGCCGAGATGGGCGAGCGCGCCCGCGGCGTCGCGGCCATCGGCGCCAAAACGACCGAGGCCGAGATGGCGCGGCTGGAGGCGGCGGGGGTGGTCGGCGCCCGGATCATGGATCTGCCGGGCGGCGCGGTGGGCCTGGCCGAGCTGGAGGCGGTGGACGACCGCGCCCATGCCGCAGGCTGGATGCTGGCGGTGCAGTTCGACGGCAGCGACCTGCTGGCCCATCTGCCCCGGCTGGAACGGCTGCGCAGCCGCTGGGTGCTGGACCATCACGGCAAGTTCCTGCGCGGCGCCGCCGCCGATGCGCCGGAAATCGACGCGCTGCTGCGGCTGATCGACCGGGGCAATGTCTGGTTCAAGTTCGCGGGCGTCTACGAATCCAGCCGCGACGGCGCCCCCTACGAGGATGTCGCCGGCTTCTCGCGCCGGATCGCCGCCCATGCGCCCGACCGGATCGTCTGGGGCACGAACTGGCCGCACAACATGGCGCGGACGACAACGGACTATCCCGACGATGCCGATCTGGCCGACCGGGTGCTGGGCTGGCTGCCCGAGGGCGCGCGCGACCGGGTGCTGGTGAGCAATCCCGAAGAGCTGTTCCGTTTCCCGCCCCTCCGCTGAGAGGGGCTGCATGGGCTGGGGAGGCCCGAAGAGTGGAGGACAAGATGAAACTGACCAAGACCTTCCTGATCTGCGGCACGATCCTCGCCGGATCGGCGGCGGGGGCCTGCGAGATCACGCTGCGGTCGGCCGATACCCATCCCGACGGCTATCCGACCGTCGAGGCGGTGAAGCGGATGGGCGAGATGGTGTCCGAACGCTCGGGCGGGCGGCTCTGCATCGAGGTGTTCCCGGCCTCGACCCTCGGCGAGGAGAAGGACGCGATCGAACAGACCCAGTTCGGCGTCATCGACATGGTCCGCGCCTCCTTCGGCCCGTTCAACAACCTCGTGCCGGAAACGCAGATCGTGTCGCTGCCCTACATCTTCCGGTCCAGCGAGCACATGCGCAAGGTGATGGACGGCCCCATCGGCGAAGAGATCGCCAAGGGCTTCGAGGCGCATGACCTGAAGGTGCTGGCCTTCTACGACGGCGGGGCGCGGTCCTTCTACAACTCGCAAAAGCCGATCCAGTCCATCGACGACCTCGAAGGCATGAAGTTCCGCGTCATGCAGTCCGACGTCTTCGTGGACATGATGGCCGCGCTCGGCGCCAACGCGACGCCCATGCCCTATGGCGAGGTCTATTCCTCGATCCAGACCGGCGTCATCGACGGGGCCGAGAACAACCCGCCCTCCTATGACACCTCGGGCCATTTCGAGGTGGCGAAATACTACACGCTCGACGAACACCTGATCATGCCCGAGGCGCTGGCGATCTCGACCATGAGCTGGGACAAGCTGAGCCCCGAGGATCAGGAGATCGTGGCGCAGGCGGCGAAGGACTCGGTTCCGGTGATGCGCGAGCTGTGGGATGCCAAGGTGACGGAATCCGAGGCGAAGGTCGAAGAGGCCGGTGTCGAGATCGTCCGCGACATCGACAAGACCCCGTTCATCGAGGCCATGGGTCCGGTCTACGACAAGTATGTGACGACGCCGGAACTGAAGGACCTCGTCGCCCGCATTCAGGCGACGGAATAACCGGCCCCGGCCGATATTGCCGCCGCGGCGCCCGATGGTGCCGCGGCCCGATCCGCCCATACGGAGTCCGCCATGCGCGACCTGATGCTCGCCGTGGAACGCGCCACCAGCCTTCTGGCACGCGCCGCCCTCTATACCGCCGGGGCCGGTCTGGTCCTGATGACGGCCTTCGTCTTCGCGCAGGTCTTCGTGCGCTACCTGCTGAACGACAGCCTCTACTGGGCGGAACCCGCCGCGATCCTGGTGATGGGCTGGTTCATCTTCCTCGGCGCCGCCGTCGGCATCCGCGAAGGCTCGCACCTGTCCTTCGACGTGCTGCTCTACATCGTACCCGACTGGCTGAAGCCGGTCTTCCACACGATCTCCGACCTCGCCATCGCCGCCTTCGGCATCGGCATGGTCTGGTATGGCTGGGCGCTGGCCGCCAAGGCCGCAAGCAACGTGATCCCCGGCCTCGGCCTGTCGCGCGCCTTCGACTTCGCGCCGGTCATCGGCGGCGGCCTGCTGCTGGTGATCTTCACCGCCGAACGGATCGCCCGGCGGATGGCGGGGCTGCGCACCCTGCGCTTCGGCGATGTGGTGGAGGACTAGGCCATGGAACTGCTGATCCTGTTCGGAACCTTCGTAGGCCTGCTGCTGATCGGCACCCCGGTCGCCTTCTGCCTCGGCATCGCCAGCTTCGCCACGGTGCTCTATCTCGGGCTGCCGCCGGTGGTCGTGTTCCAGCGGCTGAATTCCGGCGTCTCGGTCTTCGCGCTGATGGCGATCCCCTTCTTCATCTACGCGGGCGACCTGATGGTGCGGGGCGACATCGCCCGGCGGCTGGTGGCGCTGGCGGGCGGGCTGGTCGGGCATCTGCGCGGGGGGCTGGGGCAGGTCAACATCCTGACCTCGGTGATGTTCGGCGGCGTCTCGGGCTCGGCCACCGCCGATGCCTCGGCGGTGGGCGGGCTGATGGTCCCGCAGATGAAGGCGCGCGGCTATGACGTGGACTATGCGGTGAACATCACCGTCGTCGGCTCGATCATCGCGCTGATGATCCCGCCCTCGCACAACATGATCATCTATTCGATCTCGGCCGGCGGGCGGCTGTCCATCGCCGACCTGTTCACCGCCGGGATCGTCCCGGGCCTGCTGCTGGCGCTGTCGCTGATGGTGGCGGCCTGGACCGTCGCCCGCCGCCGCGGCTATCCGACCGAGCCCTTCCCCGGCTTCGCGGTGCTGGGCCAGCTCTTCGTCAGCGCGGTGCCGGGGCTTCTGCTGGTGGCGCTGATCTTCGGCGGCGTCCGGTCGGGGATCTTCACCGCCTCGGAAAGCTCCAACATCGCGGTGGTCTATGCGCTGTTCGTGACGCTGTTCGTCTTCCGCACCCTGACCTGGCCGGAATTCGTCGAGGCGACCTTCGGCGCCGTCCGCACCACGGCGATGGTGCTGCTGGTCATCGGCTCGGCCGCCTGCTTCGGCTGGCTTCTCGCCTATCTGCGGGTGCCGGCCGCGATGATCGCCTTCCTGCAGGACATCTCGCAGAACCCGCTGGTGATCCTGCTGCTGATCAACGTCACGCTGCTGATCCTCGGCACCTTCATGGACATGTCGCCGCTGATCGTGATCACCACCCCGATCTTCCTGCCGGTGGCCGAGGCCTTCGGCGTGGACCCGATTCATTTCGGCGTGATCCTGATCCTGAACCTCGGCATCGGCCTCTGCACCCCGCCGGTGGGCTCGGTGCTGTTCGTCGGCTGCGCGGTGGGCCGCATCGGCATCGGCCAGGCGATGCGGACGATCTGGCCCTTCTACCTCGCCGCCTTCTCGACGCTGATGCTGGTCACCTACATCCCGGCGCTGTCGCTGTGGCTGCCTGCAATGTTCCGCTGACAGCGGGCGACAGGCAGATGGCGGTGAGGCGCCGGCGCGGTTGCCTCGCCGCCCGCCCGCGCCTAGATAGGGCGGACCCGTTCCACCCTTCCGTCGGACCGCATCGCCCTTGGCCGGACATGTCAACCTCATCAAGCTCTGCGTCGGCGCCGACGGGGTCGAGGATCTGGCCCGCTGGCAGGCGCAGCGGTTCAGCGACGAGCCGCCCTTCCACATCACCCGGATGTGGCCGAAGCGCGCGCCCGAGGTGCTGGCCGGCGGCTCGCTCTACTGGGTGTTCCGCGGCGTGGTGCTGGCCCGGCAGCGGATCCTCGACCTGCGCGAGGTGACGGGCGTCGACGGCATCCCCCGCTGCGCCATCGTCATGGACCCGGCCCTGGTCCGGACCGAGCCGCTGCCCCGCCGCCCCTTCCAGGGCTGGCGCTACCTGACCCCGGCCGACAGCCCCCGCGACCTTCCGGCCGGGCGCGAGCGCGAGGAGCCGCTGCCCGAGGCGCTGATGCAGGAACTGGCGCGGATGGGGCTGCGCTAGGCGGCCCCATCTTCTGTTCGAAAATATCCTCGGGGGTGAATTGCCGCGTCCGCGGCAAGAGGGGGCAGAAGGCCCCCTCCCTCCTTCCGCCTCAGATCCCCGCCGGCCGCGCGGCGCCCAGCATCGGCAGCAGCCGCTCCAGCACCTCGCCCGTCTCTGGCGACCAGTCTGCGGCCCGGGCAGCGAAAAGCGTCGCCTGGCTCTGGTGGATCAGCCCGTCGGACAGGATCTTCAGGTGGTTGGCGCGCAGGGTCTCGCCCGACGAGGTGATGTCGGCGATGGCCTCGGCGGTCAGGTTCTTCACCGTTCCCTCGGTCGCGCCCTGGCTGTCGACCAGCTGGTAATCGGCCACGCCATTGTCGCGCAGGAAGTCGCGCACCAGCCGGTGATACTTCGTCGCGATCCGCAGGCGGAAGCCGTGGCGGCGGCGGAAGGCGGCGGCGGCGGCGTCGAGGTCGTCCAGCGTCTCGACATCCGTCCAGCAGGCGGGCACCGCGACGATCAGGTCGGCATGGCCAAAGCCCATCGCCGCCAGTTCCGCCACCTGATCCTGCCAGTCGGCCAGCCGGTCGCGGACGAGGTCCGACCCCGTCACACCCAGATGGATGCGCCCGGCGGACAGTTCGCGCGGGATCTCGCCCGCCGACAGCAGCACCAGCTCGATCCCCGCGCACCCCTCGACGGCGCCCGCATATTCCCGGTCCGACCCGGTGCGCGCCAGCGTCAGCCCGCGCGCCGCGAACCAGTCGAAGCACTGGTCCATCAGCCGGCCCTTCGAGGGCACGCCCAGTTTCAGCGTCATGGCCGCCCCCCGAGGTCGAAGACCACGCCCGGCCGGATCACCCCGCCCACAGCCGGGATCGAGCGGCCGGCGCCCAGCATCGCCGTCATCGCGTCATAGCGCCCGCCCGAGGCTACGGGCGGCAGGCCCGGGTCGCGGCTGGCGAAGCTGAAGACGAAGCCGTCGTAATATTCCAGCGTGGTGCGGCCGTGGCTCGCCTCGAACCGGATCGCGTCCAGATCGACGCCCCGCGCCGCCATCGCCTGCATCCGTCGCGTCAGCCGGTCCACCGCACCGGCGATGGCGGGCATCTGTTCGGCGAGGTCCCCCAGCCGGGCCAGTGCCTCGGGCGCAGGTCCGGCAAGGTCGAACAGGTCGTCGAGCAGCGCCACCTCGGCCTCGGCGATGGGCGGGGCGGCGGCATCCTCGGCCAGCGCCGCCAGCCGGGCCGCGATCTCGTCCTCGCCCCTGAGGCCGATCCAGGGCGCGGCGACGGGCGAGGGCGCGCGCGGCACCCCGGCTGCGCCGAAGCGCGACAGCAGTGCATGGAACCGCCGGGGCCGCCAGATATGCCGCAGCAGCGCCGCCTTGCGCGCGGGCAGCGTGTCGAGCCCCTTCACCGCGTCGATCAGGATGCCGATGTCGCCCATGGTCGCGGTCAGGTCCAGCGGCGCCAGCACCTGCGCGAACAGGGCGAAGACCTCGGCATCCGCGGTCTCGGGCGCCTCGCGGGCGAAGATCTCGAACCCCGCCTGGAAATATTCGGCGCTGCGGGGGCCGCGATGCTCCTGCTTGCGGAACACCTCGCCCAGATAGCAATAGCGCGCCGGATCGGCGCCCCCGGCCATGTGCATCTGCACCACCGGCACGGTGAAATCCGGGCGCAGCATCATCTCGCCCTGCAGCGGGTCCTGCGTCACATAGGCCCGCGCCCGGATATCCTCGCCATAAAGGTCAAGGAGCGTACCGGCCGGCAGCAGCACCGGCGCCTCCACCTCGGCGGCGCCCGCGGCGCGGAACCCGGCCAGCAGCGCCTGCCCGGTCGCGCGGGCCTCGGCCTTGGTCGCCATCAGCCCTGCCCCAGCATCTTCCGGACCTCGGCCACCAAATCGGCGCGCGGCACCTCGACCTGCGCGGGCCGCTGCGCCCATTCCTCGCGGCTGGCATCCTCGGCAATGGCCGCGCCCAGCACCAGATCCTTCAGCACCACCGCGCCCCGCGCCGCCTCGTCGCCGCCCTGGATCACCGCGACGGGGGCGGCGCGCTTGTCGGCGTATTTCAGCTGGTTGCCGAAGTTCTTCGGGTTGCCCAGATAGACCTCGGCCCGGATGCCGGCGCGGCGCAGGTCGGCCGCCATCGCCAGATAGTCGGCCATCCGATCGCGATCCATCACCGTCACGACCACCGGGCCGGGGGCGGTGGCGCCCATCCGGCCCTTGGCGCGCAGCGCGGCCAGCAGCCGGTCCACGCCGATGGAGACGCCCGTGGCCGGCACCGCCTGCCCGGTGAAGCGCTTGACCAGATCGTCATAGCGCCCGCCCCCGGCGACCGAGCCGAAATTGCGCGGACGGCCCTTTTCGTCGGTGATCTGGAAGGTCAGTTCCGCCTCGAAGACCGGGCCGGTGTAGTAGCCGAGGCCACGCACCACCGAGGGGTCGATCTCGATCCGGTCCGGGCCATAGCCCTGCGCGTCGAGCAGCGCCGCGATGGTTTCGAGTTCGTCCGCACCCTCGGCGCCGGTGGCGGACCCCGCCACCAGGTCCCGAAGCCGCGCGACCGTGGCCGCGCCGTCGCCGCGCTTGGCGGACATGAAACCCATCACCGTATCCGCCTGTGCGTCCGACAGCCCTGCGCCCTTCGTGAAGTCGCCGCTCTCGTCCTTGCGGCCCTCGCCCATCAGCGCGCGCACCCCGGCCTCGCCGAACTTGTCGAACTTGTCGATGGCGCGCAGCACGATGCCGCGTTCCTCGGCGAAGCGGCCGGGGTCGGCGGGGTCGAGCACGCCCGCCACCTCCATCACCCCGTTCAGCACCTTGCGGTTGTTGACCCGGATCAGATAGTCGCCGCGCGGGATGCCCACTGCCTCCAGCGTGTCGGCCAGCATGGCGCAGATTTCCGCATCCGCCGCGACGGAGGGCGCGCCCACCGTATCGGCATCGCATTGGTAGAACTGGCGAAACCGCCCCGGCCCCGGCTTTTCGTTGCGCCAGACCGGCCCCATCGCATAGCGGCGGTAGGGCGCGGGCAGGTCGTTGCGATATTGCGCGGCGACGCGGGCCAGCGGCGCCGTCAGGTCATAGCGCAGCGCCAGCCAGTCGCTGTCCTCCTCCTGCCAGGCGAAGACGCCCTCGTTCGGGCGATCCACATCGGGCAGGAACTTGCCCAGCGCCTCCACCGTCTCGACGGCCGAGGTTTCCAGCGGGTCGAAGCCATGGCGATGATAGACCTCGGCGATGGTGTCGAGCATCGCCTTGCGTTCCGTCACTTCCGTCCCGAAATAGTCGCGAAAGCCCTTGGGCGTTTCCGCGCGCGGCCTGCGGGGGGCTTTGTCCTTGGCCATGTCTCGCCTCGACTGCTGTCGGGCGCGGGTGTAGCGGAAGGCTCGCGCGGGAACAAGCGCGGCAGGACGGAGGATCGGACGATGGAAGAGCGGCTGCATCAGGCCGAAGAGGCGCTGGCCCATCTGGCCCGCACGGTGGAGGACCTGTCCGAGGTCGTGACCCGGCAGGCGCGCGAGATCGACCTGCTCACCCGCCGCGTCGCGCTGCTGCTGGAACGCGAGGCGGAACGCGAGGCCGATGCCGGCGGCACGGTGCCGCTGGCCGACCAGCGCCCGCCCCACTGGTGACGGTCAGGTCCCGCGCGGCTTGGCCCGCAGCGTCGGCTCCGCCACCGTCGGGTCCTCGGGCCAGGGGTGGCGCGGATAGCGGCCGCGCATGTCGCGCCGCACATCGGCATAGCTGCTGGCCCAGAAGCCCGGCAGGTCCATCGTCACCTGCACGGGCTTGCCCCCGGGCGACAGCAGCGTGATCCGCAGCGGCCGCCGCTTCGGCCCCACGGTCGGATGGACGGTGACGCCGAACATCTCCTGCAGGCGGACCTCGATGCCGGGCGCCTCGCCGTCATAGTCGATGGGCACCCGCCGCCCCAGCGGCGTCTCGAACTGCTCCGGCGCGAGCCGGTCGACCAGTTGCTGCTGGTCCCATGTCAGCGCCGATTTCAGCGGCTCGGTCAGGTCCATGCCGCGCAGGTCGGCCTCCGTCCGCCGGCCCGCGAGATGGGGCAGCAACCAGTCTTCGGCGCTGTCCAGCAGCGCCGCCTCGCCCATGTCCGGCAGGTCCGCGCCTTCCTCGCGCAGCAGCGCGATCCGGGCGCGCAGCCGGGCGGCGCGAGGGGTGAAGGTCAGGCCGACCTGCCGCATCCCGTCCAGCGCCGCCCGGGCCAGCGCCTCGGTCGGCGCGTCGGGCCAGGTCCGGTCGTCCAGAACCAGCGGCCCCAGCCGTTCCTGCCGCCGCGCCACCACCCGCCCGTCGCGTCGGGACCATTCGCACTGGTCGTGCCAGCCGATCCGGTCCGCGAACAGCCGCCGCAACTGTGCCTCGGCGATCTCCACCGCCTGCCGGATGCCCGCCTCGCGCGCATCGCCGTCGAGGTCCGTCGCCACGATCAGCCGCGCCTTCGCCAGCGGGTCCGTTTCGGCCAGCGCGGCCCCCTTGCCGCCCGACAGCAGCCAGCGCGGCGCCTCGCCCTTGCGGCGCAGCCCGATCCGGTCGGGATAGGCCAGCGCCGCCATCTCGGGCAGGGCGAAGGTCCCGGCCACCGGCTTCACCAGCCGCGCCAGCCGCTTCGCCTCGGCCCGCACCCGCTCCACCGTGCCGCGATGCACCGGCCAGACGTGATCCGCCTCGAAGCCGCGCGGGTCGCGGATCGCGGCCAGCCGCAGCGACAGATCGGCGGGCGCGCCCTTCAGCGGGTCGCGCTCGGCCAGCAGCGCCGCCAGCGGCGCCGCGTCCGGCCCCGCCACCGCCAGCATGTGCCCCAGCCGCGGATGCAGCGGCAGCGCCGCCAGCGCCCGACCATGCGCGGTGATCCGCCCCTGCCCGTCCAATGCCCCCAGCCCCGCCAGCAGCGCCCGCGCCTCGGCCAGCGCCGGGGCGGGGGGCGGGGTCAGGAAGGCCAGATCGCCCGCATCCGCCCCCCAGACCGCCAGTTCCAGCGCCAGGCCCGACAGGTCCGCCGTCTCGATCTCGGCCGGGGGAAAGGCGGCCAGCGCCCCCTCCTCGCCCCTGGTCCACAGCCGGTAGCAGATGCCCGGCGCCACCCGGCCCGCCCGGCCGCGCCGCTGTTCCGCCTCGGCCCGCGTCACCCGTTCCGTCACCAGCCGCGACATGCCCGACCCGGGATCGAAGCGCGCCCGCCGCGCCCGCCCGGCATCGACCACCACGCGCACATCCTCGATGGTCAGCGAGGTTTCGGCGATCGAGGTCGCCAGCACCAGCTTGCGCCCGGTCGCCGCCGGCCGGATCGCCGCGCGCTGTGCGGCGAATTCCATCGCGCCGAACAGCGGATGCACCGCGCATTCCGCCGGCAGCCGCCCCTTCAGCGCCGCCTCCACCCGCCGGATCTCGCCCTCGCCCGGCAGGAAGACCAGCACGCCCCCCACCGTCTCGGCCACCGCCTGTTCGACCAGCCCCGCCACCGCCGCCTCGAAGCGCAAGGACCGGTCCGGCGCCCGCGCCAGCCAGCGCGTCTCGACCGGGAAGGCGCGGCCCTCGGAGGCCACGACCGGCGCGTCGTCCAGCAGCGCGGCCACGGGCGCCGCATCCAGCGTGGCCGACATCACCACGACCAGCAGGTCGGGCCGCAGCGCGCCGCGCACCTCCCATGTCAGGGCAAGGCCCAGATCGGCATTCAGGCTGCGTTCGTGGAATTCGTCGAAGATCACCGCGCCGATGCCGGGCAGGTCCGGGTCGGATTGCAGCATCCGGGTCAGGATACCTTCGGTCACCACCTCGATCCGGGTCGCGGCCGAGGTCTTCGCCTCGCCCCGGATCCGATAGCCGACCGTGCCCCCGACCTCTTGGCCAAGCGTCGCGGCCATCCGTTCCGCCGCCGCCCGCGCCGCCAGGCGCCGCGGTTCCAGCATCACGATGCGGCCGACGGTCAGCCCCGCCTGCAGCAGCGCCAGGGGCACCCGCGTGGTCTTGCCCGCCCCCGGCGGCGCCATCAGCACCGCGCGCCCCTGCATCCGCAGCGCATCCAGCAGCGCCGGAAGGGCCGCGTCGATGGGCAGCGGGGAAAGGTCGGTCTGGCTCACGCCCCGGCTTATCGCCGTTTCAGCGCGCCTTTGCCATAGATCGTGTCCATCGTGACCTGCGTCACCCGCAGCATCCCCTCGCCCGCCGGGGCCAGATGCAGGGTGAAGGGAAAGCGGGTCTTCTCGGCCATGTCGTCTGCGGAAAAGCCCGCGACCCGGCGATATTCGCCCGCGCAGGTGACACCGCCGCCCGGCGCGGCCTTCGGGGTCGCCAGCGACACGGCGGTGCGGCGCTGGCCGTCGAACAGCGCGAGGCTGCGGTTGCAGGCCTGATCCGCCGGCACGTCGCGCAGCACCGCGAAGGCCGCCGTCATCGGATCGACGGTGCCGGCCTGTGTCGCCGGGTCCAGCGCCTTGTCGTCGGGCTTGCGCGGGGGCTGGTATTCCTTCACCTGCGGCACGCCGCGGACATAGTCCATCACCGCGTTGGACTGGCGCCTGCCGGTATCCGCCGCCTCGACATAGCGGGAGGGCACCAGCCGCCCGCCCGCGACCTGCCCGCGCACCTCGGCGTCGTAGCGGATCTTGCGCAGCATTGCCAGCAGCCCGCTGCTTTGCAGCCGGCCCGTCGCCTGATAGCGCCCCCCGGCGGTGCGGCCGTCGATGGTCAGGGTGCCGGCGGTGATGCCCCGCAACTGCAGGTCGTAGACCGCGCTGTCGCGCTGCTCCTGCGCGGCCAGCGGAAGGGCCAGCGGCAGGGCCGACACCGCGAGGACCGCGCCCGCCAGCAGCAGGCGGCGCAGGGACGGGCCTTTCGCGCCCGAGGCAGGAAGGATCGGCAGGGTCATGGCCATCGGTCTTTCGCTGTTTCGTTCCCTCGGCCCCGACATAGCCCGGCCGGCGCGGACAGGACATCCCCCGGATCGTCACCGCCGATGACAACTCCGCCAGCGGCGGCAAAGATTGCATGGCCCTGCCTGCCATGGTCAGGTGTCGTCGCGATGACAGGAGAGCATGGATGACCGCGCCCGAGCCCCGACCGCTGCGCCCCACCGACGAGGGAACGGCGCCCATGGCCGACCGCATCGCCGCGGGCGACCGGCGCGCGCTGGCCCGGGCGATCACCCTGATCGAAAGCGGGCGCGAGGATCACCGCGCGCAGGCGGTGGCGCTGCTGGACCGGCTGGCGCCGCTGGGGCGGCAGGCGCTGCGCATCGGCCTGTCGGGCACGCCCGGCGTCGGGAAATCCACCTTCATCGAAAGCTTCGGCCTGATGCTGACCGGGCGGGGGCTGAAGGTGGCGGTGCTGGCCGTCGACCCGTCCTCGACCCGCTCGGGCGGGTCGATCCTCGGCGACAAGACAAGGATGGAGCGGCTGAGCCGCGACCCCCTCGCCTTCATCCGGCCTTCGCCCAGCCAGGCCCGGCTGGGCGGCGTCGCCCGCCGCACGCGCGAGGCGGTGGCGCTGTGCGAGGCGGCGGGCTTCGACGTGGTATTGATCGAGACGGTGGGCGTCGGCCAGTCGGAAACCTTGGTGGCGGGGATGGCCGACCTCTTCGTGCTGCTGCTCGCACCGGCGGGCGGGGACGAGCTGCAGGGCGTCAAGCGCGGGATCATGGAGATCGCGGACCTGATCCTGGTGAACAAGGCGGATGGCGAGCTGAAACCGGCGGCGACCCGCACCGTCGCGGATTACGCGGGCGCGCTGCGGCTGCTGCGCCGCCGGCCGCAGGACCCCGAGGGCTTTCCCAAGGCGCTGCCCGTCTCGGCGCTGGACGAAACCGGGCTTGCGGCAGCCTGGGACGAGATGCAGGCGCTGGCCGGTTGGCGGCGTGATCGCGGCCATCTCGCCGCCCGCCGCGCCGAACAGGCCCGCGAATGGTTCGAGGACGAGGTGCGGCAGGGCCTGCTGGCCCGGATCGACCGCGATCCCGCGATCCGCGCCGGGATGCAGGATCTCGGGCGGGCGGTGACGCGGGGCGAGATGGCCCCCGCCGCCGCCGCCGCCGACCTGCTCGGCCGCATCGGCCGGGACTGACGCCGCCCGGACCCGCGCGCGCCCCTTGTCTTCTTGTCGGCGCAAATATCCCGGGGGAGTCGCGGCCTGCCGCGACGGGGGTAGCGCCCCCTAGTCCGCGACCGGCGTCCAGATCACCGCGTCGATATTGGGGGCCGCCGTCGCCAGCATCGCCAGCCGGTCGAAGCCCATCGCGATCCCGCTCGCCGCCGGCATCCGCGCCAGCGCCGCGAGGAAATCCTCGTCCAGCGGATAGCGTTCGCCATAGACGCGCGCCTTCTCGTCCATCTCCAGCCCGAAGCGGCGGCGCTGTTCGGCGGCATCGGTCAGCTCGCCGAAGCCGTTGGCCAGTTCCACCCCGCAGGCATAGAGTTCGAACCGTTCCGCCACCCGCGCGTCGCCCGGCACCCGCCGCGCCAGCGCCGCCTCGGCTGCCGGATAGCGGTCGAGCACGACGGGATGGCCGATCCCCAGATGCGGCTCCACCTTCTCGACCAGCACGCGCGACAGCATGTCGGACCATGTGTCGTCGGCGGCGCGACGGACGCCTGCCCCGTCCAGCGCCCGGGCCAGCGCCGCGGCATCGGGCGCCCCGTCGGGGCCGATGGTCGCCAGAAGGTCGATGCCGGCATGGCGGGCGAAGGCCTCGGCCACCGACAGCCGCTCCACCGGTGCGAAGGGATCGCAGGCCCGGTCGCGGAACCGCAGGGCGCGGGTGCCCGCCGCCTCGGCCGCCAGCCGCAGGAAGGCCGCGCAATCCGCGATCAGCCGGTCATAGGGCTCGCCCGCGCGATACCATTCCAGCATGGTGAATTCCGGGCTGTGCAGCACGCCGCGCTCGCGGTTGCGCCAGACATGGGCAAAGGCCGCGATCCGCGTCTCGCCCGCCGCCAGCAGCTTCTTCATCGCGAATTCCGGCGAGGTGTGCAGATACATCGGCCGCGCCTGCCCGTCATTGCCGAGGGCGCGCGTCTCGAAGGCATGCAAATGCGCCTCGTTGCCCGGGCTGACCTGCAGGGCGACCGGATCCACCTCGACGAAACCCTCGGCCGCGAACCAGCCGCGCAGCGCCTGCTGGATGCGGTTGCGCGCCATCAGCGCGGGCCGGCGGTCGGCATGGCGGGCCGGGTCCCACCAAGGCGTGTCGGGGACGGGCCGCGCGGGGCGGGAAAGCGGATCGGTCATCGGCGGCATGCGGCTTTCGGCTGGAAATCCGGGGCAGGATGCGCTACGCGCGGCGGCAATGCCGCGCCCTGCCTCTAGCCGCTCGGCCGGCCAGCCACAAGGAAGACACCTGTGAAAGTCATCGCCTCCTCGGTCCGCAAGGGCAACGTGATCGAACTCGACGGCCGGCTCTATGTCGTGCTGACCGCCCAGAACATCCACCCCGGCAAGGGCACGCCGGTGACGCAGGTGGACATGCGCCGCATCGGCGACGGGGTGAAGGTGTCGGAACGCTGGCGCACCACCGAACAGGTGGAACGCGCCCATGTCGAGGAGCAGGAATTCGACTTCCTCTACGAGGATGGCGAGGGCTTCCACTTCATGAACCCGTCGAGCTACGAACAGGTCGTGGTCAGCGAGGATGTGGTGGGCGACGCCAAGGTCCACCTGCGCGACGGGCTGCGGGTCTGGCTGCTGATGTTCCAGGAACAGGCGATCTCGATCGAACTGCCGCAGAAGGTGACGGTGACCGTCGAGGAGACGGAGCCGGTGGTGAAGGGGCAGACGGCCTCCTCCTCCTACAAGCCTGCCACCTGCACCGGCGGCATCCGGGTGATGGTGCCGCCGCATATCGACGTGGGCACGCGGATCATCATCAATACCGAAGACAATGCCTATGTCGAACGGTCGAAGGAGTGACCGGAATGCCGGTCACTGACGGGCCTGCGCCCGAGCCGACCGGGACGGGCGCAGGCGCGGCCACGGACCCGGCAGGGGTCCTGCCGCCCTTTGCCCGGACGATGGGCCTGCGCCTTACCCTCGCCCGGCCGGACCGGGTCGAGGGCGAGGTGACGGTTCCGCCCGGCCATGCCAACCGCAACGGCGTGCTGCACGGGGGCGCGGTGATGGCGATCATCGACTGCCTCGCCGGCACCGCGGCGCATCTGAACATCCGCCCCGACCAGATGACCACCACCGTCGAGAGCAAAACGAACTTCTTCCGCTCGGTCCGCATTGGCGAGGTCCTGCGCGGCGAGGTGACGCCCCTGCATGTCGGCGGTCGCACCCATGTCTGGCAGACGCGGCTGATCCGCGCGGATGGCAAGGTGGCGGCGCTGTGCATCCAGACGCAGATGACGATCGAGAGGCCGGCCGACTGACCCCGCCCCGACTGACCCCGCCCCCGCCGGGGCGCCGCCTCAGCCCTTGCTGCGGCGCAGGCGGATGACCACGTCGACCCGCGCCACCTCGGCGCCGTCGGGGGCCTTGGGAAGGCGCGTGATCTCCAGATCCTCGGCCGGGGCGTCGGTCAGTTCGGCGCTGTCTTCCCAGTAGAAATGCGGATGGTCGTCCATGCGGGTGTCGAAATAGGACCGCGACCCGTCCACCGTGACTTCCTGCATCAGCCCCGCATCGCAAAAGGCCTTCAGCGTGTTGTAGACGGTGGCAAGCGACACGCCCTCGCCCGCGTCGCGGGCCGCGGCATGAAGGCTTTCGGCGGTCACGTGCCGGTCCTCGCCATCGCCCACCAGCAGCGCGGCCAGCGCCAGCCGCTGGCGCGTCGGGCGCAGCCCCGCCCGGGCCAGCCAGTCGGCGCCCCGCCCGGCCCCGCTCGGACCGGGGACCATGTCTTCTGCATCCTGTCGCATCATGGGATGATTATAAAGTTCTCTGCCCCCCGATTTCAAACGGAGATTTTCCCGCGCCGCCCCCCGGCGCCCCCCGCACGGCGCCTCCGCCCCGCCTTCGCCGCAAGCCGCGGCCGCGGTCCCGGCTATTGCGCGCGGGCGGAGCCGGGTGCTAGACGGAGGCCGATCATTGCCGCAGAACCGCGCGGCCCATGACGATGCGGAGGACAACGACCACATGGCGGACTATCCGACGAGCTTCGACAGGGAGGCGCTGCTGAAATGCGCGCGGGGCGAACTGTTCGGCCCCGGCAATGCGCAGCTGCCCGAACCGCCGATGCTGATGATGGACCGCATCACCGACATCTCGTCCGACCGGGGCGAGCACGGCAAGGGCCATGTGGTGGCCGAATTCGACATCACCCCCGACCTGTGGTTCTTCGCCTGCCACTTCCCCGGCAACCCGGTGATGCCGGGCTGCCTCGGCCTCGACGGGCTGTGGCAGCTGACCGGCTTCAACCTCGGCTGGCGCGGCTGGCAGGGGCAGGGCTTCGCGCTCGGTGTGGGCGAGGTGCAACTGAAGGGCATGGTGCGGCCGGACCGCACGATGATCCGCTATTTCGTCGACTTCACCCGCGTCATCGACCGCAAGCTGAAGATGGGCGTGGCCGATGGACGGGTCGAGGCCGATGGCGAGGTGATCTACCTCGTCAAGGACATGAAGGTCGGCCTTGCGGCCGCCGCCAGCTAACAGCGCGCGAGGAGGATCGCCCATGCGCCGCGTCGTCATCACCGGGATCGGCATCGTCTCTCCCATCGGCAACACCGCAGCCGAGGTCGAGGCCTCGCTGCGCGCCGGCCGGTCCGGCATCGTCTTCGCCCCCGACTACGCCGAACACGGCTTCCGCAGCCAGGTGAAGGGCCAGCCGCAGATCGTGCTGGAGGACCATATCGACAAGCGCGACCTGCGCTTCATGGGTCCGGGCGCGGCCTACAACTTCATCGCCATGCAGCAGGCCATCGCGGACTCCGGTCTGACCGAGGCAGAGGTATCCAATCCGCGCGCCGGCCTGATCATGGGATCTGGCGGGCCCTCGACCTCGAACTTCTTCCAGGCCCACCAGACGGTGATCGAGAAGGGCGCGCCCAAGCGGATGGGGCCGTTCATGGTCACGCGCTGCATGTCCTCGACCAATTCGGCGACTCTGGCCACGCCGTTCCGGATCAAGGGCGTGAACTATTCGATCACCTCGGCCTGTTCCACCAGTGCCCATTGCATCGGCAACGGCACCGAACTGATCCAGCTGGGCAAGCAGGACGTGGTCTTTGCCGGCGGCGGCGAGGAACTGGACTGGACGCTGTCCTGCCTCTTCGATGCCATGGGCGCCATGTCCTCGAAATACAACGACACGCCCGAAACCGCCTCGCGTCCCTATGACGCCACCCGCGACGGCTTCGTCATCGCGGGCGGCGGCGGCGTCGTGGTACTGGAGGAGCTGGAACACGCCAAGGCCCGCGGCGCGAAGATCTATGCCGAGGTCACGGGCTATGGCGCCACCTCGGACGGCTATGACATGGTCGCCCCCTCGGGCGAGGGCGGCGAACGGTCGATGCGGCTGGCGCTGGCCACGCTGCCCGAGGACCGCCATGTGGATTACATCAACTCGCACGGCACCTCGACCAGCGTCGGCGACGTGACCGAGATCGAGGCAATCCGCCGCGTCTTCGGCAACGGCGCGACCCCGCCCGTCGCCTCGACGAAATCGCTGACCGGGCACAGCCTCGGCGCGACCGGCGTGCACGAGGCAATCTATTCGCTGCTGATGATGCAGGGCGGCTTCATCGCCGCCTCGGCCAATGTCGCGACGCTGGACCCGGCGCTCGACCCGTCCGAGATCGTGACCGAACTGCGCGAGGGGGTCGAGCTCGACACCGTCCTGTCGAACAGCTTCGGCTTCGGCGGCACCAACGCGACGCTCGTGATGTCGAAATACCAGGGATAAGCAGACATGGCCGAGCTGATGAAGGGGAAGCGCGGGCTGGTGATGGGCGTCGCGAACGACCGGTCCATCGCCTGGGGCATCGCGCAGGCCCTGCACGCCGAGGGGGCGGAACTGGCCTTCACCTATCAGGGCGAGGCCTTCGGCAAGCGGGTGGAACCGCTCGCGGCGACGCTGGGCGCCACGCTGATGGTCGATGCGGACGTGATGAACGACGACAGCCTCGACGCGGCCTTCGACCGGCTGAAGACGGAATGGGGCGGCATCGACTTCCTGATCCACGCCATCGCCTATTCCGACAAGACCGAACTGACGGGCCGCTTCATCAACACCACGCGCGGCAATTTCAGCAACTCGCTCTGCATCTCGTGCTTTTCCTTCATCGACGTGGCGCGGCGCGCCTCGGCGCTGATGCCCGAGGGCGGCAGCCTCGTCACCCTGACCTATCAGGGGTCGAACCGGGTCACCCCCTTCTACAACGTGATGGGCGTGGCGAAGGCGGCGCTGGAAAGCTCCGTCCGCTATCTGGCCAATGACCTCGGACCCGAGAAGATCCGCGTCAACGCGATCAGCCCCGGCCCGATGAAGACGCTGGCCGGCGCGGCCATCGGCGGCGCGCGCCGCACCTTCCGCCATACCGAGGCGAACGCCCCGATGCGCGCCAATGCCACGCTGGAGGCGATCGGCGGCACCGCCGTCTATCTGTGCTCCGACTATGGCGCCTGCACCACGGGCGAGATCATCATCGTGGACAACGGCTTCCACGTGCTCGGCATGCCGCAGCCGGACCACCTGTAAGGGGACGGGAGGGGCACCGCCCCTCCGTGTCCGGTGCAAGGGAGGGGCGCTGCCCCTCGTCCTTGAAAAATGAAAGGGGCGCTGCCCCTCTGGGCGCGTGCCGCGCCCATTCACCCCGGGATATTTCCGTCAGCTGCAGGGGGCGTCGGATCACGCCTGCGTCAGCCGCGCGCGAGGCCCTTTTGCGCGCCGCTGCGCCGCGTCATCTTGCCGGCCATGACCCAGACCCGCCGCTCCCTGATCCGCGCCGGCCTCGCCGCCGGCCTCGCCCTTGCCTCGCCCGCCGTCCTGCGGGCGCAGGACCGCTTCGCCGCCGCCCGCGACCGCGCGCGCGGCATGACGCAGCTGCACAGCCTGTGCATCGCCGCAGGCGGCGAGACGGTGCTGGCCGAGGCCTTCCGCGGCCCGGCGCCCGACCGGGCGGTGAATGTGAAATCGGTGTCGAAGACGCTCGTCGCCTCGCTGACCGGGGCAGTGATCGGGGCGGGCGCGCTGCCGGGCGTAGGCGCGACGCTGGGCGAGGTGGCGCCCGGGCTGATCCCGCGGGACGCCGACCCGCGCGTGGCCGGGATCACGGTGGCCGACCTTCTGACCATGCAGGCGGGGCTGGAACGGACCTCGGGCGCGAATTACGGCGCCTGGGTCAGCAGCCGGGACTGGGTGGCCGATGCGCTGTCGCGGCCGATGCTGCGCGATCCGGGGACCGGGATGCTCTATTCCACCGGCAGCTATCACGTCCTCGGCGCGGTTCTGGCCGAGGCGACCGGGGACAGCCTGCTGACGCTGGCCCGCCGTCATCTGGGCGAACCGCTGGGGCTCCGCATCGACGGCTGGACCCGCGATCCGCAGGGCCGCTACATGGGCGGCAACAACATGGCGCTGTCGCCCCTGGGGATGCTGGCCTTCGGCGAGGCCTGGCGGCGGGGCGGGACCGCGCCCGAGGGGCGGCTGGTGCCCGAGGACTGGGTGACGGCCGCCTGGACCCCGCGCACGCGGTCGGTCTTTTCCGGCGACGACTATGGCTATGGCTGGTTCCTGTTCGACGCGGGCGGCGCGCGCGTCGCCTATGCGCGCGGCTATGGCGGCCAGATGATCTATGTGGTGCCGGAGCGGGGGCTGACCGTGGCCGTCACCTCGGATGACAGCCTGCCCGCCCGCTCCGAGGGTCATGCCGGCGACCTGAAGCGGCTGCTGACCGAAACGATCCTGACGGCCGTCTGACCCTTGCAGCCCGGGGCGATCCGACGCCGGCCTTCCCCCGGCCGCGCCGCTGTGACAGTCTGCCCGGCGACGGCGGCCCGCCGCCCTTCCGGGATGACCCATGACCCTTGCCCGTTTCACGGCCTCCGACGGCGTGACCCTCGCCTATGACGATCGGGGCGATGGCCCGCCGCTGGTCTGCCTTGCCGGGCTGACCCGCAACATGGGCGATTTCGAATCCGTGCTCGGTCCGCTGGGCGCGCGCTGCCGGCTGATCCGGCCCGACTATCGCGGGCGCGGCCTGTCGGACCGGGCGGACTGGTCCGGCTATACGCTGGCGCGCGAGGGGCAGGACCTGCTGGAGCTGCTGGACCATCTGGACCTGCCCCGCGCGGCGATCCTCGGCACCTCGCGCGGGGGGATGGTCGCGCTGGACCTGGCGCCCCGGCATCGCCACCGGCTGACCGGAGTGATCCTGAACGACATCGGCCCGGTGATCGAGGATGCGGGGCTGGGGCCGATCTTCGACTATCTGGGCCGCGCGCCGGTCTGGCCGACGCTGGAGGCGGCGGGCGAAGGGCTGGCGCAGGTCATGGCCGGCGCCTTTCCCGGGGTGACGGCGGCAGAGTGGCGGGCGCGGGCCGCGCATTGGTATGACGAGGGGCCGCAGGGACTGTCGCTGCGCTATGACCCTTCGCTGCGCGAGGCGTTCCTCGCCATGGCCGAGGGCGGCCGCCTGCCACCGATGTGGGAGGGGTTCGCGGCCCTGGCGGGCCTGCCGGTGGGCGTGATCCGGGGGGCCAATTCCGGCCTTCTGTCGCGCGAGACGGTGGCCGAGATGGCGCGCCGCCACCCGGGGCTGGTGGCGGCCGAGGTGCCGGATCGCGGCCATGTCCCCTTCCTCGACGAACCCGAGGCGCTGGCCGCGATCCATGCGGTGCTCGACCTCATCGACCGGCAGCAGACAGAAGGACGGACCGCATGACCGACATCGCCGCCATCGAGGCCGCCGCCACGCGCCTGACGGGCCATATCCGCCGCACGCCGCTGCTGTCCTCGCCCTTCCTCGACGCGCTGGCGGGGCGGCGGGTGCTGGTGAAGGCCGAATGCCTGCAGCACACCGGCAGCTTCAAGGCCCGCGGCGGCTGGTCGGCCGTCTCGGCCCTGCCGGCGGCGGACCGCGCGCGGGGGGTGATCGCCTTCTCGTCCGGCAATCATGCGCAGGGGGTGGCGGCGGCGGCGCGGGCCTTCGGCTGCCCGGCGGTGATCGTGATGCCCGCCGATGCGCCGAAGCTGAAGATCGACAATACCCGCGCGCTCGGGGCCGAGGTGGTGCTGTACGACCGGGCGGGGGGCGAGAACCGCGAGGACATCGGCGCCGCGCTGGCCGAGGCGCGCGGCCTGACCCTGATCCGCCCCTATGACGAGCCGCTGGTGATCGCGGGGCAAGGCACCTGCGGGCTGGAACTGGCCGAACAGGCGGCAGAGGCAGGGGTGGCACAGGCCGATGTGCTGGTCTGCTGCGGCGGCGGCGGGCTGAGCGCGGGCGTGGCGCTGGCGCTGGAGTCGCGGGCGCCGGGCCTGCGGGTGCGCCCGGTGGAGCCGGCGGGCTTCGACGATGTGGCCCGGTCGCTGGCGGCCGGGGAACGGCTGTCCAACACCGCGCCCTCGGGTTCGATCTGCGATGCCATCGTCACCCCCAGCCCGGGCGAGATCACCTTTCCGATCCTGCGGCGCCTGTGCGGCCCGGGTCTGGTGGTCACGGATGACGAGGCGCTGCGGGCCATGGCCGCGGCCTTTGCCCGGCTGAAGATCGTGCTGGAACCGGGCGGCGCGGTGTCGCTGGCCGCGGCGCTGTTCCGGCCGGACGAGATCGCGGGCGATACCGTGATCTGCGTGGCCTCGGGCGGGAACGCGGATGGCGCGACCTTCGCCGGCGCGCTGACCCGGTTCGGCACCGGGGATTGACCATGCCCTTCCTGCCGCTCGGCGATGTGGTTCTGCACTGGCAGCAGTCGGGTCCGGCGGACGGGCCGCCGGTCCTGCTGATCCATGCGCTCGGCAGCGACCTGCGGCTGTTCGATGCGGTGGTGCCGCTGCTGCCGGCGGGCGCACGCATCGTCCGCTTCGACCTGCGCGGGCACGGCGCCAGCAGCCTGCCGCCCGGCCCCGCGGCGATGGGGGCGCTGATCCGCGATGCCGAACGGCTGATGGAGGGTCTGGGCCTGACCGGCGCGGTGGTGGCAGGCGTCTCGGTCGGCGGGATGATCGCGCAGGGGCTGGCGGTGAAGCGGCTGGATCTGGTGCGGGGGCTGGTGCTGTCGAACACGGCGGTGAAGATCGCCACCCCCGCGATCTGGGACGAGCGCATCGCCGCCGTCCGCGCCGGCGGCATGGCGGCGATCGCGGCGGCCACCATCGACCGCTGGTTCGCCCGCGCCCGCCGCGCGGGACCCGAGGCGCAGCTGTGGCAGGACCGGCTGGAGGCCTGCACGGTCGAGGGATATGCCGCTGTCGCCGCCGCCATCGCGGGCACCGATTTCCTGACGCCGACCTCGGGCCTGCGGCTGCCGGCGCTGGTGATCGCGGGCGGGCATGACGGATCGACTCCGCCCGATCTGGTGCGGGAACTGGCCGATTTGATCCCCGGCGCGCGCTTCGCCCTGATCCGCGGCGCCGGCCATGTGCCGCCGGTGGACGAGCCCGGTGCCTGGGCCGCCGAGGTGACGGGCTTCCTGCGGGCCATCGGCCATGTCTGAGCGGCGGCCGGTCGTCCTGGTCCACGGGGCCTGGTGCACCGCGGCGGCCTGGGGCGAGGTGCCGGTCCTGCTGCGCGCGCTCGGCCACCCGGTCGAGGTGCCGGACCTGCCCGGGCGCGGCGGCGATGCCACACCCCTGGCCGAGGTGACGCTGGACCTTGCGGCCGGGCGGGTGGCGGCGCTGCTGCGGCAGGGGCCGCCCGCGCTGCTGGTCGGGCATTCGCTGGGCGGCATGGTCATCGCCGCGGCGGCGGAACGGGCGCCCGAGCATGTGCACCGTCTGGCCTTCCTCTGCGCCTTCCTGCCCCGCGACGGCGACAGCGTCGCCAGCCTGATGGTCCGGCAGCCCGACACGATCCGCCCCGCGATCCGCCGCGATGCCCCGGGCAGCACCCGGCTCGACCCAGGGCAGGCGCTGCCGCTGCTGGCGCAGGACGCGGACGCGGCGGCGCAGCGGGTGCTGGCGGCCGGGCTGGTGGCGGAATCGAACCGGCTGCAGACGGACCCGGCCCGGCTGACGCCCGCGGGGTTCGGCCGGCTGCCGCGCGCCTATCTGCTGTGCGAGGCGGACCGCACCATCACCCCGGACCTGCAGCGCGACATGCTGGCGGCCAGCCCCTGCGACCCGGTGCTGACGCTGCCGGCAGACCATTTCCCGCAGCTGTCGATGCCCGACCGGCTGGCCCGGCATCTGGCCGATCTCGCCACGCTCTGATCCCGGCATTTCGCCGCGCCGCGCCGGCAGAACGCCGCGCGGGCTTTGACCTTTGGCGCATCTGCGGGTTCAACGGGCCGTCCGCCCCGGGACCGCCCCCGGGACCGCCCGCAGGATCGCCAGATGCAGAACCGCCTCGCCCTGACCTTCATCCTCGGCACCGTCGCCATCGACAGCATCGGCATCGGCCTGATCTTTCCGGTGATGCCCGACCTTCTGGCCGAGGTGACGGGCGGCACGCTCGCCACCGCCGCGATCTGGAGCGGCGTGCTCGCCACCGCCTATGCGGCGATGCAGTTCCTGTTCGGCCCTCTGGTCGGCAGCCTGTCCGACCGCTTCGGCCGCCGCCCGATCCTGCTGTCGGCGCTGGCGGTGATGACGGTGGATTACCTGCTGATGGCGGTGGCGCCGACGGTCTGGCTGCTGCTGCTCGGCCGCACGGTCGCGGGCGTCACCGCGGCCACCCATGCCGCCGCCTCTGCCGCGCTGGCCGACATTTCCGAAGGCGACGAGCGGGCGCGCTATTTCGGCTGGATCGGCGCGGCCTTCGGCGTGGGTTTCGTTGCCGGGCCGCTGATCGGCGGGCTGCTCGCCACCATCGACAGCCGCGCGCCCTTCTGGGCGGCGGCGGGGCTGGCGGCGCTGAACCTCTGCCTCGGCTGGGCGGTGCTGCCGGAAACCGTCACCGACGCGATCCGCCGGCCCTTCCGCTGGGCCAATGCCAATCCGCTGGCCGCCTTCCGCACCATGGGGTCGCTGCCCGGGATCGGGCGGCTGCTGGCGGTGCTGTTCGCCTATTCGGTGGCCTTCCACGTCTATCCGGTGATCTGGTCCTTCTACGGCAAGGCCCGCTTCGGCTGGGATGCCTGGATGGTGGGCCTGTCGCTGGCCGCCTTCGGGCTGTGCATCGCCGGGGTGCAGGCCGGGCTGGTGGGGCCGGCGCTGCGCCGGCTCGGCGGGCGGGGCGCGATCTTCTGGGGGATGGTCGCCGAGTTCCTGACCTTCCTCTTCTACGGGTTCGTCACCTCGGGAACACTGGCGCTGGCCTTCACCCCGCTCGCGGCGCTTGGCGGCATCGTCATGCCGGCGCTGCAGGGCGAGATGTCGAAGGCCACCCCCGCCGATCGGCAGGGGCAGTTGCAGGGGGTGCTGGCCAGCCTCAACGCCGCGGCGATGATCGTCTCGCCGCTGCTGATGACCCCGGTCTTCGGCCTGTTCACCCGGCCCGGCGCCGCGATCCATGCGCCGGGGGCGCCCTTCCTAGTCGCGGCGCTGTTGTCCGGGTTGTGCCTGATCCTGCTGGCGGCAGGTCGCGAACGGGCCGTTCCTGCCGCCTGAGCGGTTGGCCTTCGTCCCGCGCGCCCCTATCGTCGGGGCCATGCGGGGGGCAGCCGGCCCGCCGCGGCCAGCCGGAGACGCCCATGATCCTGAAGGACCTCGAGATCTTCATCGTCGAACCGCCCGCGCCGGGCTGGGGCGGCCGCTACTGGATCTTTCCGAAGATCACCACCGCCGACGGCATCGTCGGCTATGGCGAATGCTATGCCTCGACCGTGGGTCCGCAGGCGATGGCCGCGGTGATCGAGGACGTGTTCCTGCGCCACATGCAGGGCGAGGCGGCGGAGAATGTCGAGCTGATGTTCCGCCGCGCCTATTCCTCGGGCTTCACCCAGCGGCCCGATCCCACGGTGATGGGCGCCTTCTCGGGGCTGGAGATCGCCTGCTGGGACATCCTCGGCAAGATCCGCAACCGGCCGGTCTGGGCGCTGCTCGGCGGGCTGATGAACCCGAGGCTGCGCAGCTATACCTATCTCTATCCGCGGCCCGAGGATGACCCGGTCCGCTTCTGGGTCGATCCCGACATGACGGCGGCGGCGGCGGCCCGGGCGGTGGACCAAGGCTTCACCGCGGTGAAGTTCGACCCCGCCGGACCCTACACGATCCGCGGCGGCCATGACCCGGCGCAAAGCGACATCACCCGCTCGGTCGCGTTCTGCGACCGCATCCGGCAGGCGGTGGGCGACCGGGCGGACCTGCTGTTCGGCACCCACGGGCAGTTTACCGTCGCGGGCGCGATCCGGATGGGCCAAGCTCTCGAACCCTTCGGGCCGCTCTGGTACGAAGAGCCGATTCCGCCCGATGCGACGCTCGATCTGGCCGAGGTGGCGCGCGCGGTGCGCATTCCCGTCGCCACCGGCGAACGGCTGACGACGAAGATGGAATTCGCGGCCGTGCTGCGGGCGGGCGCGGCGCGGATCCTGCAGCCGGCGCTCGGGCGGGCGGGCGGCATCCTCGAGGGCCGCAAGATCGCCGCCATCGCCGAGGCCTTCACCGCCCAGGTGGCGCCGCATCTGTATGCCGGGCCGGTGGAATGGGCGGCGAACCTGCATCTGGCCGCCTCGATCCCCAACCTGCTGATGGTGGAGACGATCGAGACGGGCGGTGCCTTCCACATGGCGCTGACCGGCCACCGGCTGCGATGGGAGGCGGGCTATGTCGAGGCACCCCAGGGGCCGGGACTGGGCATCGACTTCGACGAGGCGCTGGCGCGCGCGCATCCCTATTCCGGCCGGCGCCTGCATCTGGAGATGCAGGAAGCGCCCTGCGACTATGGCCGCCCGAATGTGTTCGAAGGGGGCGCTCCCCGAGATGTGAACGACGGAAGCCCTTCTCCGTGATCGGAATTCCGGCGCGACGCGGCGTCACGTTACAGTCCTGAAACCGGCCGCGAGGCCGGGGGCGCGGCAATCCGCACAGGCGGGGGGATTGCCGCGCCCGGGCCATTCCGCCGGGGAACGGCCGCACCTAGGTCTTCGTTCGCAACCCGCACCGCGACCGACCGGAACCGCGGCCCGGCAGGTGCACCACGGAACGAAGGACAAAAGACATGAGCAGCTTCCCCAAGACCATTCTCGCCGCCCTCGCCGGCAGCGCCGCCCTTGCCGGTGCCGCCACCGCCGGCGGCTATGTCGAGCCGGTGATGGAGCCCGCGCCCGTCGTCGTGGCCGAACCGGTCGCCCTGCCGGGCAACTGGGCCGGCGGCTATACCGGGGTGTTCCTCGGCTATGGCATGGACAGCGCCGAATTCGGCGATGACGCGGGGCAGGATTTCGACGATGACGCCGAACTCGACGGCGTGATCGGCGGCCTGACCGGCGGCTGGAACTTCCAGTCGGGCAACTGGGTCTACGGTGTCGAGGCGGACATCGCCGCGATGGACCAGTCGGACAGCATCGAGGACAGCCTGACCGGCGACGAGTACAGCGCCGACCTCAACTGGATGGCCACCCTGCGCGGCCGCGTCGGCTATGACATGGGCAACTGGATGCCCTATGCCACCGCCGGTGTTGCCGCCGTGGGCGCCGAATACGACGTCGACACCGCTGCGGGCAGCGAGGACGACGACAACACCATGACCGGCTACACGGTCGGCCTGGGCGCCGAATACGCGCTGTCGGAGCAGTGGTCGATGAAGGGCGAATACCTCTACACCGAACTCGAGGGCCGCTTCCAGCGCGATGCCGCGCCGTCGAGCGACGTGGACCACGAGATGCATCAGGTCCGCGTCGGGCTCAACTATCGCTTCTGACCCGCATCCCCCAAGGACGTCAGAGGCGGAACGGCGGCAGCGCAGGCTGCCGCCGTTCACATGTCACGGCCCGGCGAAGGGACCGTCGGGATAATGCGCCACCGCCGTGCGCCGGTTGCGCATCGACCAGTAGCAATCCTCCAGCGTGTCGCGGCGGCAGGCGACGGTCACGTCGTCCACCCGGACGCGCCAGCCATAGGGCGTCGCGAAGACGGGATAGGTCTCGCCCGCGAATTCCACCTCGCCGATCTGCGGATCGGGGGGCGCCGGAGCGGTCGCGACACAGGCGGCGAGGGTCAGGCAGGCGGGCAGCAGGACCGCGGCGATGTGGCGGGCGGGAAAGGCGGGCATCACGGGCCTCACGGTCGGGATCGGGGGGACCAGTGTCGCGCGCCCCGGCCCCCGGCGCAAGGCACCCGGCGGCGGCGCCCCGGCCTGACATTCGGCGCCCGACATGAGGCGACTGCATGTTCATCTTGCCGAACATGAGTTTGCCTTGAGGACGCACGGGCGTTATCTAACGGTCTCGCGCGCCCCAGGAGATGTCATGACCCGTGCCCCCCATTCGGCCGCCCGCGGCCCCCTGCCCCGTTCCGCCGCCTTCGCCCGGCTGGAGGCCGCGGCCCGCGATCGCATCCTGATCCTCGACGGCGCGATGGGCACGCAGATCCAGGGCCTCGGCCTCGGCGAGGAGGACTATACAGGGCATGGCGCGGGCTGCGCCTGCCACATCCATTCCGACCATCCGCAGAAGGGCAACAACGACCTTCTGAACCTGACCCGGCCCGAGGCGATCGAGGCGATCCACTATCGCTATGCGATGGCCGGGGCGGATATCGTCGAGACCAACACCTTCTCTTCCACCTCGATCGCGCAGGCCGATTACGGGCTCGAGGACCGCGTCTATGACCTGAACCGCGAGGGCGCGCGGCTGGCGCGGGCGGCGCTGGACCGGGCGACGGCCGAGGACGGGCGCGAACGTTTCGTCGCCGGGGCGCTCGGGCCGACCAACCGCACCGCCTCGATCAGCCCCGACGTAAACGATCCGGGTTATCGCGCCGTCACCTTCGACCAGCTGCGCGCCGCCTATGCGGAACAGATCCGCGGCCTGATCGACGCGGGCGCCGACATCCTGCTGATCGAGACGATCTTCGACACGCTGAACGCCAAGGCCGCCATCTTCGCCTGCGAGGAAGCCTTCGTCCTGCGCGGCGAACGGCTGCCGGTGATGATCTCTGGCACGATCACCGACCTGTCCGGTCGCACCCTGTCGGGCCAGACGCCCACCGCCTTCTGGAACTCGGTCCGTCATGCGCGGCCGTGGTCGGTGGGCCTCAACTGCGCCCTGGGCGCGGCGGCGATGCGCCCGCATCTGGCCGAGCTGTCCGGCGCGGCCGAAACCTTCATCTGCGCCTATCCGAACGCGGGCCTGCCGAACGAGATGGGCCAGTATGACGAGACGCCCGCGCAGATGGCGGCGCAGGTCGAGGACTTCGCCCGCGAAGGGCTGGTGAACGTCGTCGGCGGCTGCTGCGGGTCCACCCCCGACCATATCCGCGCCATCGCGGCGGCGGTGGCGAAGTTCCCGCCCCGCGCCCTGCCCGAGGTGCCGCGCCTGATGCGGCTGTCGGGGCTGGAGCCCTTTACCCTGTCGCCCGACATCCCCTTCGTCAACGTGGGCGAACGCACGAACGTCACCGGCTCGGCCCGGTTCCGCAAGCTGGTCACCAACCGCGACTATGCGGCGGCGCTGGACGTGGCGCGGGACCAGGTGGAAAACGGCGCGCAGATCATCGACGTCAACATGGACGAGGGCCTGATCGACTCGAAACAGGCGATGATCGACTTCCTGAACCTCATCGCCTCGGAACCCGATATCGCCCGGGTGCCGGTGATGATCGATTCCTCGAAATGGGAGGTGATCGAGGCCGGCCTGCAATGCGTGCAGGGCAAGCCGGTGGTGAACTCGATCAGCCTGAAAGAGGGCGAGGACGCCTTCCTGCATCAGGCACGGCTGTGCCGGGCCTATGGCGCGGCGATGGTGGTCATGGCCTTCGACGAGCAGGGGCAGGCCGATACCGAGGATCGCAAGGTCGAGATCTGCGCCCGCGCCTATCGCCTGCTGACCGAGGTGGCCGAGGTGCCGCCCGAGGACATCATCTTCGACCCGAACATCTTCGCCGTGGCGACGGGGATCGAGGAACATGCCCGCTATGGCGTCGATTTCATCGAGGCCACCCGCCGCATCCGCCGCGACTGCCCGCATGTGCATATCTCGGGCGGGGTGTCGAACCTGTCGTTCAGCTTCCGCGGCAACGAGCCGGTGCGCGAGGCGATGCATGCGGTGTTCCTGTATCACGCCATCGCCGCCGGCATGGACATGGGCATCGTCAACGCGGGGCAGCTGGCCGTCTACGACTCGATCGAGCCCGACCTGCGCGAGGCCTGCGAGGACGTGGTGCTGAACCGGCGCGACGACGCGACGGAACGGCTGCTGGACATTGCCGAGCGGTTCCGCGGCACCGGCGCGCGCGAGGCGCGGGAACGCGACCTCGGCTGGCGCGACTGGCCGGTGGGCAAGCGGCTGGAACATGCGCTGGTCAACGGCATCACCGAATTCATCGAGGCCGATACCGAGGCGGCGCGGGTCGAGGCCGCGCGCCCGCTCGACGTGATCGAGGGCCCGCTGATGGCGGGGATGAACGTGGTGGGCGACCTCTTCGGCGCGGGCAAGATGTTCCTGCCGCAGGTGGTGAAATCCGCCCGCGTGATGAAGCAGGCGGTGGCGGTGTTGCTGCCCTATATGGAGGCCGAAAAGGCCGCGGCGGGCGGCAGCGGCCGGTCCTCGGCCGGCAAGGTGCTGATGGCCACGGTGAAGGGCGATGTGCATGACATCGGCAAGAACATCGTGGGCGTCGTCCTCGCCTGCAACAATTACGAGATCATCGACCTGGGCGTGATGGTCCCGGCGCAGAAGATCCTGCAGGTGGCGCGCGAGGAACAGGTGGACGTGATCGGCCTGTCGGGCCTCATCACCCCCTCGCTGGACGAGATGGTGCATGTCGCGGCCGAGATGGAGCGCGAGGGCTTCGACCTGCCTTTGCTGATCGGCGGGGCGACCACCTCCAAGGTGCATACGGCGGTGAAGATCTCGCCCGCCTACCGCCGCCACCAGGCGGTCTATGTCACCGATGCCAGCCGGGCGGTGGGCGTCGTCTCGGCGCTGCTGTCGCCGCAGCAGAGCCGGAATTATGTCGATCAGGTCCGCGCCGAATATGCCGAGGTGGCCGACCGCCATGCCCGGGCCGAGGCGGCGAAGTCGCGCCTGCCGCTGGCCGCCGCCCGCGCCAATGCGCTGAAACTCGACTGGGCGGGCTATGACGTGCCCGCGCCGGCCTTCACCGGAACGCGGGTCTATGACGACTGGGATCTGGCGGAACTGGCGCGCTATATCGACTGGACGCCCTTCTTCCAGACATGGGAGCTGAAGGGCGTCTTCCCGAAGATCCTCGAGGACGAGAAGCAGGGCGAGGCGGCGCGCGCGCTCTATGCCGATGCGCAGGCGATGCTGCAGCGGATCGTGGGCGAGAAGTGGTTCCGCCCGCGGGCGGTGGTGGGTTTCTGGCCCGCCAATGCGGTGGGCGACGACATCCGGCTTTACGCCGGGCCGGACCGGACCGAGGCGCTGGCGACGCTGCACACCCTGCGCCAGCAGGTGCCGAAACGCGACGGGCGGCCGAACGTGGCGCTGTCGGATTTCGTGGCGCCCGAGGGCGCGGCAGCCGACTGGGTGGGCGGCTTCGTCGTCACCGCCGGGCCGGAGGAGGCCGGGATCGCGGAGCGGTTCGAGGCCGAGAATGACGACTATTCCGCCATCCTCGTGAAGGCGCTGGCCGACCGCATCGCCGAGGCCTTCGCCGAACGGATGCACGAAAAGGTGCGGCGCGAGCTGTGGGGCTATGGCGCGGACGAGCGCTTCACCCCGGCCGAACTGATCGGCGAACCCTATCGCGGCATCCGTCCCGCGCCGGGCTATCCGGCCCAGCCCGACCATACCGAGAAGGATACGCTGTTCCGCCTGCTGGATGCCGAGGCGGCGACGGGCGTGCGCCTGACCGAAAGCATGGCGATGTGGCCGGGCTCTTCGGTCTCGGGCCTCTATATCGGCCATCCCGACGCCTATTACTTCGGCGTGGCCAAGGTCGAACGCGACCAGGCCGAGGACTATGCCGCGCGCAAGGGCATGACCCTGGCCGAGGTCGAACGCTGGCTGGCGCCGGTGCTGAACTACACGCCCGCGGGGACGGCGGCGGCGGTGGCGGCGGAATAGCCCGCCCCGCTGCGTTGGCGCGCCCGCGCGAGGAGGGGGGCAGCGCCCCCTTCCCTTACCCCGCCAGCCGCGCCGCGATCAGGTCCAAGAGCTTGCGGTGATCGGCGTCGAAGTTGCGGATGCCTTCCGCCAGCTTCTCGGTCGCCATCGCATCGCCGTTCATCGCCCAGCGGAAGGCCGCCTCGCCCATCGGGATCGGCGCCACGCCGGTCGCCGCATCGGGGGACAGGGCAGCGGTCAGCTCCGTCTCGTCCCCGGCCAGTTCGGTCAGCAACGCGGGCGAGATCGTCAGCCGGTCGCAGCCCGCCAGCGCCTTGATCTGGCCAGTGGTGCGGAACGAGGCGCCCATCACCACCGTCTCGATGCCGTTCGACTTGTAGTAGTCATAGATCCGCCGCACCGACAGGACGCCCGGGTCTTCGTCTGGCGCGAAGCTGCGACCCTCGGCCTTGGCATACCAGTCGGTGATCCGCCCCACGAAGGGGGAAATCAGGAAGACGCCGGCATCGGCACAGGCGATGGCCTGCGCCAGCGAGAAGATCAGCGTCAGGTTGCAGTCGATGCCTTCGGCCTGCAACCGTTCCGCGGCGCGGATGCCCTCCCAAGTGGCGGCGAGCTTGATGAGGATCCGGTCGCGGAGGATGCCCTTCGCCTCGTAGGCGGCGATCAGGGCGCGGGCCTTGGCGACCGAAGCCTCGCTGTCGAAGGAAAGGTTGGCGTCGACCTCGGTCGAGACGCGGCCGGGCACCAGCCCGGCGAGTTCCGCCCCCACGCCCACGGTCAGCGCATCGGCCACGGCGAGCGGATCGCGGCCCGTGGCGCGGCCATCGGCGATCTCGGCATCGACCAGTGCCGCGAAGGCCGGGCTTTGCAGCGCCTTGAGGATGATCGAGGGGTTGGTGGTGCAGTCCACCGGCCGCAGGCTGCGCACAGCCTCGACATCGCCGGTATCGGCGACCACGGTGGTCATGTCGCGAAGCTGTTCGAGTGCGCTTGCCATGGTCGTTCCCTTTCCAAGCCGGACTCCCCGGGACCGCGGTCGCGCGCGGCCCTCCTCCGGGCTGCCTAGTCGCGGCGGCCGAAGCCGTCAACCGCCGCCACGCCCGCGGGCAGGCGTTGCGGCGCCGGCGGTTCAGGCCAGCAAGCGACCTGATCCGTGGCTTGCCTCGGTGAAAATCGCCATGTAACGCTTGCGATGTCCATTTGATTTCGACTTCCGCGCCGATCCATTTCGCAACGCCGCTTGCAGGTTCCCCCGATGGAAGAAACCACGAATTCCCAGAAAGGCCGCCTCGGGCACCTGCATTCGCAGATGGGTGACAAGCTCGTCCTGCTGGAGTTTGCCGGGACCGAGGGGCTGAACAGCCCGTTCGAGTTCCGGGTGACCTGCCTGAAGGAAGGCGTGCCGCTGAAGGGCGACAAGGTGCTGGGCCAGCCGGCCGCGGTGGAACTGGTCACCATCGACGGCAGCAGCCGCTGGTTCAACGGGCTCGTCACCTCGATGCTGGAACTGGGGCCGGAACAGGGCGGCATCGCCTATCAGCTGGAACTGCGGCCCTGGCTGTGGATGCTGCGCAACCGGCAGAACTGCCGGATCTTCCACAACCAGTCCGTCACCGGCATCCTGCAGGCCATCTTCGCCGACCATGCCGGCCTGATCCGCGAACAGCCGGATTTTTCAAAGGTGCGGGACCGCACGCCGCATGAATACATCGTGCAGTATCGGGAAAGCGACTTCGCCTTCGTCAGCCGCCTGATGGAGAGGGCGGGCATCTCCTATCATTTCGAGATGTCGAAGTCGGGCCACAAGATGGTGCTGACCGACCAGTCCGACAGCTATCGCCACGGCACCGTCCATTCCGTGGCCTTCCTGCAGCATCAGGGCCGCCACAACGCGGATGTCGAGCATTTCACAAGCTGGACCGAAGAGCGTGTCCCCACCTCGGGCAATGCCCGGATGATCGACTACGACTTCAAGGCCCCCAACACCCGCCACGAATACACCGCCTCGGCATCCGGGAAATACACCGGCGACGCGATGGAAAGCTTCGAGTGGCCGGGCGCGTTCAACTGGAAGGGTTCGGCGCATCGCGATGTGGTGCAGCGCCGGCTCGACATGCTGACCGGACCCGGCCAGCGCTTTGCCGCGGTCGGCGACGCGCTGTCGGTCGCGCCGGGAACGATGATGACCCTCACCGAACATCCGGTGGCCAAGGGCGATTACGTCGTGCTGTCCTGCACCCATCGCTTTACCGCGCAATCCTACCGGTCCGGCGCCGGGGGTGGCACCGACTATTCCGGGCGCTACCTCTTCGCCAGATCCGGCACGCCGATGGCACCGGCGCAGGTGACGCCCCGCGCCCGCGTCTATGGCCCGCAGACGGGCGTCGTCATCGGCTCGGGCGAGATCGACTGCGACGAGTACGGGCGCATCCTCGTGCAGTTCCACTGGGACGGCGCGGCGGCCGGGTCGATGCGCTGCCGTGTGTCGCAGTCCTGGGCGTCGAACTCCTGGGGCACGATCTTCATCCCCCGCATCGGCATGGAGGTGGTGGTCGAATTCCTCGAGGGCGACCCCGATCATCCGCTGGTCACCGGATGCGTCTACAACGGCACCAACATGCCGCCCTTCGGCCTGCCGGGGGAACAGAACAAGGCGGGCTGGAAAAGCACCAGCGTCGGCGGGTCGGGCTACAACTCGCTGACCTTCGACGACACGGCCGGGGCCGAGCTGATCGACATGCATGCCCAGTTCGACCATGCCGTGATGGTCGAGCATGACCAGCGCGAGACCGTCGGCAAGAAGATGACGCTTAAGGTCGGCGCCAGCCGCACATCGACGATCGCCCATGACGACACGCTGAACGTGGGTCAGGTGCTGACCATCGAGGCCGGGCAGAAGATCGTGCTGAAGGTCGGCACCAGCAGCATCGAGATCGACGGCACCTCGATCACCGTCAAGGCGATGAACGTCAAGGTCGAGGCGCAGGCGCAGCTGAAGACCGCCGGGGGGATCACCGCCGAACACAGCGGCGGCGCGTTCCTCGACGTGAAGGCGGCCATGGTGAAGATCAATTCCTGACATGGCGACCGCGACCGACATGCCCCGCCCCGAGGACGCCTCTGCCGCGGCGAACATGCGCTGCGTGATCGCGGCCGACCTGTTCCGCGACATCCCGCAGATCGCCGAGGACATGGCAGGCCAGCCGTTGCCCGGCCAGACCGCCCCTGCCTTCCTGCGCCAGCTGCTGGCCGGCGCCATCCCCGAAGAGGCGGTGACCCTCGCCGCCTATGCGCTGCGCCCGCGCCATTCGGTCTGGTGGGCGCATGAATGCCTGCAGTCGGTGACGGAGGTCCTGGCGGACGAGGACCGGCGGATGCTGGAGCTCTGCGCGCAATGGGCCGCCGACCCGTCGGAACCGAACCGCCGCCGGGTGATCGACGCCGGCATGGCCGCGACGGCGCGCGGGCCGGGGGTGTGGATCGGGCTCGGCGCCGGCTGGTCGGGTGGGTCCATGGCGCCCAGCGGTCTGCCCGACGTGGCGCCGCCCCCCTTCCTGACCGGCCGGGCGGTGAATGCGGGCGTGCTGTCGGCGCTGGCGCGGGTCGCGCGCGAGGACCGGCGGCGGCGGCTGGCGCATTTCGTCGGCATGGCCGAGGTTCTGGCGCGGGCAGAGTAGCTTTCGCGCCTGCGGGCTTGCGCGCGGGTGCCGGCGCTGTAGCTTGCGGACTCGACCGTCCCGAGGGAAGCCGCCGCGGACGGTCCCACCCGGCCACCGGCCGTCGGAGCGATGATGAAACTGACCCTGCGTCTCGAGAACGTCGATTTCCTGCCGGATGGCGGGCCCCTAGAACACAGCGTCAGCGGGCGCGGCTTCGAGGTGGGGCGCGACACGGCGATGGACTGGACGCTGCCCGATCCGAACCGCCACATCTCGAGCCGGCATTTCGAGATCCAGTGGCGGCAGGGGGCCTACTGGCTGCTCGACACCTCGACCAACGGCACGTTCCTTTACGGCCAGCAGATGCGGCTGCCCGGCCCCTACGAGCTGTCGCATAACGACCGGCTGCAGGTGGGCCACTACATCATCCGCGTGCTGATCGAGGCCGACCGCGCCGAGGCGGCGGGCTGGCCGGCGGCGCCCGCGCCGGTCGCGGCGCCGCCCCCCGGCGCGGCGCATTTCCCGGCCTACGATCCCGCCCCGGCCCC
>NZ_RJRZ01000025.1 GCF_003993775.1 Frigidibacter oleivorans
CCAGAAGGCTAGTGAGCCGATATGCAAGAGCTTCGTCCGTCGAAACAGACCAAACCGCCCGCATATCTCTTCAGTATACCAAATTGTCAAAGAGCCAGACAAAATCAAAACAGGTGCGCCGTAACTTCCTGGCGCAACCGCTCGGACTTGCCTCGATTTCCGTACCGTCGCCGTCCGTTTCCGTCCGTCTTCGGACCGTCGCGCCGGCGTTTCGTTGTCGCCGCCGCTTCGGTGAGGGGGTTTCTACGGAGAGTGAGGGGGCAGCGCAAGCGCTTTTTTCGGCCCGCGTCACAAATTCTTCGCAGAGCCTTGTTTTGTTGGGGCTGTGCCGTTTCGGCAGGCACCTTGCGGTACCCCGGCAGGGGCAAGGCGGGGATGAATCGGCCTGCCCTGCCGCTGGGTCACCCGCCGCGCCCGACTCGCAGCGCGTCCGACGGCGAGTCGCCTCCCCCGCAACCGCCCCCGGAACACCCCTCGACGCAGCCCTGACCCGGAATCGATCGGGCCGCCCCGAAGGACGGCCCGACATCGGTCTGACGCCAAGGTCTGACGCCCAAAGTCTGACGCCAGCGCGGGATCGTCAGTGCCGCGCGGCGAGATCCCAGGGTCCCGCGAACTCGCCGAGGCAGGCGCGCAGTTTTGTCATGTCGACATCGCCGTCGCAGGCGATCCGGGCCACGAGGCCCCGGCTGCGATCCTCGACCACCTCCTCGACATGGGCGGCAAGCCCCGCGCCCGCCAGCGCGGCGTCATAGACGCGGCGGATTGCCATCCTCCGCAGGTCGGGCTTGAAGATCTTGCCCACCGCCGTCTTCGGCAGCTGCGGCAGGATCTCGACATGCTTGGGCACCGCCGCGCGTTCGTTGATGCGGGCGCGGGCATGGTCCAGCAGCTCGCTCTCGCTGGCCCGGGCGCCCTCCACCAGCTCGACATAGACGCAGGGCAGTTCGCCGGCAAAGGCATCGGGCTGGCCGATGGCGCCGGCGAAGGCGACGGCGGGATGGCTGAGCATCGCCGCCTCGATCTCGGCCGGGTCGATGTTGTGGCCGCCGCGGATGATCAGGTCCTTGGCCCGCCCGGTGATCCACAGATAGCCGTCGGCGTCGATCTTCCCCAGATCGCCCGTCCGCAGATAGCGCCCTTCGGCGAAGAGGCCGCGGTTCTTGTCGACCTCGGTATAGGTAGAGCCCTCGAACACGCCGGGATTGGCCACGCAAATCTCGCCGACCTCGTCGGTCGCGCATTCGCGGATGACGTCGCCCTCGGGCGTGTTCATCAGGATGCGGACATGGGTATAGGGCAGGACCAGCCCGACCGAGCCCACCTTCTTCGCGCCATCGGGCGGGTTGCAGGAGACGAGGCAGGTCGCCTCGGTCAGGCCATAGCCCTCGGCGATCTCGACCCCGGTCGCGGCCCGGAACCGGTTGTACAGCTCGACCGGCAGCGGGGCGGAGCCGGAAATGGCGGTCTTCAGGCTCGACACATCCGCATCCACCTTGCGCTGCATCAGCGCAGAGATGGCCGTGGGCACGGTGATCAGGAAGGTCACGCCCCAGCGCTCGATCAGCTTCCAGAAGTTGTCGAAGACGCCGTCGCCGCGATAGCCGGCGGGCGTCGGCAGCACCATATGCGCGCCGCTGTCGATGCAGCTCATGAACACCGGATAGGCCGCGAAGACGTGGAACAGCGGCAGCGGGCAGAACAGCACATCCCTGCTGTCGAACAGCAGCCGTCCCCCCAGCCAGCCGTTGTAGATCATGCCCGAATATTTGTGCTGGGCGATCTTCGGCATGCCGGTGGTGCCGCCGGTGTGGAAATAGGCGGCGACGCGGTCGCCCGTGCTGTCGGCGAAGGTCAGGCGGTCGCCGGGTTCGGCCGCCGCGGCGCGGTTCATGTCCATCACCCGCGCCTTGTGCCGCACCTCGACCTTCGGGCGGATCATCGGCACGATCCAGCGCTTGGGCGGAGTCAGATAGCGGTTGAGGTCGACCTCCAGCACCGTGGTGACCCCGGGCGCGCCCGCCACCGCCTGCGCCACCTTCTGCGCAATGTCGGTCTTCGGAAAGACCTTGAGCGTGATCACGACCTTCGCCTTCGTCTCGCGCAGGATGCCGGCGATATGTTCGGGCTCCAGCAGCGGGTTGATCGGGTTCACGATCCCCGCCGTCGCCCCGGCCAGCAGCGCGACCGCCGTCTCGATGCAGTTGGGCATCACATAGGCGACGGTATCGTCCTCGCCCACACCCAGCCGGCGCAGCAGGTTGGCCAGCTGCGTGACCTGCCGGTGCAACTCGCGCCATGTCAGCGTTTCGGACGGGTCCTTCGGGCCGGCGAGCAGCTGGAACGATACCGCCGGGCGGTCGCCATGCGCATCGCGGGTGCGCGTCAGGAACTGGTAGATCGTGGGCGCCACCTCGCGGCTGGCCCAAGGCATCTCGCGTTCGACCGCATCGCGGTCCGCAACCGAGGCGAATGTCGGCATCTTGTCCTCCCTCGGCCCCTTGCGGGGGCTTCTCCATTGTCGAGGATGGGATTTCGGTCCGCGCCCCGCAAGAGTGACGCTGCGGCCCCGGGGCGCGTGGCTGCCGCTACTCGGCCGCAGCCCCCGCGAATTGCAGCCGCGCCAGCCGGGCATAAAGCCCGCCCTCGGCCACCAGCGCGTCATGCGTGCCCTGCGCCACGATCCGCCCCCGGTCGAAGACGACGATGCGGTCGGCCTTCTTCACCGTGGCCAGCCGGTGCGCCACCACCACGGTCGTCCGCCCCTCGGCCAGCCGGTCGACCGCCTGCTGCACCGCGCGCTCGCTCTCGGCGTCGAGCGCGCTCGTCGCCTCGTCCAGCAGCAGAACCGGCGCGTCGCGCAGGATGGCGCGGGCGATGGCGATGCGCTGCTTCTGCCCGCCGGACAGCATCACCCCGCGCTCGCCCACCCAGCTGTCATAGCCCTGCGGCAGCGCCGTCAGGAAATCATGCGCATCGGCGGCGCGGGCGGCGGCCTCCACCTCGGCATCCGTGGCGCCCGGCCGGCCGAAGCGGATGTTGTCCCGCGCGCTGGCGGCGAAGATCGCCGGGTCCTGCGGCACCAGCGCCATCGCCTGCCGGAAATCGGCGCGGGCCATGTCGCGCAGGTCGATGCCGTCCAGCGTCACCCGCCCCGCCTGCGGATCGTAGAAGCGCTGGATCAGCTGGATCACCGTGGTCTTGCCCGCGCCCGAGGGCCCGACCAGCGCCACCGTCTCGCCCGCGCGGATCTGCAGGTCCACGCCGTCCAGGGCCGAAACATCGGCCCGCGTCGGATAGCGGAAGACCACATTCTCGAACCGGACCTCGCCGCGCGCGGGCCGGGGCAGCGGCCGCGGCGCGGGCGGGTCCTGCACCGGATCCTCGGCCGCCAGCAGTTCCGACAGCCGCTCTGTCGCCCCCGCCGCCCGCTGCAACTCGCCCCAGATCTCGGACAGCGCGCCGACCGATCCCGCCACCATCACCGCATAGATGACGAACTGCACCAGCTCGCCCACGCTCATCGCGCCGGAGCGGACATCGCGCGCGCCCACCCACAGCACGCCCACCACACCGGCGAAGACGAGGAAGATCACGATCACCGTCATCATCGCGCGGGTGCCGATCCGGCGGCGCGCCGAGTCGAAGGCGGTCTCGGTGATGCGGGCAAAGTCGGCGCGGCTGCGGTCCTCATGCGTGAAGGCCTGCACCGTCTGCGCAGACAGCAGCACCTCGGATGCCGCACCCGAGGATTGCGCGATCCAGTCCTGGTTCTCGCGTCCCAGGGTCCGCAGCCGCCGCCCCAGCACCACGATCGGCACGATCACCGCCGGCACGATCAGCAGAACCAGCCCCGTCAGCTTGGCCGAGGTCAGCAGCAACAGCACCATCCCGCCCGCAAGGATCAGCAGGTTGCGCAGCGCGATAGAAACGGAGGAGCCGATCACCGACAGGATCAGCGTGGTGTCGGTGGTGATGCGGCTGATGATCTCGCCGGTCATCACCCGTTCGAAGAAGCCGGGGCTCATGCCCACCACCCGGGCGAAGACGGCGGTGCGGATATCGGCCACCACCCGTTCGCCCAGCCGGGTCACGAGGTAGTAGCGCAGCCCCGTCCCCACCGCCAGCAGCGCGGCGATGCCGAGCGCGGCGAGGAAATACTGGTCCAGCAACCGCCCGCCCGCATTGAAGCTGTCCACCACACGCCGCACCGCGATGGGCAGGATCAGGCTGACCGAGGCCGTCAGCGTCAACGCGGCCAGCGCGCCCGCCACCAGCCGCCGATAGGGCCGCACGAAGGGCGCCAGCGCCCGCAGCGCGCCGACGCGCCTCGACGCTGCCCTGTCTCCGGTGGCTGTGCTGGGTCGTCTGGCCAATGCAACCTCCCTCGCGGCTGTGCGCCGTTTAGGGGCTGGCGGGTCGTGGGGCAAGGCAAAGCAGGATCGGGCGGGGTGGCGATGCGACGCAGCGAGGCCACCTGCGACGCGGGGAACGCAGTGCCGAGCGGCGATCCGGCCATGGCAAAGTCGGGCGGGATGGAGCGGGCGGCGGGAATCGAACCCGCGTCTCCTGCTTGGAAGGCAGGGGTCTTACCATTACACAACGCCCGCGTGGCGCTCTCATTATCGCTACCGGCGGGCAAGCGCAAGCCGGCGCCGACCGCCCCCGGGACGACGCCCGCCCCCGCCGGATCCCGACTCGCTTTGCCGGCCGCACAACCTGTGGTAGGCTCCGACCATTCAACGCAGCGACTTTTCAGACACGGGGTGATCCATGAGCACTCTTTCCGGCGTCTCTTATCTTGCACTTGTCACGGCGCTTCTCATCTCGCTCGGCGGGGTCTGGGCCCTGCTGCGACAGCAGGTCGTGGTCGACGCGAATGGCCAGCCCACGGAAATCGAACTGCCCTTCTTCGGCAAGATGAAGACGAACTACCCGTCGCTGGTCGCGGTGCTGATCGGCGCGGCCCTCACCTCCTGGGTCGTGAACCGCATCCCGGTGGAATTCGACAAGATCCCGCTGAACGTCGATCTGGCGGTCAGCGATGCCTTCCGCAACAACGGTCTGGTGGTGGGGGCGATCCCGCTGCGCTACATGCGTGCCGGCACGCAGCTGGCCTCCGAAGGCGGCAGCCTGACGCTGAACGTCGACCGCCCGGATACCTATAATGTGGTGGCTTTCGTCGTGTCGGGCGTGTCGCCGGACGGACGGCTGACGTACGAACTGACGCATGGCCCCACCGAGGTCGTCGCGGAACCCGCCAGCTTTCACTTCAAGGGGAGACTTGGGCAATGACACGCAGGGCCGCGATCCTCGCCACCCTTCTTGCCGCGGGCCCGTCCGGTCCGTCGGCCGCCGAAACGATGCTGGGCGGCGTGGCGGGGCAGGTCCTGACCCCGAACGGCAGCGCCGTCGCAGGCTACCCCGTCATCATCGCCGGACAAAGCCAGGAGCTGGTGGCGATCACCGATACGGAAGGCCGGTTCAAGCTGATGGGGCTGGAACCCGGCGACTACAGCGCGATGCTGACGACCGAACTCGACAAGGCCGCGCCCTTCACCGTGACCGTGCCCGAACAGGAGGCGGGCTGGAACCTGTTCCGCTGGACCGCGCCCCCGATGGAAGAGGCGGCCAGCCTGACGGAAATCGCCCCGCTCACCGTGACGCCGTTCCAGAACCCGCCGATGAACTGAGACCCGGCCCCTTCGGCGCTCCCGTCCTCAGCTGTCCATCTTCAGGGCGTTGATGAAGGCTTCCTGCGGAATCTCGACCTTGCCGAACTGGCGCATCTTCTTCTTGCCGGCCTTCTGCTTGTCCAGCAGCTTGCGTTTTCGCGTGGCGTCGCCGCCATAGCATTTGGCGGTCACGTCCTTGCGCATCGCCGACAGCGTCTCGCGCGCGATCACCCGGCCGCCGATGGCGGCCTGGATCGGGATCTTGAACATGTGGCGGGGGATCAGCTCCTTCAGCTTTTCCACCATCGCCCGGCCGCGGCTTTCGGCGCGGTCGCGATGCACCATCATCGACAGCGCGTCCACCGGTTCGTCATTCACCAGGATCGACATCTTCACCAGATAATCCTCGCGATATTCCGAGATCTGGTAGTCGAAGCTCGCATAGCCCTTGGTCACCGATTTCAGCCGGTCGTAGAAGTCGAACACCACCTCGGCCAGCGGCAGGTCATAGACCGCCATCGCCCGGTTGCCGGCATAGGTCAGGTCCATCTGGATCCCGCGCCGGTCCTGGCACAGCTTCAGCACGTCGCCGAGAAATTCGTCGGGCACCATGATCGTGGCGCGGATCCGCGGTTCCTCGATATGGTCGACATAGGTCAGGTCGGGCATGTCCGCCGGGTTGTGCAGCTCGCGCACCTCGCCGTCGCGCATGTGCAGCTTGAACACGACCGAAGGCGCGGTGGTGATCAGGTCGAGGTCGTATTCCCGTTCCAGCCGGTCGCGGATCACCTCCAGATGCAGCAGCCCGAGAAAGCCGCAGCGGAACCCGAACCCGAGCGCCGCCGATGTCTCCATCTCGGAACTGAAGGAGGCATCGTTCAGCGCCAGCTTCTCGATCGCGTCGCGCAGCGCCTCGAAATCATTGGCGTCGACCGGGAACAGGCCGCAGAACACCACCGGCTGCGCGGGCTTGAACCCCGGCAGCGGCGCCTCGCAGCCCTTCTTCTCATGCGTGATGGTGTCGCCGACGCGGGTGTCGCGCACCTGCTTGATGCTGGCGGTCAGCACCCCGATCTCGCCGGGGCCAAGCTCGGGGATGTCCACCATCTGCGGTTTCAGCACCGCCAGCTTGTCGATGCCGTAGAGCGCGCCGGTCTGCATCATGCGGATGCGGTCGCCCTTGCGGATGACGCCGTCCATCACCCGGATCATGACCACGACGCCCAGGTAAGGGTCGTACCAGCTGTCCACCAGCATCGCCTTCAGGGCCGCGTCGCGGTCGCCCTTCGGCGCCGGCAGCCGCTGCACGATCGCCTCCAGCACATCGGGAATGCCGAGGCCCGACTTGGCCGAGATCGGGATCGCGTCCTGCGCGTCAATGCCGATCACATCCTCGATCTGCTCCTTCACGCGCTCCGGTTCCGCGGCAGGCAGGTCGATCTTGTTCAGCACCGGCACGATTTCATGCCCAGCGTCGATGGCCTGATAGACATTGGCCAGCGTCTGCGCCTCGACACCCTGAGAGGCATCGACGACCAGCAGCGAGCCTTCGACGGCGCGCATCGACCGGCTGACCTCATAGGCGAAGTCGACATGGCCGGGCGTGTCGATCAGGTTCAGCACATAGGTCTTGCCGTCTTTGGCCGGATACTCGATCCGCACGGTGTTGGCCTTGATGGTGATGCCCCGCTCGCGCTCGATATCCATCGAGTCGAGCAGCTGCGCCTTCATGTCCCGTTCCGCCACGGTGCCGGTCATCTGGATCAGGCGATCCGCCAGCGTGGATTTGCCGTGGTCGATATGCGCCACGATGGAAAAGTTGCGGATCTGGGAAAGCTCGGTCATGGCGGGCGATATAGCCTGCCTTGCAAGGGCCGGGAAGGGGGATCGCGCGCACCCCGCGCGGGTGGCCCGGGACCGGTCCCCCCCTGCTCGCTTGGCTTGATCGGGCCGGCCTGAACGGGCATGGTCGCGCCTGTCCCGCTCCGGCATTCCCCGCGCAAGGCCCCGATGACGCTCCCGCCCCGTTCCATGCCCCGCCCGCTGCTGCTGATCGCCACCGCCGCGCTGGCGGCCGGCATCGCGGCGCCGGCCCCGGCGGGTCCGGTTGAAAGCGCGTGCAAGCGGTCGGACCGTCCGGCGGCGACCCCCGCGACATGCGCCTGCATCGGCACGCTCGCCGAACGGATGCTGACGCGGGGCGACCAGCGGCTGGCGGCCCGGCTGTTCCGCGACCCCGACCAAGCACAGAAGATCCGCCAGTCCGACCGGCGCGACCACGAGGAATTCTGGCAACGCTACGCGGCCTTCGGGCGGCAGGCCGAGGCAAGCTGCGGATGACCCGGCCGTTGAACATCGTGGTGCTGACCGGCGCGGGCATTTCCGCCGAAAGCGGCATCGCCACCTTCCGCGCCGCCGACGGCCTGTGGGAAGCGCACCGGATCGAGGAAGTGGCGACGCCCGAAGGCTTTGCCCGCGACCCCGTGCTGGTCCACCGCTTCTACAACGCCCGGCGGGCGGCGGCGATGGCGGCCCAGCCCAATGCCGCCCATGTCGCGCTGGCCCGGCTCGAGGCGGGCGGCCCGCACCGGCTGCTGATCGTGACGCAAAACGTGGACGACCTGCACGAACGCGCCGGCTCGCGGAACGTCATCCATATGCACGGGGCGCTGAACGGCGCGCTCTGCCATGCCTGTGGCGAACGCTGGCCCGCGCCACCCGTGATGCGCCACGACGCCCCCTGCCCCGCCTGCGGCCGGCCGGCGACCCGGCCCGATATCGTCTGGTTCGGCGAAATCCCCTATCGCATGGACGAGATCTGGGATGCGCTGGCCGAGGCCGACCTGTTCGTGTCGATCGGCACCTCGGGTCAGGTCTACCCGGCGGCGGCCTTCGCGCAGACGGCCGCCCGGGCCGGGGCGCGGACGCTGGAGCTGAACCTCGACCCCTCGGCGCTCAGCCACGAATTCGACGAGGCCCGCCACGGCCCGGCGACGCAACTGGTGCCGGACTGGGTGGCGGGCCTGATGGGCTGATCCGGCTCAGTTCGACGGGGCGGCGTGGCCCTCGTGGCCACCATGACCCGCACCGTGATCCATGGCGCCCATCGCGGGGGCATCGGCACGGTTCAGATCGACGGGAAGTTCGACCGTGACCTCCCCCGCGCGCTCGAAGCTCAGCGTGACCTCGACCATGTCGCCCTGCGCCAGCGGCCGCGTCAGGCCGAGGAACATCACATGGTCCCCGCCCCGCGCCAGCGCATGTTCGCCATGCGGCGCGATGGCGATGCCATCCTCGATCTTCAGCATCTGCATGACGCCATCGGCGCTGGCCTTGTGCGTGTGCAGTTCCACCCGCTCCGCCACGTCCGACGTGGCAGAGATCAGCCGGTCGGGCTGGTCGGAATGGTTCTCGATCACCATGAAGGCGGCGGCGGTCTTGGCCATGGCACCGCTGCTGCGGGCATAGGCGTCGCGGACCGCGACCCCGTCATGGGCGGCAGCGGGCAGGGCGGCGGCGACCGCGGCGGCGGTCAGAAGGGCGAAAAGTTTCATGTCTGGTTCCTTGTCCGGTCAATGCTGGGATGCGGATCAAGCGAACAGCGGCGGCCCCCGCGCCTGTGCGGCGACCGCACGGCCGGCGGCGGCGCGGGCGATGTCGCGCGGCTCTACCCGCCGGATGCCACCTTCGGGGCGCAACAGGACCGGCGGCGCGACCTCGGGCGCGGCCAGCAGCGACAGCGCCATGTCCGGGCAGATATGCGGTGCGCCGACGGGGTTGCCCTCGGCATCGACCTGGATCGAGACGATCCCGTAGCCGGAACAGATCACCACCGTATCGGCGATGCGCGTCTGTCCCCGGGCGATGGCCATCGACTGGCTGGTGACCCCGACGATCAGGATCAGCAGCGTCGTGGCAAGGGATCGCAGGGTCGCGCGCATGGGCGGGTCATAGCCCGGCCGGGCCCGGCAGGGAAAGCGTCAAAACGCAGCAGCCCCGCCGGTCGGGGCGGGGCTCGGTCGGTGCACCGGCGCGGCAGGCCCAGGCCTGCCTGCGGAAGTTCAGGCTGCGCTGGCCTGCGCCTTGGCGATGTCTTTCTTGATCTTCAGCGCCTTGTCCGACAGTTCGTCGTCCTTCGCCTTGGCGAGGAAGGCGTCGAGCCCGCCGCGATGGTCGACCGAGCGCAGCCCGGCGGCCGAGACGCGCAGCTTGAACGACTGGCCCAGCACGTCCGAGATCAGCGTGACGTCGTTCAGGTTCGGCAGGAAGCGGCGACGCGTCTTGTTGTTCGCGTGGCTGATGTTGTTGCCCGACATCGGGCCCTTGCCGGTCAGTTCGCAGACGCGCGACATCGTTTCGTTCCTTCGTTTTCCCGGGCCGATTACCCGCAGGCGGCAGAGCGGCCATTCATGACAGAAGGGGCGTCGTTCCGGACGCCCCGAATTCGGTCCGCGCCTGATAGGGTCAAAGAGCGGGGACGTCAAGCGATTCATCGGGGGCGGCGCGGGCCGGATCGCTGGCCGGATCGCGGGCGGGCGCAGGAAATGCCGCGGCGAAGGCGCGGGCGCCGGGCGGGGTGAAGCGGATCGCGCGGCTGCCCTCGACCCGCCGCAGCCAGCCCTGCGCCTCCATCCGCGACAGGAAAGCCCGGCCGAGCCGCCCGCCCAGATGGCTGCGCCGCGCGCTCCAGTCAAGACAGTCGCGGCACAAAGGCGGCCGCCCCGCCATCAGCCCCGGCAGGTCCAGCCCGAAGCCCGCCACGAATGCCCGCCCCGCGTCGGTCAGGTCAGGCCCCTCTGCCGACAGCGTCAGAAAGCCGCGCGACAGCAGGCTGTCGTACAGCTGCACGCCCGCCGTACCGGCCAGGTGGTTGTAGCAGACCCGCGCCTGCCGCAGCGCCGGATCGCGCGGCCCGGGCAGGCGGGTGGGGCGCGCGGGGCCGGCGACAGCGCCCGCCCCCGCAAAGCGCATCAGCGCCTCGATCAGTGCCGCCACCTCCTCCGAGGCCAGGCTGAAATAGCGGTGACGCCCCTGCCGGCGCGGCTGAACCATGCCGCCCGCCTCCAGCCGGGCCAGATGCGCCGAGGCGGTGGAGGCCGTCACCCCCGCCTCTGCCGCCAGTTCGCTGGCGGTCAGCGCCGGCCCGCGCATCAGCGCGGCCAGCATCGCGGCCCGGGCCGGATCGCCCAGCAGTGCGGCAGCGCGGGAAATGTCGGGGCCTTCGGTCATGCTTCGACGCTAGACGAAGCATCCGCGCCGCGCAATCGGGCAGGGTGGCGGGGCACGACGCCCGGCATGACACGCAAACCGCCGGGCAAAACACGGAGACACCATGCTGACCTGCATCATCCGCTATGACATCGACCCCACCGCGCACGAGGCCTTCGCCACCTATGCCCGCACCTGGGGGCAGGCGATCCCGCGCTGCGGCGCCGACCTGATCGGCTATTTCGGCCCGGCCGAAGGCTCGGCCACGCTGGCCTATGGCATCTACCGCGTGCCCAGCCTCGCCGCCTACGAGGCCTATCGCGCCCGCCTCGCCGCCGACCCGCTGGGGCGCGAAAACTATGCCTTCGCGCAGCGGGAACGCTTCATCCGGCGCGAGGACCGCACCTTCCTGCGGCTGGTGTCCGGCCCCCACGCGCCGCTGACGGATCACCCCCTGTGATCGCGGTGATCTTCGAGGTGGAGCCCGCGCCGGGGCGCGGCGAGGACTATCTCGCCGAGGCCGCCGCGCTGAAACCCCTGCTGGAACGCCTGCCCGGCTTCATCTCGGTCGAACGCTTCGAGAGCCTTGCAACCCCGGGCAAGCTGCTGTCGCTGTCCTTCTTCCGGGACGAGGCGGCGGTGGCCGCATGGCGCGACCTGCCCGAACACCGCGCGGCGCAGGCCGCCGGGCGCGCGGGCCTCTTCGCCGGCTACCGGCTGCGGGTGGCAGCGGTGCTGCGCGACTATGGCCTGACCGACCGCGACGGCGCGCCGGCGGATTCGCGCGGCCGTCACGGCTGATGCGGGTGGCGCGCCATTCCCCCCGGCGCGATCCCCCGCTAAGGTCCGGGCTTCGTGACAGTCCCGTGACAGACCGGAAGCCCATGATGGAAGACCCCGCCCGCCGAATCCCCCTGACCATCGCCGCCGAGATCGGGGCCCGCCCGGATCAGGTGGGCGCCGCGATCGCGCTGCTCGACGGGGGGGCCACCGTGCCCTTCGTCGCGCGCTACCGGAAAGAGGCGACGGGCGGGCTCGACGACACGCAGTTGCGGACGCTGGCCGAGCGCCTGACCTATCTGCGCGAGATGGAGGCGCGGCGGGCGGCGATCCTCGGCTCGATCCGCGACCAAGGCAAGCTGACGGCAGAGCTGGAGACCGATATCGGCCGGGCCGCGACCAAGGCAGAGCTGGAAGACCTCTACCTGCCCTACAAGCCCAAGCGCCGGACCCGGGCGATGATCGCGCGGGAAAACGGGCTCGGGCCGCTGGCCGAGGCGATCCTTGCCGACCGCAGCCGTGACCCGGCGGTGCTGGCGACGGGCTACCTGAGCGAGGCAGTCCCCGATGCCAAGGCCGCGCTGGAGGGCGCGCGCGACATCGTGGCGGAGGGGCTTGCAGAGGATGCCGACCTTCTGGGCCGGCTCAGGACGCATATGAAGGACGTGGCCGTCCTCTCGGCCCGGGTCGTGCCGGGGAAAGAGGCCGAGGGCGCGAAGTTCTCCGATTATTTCGCCCATGCCGAACCGTGGTCCCGGGCGCCCAGCCACCGGGTGCTGGCGATGCTGCGCGGCCGGAACGAGGGCGTTCTGTCCCTGGATCTGGAGATCGACGCCGATGCCGCGCCCGGCCAGTCGCCGGCGGAAGGCATGGTGCGCGCCACCCTGAAGGCCGTCACGAAACAGCCCGGCGACCTGTGGCTGGCGCAGGCGGCGGGGTGGGCCTGGCGCGTGAAGCTGCGCACCGCGCTGACCATCGACCTGATGGCCGACCTGCGCGACCGGGCAGAGGAGGAGGCGATCCGCGTCTTCGCCCGCAACCTCAAGGACCTGCTGCTGGCCGCCCCGGCCGGGGGCCGGGTGACGATGGGCGTGGATCCGGGCATCCGCACCGGCTGCAAGGTGGCGGTGGTGGATGCGACGGGCAAGCTGCTGGAGACGGCGACCGTCTATCCCTTCCAGCCGAAGAACGACCTGCGCGGTGCGCAGGCGACGCTCGCGGCACTGATCCGCCGCCACGGCGTCGGGCTGATCGCGCTCGGCAACGGCACCGCCAGCCGCGAGACCGAGCGGCTGGTGGCGGATCTGCTGGCCGCGCTGCCGCCGGACCCGAAGGGCGCGCCGAAGCCGGTGAAGGTGATCGTCAGCGAGGCCGGCGCCTCGGTCTATTCCGCCTCGCCGCTGGCTGCCGCTGAATTTCCCGATCTGGATGTCAGCCTGCGCGGCGCCGTCTCGATCGCCCGCCGCCTGCAGGACCCGCTGGCCGAACTGGTGAAGATCGAGCCGAAATCCATCGGCGTCGGCCAGTATCAGCATGACGTGGACCAGCACCGTCTCGGCCGGTCGCTGGAAGGCGTGGTCGAGGATGCGGTGAACGCGGTCGGCGTCGACCTGAACACCGCCTCGGCCCCGCTGCTGTCGCGGGTGTCGGGGCTCGGCCCGTCGCTGGCCGAGGCCATCGTGCTGCACCGCGACCAGAACGGCGCCTTCGCCACCCGCAAGGATCTGTTGAAGGTGGCGCGGCTTGGTCCCAAGGCCTTCGAGCAGGCGGCGGGCTTCCTGCGCATTCCCGACGGGCGCGAACCGCTGGACGCATCGGCCGTCCACCCCGAGGCCTATGACCTCGCCCGCCGCATCGTGAAGGCCTGCGGGCGCGACCTGCGGGCGGTCATGGCCGATCCGGCGGTGCTGAAACGGCTGGAGCCAACAGAATTCGCCGACGACCGCTTCGGCCTGCCCACCGTGAAGGACATCCTCGCGGAACTGGAAAAGCCCGGCCGCGACCCGCGCCCGAGCTTCCGCACCGCGAGCTTCGCCGAGGGGGTGGACGACATCAAGGACCTGCGCCCGGGGATGCTGCTGGAAGGCACCGTCACCAATGTCGCGGCGTTCGGCGCCTTCGTCGATATCGGCGTGCATCAGGACGGGCTGGTTCATGTCAGCCAGTTGGCCGACCGCTTCGTGAAGGACCCGCATGAGGTGGTGAAGGCGGGCGATGTGGTGAAGGTCCGCGTGACCGAGGTGGACGTGGCGCGCAAGCGGATCGGCCTGACCATGCGGAAGGATGGCGGCGGCGAGCGCGACGACAGGCGCGGCCCGGCGGCGGCCGCCGGCCCGGGCGGCAAACCCGCGGGCAAGGGTCCGGCCCCGCGCGGCCCGCGCGGCAGCGCCCCCTCTGCCACCGGCGGCAGCGACATGGGCGGGCTCGGCGCCGCGCTGCTCGACGCGATGCGGCGCAAGTGATTTTGCCCGGCGGCCGGCGCTAGCCGCTTGCATTCCGTCGCATGCAAAGGCATGGCCCGGATGTAGGAGAGCCCATGCCTTTCAGCTTTCGTCTTGGTCGCAACGAGGTGCACCTGCCCGGCGTGGCGCTGACCCTCGGCCTGGCCGCCGCGGGCGGTTTCGCAGCGCAGGCCCTGGGCCTGCCCCTGCCCTTCATGCTCGGGTCTCTGCTGGCCGTGGCCGGCGCCGCACTGGCGGGGCTGCGGCTGGCCGGGCGCCCGCCGCATGTGCCCCTACAACTGCGCGCCATCGCCATCCCGGTGATCGGCGTCTCGATCGGCGGCGCCTTCCGGCCCGAGATCTTTGCCGAGGCGCGGCACTGGTGGCCCTCGCTGGTCTGCCTCGTGATCTTCATCCCGGTCGCCCACCAGATCGGCTATCGCGCGCTGAAGGCCAGCGGCCGGGTCGATGCCCCCACCGCCTATTTCGGCAGCGCCCCCGGCGGCCTGCTGGAGACCATCCAGATGGGCGAGGAGATGGGCGCCGATATCCCGATGCTGACCATGCTGCAATTCCTGCGGCTGATCCTGACCGTGGTGCTGGTGCCGATCGGCTTCGCCATCCTGACCGGGCATGCCGTCGGGTCCGCGGGCGGCGCCACGCTGGGCGGCGGCACCCTGCCGCTGGGGCTGCAGGACGTGGCGATCCTCTTCGCGGCGGGGGCGATCGGGTGCTGGGCCGGGATGCGGATCGGCATGCCGGCGGGGCTGGTTACCGGGCCTTTGGTCCTGTCGGCGGCGGCGCATCTGGCGGGACTGACCCAGACCGTCCCGCCGCAATGGATGATCGCGGCCACCCAGACGGTGATCGGCACCACGCTGGGCATGCGCTTTGCCGGGGTGCGGATGCAGTCGCTGCTGCTGGCGCTGCGGCTGGCGCTGGTCAATTTCGGGGTGATGATGGCCATGGCGCTGGTCATCGGCATCACCTTCGCGCCGCTGGTGCAGGAACCGGCGACGGCGGTGATGCTGGCCTTCGCCCCCGGCGGTCTGGCGGAAATGTCGCTGGTGGCGGTGTCGCTGCAGATCAGCGTGATCTACGTCACCCTGCACCATGTGCTGCGGATCGTGCTGGCAGTGCTGTTCGCCAAGCTCTTCGCCCGGCACCTGCGCGGCTGATCAGATCTCCTCGACCATCACCACCCCGCCGATGGCCTTCAGCGCGCCCTTGATCTGCGGGCTGACCGGCATGGGCGCGGGCAGCGCGATCTCGATCTCGGCGCCAGTCTCGGGGTCGGTGACGCAGAGGCTGACCGGGCCGCGCCCGGCCCGCGCCTTCGCCTCGGCCTGCACTCGCTGGAACAGCGCCGCGACCGAGGCGACGGCCGTCTCGGCCGCCACATGGATGCGCAGGCCGCTGCTGCCCGCCTCGGCCGCGACCGCGTCGATGGGCTGGGCCTTGCGGCACAACAGCTTCAGCGTCTCGCCTTCCAGATTGGCCTCGACCGTCAGCACCACGGCACTGCCCGGTTCCAAATACTGGCGGTTCGCCTCCAGCGTCTCGGAAAACACCGTCACCTCGTAGAGCCCGGTCGGATCGGACAGCTGCACGAAGGCGAAGCGGTTGCCCTTGGCCGACTTCCGTTCCTGCCGCGAGGACACGGTGCCCGCCAGCTTGGCCACGCGGGGTCCGGCCTGCGCCGCCTCGGTCAGTTCGGCCAGCGTCTGCACCTTCTGCCGCTTCAGCACCGGCATGTAGTCGTCCAGCGGATGCCCGGTCAGGTAGAAGCCCACCGCGCCGTGTTCCTGCGCCAGCCGTTCGGCGGGCAGCCAGTCGTCGCCCGCCGCCAGCCGCGGTTCGGGCAGGTCGTCGCCCCCCGCGCCGAACAGCGACACCTGCGCCGAAGAGGCGGCATCGTGCACCGCTGCCGACCAGGCGACCAGCGCGTCGAGACTGTCGAAGACCCGGCGGCGGTTCGGGTCCAGCCGGTCGAAGGCGCCAGCGCGGGCCAGCATCTCCAGCGGGCGCTTGCCCACCCGTTTCAGGTCCACCCGCCGGGCGAAGTCGAACAGGCTGGCGAAGGGCCGGTCGCCCCGCGCCTGGACGATCAGGTTCATCGCCTCGACCCCGACGTTCTTCAGCGCGCCGAGCGCGTAGAGCACCCGTCCCCCCGAGACGCTGAAACTCGCCAGCGAGCGGTTGACGCAGGGCGGCTCGGTCACGATCCCCATGCGGTCGACCTCGCGCTTGTAGACGGCGAGCTTGTCGGTCAGGTGGATATCGCAGTTCATCACCCCGGCCATGAACTCGACCGGGTGGTTCGCCTTCAGCCATGCGGTCTGGTAGCTGACCACCGCATAGGCCGCGGCATGCGACTTGTTGAAGCCGTAATTGGCGAACTTCTCCAGCAGGTCGAAGACCTCGCCCGCCTTCTTCGCGTCGATGCCATGGGTGGCCTTGCAGCCCTCGATGAACTTCGGACGCTCCTTCGCCATCTCCTCGGCGATCTTCTTGCCCATCGCCCGGCGCAAGAGGTCGGCGCCCCCCAGCGAATAGCCCCCCATCACCTGCGCGATCTGCATCACCTGTTCCTGATAGACGATGATGCCCTGGGTTTCCTTCAGGATGTGGTCGATGGTGGGATGGATCGATTCCAGCGGCCGCAGCCCGTGCTTGACCTCGCAGTAGACGGGGATGTTTTCCATCGGGCCAGGACGATACAGCGCCACCAGCGCGACGATATCCTCGATGCAGGTGGGCTTCATCCGCCGCAGCGCATCCATCATGCCCGAGCTTTCCACCTGGAACACTGCGACAGTGCGGGCATTGGCGTAGAGTTCGTAGCTGGCGGCATCGTCCAGCGGGATATGGCCGATGTCGTTCTCGGTGCCGGGCGCGGGGTCATAAAGCCGCCGGCCGTCCGCCGCCTCGTGCAGCTGCCGGCCCGAAGCGCGGATCAGGTCGATGGCGTTCTGGATCACGGTCAGCGTCTTCAGGCCGAGGAAGTCGAACTTCACGAGCCCCGCCTGTTCCACCCATTTCATGTTGAACTGGGTGGCCGGCATGTCCGACCGCGGATCCTGATAAAGCGGCACCAGCGCGTCGAGCGGACGGTCGCCGATCACCACCCCCGCCGCATGGGTCGAGGCATTGCGCAGCAGCCCCTCGATCTGTTCGGCATAGGCGAGAAGCCGTCCCACCACCTCTTCCCGCGCCGCCTCGCGCAGGCGCGGCTCGTCGGCCAGCGCCTTGGTGATCGAGACCGGCTTCACCCCCTCGACCGGGATCATCTTCGACAGCCGGTCCACCTGCCCGTAGGACAGTTGCAGCACCCGGCCCACGTCGCGCACGGCGGCCTTGGACAGCAGCGCGCCGAAGGTGATGATCTGGCCCACCTTCTCGCGCCCGTATTTCTCCTGCACGTAGCGGATCACCTCTTCGCGGCGGTCCATGCAGAAGTCGATGTCGAAGTCGGGCATCGACACCCGTTCCGGGTTCAGGAAGCGTTCGAAGAGCAGCGCATAGCGCAGCGGATCGAGGTCGGTGATCGTCAGCGCATAGGCCACGAGGCTGCCCGCGCCCGACCCCCGCCCCGGCCCGACCGGAATGCCTTTCGTCTTGGCCCATTTGATGAAGTCGGCCACGATCAGGAAATAGCCGGGAAAACCCATCTTCTCGATGATGTCGATCTCGAAGCGCAGCCGCTCTTCGTACACCTCGACCGGCGCGGCATGGGGGATCACCGCCAGCCTTGCGCGCAGCCCCTCCCAGGCCTGGCGGCGCAGTTCCTCGACCTCGTCATCGGCGAATCGCGGCAGGATCGGCTTGTGCTTGGCCGCGGCAAAGGCGCAGCGGCGGGCGATCTCGACGCTGTTCTCCAGCGCCTCGGGCAGATCCGCGAACAGCGCGCACATCTCCGCCTCAGTCTTCAGATAGTGCTGCGGCGTCAGGCGGCGGCGCGGCTCCTGCTGGTCGACATAGGCGCCCTCGGCGATGCAGATCAGCGCGTCATGCGCCTCGTACATCTCGGCCTTCGGGAAATAGACGTCATTAGTGGCGACCAGCGGCAGGTCCATCGCATAGGCCATGTCGACGAAGGGCCGCTCCGTCGCCCGCTCCGCCTCGGGCGGCTGGCCGCCCTCGCCCGGATGGCGCTGCAGTTCCACATAGAGCCGCCCCGGATAGATCGCCGCCAGACGGGTCATCAGCGCCTGCGCCTTGGCCGGCTGCCCCGCCTGCAGCAGACGGCCCACCGCGCCCTCCGGCCCGCCGGTCAGGCAGATCAGCCCCTCGGCATGGGCGGCGAGTTCCTCCACCGTCACCTGCGGTAGCTCGCCCCCGGCGTCGAGGTAGAGGCAGGAATTCAGCTTCATCAGGTTGGCATAGCCCGCCGCATCCTGCGCCAGCAGGACCACCGGCGCAGGCAGCCGCGGGCGTTCGCCCGGCTGGGCCGGATCGTGGGTCACATCGACCTGGCAGCCGACGATCGGCTGCACCCCCGCCCCCTTGGCCGTCACCGAAAATTCCAGCGCCGCGAACAGGTTGTTGGTATCGGTCACCGCGACGGCGGGCATGCCCATCTCTGCCACGGTCTTAACCAGCTTCTTCACCGGCACGGCGCCTTCCAGCAGCGAATATTCGGTATGGACGCGCAGATGGATGAATCGGGGATCTGACATGGCGCGAAGATAGGCCCCCCGACCGGGCGGCGGAAGGGCGCAACGGTTAGCCGCGATGCTAACCGTCCTTGCCCGACGCGCCGGATCGTGATACCTAGCTGCATGGCTAACCATCTCGACCGCTTCTTCGCCGCCATCGCCGACCCCACGCGCCGGGCGGTGATCGAGCGGCTGGCGCAGGGCCCCGCCTCGGTGGGGGAACTGCATGCGCCGCATGACATCGCCCTGCCCACCTTCCTGCGCCATCTGAAGGTGCTGGAAGGCTCGGGGCTCGTCCGGTCGCACAAGGCCGGGCGGGTGCGGGTGGTGCAGGTCGAGGCGGCGCCGCTGGCTGCGGCCGAGGACTGGCTGGCCCGCCAGCGCCACCTGTGGGAGGCGCGGACCGACCGCCTGCAGGCGCTGGCCGAAGCGCTCGAACGACAGGACCCTACAGGAGACGACGATGGACATGACGCAAAGCCCCGCCCCGACCCATGATCCCGGCCCGAACGACCTGCTGCTGGTGCGCCGCATGGCCGCGAGCCCGATGAATATCTGGCGCTGCTGGACGGAACCGGAACTGCTGAAGCAGTTCTTCGCGCCCGCCCCCGGCAAGACGACCGAGGCGGTGATCGAGCCGGTGCCGGGCGGACGCTTCTACACCAAGATGGTCTTCGAGGAATTCGGCGAGATCGGCGGCGAGGGCTGCGTCCTGCTGGCCGAACCGGGGCGGCGGCTGGTGTTCACCGATGCGCTGTCGCAGGGGTTCCGGCCCAAGGACGAGGCCTTCTTCACCGCCGACATCCTGCTGACCCCGGTCGAGGGCGGCTGCGAATACCGGGTGATCGCCCGCCATGCCAATGCCGAGGCGGCACAGAAGCACCGCGAGATGGGCTTCGACTCCGGCTGGGGCCAGGTGGCGGGCCAGCTCGAGGCGGTGGCGGCGAGCCTCGGCTGAGGCCGCTGCCCGCTTTCCGGTCAATTGCATGATGCGCGGGCGCCGCTCCGGTGGCGCCCCCGCGGCGCCCCTTGCCAAGACCGGCGCGCTCGGCTTTGCTGAAAACAGCGACACGGGCGCGCCGCCGCTTTCCGCCGCATCGGGCGGCTGCGCATCGCCCAAGCCAGGAGACAGCGGCAGGCTACCCCATGAACGAGATCGCGTTTCTGCTGAACGGAACGCCGGTCCGCGCCCCGGCGACGGACCCAACCCGCACCCTGCTGGACTGGCTGCGCGAGGAGCGCGGGCTGAAGGGCACCAAGGAGGGCTGCAACGAGGGCGATTGCGGCGCCTGCACGGTGATGGTCACCGATGGGCAGGGCATCCGCGCGCTGAACGCCTGCATCCTGCTCCTGCCGCAACTGCATGGCCGCGCGGTGCGGACCGTCGAGGGCATCGCCGGGCCGGACGGTGCGCTGCACCCCGTCCAGCAGGCGATGATCGACCGGCATGGCAGCCAGTGCGGCTTCTGCACGCCCGGCTTCATTGCGGCGATGGCCGTCGGCCACGCCACCGGACGCCGCGACCATGACGACATGCTGGCCGGCAACCTGTGCCGCTGCACCGGCTACGGCCCCATCGTGCGCGCGGCCGAGGATGCCGCAGAGGCGCCGGTGCCCGAATGGATGGCAACCGACGGCGCCGCGCTGGCGGCGCAGACGGGCGACCCCGCCCCCTTCGCGCCGGCCGGCGGCGACGCGTTGGCGGGCTGGTGCCTCGAACATCCGAAAGGCGTGCTGGTCGCCGGCGCCACCGATGTCGGCCTATGGGTGACGAAGGACCTGCGCAACCTCGGGCCCGTCGCCTTCCTGCACGGCTGCGCCGACCTGCAAAAGGTCGAGCCGGTGGCGGGCGGCATCCGCATCGGCGCGGGGGTGACGATCGCTAGCCTGCGCGCGGCAATGGAGGAACCGCATCCGGCGCTGGCGGAATTGCTGCGTCGCTTTGCCAGCGAACAGATCCGCGCCGCCGCCACCATCGGCGGCAACATCGCCAACGGTTCGCCCATCGGCGACGGGCCGCCCGCGCTGATCGCCCTGGGCGCGGTGCTGCATCTGCGCCGCGGCGAGGAGCGGCGGTCGATACCGCTGGAGGCGTTCTTCCTCGACTACCGCCGCCAGGACCGGCGCCCCGGCGAGTTCGTCGAGGCAGTGACGATCCCCGCCACGGCCCCGGCGCTGCGCTGCTACAAGATCTCGAAAAGGTTCGATCAAGATATCTCGGCGGTCTGCGGCTGCTTCAACGTGACTGTGGAAGATAGAAAAGTGACAGACGCCCGCATCGCCTTCGGCGGCATGGCCGGGGTGCCGAAGCGCGCGGCGGCGGTCGAGGCGGCATTGCTGGGCCGGGACTGGACGGAGGCCAGGGTCGAGGCGGCGCTGCCCGCCTTTGCCGAGGACTTCGCGCCGCTCAGCGACATGCGCGCCAGCGCCGGCTATCGGTTGCAGGTCGCGCAGAACCTGCTGCGCCGCTATCGTCACGACCTCTCCGGCGCGCCGGTCTCGGTCCTGCCGCTGTCGGCGCTGGAGCCGGTGACATGAGCGTGGCCCAACCCCTGCCCCATGATTCCGCCGCGCTGCATGTCACCGGACAGGCGCGCTATGTCGATGACATTCCGGTGCCGGCGGATTGCCTGCATCTGGCCTTCGGCCTGTCGCCCGTCGCGCATGGGCGGATCACGGCGATGGACCTTGCTCCCGTGCGCGCCGCACCGGGGGTGGTCGCGGTGCTGACGGCGGCGGATTTCGACCATGTGCCGGACTGTTCGCCCTCGCTGCATGACGAACCGCTGCTGGCGACGGGCGAGGTCCATTTCCTCGGCCAGCCGGTCTTCCTCGTCATCGCCGACAGCCATCTGGCGGCGCGGCGGGCGGCCCGGCTGGGGCGGGTGGAGTGCGAGGAACTGCCCGCGATCCGGACCGTCGATCAGGCGCTGGCCGCCGACAGCCGGTTCGAGGGCGGGCCGGTCATCTGGGCGCGGGGCGATGCCGCCGCCGCCATCGCCGCCGCGCCGCAGGTGATCGCGGGGCAGATCGAGATCGGCGGGCAGGAGCATTTCTACCTCGAAGGTCAGGCGGCGCTGGCCCTGCCGCAGGAAGACGGGATGCTGGTCCATTCCTCGACCCAGCACCCGACCGAGGTGCAGCACAAGGTGGCCGAGGCGCTGCACCTGCCGATGCACGCGGTCCGGGTCGAGATGCGGCGGATGGGCGGCGGTTTCGGCGGCAAGGAAAGCCAGGGCAACTGGCTGGCGGTGGCCTGCGCGGTGGCGGCCGCGCGCACCGGGCGGCCCTGCAAGATGCGCTATGACCGCGATGACGACATGGTCATCACCGGCAAGCGCCATGATTTCCGCATCGACTATCGGGCAGGGGTAACCGAAGACGGGCGCCTGCTGGGCCTGGAATTCCGCCATCTGGTCCGCTGCGGCTGGTCGATGGACCTGTCGCTGCCGGTGGCGGACCGGGCGATGCTGCATGCCGACAATGCCTATCGCCTGCCCGCGGTACGGATCGAAAGCCACCGCTTGCGCACCCATACCCAAAGCGCCACGGCCTATCGGGGCTTCGGCGGGCCGCAGGGGATGCTCGGGGTGGAACGGGTGATGGATCACATCGCCCATGCGCTGTCGCTCGACCCGCTGGCGGTGCGGCGGGCGAATTTCTACGCCGAGGCGCAACCGGGCCTCGCGCCCGAAGGGCCGGTGGAGCCGGAACCCACGCTCATCGCCGGCGATCCGGTGGACCTGACCTCGCGTGGGGCCGAGGCCGTGGCGGCGGGTGCGCAGCCGCATCCTGCCATGCCCGGCAACGGCGGCAGCACCACGCCCTACGGGATGGAGGTGGAGGATTTTATCCTCGGCCAGCTGACCGGCGACTTGTCGAAACGCTGCCAGCTGGATGTACGGCGCGCCGCTGTCGCCGCCTGGAATAGCGAAAACCCGATCATCAAGCGCGGCATCGCCCTGTCGCCGGTGAAGTTCGGCATCAGCTTCACCCTGACCCACCTCAATCAGGCGGGCGCGCTGGTGCATATTTATCAGGACGGCTCCGTCGCCCTGAACCATGGCGGCACCGAGATGGGCCAGGGCCTGCACCGCAAGGTAACGCAGGTCGCGGCCCAAGCCTTCGGCCTGCCCATCGACCGCATCCGCATCACCGCCACCGACACGGGCAAGGTGCCCAACACCTCGGCCACTGCCGCCTCCTCCGGCGCGGACCTGAACGGCATGGCGGTGAAGGCCGCCTGCGACACACTGCGCGGCCGGATCGCGGCGCTGGTGGCGGCGCGGGCGGGCATGGCGCCGGACGACGTGCGCTTCGAGGCCGGCGCGGTCGGCGCCGGCGACCTGAGCCTGCCCTGGGACGAGGCCGTTTCCGCCGCCTATCAGGCGCGGATCAGCCTGTCCGCCACCGGCTTCTATGCCACACCGAAAATCCGCTGGGACCGGGTGAAGGGCGAGGGCCGCCCCTTCCTCTACTTCGCCTATGGCGCGGCGGTATCGGAAGTGGCGGTGGACACGCTGACCGGCGAATACCGCATCCTGCGCGCCGACATCCTGCACGATTGCGGCGCCAGCCTGAACCCGGCGCTGGACATCGGCCAGATCGAGGGCGGCTATGTGCAGGGCGCGGGCTGGCTGACGACCGAGGAGCTGGTCTGGGACGACAAGGGCCGGCTGCGCACCCATGCGCCCTCGACCTACAAGATCCCCGCCTGTTCCGACCGGCCGCGCCTGTTCAACGTCGCGCTGTGGGAGGGGCCGAACCGCGAGGCGACGATCCACCGGTCGAAGGCGGTGGGCGAGCCGCCGTTCATGCTGGGTATCTCGGCCTTCCTGGCGCTGTCGGATGCCTGCGCCGCCTGCGGTCCGGGCTATCCCGCGCTCGATGCGCCGGCGACGCCGGAACGGGTGCTGGCGGCGATCGCCCGGGCCCGCGAGGGCCGGACATGAGCTTTGACCGCAGCGCGCTGGCGGCCGGGCTGGATCGTCTGGGTCCGGCGGTGCGGGTGCTGGTGGCCGGCATTCGCGGGTCGACCCCGCGCGAGGCCGGCGCGGCGATGCTGGTCGGCGCCACGGCCTGCGAGGGCACAATCGGCGGCGGCGCGCTGGAATGGCAGGCCATCGCCACCGCCCGGCAGGTGCTGGCGCGCGGCGAGGGGCTGGCGCAGGCACTGCCGCTCGGTCCCGCGCTCGGGCAATGCTGCGGCGGCGCGGTGACGCTGGCCTTCGAGGTGCTGCGGCCCGGGGCGCTTCCCGCCGCCCGGTCCGGCTTGGTCGCGCGCCCGCTGGCGGCGGCTGCGGGCGACCCGCCGCTGGCTGTCGCGCGGATGCTGTCGCGGGCGCGGGCGCAGGGCTGGCGGCCCGAGGCGCCGGTGCTGGCCGACGGCTGGCTGGTCGAGGCCGAACTGCCGCCGCCCCGCCCGGTCTGGATCTGGGGCGCGGGCCATGTCGGGCGTGCGCTTGTGGCGGTGCTGGCCCCGCTGCCGGGTCTGGCGATCACCTGGGTCGATACCGCGCCCGACCGCTTTCCGCAGGCGGTGCCCCCGGGCGTGACGCCGCTGGTCGCCGCCGATCCGGGGCGGGTGGCGATGCTCGCGCCCGCCGATGCCGCGCATCTGATCCTGACCTATTCCCACGCCCTCGACCTGGACCTCTGCCACCGGCTGCTCGGTCACGGCTTCGCAAGCTGCGGGCTGATCGGCTCGGCCAGCAAATGGGCGCGGTTCCGGGGGCGGCTCCGCGCGCTTGGCCATGCGGATGCCCAAATCTTGCGCATTGCCTGCCCCATAGGCGAACCCGAACTTGGCAAACATCCTCAAGCCATTGCGGTGGGCGTCGCCGCCGCGCTACTCAGGGGACCGAGCGCCAATCGAGCCACGAGGGACTGCGCCGGGTGACAGGGGTGGAACAATTGGGGGATCGTCCCGAACTGCTGGCGGTGGAGGGGCTGACCAAGGCCTATCCGGGCGTGGTGGCCAACAGCGACGTGTCCTTCACCGTGGCCGAGGGCGAGATCCACGCGCTGCTGGGGGAAAACGGCGCGGGAAAATCCACGCTGGTCAAGACGATCTACGGGCTGGTGCGCCCCGACAGCGGCCAGATGCGGATGTCGGGCGCCCCCTTCGCCCCGGCCGAGCCGCGTGCCGCCCGGGCGGCGGGCGTGGCGATGGTCTTCCAGCATTTCAGCCTGTTCGAGGCGCTGACCGTGGCCGAAAACGTGGCGCTCGGGATGGAACGGCCGCCGCCGCAGCGCGCCCTGTCGGCCCGCATCCGCGACGTGTCCGAGGCCTATGGCCTGCCGCTCGACCCCGCCCGGCTGGTGGGCGACCTGTCGGCGGGCGAACGCCAGAGGGTGGAAATCATCCGCTGCCTGCTGCAGGAGCCGCGGCTGTTGATCATGGACGAGCCGACCTCGGTCCTGACCCCGCAGGAAGTGGGCATCCTCTTCGCGACGCTGCGCAAGCTGTCGGCGGAGGGCACGGCCATCCTCTATATCAGCCACAAGCTGGAAGAGATCCGCGCGCTGTGCGACAGCGCCACGATCCTGCGCCGCGGCAAGGTGGTGGCGACCTGCACCCCGCGCGAGAAGACGGCGCGCGACCTGGCGGAACTGATGGTGGGCGAGACGCTGACCCCGCCCGCCCGTCCGGCCCCGGCCGAATGGGAAGGCCCGCCCGCGCTGGAGGTGTCGGGGCTGACCGTCGCCTCGCCGATGCCCTTCGGCACTTCGCTGAAGGGAATCGGCTTCACCGTGAAGCGCGGCGAGGTGCTGGGCATCGCGGGGGTCGCGGGCAACGGCCAGGATGAACTGCTGCTGGCGCTGTCCGGGGAATTGCGCAGCGCGCCCGAGATGGTCCGCGCCGCCGGCCATCCGGTCGGGCAGGAAGGGCCGAACGAACGACGCCGCCGCGGCTTCGTCTCGGCCCCCGAGGAACGGCTGGGCCATGCCGCGGCCCCGGCGATGAGCCTTGTCGAAAACGCGCTTCTGTCCGGGGCGATCCGGCGGGGGCTGGTGCGGCGCGGCTTCGTCGACTGGCGGCGCACCCGCGCCTTCGCCGCCGAGGTGGTGCAGGACTATGACGTGCGCACCCCCGGCACCCATGTCGCGGCCCGCGCGCTGTCGGGCGGCAACCTGCAGAAATTCGTCATCGGTCGCGAGCTGAGCCAGCAGCCGGCGGTGATCGTGGTGAACCAGCCGACCTGGGGCGTCGACGCGGCGGCGGCGGCGGCGATCCGGCAGGTCCTGCTCGACCGCGCGGCAGAGGGGGCGGCCGTCGTGGTCATCAGCCAGGACCTCGACGAGTTGCTGGAAATCGCCGACCGCTTCGCCGCGCTGAACGAAGGGCGGCTGTCGGCCCCCCGCCCGGTGCAGGGGCTGACGGTGGAGGAGATCGGGCTGATGATGGGCGGCGCGCATGGCATGCACGCCGCGGCCGGCGACGCGGGGGAGCATCTGCATGCTCAGGCTTGAACGCCGGCCCACCCCGTCGCGGCTGTGGACGGCGGCGACCCCGGTTCTGGCGGTGATCGCCACGATGATCGCGGGCGGGCTGCTTTTCGCCCTGCTCGGCAAGCCGCCGGTCGAGGCGATCCGCACCATCTTCTGGGATCCGCTCTTCGGCCAGTATGCCAGCTATTCCCGCCCGCAGCTGCTGGTGAAGGCGGGGCCGCTGATCCTGATCGCGATCGGGCTCAGCCTCGGCTTCCGGGCGCAGGTCTGGAATATCGGCGCCGAGGGGCAATACATCATGGGCGCACTGTTCGGCGCGGCGGTGGGGCTGGCGGCCTACCCTGCCGACAGCGTGCTGCTGCTGCCCGCGATGGCGGTGGCGGGGGCCTGCGGCGGGTTCCTCTGGGCGATGATCCCGGCAATCCTGAAGACCCGGTTCAACACCAACGAGATCCTCGTGTCGCTGATGCTGGTCTATGTGGCGCAGCACATGATGTCGGCGGCCTCGTTCGGGCTGCTGCGCAACCCCGAGGGCATGGGCTTTCCCGGCAGCCGCAACTTCCAGCAATACCCCGCCGCCTTCAACGGCGAGCTGATCCCCGGCACCGGCATGCATTGGGGCGTGGTCGCGGCCTTCTGCGCGGTGATCGGGGCCTATGTGCTGCTCAGCCGCCATATCCTCGGCTTCCAGATCCGGGTCGCGGGCGAGGCGCCGCGCGCCGCGCGCTTCGCGGGCGTCAGTCCGGCGCTGCTGACCTCGGTCTGCCTCGGCATTTCGGGCGCGCTGGCGGGGCTGGCGGGCCTGTTCGAGGTGACGGGCCCGGCCGGGCAGATCACCACCGATTTCGCCAGCGGTTACGGCTTCACCGCGATCATCGTGGCCTTCCTCGGGCGGCTCAATCCCTTCGGCATCCTGCTGGCGGGGCTGCTGATGGCGCTGACCTATATCGGCGGCGAACTGGCGCAGCTGATGCTGAACCTGCCCGCCGCGGCGATCCAGGCCTTCCAGGGGATGCTGCTGTTCTTCCTGCTGGCCTTCGACGTGCTGGCGAATTTCCGGCTGCGGCTGGCGAAGGGGGCACGGGCATGATCGGCTCCATCGATCCCATCCTGCTGATCGCCTCGCTGATGGTGGCTTCGACCCCGATCCTGCTGGCCGCCCTGGGCGAGCTGGTGGTGGAAAAGGCCGGCGTGCTGAACCTCGGCGTCGAGGGGATGATGATCACCGGCGCCATCGCGGGCTTCATCGCGGCGGTCGAGACCGGATCGCCCTTCGCGGGCTTCGTCGCGGCGGCGGCGGCGGGCGCGGCTCTGAGCCTGATCTTCGCGCTGCTGACGCAGTTCCTGCTGTCGAACCAGGTGGCGACGGGGCTGGCGCTGACGCTGTTCGGCATCGGCTTTTCCGCGCTGATCGGACAGGGCTATACCGGCATCCGCCCGCCCGCGACGCCGCGGCTGGACCTCGGTCCGCTGTCGGACCTGCCGGTGATCGGGCCGATCCTCTTCCGCCACGATCCGATGGTCTATGTGTCGCTGGCGCTGGTGGTGGCGGTGGGGCTGTTCCTGCGCCGCAGCCGGGCGGGGCTGATCCTGCGTGCCGTGGGCGAAAGCCACGATGCCGCCCATGCGCTCGGCTACAAGGTGGTGCGGATCCGCATCCTCGCCATCCTGTTCGGCGGCGCCTGCGCGGGGCTCGGCGGCGCCTATCTGAGCCTGGTGCGCGTGCCGCAATGGACCGAGGGCATGACCGCGGGCGCCGGCTGGATCGCGCTGGCCATCGTCGTCTTCGCCAGCTGGAGGCCGGGACGGGTGCTGGCGGGGGCGTATCTGTTCGGCGGCGTCACCGTGCTGCAGCTGAACCTGCAGGCCGCCGGCGTGGCGATCCCGGTGCAATACCTGTCGATGGCGCCCTACCTGATCACCATCCTCGTCCTCGTCGTCATTTCCGCCGACCGGTCGCGTGCCGCGCTGAACGCGCCTGCCGCGCTCGGCAAGTCCTTCCACGCCTCGAGCTGACCCATCCCGGCCGCCCGGCAAGGCGGCCCCCATTCCGCAGCAGGAGTTGCTTTGATGAACCGCAGAACCCTACTGAAAGGCTCCGCCGCCGCGCTGGCCGCCGTCGGGCTCGCCCGCCCGGCCCTCGCGCAGGAACCGCTGAAGATCGGCTTCATCTATGTCGGCCCGATCGGCGATCTCGGCTGGTCGTTCCAGCACGATCAGGGCCGTCTGGCCGTCGAGGAGGAGTTCGGCGACCGGGTCGAGACGGTCTATCTGGAAAGCGTGCCCGAGGGCGCGGATGCCGAACGCGCGATGACGCAGATGGCGCTGCAGGGCTGCAAGCTGATCTTCGCCACCTCCTTCGGCTACATGGACCCGGTGATCAACGTCGCCGCCAAGTTCCCCGACGTGATGTTCGAACATGCCACCGGCTACAAGCGCGCCGACAACGTGGCCACCTATGACGCCCGCTTCTACGAAGGCCGCGCGGTGATGGGCACGATCGCCGGCCGGATGACGAAGTCGAACAAGATCGGCTATATCGGATCGTTCCCGATCCCCGAGGTGATCCAGGGCATCAACTCGACCTTCATCCACGCCCGCAAGGTCAACCCCGAGGTCGAGATCAGCGTGGTCTGGGCCTATACCTGGTTCGACCCGGCGAAAGAGGCCGATGCCGCCAAGGCGCTGATCGAACAGGGCGTGGACGTGATCCTGGCCCATACCGATTCCACCGCGCCGCTGGCCGAGGCGGCCAAGACCGAAGGCGTGATCGGCTTCGGCCAGGCGTCGGACATGCTGGACTTCGCGCCCTCGCCGCGCGTGTCGGCCATCGTCGACAACTGGGCCCCCTATTACATCGACCGGGTGCAGAAGATGCTGGACGGCGCCTGGACCTCGACCGCCACCTGGGGCGGCATCGGCGAGGGCGAGGTGCAGATCGGCGAGATCACCTCGGCCGTGCCCGAAGAGGTGAAGGCCGAGGCGCTGGCGCTGGCCGACGCCATCGCCAAGAAGGAATACCACCCCTTCACCGGCCCGCTGAACAAGCAGGACGGCTCCGCCTGGCTGGCCGAGGGCGAGACGGCGGATGACGCCACGCTGGCGGGGATGAACTTCTTCGTCGAAGGCATCTCCGGCGACATCCCCAGCTGATCCGCGCCGGGCTGCGGCGCCTGCCGCAGCGCTTCACGACCGATCGCAGGGGGGGGGGCGCCGCCCCCCTCTGCCCATTCGCAGGGACAGGGGCAGGGACACCGGGGATGCATGACTTCCTGATCGTCGGCGGCGGCATCGCCGGGCTCTCGGCCGCCGCGCGGCTGTCGGAACTGGGCCGCGTCCTGCTGCTCGAGGCGGAACCGGCGTTCGGTTATCACGCCTCGGGCCGGTCCGCCGCGCTTTACGAACCGCGCTATGGCCTGCCGCCGGTGGTGGAGCTGAGCCTCGCGGGCGAGGCGCATTTCCGCGACACCGGTGTGCTCAGCCCCCGCGGGATGATGATCGTCGCGGGCGCGGACGAGGCCGACCTGTTCCGGCGCGAGGCGGCGCTGATGCGTCTGGACGACATCGGTGCCGAGGCGGCCCGGCAAATGGTGCCGGTGCTGAACGATCGCGTCGCCTTCGCCGCCCACGCGACCCATGCCTGGGACATCGACACCGACCGGCTGATGCAGGATTTCCGCCGCGCGGCCCAGTCCCGCGGCGCCGAGTTCCACACCGGTGCCCCGGTCACCGCCATCGCCCGCGACGCGCAGGGCTGGCAGGTGACGACGGCGACCGGCCGTTTCGCCGCGCGGATGCTGGTCAATGCCGCCGGGGCCTGGGCGGACCGGGTGGCGGCGCTGGCCGGGGTGCGGCCCGTCGGGCTGCAGCCGCTGCGCCGGTCGATGGCGCGGATCGCGGCGCCAGGCGGGCATGACGTGTCGCGCTGGCCCATGCTCTTCGGCGCGGGCGAGACCTGGTATGCCAAGCCCGATGCCGGGGCGCTGATCGTCTCGCCGGCCGAGGAACACCCGCTCGACCCGCAGGATGCCTGGGCCGATGACATGGTGCTGGCCGAGGGACTCGCCCGGTACGAGGCGATGGTGACCGAACCCGTCACCCGACCGCTCGCCACCTGGGCGGGGCTGCGCACCTTCGCGCCCGACCGGGTGCTGGTGATCGGACCCGACCCGCAAGAGCCGTCCTTCGTCTGGCTGGCGGGACAGGGCGGCTATGGCTTCCAGACCAGCGACGGGGCCAGCCGCCTGCTGGCCGACCTGATCGCCGGCCGGAGCCCGCAATTCGACCCCGCGGTGGTGGCGGCGCTGGCCCCTGCCCGTTTCGGCTGATCGCCCCCCGGCGTTGGCGGAAAGTTGAACGCGAACCCGCTCACGCCGGCGTGACAGCCGCGCGCCGCTTTGGCACAACTGCCCCCAATGAACGGCGCCGGGGCAACGGGGCCGGGTGCGAGGTGGGACGGGCAGATGCGGCGAACGATCCGGGCAGCAGGCTGCCTTCTTCTTCTGGCGGTGCTCGCGGCCTGCGGTGGCGGCGGGCCGAAGGGCATTCCCCCGCAATTCGGCGACAGCGCCCCCCATCCCTGGACCGGGCGCGCACCCGACGACTATGACGTGCACGGCATCGACGTGTCGCGCTGGCAGGGCCGCATCGACTGGAATGCGGTGCGGCGCGGCGGCGTCGACTTCGCCTTCATCAAGGCAACCGAGGGCGGCGACATCGCCGACCCGATGTTCCAGGAAAACTGGGCGCGGGCGCGCGAGGCCGGCCTGCCGCGCGGCGCCTATCATTTCTACTATTTCTGCCGGACCGCGCAGGAACAGGCGGCGTGGTTCATCAGCCATGCCCCCCGCGAACGCGGCGCCCTGCCGCCGGTGCTCGACATCGAATGGACGCGGTCGCGCAATTGCCCGCGCCGCCCCTCGCCGGAATGGATCCGGCAGGAATCGGCAATCTTCCTGTCGATCCTCACCAGCTATTACGGGCAGCGGCCGGTGATCTACACCACGGTGGATTTCTTCCGCGACAACGAGATGTGGCGCATCCAGGGCCATGACTTCTGGCTGCGGTCGGTCGCGGGCCACCCGAGCCAGGTCTATCCGGGCCATGACTGGACCTTCTGGCAGTACAGCGGCACCGGCCAGGCGCAGGGCGTGGCGGGGGACGTGGACCTGAACGCCTTCGGCGGCTCGCGCGGGCAGTGGCAAAGCTGGCTCGCGCGGCGCAGCCAGTAGCGTCAGCACTTCCTCAACGCTTTCGCGCCAGTCTGGCCGCAGCCCGCGCGACGGGCGATGTGGCGGAGGCGGCATGGCGATCTGGCATGGTATCCTTGGCGTGGCGGCGCTGCTCTTGCCGCCCGGCGTATCGGCAGCGACGCTCGATCCGGCGCCGGTCGACCTGACCGGCTGGCAGGTGGACGATGCCGTGCCCAATTCCGGGCGCTGGCTGCTGCAACCCGGCACGGGCAACGTGATCCAGACCCGCAACGGCGCGCCCAGCATCCTCTGGGGCGACGACACCGGGCAGGACATGGTGCTGGACGGCAGCGTCAGCGTCACCACCGCGGCGGATGACGATTTCTGGGGCTTCGTGCTGGGCTATGACAGCGGCGAGATCACCAGCGCCGAGGCCGACTACTGGCTGATCGACTGGAAGCAGGCCGATGGCGGCGGGGCCGAGGCCGGGCTCGCGCTCAGCCATGTCAGCGGCCCCCTGGTCTCGGGCGGCGATGCCTGGGACCATGGCGGAACCGAGGTGACGGAGGTCGCGCGGGCCACCGGGCTGGGGGACAGCGGCTGGCAGGACGGGGCGAGCTATGACTTCCGGCTGTCCTGGTCGGCCGAACTGATCGAGTTGCAGGTGAACGGCCAGACGGAACTGCACTACAGCAGCGCCGACTGGGGACAGGAATTCGGGGATGGCGGGATCGGCCTTTATGTCCATTCGCAGCAGAACGTCCCCTACAGCGCGCTGACGCTGACGCCGCGGTCCCCCGTGCCCGTCCCCCTGCCCGCCGCCATCGGCCCGATGGCGATGGCGCTGCTGCTGCTCGCCGCCGCGGGGCTCCGCCGGCACGGCCGCCGGCGGGCTCATGCGGACCGGCCGGATCAGCCGTCGATCCGGATGCGGGCGTTCGCCGGGTCGTAGGGGCTGTCCTCGACGACCTCGGCCGGCCACTCCTGCCGCAGCATCCGCACCGTCAGCTTCGTGCCGACCTGCGCCAGATCGGGGCGGACATAACCCATGCCGATCTGCTTGCCGAAGGCCACCGACCAGCCCCCCGAGGTCAGGCGGCCCACCTTCTGCCCGCCCGACAGCAGCGCCTCCTTGCCCCAGGGGTCGGTATCGGCGGGACCGTCGATCAGCAGCGTCACGCATTTCGCCCGGATGCCCGTATCCAGCATCGCCTGCTTGCCGGTGAAGTCCTTCGACAGGTCGACGAAGCGGTCGAGCCCGGCTTCCAGCGGCGTCGCGTCCCGGCCCAGTTCGGTGCCGAAGGCGCGATAGCTCTTCTCCTGCCGCAGCCAGTTCTGCGCCCGCGCCCCCACCAGCTTCAGCCCGTGCCTGCCGCCCGCCGCGACCAGCTGATCCCAGAGGTAGCGCCCCATCTCCACCGGATGGTGCAGTTCCCAGCCCAGCTCGCCCGTATAGGCCACGCGGATCGCCCGCACCGGACACATGCCCAGCTCGATGTTGCGCATCGTCAGCCAAGGGAAACGCTTGTTGCCCAGCACCGTCGCCGGATCGGCATCGCGCACCAGTTCCTTCAGGATGTCGCGCGATGCCGGCCCGGCCAGGGCGAAGACGCCCCATTGCGTGGTCACGTCGTGCATCTCGACCCGGTCGCCGCCCGCCGCGATGAAATCCTCGATGGATTTCTTCAGGAAGTCCGCGTCATAGGCCGTCCAGGCCCCGGCGGAGACGAGGTAGTATTCGGTCTCGGCCAGACGGACGATGGTATATTCCGTCCGCGTGGTCCCCGCCCCGGTCAGCGCATAGGTCAGGTTGATCCGCCCCACCGCCGGCAGCTTGTTGCAGGTGAATCGGTCGAGGAAGGCCGTCGCCCCCGGCCCGCGGACCAGATGCTTGGTGAAGGCCGAGGCGTCGATCAGCCCCGCCGTCTGGCGCAGCGCCCGCGCCTCGGCCTCGGCATAGCGCCACCAGGCGCCGCGGCGGAAACTGCGGCTGTCATGATCGAACCCTTCGGGCGCATCGACCGGGCCGTAATAGTTGGGCCGTTCCCAGCCGTTCACCTGCCCGAACTGCGCCCCCGCCGCCTTCTGCCGGTCATAGGCGGGCGCGGTGCGCAGCGGGCGGCAGGCTTCGCGCTCTTCGTCCGGATGGTGCAGGATGAAGACATGCTCGTAGCATTCCTCGTTCTTGCGCGCGGCGTATTCGGTGGTCATCCAGCCGCCATAGCGCCTGGGATCGAGCGAGGCCATGTCGATCTCGGCCTCGCCTTCCGTCATCATCTGCGCCAGGTAGTGCCCGGTGCCGCCCGCGGCGGTGATGCCGAAGCTGAAGCCCTCGGCCAGCCACATGTTGCGCAGGCCGGGCGCCGGGCCGACCAGCGGGTTGCCATCGGGGGTGTAGCAGATCGGGCCGTTGAAATCGTCCTTCAGGCCCACCGTTTCGGAGGTCGGGATCCGGTGGATCATCGACATGTATTCCGCCTCGATCCGCTCCAGATCCAGCGGGAACAGGTCCGCGCGGAAGCTGTCGGGCACCTCGTAGAGGAAACGCGCCGGTGCGCCCCGCTCATAGGGGCCGAGGATCCAGCCGCCGCGCTCCTCGCGCACATACCATTTCGCATCGGCATCGCGCAGCACGGGATGTTCCGGATTGCCGGCGCGGCGCCACGCCACCAGCGCCGGGTCCGGCTCGGTGACGATATACTGGTGTTCGACCGGGATGGCGGGGATCTTGATCCCCAGCAGGCGCGCGGTGCGCTGCGCGTGGTTGCCGGTCGCGGTGACGACATGTTCGGCCCGGATCTCGAACGCCTCGTCGGTGGGCAGCAGCATCCCGCCGCGTTCGCCCATGATCCGGCCGCGGACGATCCATTCCGACCCGGTCCACTGATAGCCGTCCACCTGCGCCTTGCGCACCACCTCGACCCCGCGCTGGCGGGCGCCCTTGGCCATGGCCTGCGTCACATCGGCGGGGTTGATGTAGCCGTCCTGCGGGTGGAACAGCGCACCCTTCAGATCCTCGGTCCGCAAGAGCGGCCAGCGCTCTTTCATCTGCGCGGGCGTCAGGAATTCGTGATGGACTTCCGCCGTTTCCGCGACCGAGGAATACAGCATGTATTCGTCCATCCGGTCCTGCGTCTGCGCCATGCGCAGGTTGCCCACCACCGCGAAGCCGGCATTCAGCCCGGTCTCGGCCTCCAGCGTCTTGTAGAAATCCACCGAGTACTTGTGGATATGGGTGGTGGCATAGCTCATGTTGAACAGCGGCAGCAGACCGGCTGCATGCCAGGTCGAACCGCTGGTCAGTTCGTCGCGTTCCAGCAGCATGGTGTCCCACCCCGCCTTGGCGAGGTGATAGGCGATGCCGGTCCCGACGGCGCCACCGCCGACGACAAGCGCGCGAACATGGGTCTTCATCAGCGGCGACTCCCGAAGCTGGTCCTTTCCGTTGAATGCCGCGAGGGCGGGGGCTGCGGCGGCGGCGGCCCCGACCTTTCGCGGCGGAAAACGACATCGGCGGCCGGGGGCGTTGGCGGGCGCGACTGCGGCGGAATGTCACCGGGTCCCCCGGTCGCGTCGGGCCCATTGACGCGCGCCCCCGCGCACAGGCATGTGGCCGCATGAGCCACGCCCCGCGCCGCAGCCAGATCACCCGCCTGACCGGCCTGCTGCTCGCGGTGCCGTTCCTGCTGCTGTCGCTGGTGGCGCCCGGGGTGATGCCCGCGCGCGGCGCCGATGGCGGGCTGGTGATGGTCATCTGCTCGGGCCATGGCCCGGTGGAGATCGCCGTCGATGCCGCCACGGGCCAGCCGCTGCCGGACGGGGGCGACACACCGGACGAGGGGCCGGCCAAGGCGCCGCAGGACGGCCGCTGTGCCTGGGCGCAATCGGTCGCCGCCGCGCTGCCGATGCCCGCCCCGGTGCTGGCGCCGCCCGCGCGGCTGGTCCTGTCCGACCCGCCCGCGCGGACCGGCCCCGTCTGGCACCCGGCCCATGACCCGCAGCGCCCCTGGCCGAGGGGGCCGCCCGGCTTCGCCTGATCCGTTCCTTCCAGACGCATCAGACGGAGACATCATGTCCGACCTCACGTCCGGCCCGGTGGCCGAAGGCGGCGCACGCCGCAACCTGCTGTATTTCGCGGTATGGCGGTGGCATTTCTATGCCGGGCTCTATGTCGCGCCCTTCCTGATCATGCTCGCGGCGACGGGCCTTCTCATGCTGTGGATCAGCGTTTTGTCCGGCGTTACCGGCGAGATTACCCGGGTCGCCCCGGCGGGCGCGCCGCTGGCACCGGGCGCGCTGCAGGCCGCTGCCGAGGCCGCCGTCCCCGGCGGCACCGCCACGCAATATGTCGCGCCGCTCGGCCCCGACCGTGCCGCCGTCTTCGCGGTCGCGGCGGGGGATGCGCCGACTGGCGTGACGGTCGACCCCTACACGGCCGAGGTTCTGGGCACCTTCCCCTGGCGGGCCGGGTGGTACGACCTCGCCACCGATATCCACGGCACGCTGCTGATCGGCGATGTGGGCGACCGGCTGATCGAGGCCGCGGCAAGCCTCGGCCTGCTGCTGGTGGCGACCGGCCTCTATCTGCACTGGCCGCGCAATGGCGGCACCTGGCGCCGGGCGCTGGCCCCGCGGCTGGCCCGGGGTGGCCGGTCGCTGTGGAAGGCGCTGCATGGCGCCGTCGGCCTCTGGATGTCGGTCCTGCTGGTCCTGTTCCTGATCTCGGGCCTCAGCTGGGCCGGGATCTGGGGCGGCAAGTTCGTCCAGGCGTGGAGCAGCTTTCCGGCCGAGAAATGGGACGCGGTGCCCCTTTCCGACGCCACCCATGCCAGCATGAACCACGGTGCGGCCAAGGAAGTGCCGTGGGCGCTGGAACAGACGCCGCTGCCCCTGTCCGGCTCGCTGGTCGGAACGAGGGCGATCTCCGGGCCGGTGACGCTCGACAGCGTCGCGGCCTTCGCGGACAGCCTCGGCTTCGACCGGCGCTTTCAGGTGAACCTGCCGGGCGGCGATACCGGCGTCTGGACGATCAGCCATGACAGCATGTCGAATGACGGGCCGGACCCGGCGGCCGACCGGACGATCCATATCGACCGGTTCACCGGCAATGTGCTGGCCGATGTGCGCTATGCCGACTATTCGGCCTATGCCAAGGCGATGGCCTGGGGCATCGCCTTCCACGAAGGCGACCTCGGCTGGTGGAACGTGGCGCTGAACACGCTGTTCTGCCTGTCGATCCTGTTCCTGTGCCTGTCGGGTCTGGTCATGTGGTGGCTGCGTCGCCCGGCCGGCGCCAGCCGGCTGGCCGCCCCGCCCCGCCCGGATCAGGTGCCGTTGACCCGGGGCGTGGTGCTGATCGGGCTGGTGCTGTCGATGGCCTTCCCGATGCTGGGCCTGTCGCTGCTGGCCGTGCTGGCCTTCGACCTGCTGGTCCTGGGCCTGGTGCCGCCGCTGCGCCGCGCGCTGTCCTGATCCCGTCGCCCCGGTCCCGCCCCCTCAGGGGGGCGAGACCAGCCGGGCGGTGATCCGCAGCCGGTCATCCGCCGAATAGCGGAAGGGGATCTCGGCGGTCAGCACCTGCGTCTCTGCCCAGCCCTCGGCCGTCCAGCCGCTGTCGGCCAGATCGCCCGTCCATCCCTGCCCGCGTCCCCGCGCCAGCAGCAGCACCGGCGCCTCCGGCTGCGGCGACAGCGGCAGCGCCGGCTGGACCTGCCAGTCGGGGTGCCGCAGCTTCAGGTTGCCGCCGAGGTAGAAGTCGGTGACGATCACCCGATCCTGCGGCGCGAGCGGCGCGATGGCCGCCTCCAGCGCGTCGAGGTCCAGCGCGCCCCGCGCCGGGCCCAGCATCCGCGCCCCCGCCATGCCGACCACGGTCAGCGCGAACAGCCCCGCCACGATCCCCGCCAGCACCGGCACAGCCACCGGCCGCGCCCGCGCCACCGCGCCGGCCAGCAGCGGCGGCGCCGCCAGCAGGAAGACCGGCAGCAGCCAGCGCGAGGTGACGTGATCGGTGCCCGACACCACCACCCCCAGCAGGAACAGCGCATAGGCGATGGCCGCCGACCGCGCCAGCAGCGACAGGACCGTGGCGCCCGGCTCCGACGGCGGCTCCGGCGGCGGCGGTCCCTCCGGCCCGCGCCCGCGCAGCCCGAAGCGCAGCCCCGCCGCCACCAGCGCGGCCAGCCCCAGCCCCGCGGCAAGGCCCGTGCCCGCCTCGGCCAGCCCTTGCAGCCAGGGCAGGCCCTGCTGCGGGCCGCGCCCGAGGTCGAGCTTGCCGCCCGAGGCGAGCGCGAGTTCAGGGTTCTGCAGCATCCAGATCGCGGGCGCCGCCATGATCGCCGCCGCGATCCCCAGCGAGATCAGCATCCGCCGGTCGGCCAGCCGCGCCCGCGCCAGCGGCAGGCCGAGCGCGGCCAGCGCCATCGCCGGCGGGACCAGCCAGAAGTTGTATTTCGACAGGCCCCCCAGCCCGAGCGCGAGGCCCAGCCACAGGTAATCCGCCATCCGCCCGCGCCGCAGCAGCGACGACACCGCGGCCAAAAGGGCGGCGATCATCAGCATCAGCGCGACGGAATGGGTGGTGGCGCGCTGGCCTTCCCAGAACAGGTCCGGCAGCAGCGCCAGCCCCAACAGCCCCGCCACCGCCATCCGCGCCGGCAGGACCGGCCGCAGCGCCGCGAAGGTCAGCGCATAGATGCCGAACAGCATCACGTTCTTGACCAGCGCCAGCGCGAAGGTGTTGACCCCGAAGACCGCGAAGCTCGCCGCCTGCAACCAGCCATACAGCGGCAGTTGCGGCCCATAGCCCAGCCGGAAGCCGGGCGTCAGCAGCACCATCTCTGCCTCGTCCGTCTCCAGCGCGCCGCCGAGCGCCAGCCGCAACGCGAATTGCAGCGCGAAGTAGCCCGCCAGCAGCGGCAGGATCCACCGCGCCATCCGCTCGGCCCCGGTCATGGCAACAGCTCCAGCCGGATCAGGCCGACGGCGCGGGTCTCGTCCGCCTCGAACCGGTAGGGCAGCGTCGCCTCGGTCGCCGACAGGACGCGGAAGCCGCCGGTATGCCCATGTTCGGCGATGGCGCGGGCCAGCGCCTCGGGCCGGTTCGGGATGCCGACCAGCAGCACCTCGCCCGCGCCGGCCAGCGCCTGCGTCTGGTAGGGCGGCAGGTAGGTCCAGTCCGGCCGGACCAGGGCGAGATTGCCGGTATAATAGTGCGGCCCGGCGATGGGCGGCACCGGGTCCTGTCCCGCGGCGATGACCTCGGCCAGAACGTCGATGCGCAGCGAATCGCTGCCCGCCCCGCGCAGCCGCAGGTCGGCGATCCCGGCCAGCAGCAGGATCGCCAGCACCCCCGTCGTCACCGCCAGCCCGCGCGCCAGCCGGGGCGCGGCGGCCAGCACGCAGAGCGTCGCCCCCGGCACCGCCAGCAGCAGCACCGGCATCAGCCAGCGCGCGCGGACGAAGGCGACATTGCCGAGGATCACTGCCACCGCCGCCAGCCCCGCCGCCACCGCCGCCGCCAGCAGCAGGATGCGGGCGCCGGGGGCGAGGCGCGGGCGCCGCCGCGCGATGGCGAGCGCCACGCCCAGGATCAGCGCCGGCAGCGCGGCGGCCGCCGCAAGCTCTGCCACCAGCCGGAGAAGCCCGGTCAGGAAGGCCGGGCCGGGCAGCAGCCGGCCGCCCTTGGCGAATTCCCATGTGTCCGAGAAGGTCACCTGCGGATGCGCCAGCATCACGCCATAGGACGGCGCGCAGACGGCCACCGCCACCGCGACGGCCAACGCCAGCCGGCGGTCGGCCAGCCGCGCGCGCCAGTCGGGCAGGATCAGCCCGGCCAGGATCAGCGCCGCGGGCGCCGCCCAGTAATTCGCCTTGGACAGGCCCCCCAGCCCCATCACCAGCCCGAAGATCAGCCAGTCCGCAAGCCGCCCGCGATCCAGCCGCAGGAACGCCCAGGCCGTGGCCATCACCATCGTGGCCATCGCGGCGGTGTGGGAGTTGCTGCGCTGCGCCTCCCAGGCAAGGTTCGGCAGGAACAGCAGCGACAGCGCCGCGACCGCCGCCTGCCCCGGCGGCGCGACCCGGCGCAGCCCGGCATAGGCAAAGGCATAGGCGCCGAACAGCCACAGGTTCTTGTGTGCGATCAGCGCGAAGGTATTGGTGCCGAACAGCCGGAAGAAGATCGTCTGCCCCCATTCATACAGCGGCGGCTGCGACCCGATCGCCAGATGGAAGCCCTGCGACAGCAGCACCAGTTCGGCCTCGTCCGGCTCGAAAGTGCCGCCGAGAAGGGTCCGCAGCAGCGTCTGCGCCAGGAAGTAGAGCGCGAGCCCCGGCAGGACCATCCGCGCCAGCGACGTCGCCGCGGGGTCCGCCCCGTTCGCCGCCATTCCGCCCGATCCGCCGCCCGGTTCCGTCGTCGCGCCCATGCCCAGCCCCGCCGTTTTCCCTTTCCTGACAGGTGGCGTCGGAAAAGGCCAGCATCGCGCGGGGCGGGCGTCGGGCTCCGGGGGCGTCGCAGCAGGGCCACACCTGCGGCCGGATCGCACGGCGCCCGGCGCGGCGGCACTGGCATTCGGCGGGCGGGCGTGGTTGTCTGCACCAGAGGGGCGGCGTCAGACCGCCCGAGAGGCAGTGATCAGGCGGACCGAAGCATGACCTTCAAGGTCGGGCAATTCCTGTTTCTTGCGGCCAGCATCCCGGCGGTGGCGCTGTGGTTCGGCCCGGACCATGTGCCGGCGGGCGATCAGGCCGAATCCCGCATCGCGGCGTTCGTCCCGGCGGCCAGCGCCGGCACCGTGGCCGAACTGCGCCCGCAACCCCGGCCGGACCGGCCCGAGGCCGCGGAAACGGCCGATGCGGCAGAGGTGCTGGTTCCGGCGGCGATGCGGCAGACGGCCGTCACCCCCGCACCGGCCCCCGGCCCCGTGGCCGCCGCCGTCCAGCGCGGCCCCGTCACCAACCTGCCCCTGCCCCGCTATGTCTCGCTGAAGGCGTCCGAAGGCAATGTCCGGCGCGGGCCGTCGCTGTCGCACCGGATCGACTGGGTGTTCCGGCACCGGGACATGCCGCTGCGCGTGACCGCCGAATATGGCAACTGGCGCCGGATCGAGGATCGCGACGGCGTCGGGGGCTGGGTGCATTACGCGCTGATTTCGGGCGTGCGCACCGTCAGCGTCACCGCCGAGCGCGCCGAGCTGCGGGCGCGGCCCGAGGAGGACGCCCCCGTCATCGCCATCGCCCAGTCCGGCGCGATCGGCCGGCTGGACCAGTGCGGCCGCGACTGGTGCCGGATCGTCGCCGGCGGCGAGCGCGGCTGGCTGCGGAAATCGGCGCTGTGGGGCGTCGACCCCGACGAAACGCTGGAATAGCCGAAAAAGCCCTTGCCCTGCGGCGGGCTTCCTGCGACCCCGGGGTCAGTCCTCCTGTCCCCGCCGCCGCCCATGTCCCCGATCCGAAGCCAGCTGTCGCTCAACCTGTCCGCGGGCGCCGCCTCCGTCTCGGTGGCGCTGGTGCTGGTCGTGGTGAAGCTGTGGGCGCTGTCGGCGACGGACGCCTTGTCGATCGCCGCCTCGCTGGCCGACAGCGCGATGGACCTGATCGTGTCGCTGGGCGGGCTGTGGGCGATGATCTATGCCGCCCGCCCCCCGGACGAGGACCACGCCTTCGGCCATTCCTCGGCCGAGGATCTGGCGGCGCTCGGGCAGGCAGTGTTCATCTCGGTCTCGGGGCTGGTGATCGCCGCCGCCGCCGCGCGCCGGCTGATGTCGGACGCGCCGCCGCCGCTCGCGGCGCAGGGCGAGGGCATCGCGGTGATGCTGCTGTCGGTGGTGCTGACCGTGGCGCTGGTCCTGTGGCAGCGCCGGGTATCCGCCCGCACCGGCAACCGCGTCGTGGCCGCCGACTCCCTGCACTACCTCGGCGATCTGGTTCCGAATATCGGCGCGATCCTCGCGCTGTGGGCCTCGGCCCAGTTCGGGCTGTCGCAGGTGGACAGCGTGGTGGCGCTGGCCGCGGGGGTCGGCATGGTGGTGGGCGCGCTGCGCATCGGGGGCGGCGCATGGGATGCGCTGATGGACCGCGCCGCCGATCCGGCGCTGGTGGCGGGCATCGCCGAGCTGACCCGGACCTGGCCGGGGGTCGCGGGCTTTCACGACCTGAAGACCCGCACCGCCGGCAGCCGCGTCTTCGTCCACCTGCATATCGAGCTGGACGGCGACCTGACCCTGCGCCGCGCGCATGAGATCGGGGCGGGGCTGAAGCAGACGATCCTGCTGGCCTATCCGCAATGCGACGTGATCATCCACAAGGACGTGGCGCGGGACTGATCTGCGCCCCCGGCCCGGCGCCGCTCAGGCCGCCGGACGGGCATCTCCCGGACTGGCTTGAGCGGCGAGCGGATCACGTCCTGGACAGGTTGCAACCGTCCCAAGCCGGACTTGCCCATGAAGGCGCTGGGCATGACCGCGACCGCCCGCCGGATCTTGCAGCCCGGATGCGCGAGGTTTGAGCGTTGCAGGGCTCAGCGCGACCGGAGGCCGGGGCACGATTTATCAATCCATCAGATCAGGATGAAGCGGGACCTCCCGGCTTATCCGCTTCACCAGTGCTGTGACCCCCGATGCTCATCCAGCTGAGACCAGAGTCGGCGGTTGAATTTGGCGCGGTTGCGCCGACGGAGCAATGGGCGATCTGCGCAGCGGTTCATTTGCGCGAAGCTGTTCGCCCATT
>NZ_RJRZ01000026.1 GCF_003993775.1 Frigidibacter oleivorans
GGCGCGTCGGTGGCGCGGTCGGGGGCGGGGGCAAGCGCCGCCACCTCGCGGTCGGCCAGCGCCGGATCGGCGGCCGGCGGGGGCAGGCCCTCGGTCGCGTCGGGCAGCGGCCCCGCCGCCGGGGCGGCCGTCTCGGCGGTCAGATCGGGCGGATCCGGGGACGGCGCGGCCTCGGGTGTCGCGGCCGGAGCGTCGGCCGTCGACGCAGCGGCGGCAACGTCGGCGGCAGGGTCATCGCCCGGCGCGGCAGGGGGCTGCTGATCGGCGGGCAGGGGCGGGGGCGGGTCGGCCTCGTCCTCGGCCGCCGGGGTCACGTCGATCATGGCCGGGTCCGGGCCGGTGTCGCCGTCGCCGTCCGCGATCGTGGCGGGGTCCACGTCCAGCGGCAGGTCGTCATCGGGCACCGGCGCATCCGACAGCGCGACACCCGGCTCGGCCTCTTCGCCATCGGCGGCGATCTCGGCCTCGGTCTGTTCGCTGGCATCGAGTGCGGTGCCCGCCGCGATCTCGGACGGCAGGTCCGGCGCAGGCACCTCTTCGACGGCGGGTGCGGAGGCGGTGGAGGGTTCCATCCCCGGGTCCGCCAGCAGCGACCACAGCGCCACCGCTGCCATCAGCAGCACCAGCCCCAGCGTCAGCGCCAGGCCCAGGTAGCGGGGCTTGCGCGGCGGCGTGGCCTCCTGCCGGCGGCTGCCGAACACCGTGACGCCCGGATCGGCCTGTGCGGCATCGATCGCCTGCGCCACATCCGTCCGCCGCGGCCGCCCGCCGATCCGCGCGTCGCGCGCGGCTCGGGCAGCCTTGCCCGCGGCGATCACCGCCTTGCCGAGCTTTTCCTTTGCCGCGGCCTTCGCGGGCCCGACCTTGGCGCGCGGGTCGGCGGGGTGCCGCGGGTCGGGCGCGATCCCCAGCCGGGGGGCGATCACCGAGGGCGGCGTCTCGCCGGGCGGAACGGTCGCACCGGCCTTGCCTGCGGGTCGGGCGGCCATGTCGGCAGTGGCGTCACCCGGGGCACGCAGGCGCGGCGGCAGGCCGGGATCCCGGCGCAGCGGCGGTTCCACCCCCGGCGCAACCTTGGGCGACAGCGTGGCCGCCGCCGCCGTGGCGAAGGCGGGCGGGGTCAGATCCTCGGCGCGGGGCGGCGCCTCGGCCCTCGGCAGGGCGCTGTCGGCGGCGTCCGCGGCATCCGGCGGCAGGTCCGGTCCGATGGTGTCGGGGGCGGAACCGGCGGCGCGGAGGCTGTCCTCGCCCTCGTCCTCCCTGCCGTCCTCCCCCGCGTCCTCAATGGCGATGTAGGGCGCATCTTCCACCGGGTCCGGGTCGGTCTCTCCGGGGCCAGCCGCCGCCTCGGTCGCCGCATCGGCAAACGGCAAGGCGGCCTCGGCAGGTGCGACGGGACCGGCGGCAGGCTCTTGCGGCTCTGGCTCCGGTTCCGGGGCGGCCTCGGTGGCCGGTGTCTCTTCTCGGGCGGGGGCGATGCCCTCTGCGGTGACGCCCGCGCCTTCGTCCGGGGACGGGGCGTCAGCGTTGTCCTGCGCCGCCTCGGCCGGCATCTCGGGTTCCGGCGGGAAGCCGGGCAGGCCGGCCTGCGTCGCGGGCGGGGGTGGAGGCGCGGGCGCGTCGTCCTGCGTCTGCTCGGCCCCGGTCCGGCGCCCCGCCCGGGCGCGGCGCCGCTCTGCCCGGCTTTGCGGCGCGGGCTCCGTCTCGGCGGGGTCCGACGCCGCGACCGGCGAGGCCGCATCGTCCGGCTCCGGCAGCTCGGCAGAACCGGCCTCCGCCGGATGCGACGGCGGGGGAGGGGTTATGTCCCCGAACGCTTCAACCGTCTCCCCGGTCAGCTCCGCCGGCGCGCCTGTCCCGGGCTCCGGCTCTGCCGCGGGTGCGGCGACCTCCGCGACCGCCCCCGCCGTGGCGGCCAGCGCCGTCAGCTCCTCGATGCTCAGCGCGCCGGTGACGCGCACCGGGTCCTGATCGCGGACCAGACGCTCGCCCTCGGGGATGAAGGCCCTGGCCGATCCGGTCTGGCCGAAGAAGGGCTCGCCGCGGAAATGGCCGTTCTCGGGCACCGCGGCGAAGGAGACCGGGTTGAACATATGTTCGAGCGCAAAGGCCTCGGCCTCTTCCAGCGTCTCGCGCGCCACGACCGCCACATTGACCTGCGGCCCCGTTCCCGACCAGTCGAAGACCAGTTCCTCGACATCGTAGGGCGTGCGCCCGACGAGCGCCCGGGCGATCTGGCGGCGGCGGCTGGCGGCATCCGGCCCTGGAGCATCGACCGAGACGTAGAGAATCTGCGACGGCGGCAGCAGCAGCTTGGTGGTGAACCCTTCGGGATGCAGGGTTTCCGCAAGCTCGCGCAGCGCGGCCATGTCCTGCCCCACGTCCTCGCCATCCAGCGGCACCTCCGCAGCCTTCAGCCAGCCGCCGCCGGTGCGTTGCAAGAGGCGGATGCCGTCGGGGGCAAGGTCGAGAGCGAAGGCTGGTTTCATTCCGAGGCTCTGGCTGGAGGATGCGGGCGCCCCCCGCAGGGACCCCGCCGGGGACGCGTCCCGTCCTACAGCAGCTTTCCGCACATGGGAAGGAATTCGGCCCGGAACGGCTTGCCATGCGCGCGATGATGCCCAATCTGCGAAGGGCCCGAACGGAGGATATCATGAAGGCATTTCACACGGTTGCGGCGCTGCTGACGCTGGCTTTGACGACGGCTTCGCCGGCCGCGGCGCAAGAGGTCGGCGGGCCGGGACCGGGCCGGGGTCACATCACCGTGACCGGCGAGGGCATGGTGCAGGCCAGCCCCGACATGGCGACGATCGCGCTGGGGGTCGAGACCGAGGCCGCCACCGCCGCCGAGGCGATGGACGAGAATTCCGCGGCGCTGTCGGGGGTGATGGAGACGCTCTCCGCAGCGGGGATCGCGCCCCGCGACATCCAGACCAGCGGTCTGAACCTGAGCCCGGTCTATGAGGAATACCGCGAAGGCGCGCCGGCCGACGGCCCCCGCGTCCGCGCCTTCCGCGCGCAGAACACCGTGACCGTGCGCGTGCGGGCGCTGGACCAGCTGGGCGGTGTGCTGGACGCGGCGGTGGGCAGCGGCGCCAACACGCTGTACGGGCTGGGCTTCGGTCTGCAGGACCCGCAGCCGAAGATGGACGAGGCGCGCGCCGCCGCCGTGGCCGATGCCCGGCGCAAGGCCGAACTCTACGCGGAGGCGGCGGGCGTGACGCTGGGGCCGGTGGCCGCGATCAGCGAACAGGGCGGCATGCCGGTGCCGATGATGGAAATGCGCGCCGCGAGCTTCGCCAAGGACGCGGGCGTGCCGGTGTCGGCGGGCGAGCTGGATCTTTCCGCCAACGTGACCGTGGTCTGGGAACTGGGCGAGGCGCAGCCGCCCCGGCCGTGACCGGCCTCGGGGCGGCGAGGCCCGGGGCCGATGTCAGGCCCCGGCAAGCCGCGGCCCCGGGACACTACGCCCCGGCCAGCGGCGAGGCGCCGGCGAAGAGGCGCGGGATCTCGATCTTCGGGCAGCGGTTCTCGACGACGGCCAGCCCCGCCTCGCGCGCCGTCAGGGCCGCGCCCTCATGCGCCACGCCGATCTGCATCCAGACGGTGCGCAGATGCGGCAGATGGGCGATGGCCTCCTCGACGATTGCCGGCACCGCCTCGGGCTTGCGGAAGATGTTGACCATGTCCACGGGCACATCCCCGGCGATGTCCGACAGCCGCGCCACCACCGTTTCGCCAAGCGCGGTCTTTCCGGCCTGACCGGGATTGACCGGAATCACCCGGTAGCCCTGCTGCTGCAGATAGCGGGCCACGCCATGCGAGGGCCGGTCCGGATCGGGCGAGAAGCCGACGACGGCGATGACGCGCGTCGAGGCCAGCGTGTCGCGAAGGAAGGTATCGGTGTCGGTCATCGGAAGCTCCTGCAAGGGACCCTGGTCACCGCCGGACAAAAAAGCGCCCGGGGTAAAGCCCGGGCGCCAGTGGCGGAACGAGGGACAGTGAAGAGAAACACGACAGTTCCGTTGCCGTCTTCCTGAACAGGAGATAGGGGCGATCCTGTGTCATGGAAGACACGCTGACGAAAGCGTGAACACGAAAGTTCTTGCCGTCGCCCGGACGGGGTGTCACCGCGCGCGAAGCAGCTTCCACGCCACATCCGCCTGCATCCGGAAACCGGCCGGATCGTCCAGCATCGCCGCCCGTTCGGCGGCCGAGCCGAACAGGTACAGCCGCCCGTCCAGCACCAGATAGTGATCCGGATCGCCGGCGCGCGGCTTGCCCGCAATCACTGATTTCACTCCGTTGCCGCCATAGCGCGGCGCATAGGCGGCGGGATTCGCCTCGAACTGGTTCAGGCTTTGCGCGCTGGCAAAGAACCAGACCAGCCCGCGCCAGTGCAGCGCATGGCCGGCGAGCCCGGGCTTCGGCCCCTCGGCGGTGAAATAGCTGACCGCATCGCGCCCCTCCAGCGCCAGCCGCCCCTCCGCACGCAGCGGCGCGGGCCAGGCGGCAGCCCCCAGCCCCGCGACCAGCGTCAGCAGGGCGAGCGTCATCCGGAGGGTGGCGGGCGGCTGGAACGAGGGATGCAGGGTCATCGGCTTCGGCAGATCGGGCGGTGGGTCAGGGGCAGGGGCGACATCGGGGCAGACAATGCCAGCAGCCCGCGCGGCCCGAAACCCCGGGGTGGCGCGCGGACCAACACCTTATCGTGTGGCCGCGGCATAGAGCGCGATCGCCGCCGCGTTCGAGACGTTCAGCGAGCCGAAGCCCGAAGCCGCCGGGATCCGCGCCAGGTGGTCGCAGGTGGCGCGGGTCTTGTCGCGCAGCCCCGGCCCCTCCGCCCCCAGCACCAGCCCCACCGGGCGCGGCCCGGCCTCGGCCAGCGCGGCGTCGAGCGTCGTCTCGGCCTCGCCGGCCAGGCCGATCAGCACGAAGCCCGCGTCGCGCAGCTTCTGCATCGCGTCGGCCAGGTTCACCACCCGCAGATAGGGCTGGCGTTCCAGCGCCCCAGAGGCCGTCTTGGCCAGCGCACCGGTTTCCGGCGCCGAATGCCGCGCCGTCGCCACCACCGCCCGGGCGCCGAAGACCTCGGCCGAGCGCAGGACCGCACCCACGTTATGCGGGTCGGTGACATGGTCGAGCAGCACCACCAGCGGCCGTCCCTCCTGCTCGGACAGGCTGCCCGCGATGCAGACCTCCTCGAGGCTGCCCCAGGCCAGCGGCTTCACCTCCAGCGCGGCGCCCTGATGCACGCTGTCGGGGGCGAGCGGCACGGCGGCGTCGAACTTGCGGGCATCGACGATCTCGGGGGCGATGTCGGCGGCGTCGAGCGCCGGCCCCAGCCGGTCGGCGGCGTTCTTGGTCAGCACCAGCCGCAGACGCTTGCGCGCCGGATTGGCCAGCGCATCGCGCACCGCATGCAGGCCGAACAGCCAGACCGTCTCGGCCGCGGCGGCCCGCTTGGCCCGTTCCTTGTCGATCACCCAGCTGGGTTTCTTCATCGCGTTCCCCTTCCGACAGCGCCGGACAATGGCCAATGCCGGGCGCCAAGGCAAGCGCGGCGGGCCTTGCGCGCGGCACCGCGCCGGAGGTCCCGCCGGCGCCGGGGCCGGCGAAAAACCCGGCGGAAAAACCCGCTTGACGCCCCCTGGACCCTCCGCTATCCCCGCCGCCAGCGTCGGGCGACGAGCTGCAAGGTGCGGCAGCGGACTGTAACTCCGCCGGGGAGACCCATGCCTGGTTCGATTCCAGGGTCGCCCACCATTTCCTCCCGCGCATCCTTCAGTTCCGGCGCCTCGCCGCGGTCGATGACACCCCGTCACGGGTCAGACGCCCCCCGTCCCTCCCGCGCGACGGGGCGGCGCGGCCGCATCCGGCGGGCCGCCTCTTCCACCGCCAGCGGCGCGAGGCTGAGGCCGAGGATCAGCGCCCAGGCCCTGGCGTCCGGGGGCGTGAGGCCGAAGAGATCGGCCAGTGGTCCGACATAGGGCGGCACGGCCAGCAGCGCGGTGCAGAGGCCGAGCGCGCCCCAGACCCAGGGGTTGCGCGTGATCTCGTTGCGCCAGATGCCGGCGCCCTCGGACCGCATGCCGAAGACCTGCCAGAGTTGGGCGAAGGCCAGGGTCAGGAAGGTCATCGTCACCGTCGTGGCGGCATCGAGACCCAGCCACAGCCGGCAGGCCGCCAGCTGGGCGAAGGTGGCGCCGGCCATCAGCGCCGCCTGCCACAGGATCCGGCGCCATTGCGGCCGGCCGAGGATCGGTTCGCGCGGGTTGCGTGGCGGCCGGTCCAGCGCCGCGCCATCGCCCTCGCCAAGCGCAAGGGCAAAGGCGGGGAAGACATCCGTCACGAGGTTCAGGTAGAGGATCTGCAGCGGCAGGATCGGCAGCGGCTGCGCGGCGAGGACGGCAATCCCGACCACCAGCACCTCGGCCAGGTTGCAGGCGAGCAGGTAGGCCGCGAAGCGCCGGATATTGCCGAAGATCACCCGCCCCTCGCGGATCGCGGCGACGATGGTCGGAAAGGCGTCGTCGAGCAGGATCATCGCGGCGGCCTCGCGCGCGACATCCGTGCCGCGCAACCCCATTGCGACGCCGATATCGGCCTGCCGCAGGGCCGGCGCGTCGTTGACACCGTCGCCGGTCATCGCCACAACCTCGCCCCGGGCCTGAAGCGCGCGCACCAGCTCGAACTTCTCCTGCGGGCTGACCCGGGCGAAGATGTCGGTGCCGGTCAGGCTGCCGCCATCGCCTTCGGCCAGCGCGGCAAGGTCCAGCCCTTCGGCCACGGCGGCCGTGGCGGACAGTCCCACCGCGCGGCCGATGCTGCGGGCGGTGGCGGCGTGGTCGCCCGTCGCCATCACCACGCGGATGCCCGCCCGCTGGCAGGCGAGGATCGCGGCCGGGACATCGGCACGCGCCGGATCCTCCAGCCCCGCAAGCCCGAGAAAGATCAGGTCGGCATAGGGTGCGACCTCGGACGAGGCCGCGGTCTTGCTGGCGAAGGCCAGCACCCGCAGCCCGCGATGGGCAAGACCGGCGACATGCGCGGCCCAGGCGGCGCGATCCTCCGCCGTCAGGGCCCGGGCGGCGCCCTCCGCCGCGATGAAACGGCTCGCCGCCAGCACCGCCTCGGGCGCGCCCTTGACGGCGACGAGACAGGCGTCGTCCGCGGCGTGCACCGTCGCCATCATCCTGGTAAAGCTGTCGAAGGCGTGCTTGCGCAGCAGCGGCATCGCCGCCAGCAGGCCGTTGCGGTCAAGGCCGGCCTCCTGCCCCGCCCGCAGCAGCGCCCGTTCCATCGGGTCGCCGACGCCCGCCCCGTCGCCCCCGATCGCCGCGTCGTTGCACAGCACCGCGACCCGCAGCAGCGCCCGGGCATCGCCCTCCTGCCCGGCCTCGCCGGTCGTCGCCGCCTCGATGGCGACCTCGCCCGAGGGCAGCCACAGGCGACGGACCGTCATCCGGTTCTCGGTCAGCGTGCCGGTCTTGTCGGTCAGGATGACCGTCGTGGCGCCCAGCGTCTGGACCGCGGGAAGGTGCTGGATCAGCGCGTTCTGCCGGGCCATGCGCCACATGCCGCGGGCGAGGGTGAGGGTTGCCACGATCGGCAGGCCTTCGGGAACGGCGGCCACTGCCAGCGCGATCGCCGCCTCGACCATCAGCAGCGGATCCTCGCCCGAGGCGAAGCCGAGCGCCGCGATTGCCGCCGCCAGTGCCAGCATCGCCCACAGCAGCTGGGTCGACAGCTGCGTCAGCTTGCGCTCGATCGGGGACAGTCCCGCATCCGCCTCGGAGACCAGCCTGCCGATCTGCCCCAGCTCCGTCGCGGGGCCGGTCGCCACCACGACCGCCAGTGCGCTGCCCCGGGTGATCGAGGTGCCGCGGAACAGCATCGGGGCGCGATCGGCCAGCGATGTCGCGGCGGGCACGGGGGCGGGGGATTTGGTCACGGGCGCGGATTCGCCGGTCAGCGCCGATTCGTCCGCCTGCAGGTGGGAACAGTCGATCAGCCGCAGGTCGGCCGGAACTGCATCGCCCGCGTCGAGGCGCAGGATGTCGCCGGGCACCAGCGTTTCGGCCGGGACCAGACGGTCCTGCCCGTCGCGCCGGACCCGGGCAAGGCGGGTGTCGAGCGCCCGCAGCGCCTCGATCGACCGCGCGGCCTTGCCCTCGGTCACGAATCCGATGGTGGCGTTGAGGGCCAGCACCGCGGCGATGGCGAGCGCCTCCAGCCGTTCGCCGAAGATCCAGGCCAGCGCGGCGGCGCCCGCCAGCAGCCAGATCACCGGGCTGACGAACTGATGGGCCAGAAGCCGCAGCAGGCTGTGCCGGCGGCGCTGTTCGATCCGGTTCGCGCCGGCGGCGGCGCGCCGCGATGCCGCCTCGGCCTCGGTCAGTCCCCGCGCGGGATCGACCTGCTGCCGCGCCAGCACCTCTTCTGCGGGAACGGCATGGGATGGGCCGCCTGCTGCCTGCGCCATTTGGCATGATCCGATCGCTTTGGCTGTCGCCTTCCACTGTTAGATGCTGCGGCGGGCCGATCCCTTGATCCACGTCAGCGAAAAGCGGATTTGTGGCGCCGGATTCACCGCGGGCCGGCTCAACCGGCGGAGGCCGGGGACCCGCGCGTCGCATCCGGGGCCGGGCCGCGACAATGGGCGCGGATCGCCGGCAGGACCGCGCGCCGGCAGATCTCGCCGTGGAACAGCGAGAAATGCCCGCAGTCTTCCACCACGAGCGCCTGCCGTTGCCCGGCGGAAAGACCGGGGCAAAGCCCGTGCGCGGCGCTGGTCTGGCCCGGCGCGGCGATGTCGTCGCTCGCACCCTCGACGGTCAGCAGCGTCGTGTCGCGGATCGCCGAGGGGTCGATGCGGCGGCCGTCGAAGAAAAGCCGTCCCCGGGCCAGGTCGCGGCGCAGAAACACGCGGTCGATATTCTCGGCGAAATGCCGGGCGTCGATGTCCATCACCGAGGTGACGAGGTCCAGGAACGGAAAGCGCAGCGGGTCTAGGCCGTCGTCCTGCCGGATCTTGCGGGCGATCTCTCCGTCGACCGGCAGTTGGGCGAGCAGGTACAATTGCAGCGCCGCAAGCTGGGTCCGGGCAGGATAGACCCAGCGGCTGGCACCGGGCCATCCGCCGGGCACGCGCCCGATCGGCACGATCTGGTACCAATAGACGCTGTGGCCGGACAGCCGCGCCCCCAAGGCGGTCGGATTGACCGCGGGGTCGATGGGCGCGCCCATCAGGACCAGATGCGCGGGCGCCGCATCCGGCGACCGGGCGGCGATGTCGGCAACGGCGGCGAGGCTGGGAACGCCGCCCTGGCAGATGCCGAGCACCGACGCCCGGGGGCCAAGCCGCCGGATCGCGGCGGTGATGGCCCGGAGGTTGTCGTCGAACCCGAAGCGGCCGCAGGACGGCGGAACATGCCGGACATTGGCCCAGTCCAGCACATGCAGCCGGAAATCGGCGAGCAGCCCGACCATCAGGTCATGCAGCAGCGCCGGAAACAGCCCCGAGATCGGTGGAACGACCAGCATCGGCGGCAGGCCGGCGCCGCCATCGCGCGTGAAACGGCGCAGCGTCCAGAACGGCGTTTCCTCCAGCGTCGTCTGGTGCAGCCTGCGCCCCCGGCCCGGCTGGAGGACATCGAGGCCAAGGTCGCGATACTTCGGCTGCCGCGCACCCTGGAACAGGGCACAGGCATCCCGGTGCGCGATGCGCGCGCCCCCGGTCTCCTCTTGCCTTGTCCGTCTGGCCACGGCGCGCCTCGCTGATGGCGGAGGTCCCCCCTCCTGTGGTCCCGCCGGCGGCGACAGGCGGCCCGGACCCCGGCCCGGATGGCGGCGGGCATCGGAAGGCCAGGGGCGGATGCAGGCGTGGCGGCTGTCCGCCGCGCTTTCCCGGGCCTCCGGATCGAGGGTCCGCCCGAGGTCGGGTCGCTGTCAAGCGCGGCCACCCTGGGTCACGCGCTTCTGTTGTCGCAGCCCCCGGCACCGGTTGACCTCGATCAAGGCCGCCGGGCGCGATTCCGTGTTCGTTGGCGCCGGAACTCTTGGACGCGAACGGAGGTCGGGACTGTGGAGCGGTGGGATCGTCCTGCGGGCGTGGTGTCTGCCGATGGGGCAGGGGATGGGCGGCGGCCTCTGCAATGGCGGTGGTCGGCATGACCCTTCGCCGCGGCGGCTGGATGACGCTCGCCCTGATCGCGGCACTTGTCGCCGGGGGCGCCTGGACATGGCAGCAGGCGCGGTCCGGCCGGCTGCCCCCCGGGATCGCGAGCGGCAACGGCCGCATCGAGGCGGTCACCATCGACGTGTCGGCGCGCTCCGCCGGCCGGATCAAGGAGATCCTGGTCGAAGAGGGCGGTTTCGTGGCCGAGGGCGAGGTGCTGGCCCGGATGGACACGGCCCAGCTCGAGGCGCAGCGGCGGCGCGCCGAGGCGGAACGGCAGCGCGCGGAGGTTGCCGTCGACACGGCCCGGGTGCTGATCGCCCAGCGGGAGGCCGAGCGCAATGCCAGCCTCGCGGGGGTCGAACAGCGCGAGGCGGAATTCGAGGCGGCGCGGCGGACGCTGCAACGATCCGAGCAGCTGGCGGTCACGGACACGATCTCGCAGCAGCTTCTCGACGATCACCGGGCCAGCGAGCGCAGCGCGGCCGCGGCCATTTCCGTCGCGCGGGCGCAGGTCGCGGTCAGCGAGGCGGCCATCGACGCGGCACGGGCGCAGGTCGTGGATGCGGGCGCGGCGGTGGCGGCGGCCCAGGCCCTGATCGACAGCATCGACGCGGAAATCGACGACGCGGCGCTGCGGTCGCCCCGCGACGGGCGCGTCCAGTATCGCGTGGCCGAGCCGGGCGAGGTGGTCGCCGCCGGCGGCCGCGTCCTCAGCCTTGTGGATCTGGCCGATGTCTACATGTCCTTCTTCCTGCCGACGGCGCAGGCCGGCCGCGTCGCCATCGGGGCAGAGGTCCGCATCGTGCTGGATGCGGCGCCGCAATACGTCATCCCCGCGAAGGTCACGTTCGTGGCAGACGTGGCGCAATTCACCCCGAAGACGGTGGAGACCGAGGAGGAACGCCAGAAGCTGATGTTCCGCGTGAAGGCGCGGATCAGCCCCGAGCTGCTGCGGAAATACGTCCAGCAGGTGAAGACCGGCCTGCCCGGCACGGCCTATGTGCGGATCGATCCGGACATCGACTGGCCGCCGCAGCTGCAGGGGATCCTGCTGCAATGAGCGGGGCGGAAATCGCGGAGGCGGGGCGCTTCGTGGCCCGGCTCGACGGGGTCGGCCTCGGCTATGGCCGGACCCGCGCGCTCGACGGCGTGTCGCTCGACATTCCCGCGGGCTGCCTCGCCGGGGTGATCGGGCCGGACGGGGTCGGCAAGTCCAGCCTCCTGTCGCTGGTGGCGGGCGCGCGGCGCCTGCAGGACGGCCGCCTGCAGGTGCTGGGGGGCGACATGGCCGATGCCCGCCACCGGCGCGCCAGCTGTCCGCGGATCGCCTACATGCCCCAGGGCCTGGGCCGGAACCTTTACCCGAGGCTGTCGGTCTTCGACAACGTGGACTTCTTCGGCCGCCTGTTCGGCCATGCGCGGCAGGAACGGCACAGGCGCATCCACGCGCTTCTGCAGGACACCGGGCTGTCGCCCTTCGCCGACCGGGCGGTGGCGCATCTGTCGGGCGGGATGAAGCAGAAGCTGGGCCTGTGCTGCGCGCTGATCCACGACCCGCAGCTGATGATCCTCGACGAACCGACGACCGGCGTGGACCCGCTGTCGCGACGCCAGTTCTGGCGGCTGATCGACCGGATGCGGCAGGACCGCGGCGGGATGAGCGTCATCGTCGCCACCTCCTACATGGAGGAGGCGGCGCGGTTCGACTGGCTCGTCGCCATGGAGGCCGGACGGGTGCTGGCCTTTGGGTCGCCGGCGGAGCTGATGGCGCGCACCGGGACCGCCGACCTCGACGCGGCTTTCATCGCGCTGCTGCCCGCGGACAAGCGCCGGGACCACCGGACCGTCGTGGTTCCGCCGCGGCCGCAACCCGCCGCCGCGGTGCCGGTGATCGAGGCAGAGAGCCTGACGCGGCGCTTTGACGGCTTCACCGCGGTGGACGATGTAAGCTTTCGCATCCTTCCCGGCGAAATCTTCGGCTTCATCGGGTCGAACGGCTGCGGCAAGACGACGACGATGAAGATGCTGACCGGCCTGCTGGACCCGAGCGAAGGGCAGGTGCGGGTCTTCGGCCGGCGCCCGGATCCGCGTGACCCGGGCCAGAGGCGCCGCGTCGGCTACATGTCGCAGGGCTTCTCGCTCTATTCCGAACTGTCGGTGCGCCAGAACCTCGACCTGCATGCCCGGCTGTTCGACCTTCCGGCATCCGGCATCGCCGCGCGGATCGACGAGGTCGCCACCGAGTTCGAGCTGCAGCCCCATCTCGACATGCTGCCCGGCGCGCTGCCGCTCGGCCTGCGCCAGCGCCTGTCTCTGGCCGTGGCGACCATTCACTCGCCCGAGATCCTGATCCTCGACGAACCGACCTCCGGGGTCGATCCGGTGGCGCGCGACCGGTTCTGGCAAAGCCTCGTGAACCTGTCCCGGCAGCGGGGCGTCACGATCTTCGTCTCGACGCATGTGATGACCGAGGCCGAGCGCTGCGACAGGGTGGCGCTGATGCATGCGGGCCGGGTGCTGATCAGCGGCAGCCCCGGCGAAATCACCGCCAGCCGCGCCGCCGCCACGCTGGAAGAGGCCTTCGTCGGATATCTGGAGGCATCGGCCGGCGGATCGGCCGGCAACGAGGACGGGATCCCCGCCGGGATGCCCGCCGCGGCGCCGTCCGGGGTCGCCACGGAGACCGCGTCGCAGCCGCAGACCTTCGCCCTCGCGCGCCTGTTCGCCTATGCCCGGCGCGAGACGCTGGAACTGGTCCGGGATCCGATCCGCGCCGCGCTGGCCACGGTCGGCAGCCTGCTGCTGATGTTCGTCATCGGCTATGGCGTGAACATGGACGTCGAAAACCTCAGCTTCGCCGTGCTGGACGGTGACGACAGCGTCCTGAGCCGGGACTATGCGCTCGACCTGTCGGGGTCGCGCTATTTCACCGAAAGGCCGCCGCTGACCGGCTATGACGACCTCGACCGCCGGATGGAGGCGGGCGAACTGAGCTTGGCAATCGAGCTTCCGCCGGGCTTTGGCCGGGACGTGTCGCGCGGTCGCGGGGTGACGGTCGGCGCCTGGGTCGACGGGGCGATGCCGGCGCGGGCCGAGACGGCGCTGGGCTATGTCCAGGCGATGCATGCAGACTGGCTGGCCCGCAGGCTGCGCGAGGCGGAAGGGGAGGCCGCGGCCATCGGCGACTACCGGCTGGAGATCCGCTATCTCTATAATCCGGACGTCCGCAGCCTCGACGCCTTCGCGCCGGCGGTCATTCCGATGCTGCTGCTGCTGATCCCCGCGATGCTGGCGGCCCTGAGCGTGGTGCGCGAAAAGGAACTCGGCTCCATCGTCAATTTCTACGTCACGCCGGTGACCCGGCTGGAATTCCTGCTCGGCAAGCAGATGCCCTATGTTCTGGTCGCGATGGTGAACCTGCTGCTGCTCGTCGCCTTCGCCCGCTATGGCTTCGGCGTGGCCTTCACCGGCAGCTTCGCGGCCTATCTGCTGGGGGCGTTCCTCTACGTGATCGCGACGACCGCGCTCGGGCTCCTGCTGTCCAGCGTGATGGACAGCCAGATCGCAGCCATCTTCGGCACGGTGCTGGCCACCATGGTGCCCGCATCGCAATTCTCGGGGCTGATCGACCCGGTCACGTCGCTGCAGGGCATCGGCGCCTTCATCGGCCGGATTTATCCCACCACCTATTTCATCTCGATCTCGCGGGGCGCTTTTTCCAAGGGTCTCGGCGTCCCGGATCTGGCGCGCGACTTCCTGCCCCTGTTGATCGCGATCCCGGTGCTCCTGGCGCTTGCGGCCGCCGGATTGCGCAAGCAGGCCCGCTGATGCGCCTTGCCAACATCCTGAACCTCGGCATCAAGGAACTGCGCGGCCTGCGCAGGGACCGGGTCCTGCTGATCCTGATCCTCTACGCCTTCACGCTGGACGTCTATGCCGCCTCCAACGCCATGCCGGAAACGCTCCATCGCGCGCCGATCTCCATCGTCGACGAGGACGGGTCGACGCTGTCGCGCGGGATTGCGGACGCCCTGCTGCCGCCCTACTTCCTGCCGCCGCGGCTCATTTCGCCGCACGAGATGGACAGTCGCATGGATGCCGGGCTCGACACCTTCGCGCTCGACATCCCGCCGAACTTCGAACGCGATCTGCTGGCGGGACGCGCGCCTGTCCTGCAGCTGAATGTCGACGCCACGCGGATGTCGCAGGCCTTTACCGGCGGCGGCTATGTCCAGTCCATCGTCGCGGGCGAGGTGTCGGCCTTTCTCGACCGCCCGGGCGGAGACCCCGGACCCGTCGCGCTGGACCTGCGGGCGAGGTTCAACCCCTCGCTCGACAAGGGCTGGTTCGGCGCGGTGACCAGCCTGATCGACTCGATCTCGATGCTCTCGATCGTGCTGACCGGCGCCGCCCTGATCCGCGAGCGCGAACATGGCACCATCGAGCATCTGCTGGTGATGCCGGTCACCCCCTTCGAGATCATGGCCAGCAAGATCTGGTCGATGGGGCTCGTGGTGCTGCTGGCCTCGGGCCTCTCTCTGGCCGTCGTCATCCAGGGGCTGCTGTCGGTGCCCCTGAACGGGTCGCCGGTGCTGTTCCTGGCCGGGGCGGTGCTCGACATCTTCGCGATGACCTGCCTCGGCATCTTCCTGGCCACGCTCGCGGGCTCGATGCCGCAATTCGGGCTTCTGCTGATGATGGTCCTGTTGCCGCTGCAATTGCTGTCCGGCGGCGTGACCCCGCGCGAAAGCATGCCCGAGATCATCCGCGCGATCATGTTTTTCGCCCCGAACACCCATTTCGTCAGCCTCGCGCAGAGCGGCCTCTTCCGCGGCGCCACCCTCGCCGCCGTCTGGCCGCAACTGCTGATGCTCGCCGCCATCGGTTGTACCTTCTTCGCGCTGTCGCTCGGCCGCTTTCGCAGGACCCTGCGTTAGCCTCGCGATCTGCGGCGCGGGCGCCCATCGCTTGCTCCGTGATGCGACCCCGGCGAGAATGACCCGGGTCGCGCGATGCCGCGCAAGGCGCGGCCCGAGCCGCTGCCGAGTGGCAGAAATGCGCCGAACCTGGTTCGCGCAAGTTCCAATTTTGCACCCGCAGCATTTTACGGGTTGCTTCGAGAGCGTGGGCGGCCGAAGTATCGACCGTCCCGCGGGGAGGGCGTGACTGCGGGGCAAGCGGCAAGAAAAGGGTTTCAGAACATGAAGTTAATGGTCCTCGGGATCAATTTCGCGCCTGAGATCATCAGTACCGGCCTCTACACGACCGGCCTTGCCGAGGGGATGCAGACGCGCGGTCACGACGTTTGTGTCATAACTGCGCATCCCTACTATCCCGCCTGGAAACGGTTCGAGGGCTACCCCGCCTTCGCCTACCGCCGCGCAACATTGCCCGGCGGGGTGCGCGTCACCCATTGCCCGCATTACGTCCCGGCCCGGCCGACCGGCGCCCGCCGAATCGTTCATCACCTGAGTTTCGCCCTGACGGCGCTGCCGGTCGCCGTCTGGCGGGCGCTGCGCGAGCGGCCCGATGCCGTGATCGTGGCGGCGCCGGCGCTGGTGCCCGCGCCGGTCGCGCTGCTCTGCGCACGGCTGGTCGGCGCCAAGGCATGGCTGCATATCCAGGACCTCGAGGTGGAGGCGGCCTTCGCCACCGGCCTGTTGAAACAGGGCAGCCGGGCAGGGCGCGCGGCGCTCTGGTTCGAGCGACGGATGCTGCGCAGCTTCGACATGGTCAGCTCGATCTCGGCCCCGATGATGCAGAGGCTGCGCGACAAGGGCGTCCCTGCCGGCCGGATGTACGAGTTGCGCAACTGGGCCGACCTCGCCGCCGTGACGGTGGAGCCCGCGGAGCCGCCGCTGAAGGCGGAACTCGGCATCGGCACGTCGCATGTGGCGCTCTATTCCGGGAACATCGCCAACAAGCAGGGCATCGAGATCATCGCCGCGGCGGCCCGGCGGCTGCAGCACCGCGACGACCTGACCTTCGTGATCATCGGCGACGGGCCGTTCCTGCCGGACCTGAAACGCCTGTCGGAAGGCCTGGCGAACATCCGCTTCCTGCCGCTGCAGCCCCGCGCGCGGTTCAGCGAGGCGCTGGGCATGGCGACCGTGCATCTGCTGCCCCAGATGGCGGGCGCGGCGGATCTGGTCCTGCCGTCGAAACTGACCAACATGCTCGCTTCGGGCCGTCCGGTCGTGGCCACGGTCGACACCGGAACCGCGCTGGCCGACGAGGTCGAGGGCTGCGGCGCGATCACGCCCCCCGGCGACGAGGCGGCCTTCGCCGCGGCGATCGAGGCCCTGATCGACGATCCGGCCCGCCGCGCGGCGCTCGGCGCCGAGGCCCGGGCAAGGGCGCTGGACCGCTGGGACGGCCAGCGCATTCTCGACAGGTTCGCGCAGCGGCTTTCCGCGCTGTGCATGGCGTCGAAAGACGTGGCACAAGATGCCGCCATAAGCTCCAAAGAGGGACAGAACTCGTGACGAAGAAGGCACTGATCACCGGGATCACCGGTCAGGACGGTTCATACCTTGCCGAGTTCCTGCTGGAGAAGGGCTATGAGGTGCACGGCATCAAGCGGCGCGCCTCGCTGTTCAACACCCAGCGGGTCGATCACATCTATCAGGATCCCCATGTCGACAATGCCCGGCTGAAGCTGCATTACGGCGACCTGTCCGACACGTCGAACCTGACGCGGATCCTGCAGCAGATCGAGCCGGACGAGGTCTACAACCTCGGGGCGCAGTCCCATGTGGCGGTGTCCTTCGAGGCGCCGGAATACACCGCCGATGTCGATGCCATCGGCACCCTGCGCCTGCTGGAGGCGATCCGCTTCCTGGGGCTGGAGAAGAAGACCCGCTTCTATCAGGCCTCCACGTCGGAGCTCTACGGTCTGGTGCAGGAGATCCCGCAGCGCGAGACGACGCCCTTCTACCCGCGCTCGCCCTATGCCGTGGCGAAGATGTATGCCTACTGGATCACCGTGAACTATCGCGAGGCCTACGGGATCTATGCCTGCAACGGCATCCTGTTCAACCATGAAAGTCCCCGCCGGGGCGAGACCTTCGTCACCCGCAAGATCACCCGCGGGCTGGCCAACATCGCGCTGGGGCTGGAGCCCTGCCTCTACATGGGCAACATCGACTCTTTGCGCGACTGGGGCCATGCGAGGGACTATGTCCGCATGCAGTGGATGATGCTGCAGCAGGAGGCGCCCGAGGATTTCGTCATCGCCACCGGCGTGCAGTATTCGGTGCGCGAGTTCATCACCTGGACGGCGGCAGAACTGGGGATCACGCTGGAATTTTCGGGCAGCGGCACCGGGGAGGTGGCGACGGTGACCCGGATCGAGGGCGAGATGGCGCCGGCCCTGAAGCCCGGCGATGTGGTCATGCGCATCGACCCGCGCTATTTCCGCCCGGCCGAGGTGGACACCCTGCTGGGCGATCCCTCCAAGGCCAAGCAGAAGCTGGGCTGGGTGCCCGAGATCGCCGCGCAGGAGATGTGCGCCGAGATGGTGGCCGAAGACCACAAGGCCGCGCGCCGGCTGAAGCTGCTGAAGGAACACGGGCTGGAACTGCCGGTGAGCGTGGAGGGGTAGGGATGGGCGTCACGGCGGACGATGTGAACTTGGACAGCGCCCATGCATTCGGCGCGGCCCAGTCGCATGCTGCGCAGCGTGAAGAAGCCGATGAGGTAATCGCGCAGGCTAAAGACACGGCGCCCGATTTCATCGTGATCGGGGCGCAGAAATCCGCCTCGACCTTCATTCAGAACTGCCTGACCGATCATCCGGACATCTATCTGCCGCATGGCGAGACGCCCTATTTCGAGGATCCCGACTACGGCGACGCCGATGCGGACTATTTCCGCCGGCTGTTCGCGAACCGGACCGAGCGGCTGCGGGGGATCAAGCGGCCGAACTACATCGGCCGCACCGAAGTCCCGGCCCGGATCACGCGCGACCTGCCGGACATCCGGCTGATCGCGGTGCTGCGCAACCCGGTGGAGCGGATCGTCGCGGCCTATTTCCACCAGATCAAATACGGAACCCTGCCGCCGCTGCCGCTGGAACAGGGTCTCGCCGACGTGCTGGACGGCGGGCCGGTGTCGCGGGCCTGGCCGCGCAGCACCGAGCTGCTGAGCTTCGGTCTCTATGCCCGGCATCTGGAGGGGTATCGGCACTTCCTCGACAAGGGGCGCCTTCTCTGCCTGCTGCATGACGACATCGTCGCCGATGCGCTGGCGGCGGTGCGGTCCTGCTATGACTTCCTCGGCGTCGATCCGGCGCATCAGCCGGCCAGCCTGGGCGGGCGGCCGCAGAAGGTGATCTATTCGGTGGGGCGGCTGCGCTTTCTCGGGCTGCGCAACCGTTTCCTGCACGACTACAACGCCGACCGCACGCGGCTGGCCGTCCGGCGGATGAACCCGGCCGAATGGGCGGTGGTGGCCGCGATCAGCGGCATCGACCGCTATGTGCTGGACCGCATCGTCCCGAACGACAAGCCCCGGCTGTCCGCCGCGCTCGAAGCGCGGCTGATCGACTATTACCGCGACGACGTGCTGGCCCTGCAGGCGATGCTGGGCCGCGACCTGTCGCACTGGCTGCGCCCGCGCGCCGTTCCCTCGAAGGAGACCGCCTCGTGACCTATGACCTGACCGGCAAGCGCATCTGGGTTGCGGGCCATCGCGGCATGGTGGGGGGCGCGGTGGTGCGCCGGCTGGCGCGGGAGGACTGCGAGGTCATCACCGCCGGGCGCGAGACGGTCGATCTGGTCGACCAGCGCGCGGTGCATGACTGGATGGCGCAGACCCGGCCGGATGCCATCGTGCTCGCAGCGGCGAAGGTCGGCGGCATCCAGGCCAACAACACCCGGCCCGTGGATTTCCTTTACGACAACCTGATGATCGAGGCGAACATCATCCACGCCGCGCATGAGGCGGATGTGGAACGGCTGCTGTTCCTCGGCTCGTCCTGCATCTATCCGAAGTTCGCGCCCCAGCCGATCCCCGAGGACAGCCTGCTGACCGGGCCGCTGGAGCCGACCAACGAATGGTATGCCATCGCCAAGATCGCGGGGATCAAGCTGGTCCAGGCCTATCGCAAGCAATACGGGCGCGACTGGATTTCGGCCATGCCCACCAACCTCTACGGTCCGGGCGACAACTACGACCTGAATTCCAGCCATGTCCTGCCGGCGCTGCTGCGCAAGTTCCACGAGGCGAAGCTGGCCGGGGCGGGCGAGGTGGTGGTCTGGGGCTCGGGCACGCCCCTGCGCGAATTCCTGCATTGCGACGATCTCGCCGATGCGCTGGTCTTCCTGCTGAAGGGCTATTCCGGCTATGATCACGTCAATGTCGGCTCGGGGGTCGAGGTCTCGATCCGCGAACTGGCCGAAACGATTGCGAAGGTGGTGGGCTATCGGGCCGATCTGGTCTTCGACAGCACGAAGCCGGACGGCACGCCGCGCAAGCTGATGGATTCGGGGCGGCTGCAGGCCATGGGGTGGAACAACGTGCGGACGCTGGAGGAGGGGATCGCGGGGACGTACCGGGAGTGGTGTAATTGCGTAGCCTGAGCGCCGCATATTCCCGTCCCCACTCCCGGTCGAACGTCCTGCAACTGGCCATTCTGACAGTCAACGCCCTCATCGGCCTGTGGCTGATGACGGTCGGAGACTCGGGGCTGTTCGCGTCGCTGATGATGTTCGCTGCTCTACAAATCAGCGGCGCGATGTTCGCGTATGTCGTTGCGTCCGATAAACCACGTGCTGTGAGCTTTGTTCTTCTGGTTTTCTATTGCTATGGGTTCATTATGCCTGGGCTGTACCAGTTGCGGGCAGATGATTATTATTGGCCAAGTGTGGCAACAGATGTTGCTACTGCCACGATTGCATCTTTCATAGTGTTCATCTCGGTGATATTTTTCGCTGTAGGATACTTTACAAGTTTAAAACTATCGTTCGGTCGACCCTCGATTTCGGTCGAATCCGGCGGTTCGGTGTGGCCTCAACGCCGGCATGCGGGATCGAGGTGGGTGATTTTTGCGATTTCATGTCTGGCACTGGCGTATGTAGTGTTTCTTCTGGGGAAGTTTGGACCGGCGATGTTCTTCGGTACACGGTACGAAATCAGCCAGGCAATCGCCGATGCAGGGCTGGATCGATCTTCTCGCGGGCTGACCCGAACCCTTAGCCAAGCACTCGGGCTGGGCAGCCTTGCGATCGCCGGATATGCGAGGTTTCGGATTGGCGTGCGCGGCTTTTTAGTCACGACCGCTTTTTTCGTTGCCCTCCTTGCAAATTCCATTGCAAACTTCCCCACCTCAATCCCTCGATACTGGCTTGTTGCTACGGCGTTCGTGCTGTTGTTCACTGTGTTTTACCGCGTCTTCGTCTCGGCGCGGCGTTTTATATACGTGGCTACCCCTTTGATGCTTTTCTTAGTTTTTCCCACTTTGGGGAGCTACAATCGGCGAGGCAGCGAAGTCGACCTTACCTTCAAAGTCGTAAATCCTGCGGACTACATGGCAAGTGGCGATCTGGATGGGTTTCAGTCAATCCTCAATGTTGTCTACATGGTTTCTCAAGAGGGGATCAGCTGGGGGGCTCATATGATGTCGGTACTGTTGTTCTTCGTGCCGAGGTCCATTTGGTCTGGAAAGACGTTCAGTGTCGGCTCAGAGGCGGCCGACACTGTCGGGTACGAGTTCCTGACCATTAGCATGCCTTTTCCAGGAGAGCTGTATGCAAACGGAGGTTTTGCGGCAGTGATACTTGGTATGGTGGCGTTCGGCATGCTTGTTCGGCGGATGGATTCTACCTTCGATGAGGCAGCCGACAATCGGGGTGGCCCGTATGTTGCAACTGCCGCGATCTTGCTTGGAGCGTTTATGCCAATTCTGTTTCGCGGGTCGCTGCTCGGCAGCTTTGCAGGATTTGCCTCGGCCATAGGATTGGTTGTCGGATGGTGCTACCTGAGCAAGGTAAGATTGAGGCTTCGATGACGAAGACTACCCAATCGCTCTCCACATTCAGTGTCCCCTCCGGATTCCGCGGTCGTTCGGCGCCCTACACGCAACTATGGTGGCTGGTGCAGGCCCTTCTGATCCGGCCCTCCCCCCAGCCGTTCTACGGTTGGCGCGTTTTTTGGCTGCGGTGTTTTGGGGCGAAGATCGGCAGGGGCGTCAAGCTGCGTCAATCGGCTCGGGTTACCTACCCTTGGAAAGTGTCGATCGGGGATCACAGTTGGATCGGGGACCGGGCGGAGCTTTACAGCCTCGACCGGATCGACATCGGCGCAAACGTTTGCATCTCCCAGGATTGCTACATCTGCACCGGCTCTCACGATATGTCCGACATCGCTTTCGGCTATGACTGCGCCCCGATCCGGATCGAGGATGAAAGCTGGCTCGCCGCGGGTACATTTGTCGCCCCTGGGGTGACGGTTGGCCGGGGATCGGTCGCGGGCGCGCGGTCGCTCGTGCTCCGGGACATGGTGCCCGGGATGGTCTACGCGGGTCATCCCGCTCGGCCCATGCGCCCGCGGGTCACTCGGTGAAAGGCGGGGTTCTGGTCCTGGGGCCGTTCCCGCCGCCGGTTCATGGCTTTTCGGCTATGACTGCCGCGCTGGCCAACCATTTGGCAAATCTGAGGGACGTGCGCCGCGTCAACCTTGCGTCGCAGGCTCGGTCCGGCGTTCTGCGCCATCTCGATCAGGCCCTTCGCTGCCTGACTGCCGTCTGCCGGATCGGAGGGCACAGGTTGCGAGGTAACCGCGACCTGTCCATCGGATGCAACGGCGGCTTGGGGAAAGTCTACACGCTTACGCTGGTCGCGGCTGGCCGTATCACGGGTGCGCGAATGACGCTGCACCACCACTCCTACGACTACCTTCTTGCGCAATCCCGCCTGATGGCGGCGGTCTGTGCGGTGGGCGGGCGGCGGCTGACCCATGTGTTCCTCGCGCCCTCGATGCAGGCGACCTTCTTCGCCCGCTACCCGCAGCGCGGCCCCGCGGCGGTGGTCGCCAATGCGATGTTCGTGCCGGAACGCCGGCTGCGGCAGGGGGTGCCGGGGCGGCTGACCGTGGGGCTGATCAGCAATCTGGCGCCCGAGAAGGGGCTGACGGATTTCATCGCCACCGCGCGGCTGGCCCGGGCCGAGGGCCTGCCGGTCGAGATGGTGCTGGCCGGGCCCGCGCCCGACCCCGCCGACCGCGCCGCCATCGACGCCGCGGTGGCCGATGGCGTGCTGCGGGCGGTCGGGCCGCTCTACGGGCCGCAGAAGGACGCCTTCTTCGAAAGCCTCGACCTGTTCCTGTTCCCCACCCGCTATCGCCACGAGGCGCAGCCGACGGTGATCTACGAAGCCTTCGCCGCCGGGGTGCCGGTGATCGCCTTCGACCGGGGCGCCATTGTCGATCAGGTGGGCGACTGCCTGCTGACGGTCCCGCGCGAGGCCGATTTCGCCGCGGCCGCCGTGGCCGAGATGCGGCGGCTGCTGACGCTCGATGCCGAGGGTCGGGCGGCGCTGCACGCCCGGGCCCAGGCCCGCCATCGCGATGCGACCGAGGACGGCATCCGCACCATCCGCGCCCTGTTTCAGGAGACTGCCCCGTGACCGACCGGTCCCGCACCATCGCCCTCGTCTGGGACAACTACGGCCCGATGCATGTCGACCGCGGCGAGGCGGTGCAGCGGCTGCTCGGCCCCGGCTGGTCGGTGGTGGGGATCGAACAGTTCGGCACCTCCGACACCTATGCCTGGGTGCCCGAAGCCGGGAAGGGCTTTCGCAAGGTCACCGTCATGTCGGGCGAGGAGCGGGGGCTGGGCACGGTCCGCAAGACCCGCAAGCTCCTCTCCGCGATCTCGGCCGCCGGTGCCGGCCATGTGGTGATGTGCAACTACGAGCGGCCCGAGGTGCTGACGGCGGCGACCATCCTGCGGCTGCGGGGGCGGCGGCTTTACGTCATGGGCTGCTCGAAATTCGACGACTACGACCGGTCGCTGCGGCGCGAGGCGCTGAAAAGCCTGTTCTTCCTGCCCTATCAGGGCGGCATCTCCTCGGGCTACCGGGCGCGGGACTACATGCGCTTCCTCGGGTTGCCGAAGGACAAGGTGCAGGTGGAATACAACACCCTCTCCATCGACCGGATCCGGCAGGCGGCGGGCGTGCCCCCCGCGCCGGGCGGGCTGCCCTTGGCCAGGCGGCACTTCACCATCGTCGCGCGCTTCGTGCCGAAGAAGAACCTGCACATGGCGCTGCGGGCCTATGCCGCCTATCTCGGCATGACGCAGGACCCGCGCGAGCTGCACCTTTGCGGGTCGGGCGAGCTGGAAGGCGAGCTGCGCGCGCTGGCGGCCGAACTGGGCATCGCCGACCGGGTGATCTTCCGCGGCTTCCTGCAGACCGCCGAGATCGCGCAGGTGCTCGGATCCAGCCTCGCGCTGCTGCTGCCCTCGATCGAGGAGCAGTTCGGCAATGTGGTGATCGAGGCGCAGGCGATGGGCCTGCCGGTGATCCTGTCCGACAATTGCGGCGCCCGCGACCGGCTGATCCGCAGCGGCTGGAACGGCTTCGTCGTCGAACCGGACAATCCCGAGGGCATGGCCTGGTTCATGGCGCGGCTGTCGGAGGACGCGGCGACCTGGACCCGCTTTGCCACCAACGCCGCCGCGACCGCGCCGAAGGGCGACGTGGAGCGCTTCGCCGAGGCGGTGGCGCGGCTGGTGGGGGCAGAGGCGGGCTGAGGCCGTTCACGCGGCCGGTCCGGCCGCATTCCTGATCCGCTGCGACAGGCGCAGGTAGTTGCCGAACATCAGCATCAGCGAGACGGTGGTCGCGAATGCAGCGCCGTCTGCCCCGTAGCGGGGGACGAGGAAGAAGTTCATCGCGATATTCAGGACCGATGCGAAGGCGGCAACCTTCGCCATGTCGCGGTTGAAGCCCAGGGCGGTGAACAGGACGATCACCGGCGCGAAGACGGCCGTCAGCGTCTTTCCCACCTGCAGGATCACGAAGGTCCACGCCACGTCCGCGTATTCCGCGCCGAAGATCAAGGTGATGATCTGGGTGCGGAACAGCAGCAACGGGATGACGGTGACCGCCAACGCGCCCGCCTGCAGCGCGACGGCCGTCTTCAGGATCCGCCATTGGGCCGCGCGGTCGCCGCTCGCCCCGATCCTGATGATCTTCGGCGCCATGAACAGCGCGACGATCTCTGTCAGCACCATGGCGAGGAAGGTCATCCGCATGGCGACGCTGTAGGTGCCGACCTCGACGGCGCCAGCAAGGGGGCCGATCATGATGACGTCGATCTTGTTCAGGGCGATGGCGCTGCCCTGGGCCACCATGGACGGCAAGGCGATCGCGGACAGGACGGCGAGGTACTTGCGGGACGGCAGGCTGGGCGCAGAGGTACCTGCCGTCTCATGCGCAGCTTTCGCAACGTGTGCCAGACGGCGAAGACGCCCGATCCCACGGAGGCGACCAGAACCGCCGCAAGTCCTGCGGAGCCCTGGAGCGCAGACCCGCTATGGATCAGCGACAGGCCGACGATCATCACGATCAGCAGGGCGTTGTAGGTAATGTTCTCGTGGAGGATGCTGATGTCTCTGCGGTCCTCGATGGTGAAGATCATCTTCGCCATCTGCCGCATCGCCCCCATGAAGCAACTGACGGCCAGAACCAGCACGGCGATTCCACCGAAGCTCTGCCGCGCCTCTTCCATGAGCAGGGCCATGAGCGCCACGATGATCGACGGAAAAATGGCGACCAGCATGGAGAGGTTGAAGATCTGCCAGTTCCGTACATGGCGTCCGCGCCGAAGGTTGCGCGAGTAGTAGTAGCTCGACGCGGTCGACAGCCCGAGGGTCGAGACCGAGACGCTGAGGGTGATCAATCCGGTCAGGAAGAAGACGACGCCCGAGGTCTCGCGGTCGAAGTAGCGCGCGATGATCGTCGCGGACAGCAGCGCCAGCACCTTGGACAGTCCGAGGGTGGTGATCAGAGGTATGGCGCGCCGGAGCCGCCTTGACAGGGTGGAGCGGCTCTTGGGTGGTTCGCTTGACATGGAAGGGGTCTCGCCGGGAGACCCTGCTATCGCGCAGGGCCCAGATGTTGATCGAAGAACTGCTGCAGGCGCGTCGCGTTCGAGTGAAACGCCGTCTCGACCGCGTTCATGTGCGAGGCTCGTTCATCAAGCAAGGCGCCCGCCCTCTCGGCGATGTCAGGACCGAACGCACAGACGGTCGCTCCCAGCCCCGCCTCCTCGAAGACGCTTCGCACCTTCGTCTCGCGAGCATCCAGAACCGGAACCGGCAACGCCCCCCGCGCGCCCGCGATCAGCAGCGAATGCAGCCGGTTGCTGAAGATAACATGCGCGTTGTCATAGAGGGCCTGTGCGGGTCCGAGGCGCGATTGGGTCAATCCCAGTTCGACGAGATCCACGCCCGCATCGGCGGCGAGTTTCCTGCTGAAATCGGCATCATGCCCGACTTGCCAGGTGATCACCGGCCGCAGGCCCCGGGACCGCGACAGTTCGGCCAGCAGTTTCGTGGTCGGAAGCGCCTCGGGATAGAGGGACGAACGCTGGTCGCGAAACGAGATCAGCGCCAGCGGCTGGCCGGTGCCCTCCGACGTGGTGCTCTGGAACGGCTGCAGGAAGGCGAGGTCGGGGACGACCGGAACCTCGATACCGGCGTCGCGCAGAACCTGCTGGGATCGTGCGTCCCGGACCGAAAGGCCGCGACGCCGCAGGCCCTTCAGCAACCATGACCGCGATCCCGAGATGGAGGCGTAAGAGGCGCCGACCTACGCCAGCGTCATGCGCGGCAACTGCAAGGTTGCAGCCAGCGGCAGAACCTTTGCGTAGTGGCTCTTCGTCGAGGAGACGGCACCGCAGGACAGGAACTGGACGCTCTCCTGTCCCGAAAGGCTGTTCAGCGTCAGGGCCTTGAAGAAGTCGCGGCTGGAGGAGACGACCTCCAGACGCTCCGACAGCGGCCCGAGGTTTTCCCTGATGTTGGCGACGTACCAGTCCGGCGCGCCGCCGGCCCAGGCAACGGTCCTGCACCTGCGACAGATCTCGGAAATCAGGAGACTGTTGATCGCTTCGTCGCCCAGGTTCGCGTACTGGGTCTTGAGAGACAGAAAGGCTTTCATTCTCATGTCATTCCGGGGAGCGAGATCGGGTGCAGCGGTCGGTCCGGGTTCTCGCGGACAGAACGTGGCCTTGCTCAAGCCTCACCCCTTCGCCCCCTGTCCGCGCGCATAGACGTCCTCATAGCGCACGATGTCGTCCTCGCCCAGGTAGGCGCCGGTCTGGACCTCGATCAGGACCATGGGCACCTTGCCGGGGTTCTCCATCCGGTGGACGGCGCCGAGGGGGATGTAGACGGACTGGTTTTCCGTCAGCAGCTTCACCTCGTCGTCCACGGTGACCTTCGCGGTGCCCGAGACGACGATCCAGTGTTCCGAGCGGTGGAAATGCGATTGCAGCGACAGCGCCGCGCCGGGATGGACGACGATGCGCTTGACCTGGAACCGGCCGCCGAGCGCCAGCGTCTCGAACCAGCCCCAGGGGCGGTGGTCGCGGGGGAAGGCCTCGGCCTGTTTCGCGCCGCGGGCCTTCAGCGCCGTGACCGCCTTCTTCACGTCTTGGGCGCGGGACATGTCGGCCACCAGCACCGCGTCGCCGGTGGCGACGGCGATGACGTTCTTCAGCCCGATGCCGACCAGTTCCACCGTCTCGGCCTCGGATCGCAGCAGGCTGTCCTCGCAGTCGATGGGGGTGGCATTGCCGCCGGTGACGACGCCCGAGGCATCGGCCTCGGTCTCGCGCCAGACGGCGTCCCAGCCCCCGAGGTCGGACCATGCGCCGGCATAGGGCACGACGGACAGGTTCGGCGCCTTCTCCATCACCGCGTAGTCGATCGAGATCTCCTCGGCCCCGGCCCATGCGGCGGGGTCGAGCCGCAGGAAGCCCAGGTCGGTCCGCGCCGCCTCGACCGCGGCGCGGACCGGGGCCAGCAGGGCGGGGGCATGGGCCTCGAAGGCCGCGACGATGTCCTGCGCCGCGGCGAGGAAGATGCCGGCGTTCCACAGATAGGTGCCCGCCGCCAGCATCGCCTGCGCGGTGGGAAGGTCCGGCTTCTCGACGAAGCGGGCCAGCGGCACCGGCTGGCCGCTGCCATCGGGGGCGGCGGTCAGTTCCAGATAGCCATAGCCGGTCTCGGGCCGGTCGGGCGCGATGCCGAAGGTCACCAGCTCGCCCCGCGCCACGGCCGCCATCCCCGCCGTCACCGCCGCGCCGAAGGCGGCCTTGTCCGGGATCACGTGGTCCGAGGGCGCGACCAGCATCACCGCCCGCGGATCCTCGGCCAGCAGGTGCAGCGCGGCGGCCAGCACGGCGGGGGCGGTGTTGCGGCCCTCGGGTTCGATCAGGATGGCGCCGGGATCGATGCCGGCCTCGGCCAGCTGTTCGGTCACGATAAAGCGGAAGTCGGATCCGGTGACGACGACGGGGGCGGCAAAGGCGGGGCCGGACAGCCGTTCGGCCGAGGCGGCGAAGAGCGAGGTCTGCCCCGTCAGCCGGGCGAACTGCTTGGGATAGCTCTTGCGCGACAGCGGCCACAGCCGCGTGCCGGATCCCCCGCACAGCAGCACCGGCGTGATCATCGCCAGCCGACCCTGCGGCGCAGCCGGCGCGGGCTCGTCAGCGACGGGCTGCGGGGTTCGGGCAAAGGCCATGCGAAGTCTCCGTGGGCTTGGCCGGATGGGGCGATCCGGACCGGAAGGGGCAAACCGGCACACTCGTCAGCGAACGTGTTCGCAGTTGCAGCATGAACGGGCTGCTTGGCAAGCGAAAGCGCATTTGCCTCTGCCGGCTGAACTTCGCCGACCTGTGGCCGGGACCGGCCGCCGCGGGTGGTGCAGGCATCGGGGTCCCGTCCGGGCCGGGTGGCGGCGGCCGGTTCCGGCGACGGTGCGGCATCGCGGGCAGTTTCGTTTCCGCACCCGTCAGGCCGTCGCCGCACCGGTGCCGCAGCCCCGGCCGCGCTGCCCCCTGCGCCCTGTTCTTCGGCGCACGCAAGCCGGCGCGGCGCAGACCGGGCCTCGCCGTCCATCGACCGTGCCGGCGCGAGAATCACCCCGACACCCGCAGGCCGGTCGCGGCGGGCACGGGCTGCGGCCGCAGCCGGTCATAGACGGCGGCATGGGCCGCGACATAGGCGGGCAGGGCGTAGTGATCGGCGATCCGCTGCCTCGCGGCCTGGCCCAGCCGGGCGCGTCCCGCCGCGCCCAGGCCGATCAGCGCCTCGACCCCCGCGACGATGGCCTGCGGATCGGCGGGCGGGATGGCGAGGCCTGTCTCGCCCAGCAGATCGGCCACGCCGCCCACCTCGGTCGCGATGCAGGGCAGGCCGCAGGCCATCGCCTCGGCGGTCGCGATCGAGAAGGTCTCGCCCCAGGCCGAGGACAGCACGAAGGCATCGAACCCCGCCACCAGCGGCGCCACCTGCAGCACCGGCCCCGCCAGCGTCACCCGGTCGGCCAGCGCCAGGTCCGCCACCATCCGTTCGGTGGTGCCGCCGCGATGGCCGTCGCCCGCGATCAGCGCGTGCACCGGCTGGCCACGATCCCGCAGCATCGCCAGCGCCCGGATCAGCGTGGCATGGTCCTTCATCGGATGGGCGCGCGCCACATTGCCGATCAGGAACCGGTCCGCCGGAATGCCATAGGCCGCGCGGACCCGGGCGCGGGCGGCGGGGTCGGGGCAGAATTCCGCGGCATCGACGGCATTGGGGATGACCGCCCCCCGCGTCACGTCATAGCCGAGCCGGGCATGCTGGTCGCGCGCCACCGCCGAGGTGAAGAGAATCGCCCCGACCGAGGCCGACAGCCGGCAGGACAGGCGCAGCACCGCGCGCGTGGCCATCTTCTCGCGCGGCAGGCTGCCCAGCGAATGGTGGACGCTCCAGATTACCGCGGGCCGTGGCCCGGCCATGCCCGCGCGGGCCAGCGTGCAGGCGAGGTTGCCGTGATACATCCAGCCGTGCAGCACGTCCGCCGCGGCCTCGCGCACCCGGCGGCGCAAGGCGGGCAGGGCGAAGGGGGCCAGCGCCGGATAGCGGATGCCGAGGCTCGCCACCGGGACGCCCAGATCCTCGATCCGGCCGCGCACCGCGCCACCTTCCAGCAGGCTCAGGACCGAATGACCGGCGACGCGGGGACCCAGGGCGCGCAGATAGCGCCACAGCATGATCTCGGCGCCGCCGAGGTGCAGACCGGTGATGACATGCAGAACGCGCAAGGACTGATACCCGCCCCCGACCGGTGGGGACATGATCCAGACTATCCGCAACCCCGAGGCTGCGCCTAGCGGATTCCTGCAGCCTGCGCGGGTCCGTCAGCGGGGGCCGCGACCGGTTCCGCCGCCCGCGCCCCGCTTGGCGCGCGCCGCATCGCACGCCATATCTTCCGGCAGGGCGGACCCGCGCCGCCCCCCGCGCAGGGATCGCGCCAGGATGAGGGACCCGAAACCGATGGACCAGCCCGTACAGACCGCGGCGGCGCCGCCCGAGGCCGCGCAGGTCTTCGATGCCGCGCGGGCGCGGATCGATGGCTTCGTCCGCGCGAACTTCGGCTGGCGCGGCACCATCGGCCTGCACCGGCGCGCCTTTGGCTGGGATCTGCTGCGCGCCCCGTTCGGGGTGATGCTGGCGCCGTTGCATGTGCTGATCCGACTCGCCGCGCCCCTGCTGCGCCGCCTCGGCGCACGGGGGCTGGCGGCATGGCTCGACCGGCGGCAGCTGGTGCTGAAGACCGCCGTCGCCCGCGAGATCGAATTGCGGATCGCCGCGGGCCTGATCGGGGTCGCGGTGGTGCCCGGGGACCGGCGGCCGATCGCCCGGATCATCGCCGGCGCGCCGGAACTGCGCGACCTGCTGCGCCGCGCCGGCAGCCCGGACGAGGCCGATGCCCGCACCCGCCGCGTGGCGGATGCCATCGCCGCCTATTCCGGTACCCGCTCGGCGGTGGCCGAGATCACCACCGCCCTGATCGCGCTGGTGCTGGGGGCGGTGCTGTTCCGCGCGGCGACGCCGGGCATGGTGTCGATGGCGCCGCGGCTGGCCGACAGCTGGACCCGCGACACGGCGATCAGCGCCTTCCCGCTGGGGTCGGGGCTGGGGCGGATGTGGTACGGGATCTTTCCGGTGGACACACCGGTGGGGGCGGTGGTCGCGATGGTGATCCTGCTGATTTTCGCCGCATCGGCGCTGACCGCCTTCGCGGGCGTGCTGGCCGACCCGCCGCAGGCCTGGGCCGGCGTGCACCGCCGCCGCCTGCAGCGCCTGATCGACACCATCGAGGCGGACCTGACCGGCGCCCCGCCGCGCCCCTTCGCGGCGCGCGAGCACTACTATGCCCGCATGGCCGATGTGGTGGACATCGGCTCGGCGCTGGCGCGGCTGTTCCGCTAGGGGCGGACCCCCCGCGGCGGCTCAGCCCTCCGCCTCCGCCGGCAGCGATTCCAGGATCGCCACCAGCCCCGGCTCGCCGACAATCGCCACCGCCGCCTCGACCGTATACCAGGCGCGGCTGCGTTCGTGCATCTCGTCCCAGCGGCGGCGCAGGCGGGTGACGTCCAGCCGGAACACCTCGACCTCGCAGGGCTGGACCGTCCCGTCCTCGAACCGCTTCTCGGCAAGATAGGTGCCGATGGGGTCGGGCCGCAGGCGGCCGGTGGCACCGGCCTCTTCCTCGGCCTCGATCCGGGCGGATTGCGCCGCGGTCTTGCCGGGGATCAGCCAGCCGCGCGGCGCGATCCAGCGCCGCGTCTCGCGCGTGGTGACGAGCAGAACCTCGATGCGGCCCTTCTTGATGCGGACGGGGAGCGCGGCGACTTGACGGAGCATGAAACCTGTTTCTTCCGAATGATCGCATACAACTAGACATCTGGCGGGGGTGCAATGGATAAACGCATCAGCGCAGCGGGCCGGGGCCGATTGTTCCGCATGGATCTTGACGCTACGGCGACGGGGTCCGAAACTTGGACGCATCAGAAGGAATGACCCGATGAAGACTCTTGCCGGCCTCGCGCTTCTGCTGATCCTCGCCGCCTGTGACGTGGTGCCGGTGGTGCCCTTGGTCTGATCCGTCCGCGCGCCCCGCCCGGTTGCACGCGGCGGCGCGGCACGTATAGTCCGCCCGCGACCCGGCAGCGCCGCCGGGGCTGACAGGTCGCGACGCGACGGCCGCGACGAAGGGCCGGCGGCCGGACCGGCGAGGAACCGATGCCTGCCTCAAAGACGCCTGCCGCCCCCCCGCCCGAGACGTCGCCCGAGACGGGGCCCGAGACGACCCGCGAGACACTTCCGGGGCCGGCGCCCTTCAACGTGCTGGCCGTGGTCCAGCGCGGCCGGCTGGAATACGAGGCGCTGATCCTCGCCGCCAGCTTCCGTGCCGCGCATCCCGACCCGGCGACCGCCCCCCGCCTGATCCTGGCCGAGCCGCAGCCCGGCCCCCGCTGGTCCGACGATCCGCGCATCACGCCGCAGGTGCGGGCGGCGCTGGAACGGCTGGGGGCCGAGATCCGGCCCTTCGACAACCGCGACTTCGGCCACTCCTGGCCCTATGGCAACAAGATCGAGGCGCTGGAGGCGTTGCCCGAGGGCGAGCCCTTCCTGTTCCTCGACACCGACACGCTGATCCTGGGGCCGCTGACGGACCTGCCCTTCGACTTCACCCGTCCCGCCGCCTCGATGCGGCGCGAGGGCACATGGCCCGACCCGCCGCTGTACGGGCCGGGCTACGGGGCGATCTGGAAATCGCTCTACGACCGCTTCGGGCTCGACTTCGCCGGCACGCTGGATGAAAGCCAGCCCGACGAATACTGGCGGCGCTATCTGTATTTCAACGCCGGCTGGTTCTTCCATGCCGATCCGCGCGCCTTCGGCCGGCGGTTCCGCGACTATGCCGTCGCGATCCGCGACGACCCGGGCGAGGCGCTGGCCAGCCAGACGCTGGACCCCTGGCTGGACCAGGTGGCACTGCCGCTGGTGATCCGCTCCTTCGGCGGCGGGCGGCCGGGGCCGGACCTGTCGGGGCTCGACGGGGACCGCACCTGCCACTACCGGACCCTGCCGCTGCTCTATGCGCGCGAGGGCGACGCGGTGGTGGCATGTCTGGAAGAGGTGACGGCCCCGAACCCGGTGAAGCGGCTGCTGAAGGAGTGGGAGCCGGCGAAACGGCTGATCTATCAAGGACGGGGCGCCCGGGTGCGGGCACTGTTCGACCGCCGCGACCTGCCCCGGCGCGAGGCGGTGATCCGCAACCGAATCAAGGCAGAGGGCCTGTGGTTCCGCTAGGCTGCGCCCGAACCCCACCCACGGCAATGACGGAGCCGCCGATGATCGCTGCCCTCTATGCACCGCCGCTGGTGCTGCTCCTGTTCGTGCTGACGATGCAGGTGGTCTCCCGCCGCAAGTCGCGGGCGATCTCGCTGGGGGATGGCGGCGATCCGGCGCTGCTGGCGCGCATCCGCGCCCATGGCAACTGCGCCGAATATGCGCCCCTCGGCCTGCTGCTGATGGTCGTCGCCGAACTGTCGGGGGCGGCGCCAGCGGTGGTGCACCTGTCCGGTCTGGCGCTGGTCGCGGGACGGCTGCTTCACGCCTGGGCGCTGGCCTGGCGCGGGCCCTTCGCGGCCCGTGCCGGCGGCATGGTGCTGACGCTGACCTCGCTGGTCCTGTCCTCGCTGGCGGGGCTGGTGGGGGTGCTGGCGGCGTAAGGCCCGGCCGCCATCGTCCGGCGCTGCACTTTCCCCCTTGCGCGACGGCCGGCAAGCGCCTAAATCCGCCGGCACCGAACGGAGTGCGGGCGTAGCTCAGGGGTAGAGCATAACCTTGCCAAGGTTAGGGTCGTGAGTTCGAATCTCATCGCCCGCTCCAGTTCGAGGCACAGCAGGGCCGCCCTCGGGCGGCCCTTGCCGTTGAGGGGCCGCGCTTCGACCATCCCCGCCTCGCCGGCGAAAGCCCGCCCCGCATCCCGCGCCGCATCTTCCCAAGCGCGCCCGCCGCCGCCATCCTGCGGGCAGTGACAGCAGGAGGCCGGCATGGCAGGCAGGATCCGCATCGGCATCGGGGGCTGGGTCTTCCCCGAATGGCGGGACAACTTCTATCCCAAGGGCCTCGTCCAGGCGCGGGAGCTGGAATATGCCGCCGGCCGGCTGACCGCGATCGAGATCAACGGCACCTTCTATCGCACCCCTTCCGACCAGACGTTCCGGGACTGGCACGATGCGGTGCCCGAAGGCTTTGTCTTCGCGGTCAAGGCGCCGCGCTATGCCACCAATCGCAAGGTGCTGGCCGAGGCGGGCGACAGCGTCGGGCGGTTCATGGACAGCGGCCTGCGCCTGCTGGGGGACAGGCTGGGGCCGGTCAACTGGCAGTTCGCGCCGACCAAACGCTTCGACCGCGACGATTTCGCGGCCTTTCTCGACCTGCTGCCCGACCGTCTGGGCGACCGGCCGCTGCGGCACGCGGTCGAGGTGCGGCACGAGAGCTTCCTTTGCGCGGAGTTCGTCGATCTGTGTCGTGACCGGGGGATCGCGGTGGTGACGGCGGGGGATTCGGACCATCCGCAGATTGCCGACGCGACCGCCCCCTTCCACTATGCCCGGATCATGGGCACGACCGAGGAGCATCCCGCGGGCTATGGCCCGCAGGCGCTGGACCGCTGGGCGGCGCGGGCGGGGGACTGGGCGGCGGGGCGGCGTGCCGAGGGTCTGAACCACGTCACGGCCGAGGATCCCGCGGCCGGGGCCCGCGACGTCTTCCTGTTCGTCATCTCGGGCGCCAAGGCCCGCAACCCCGCCGCGGCACTGGCGCTGATCGAGCGGGTCGGCAGCCGCTGAGCCCGCCGCGAAATTCCCCTTGCGCGCCCTCGCGCTCGGGGCTATCAGACGCGCCACGGAGTGCGGGCGTAGCTCAGGGGTAGAGCATAACCTTGCCAAGGTTAGGGTCGTGAGTTCGAATCTCATCGCCCGCTCCAAACGAAAAGGCCGGTCCCTTTGGGGCCGGCCTTTCGCGTTCCGGGGGCGTCGTCAGTCCTGCGTGGCGAACCGCCGCCAGCCCCAGGCCACGGCGGCGGCCAGTGCCACGATCAGGCCATATCCCGTCGCCGTCGCCAGCAGGCCGGCCTGCGGGGCGATCAGTCCGGCGATGATCGTGGGCAGGCCGAAGGCTAGGTAGGACAGGGTGTAGAGCGCCGCGAACATCTCGCCCCGCGTCTCGGCCGAGGCGAGCGGGGCGAGGCTGCGGATGGTGCCGTAAAAACAGGTGCCGAAGCCCACGCCGCTCAGCCCCAGCCCCAGAAGATACAGCGTGATCCCTCCGGTCTGCATCCCCAGCAGCGACACCAGCGTTCCGATTGCCAGGGTCGCGGTGCCGGTCAGCATGACCTGCCGCTGATGCACGCGGCGCGACACGAAGGTCGACAGCGCCCCGGTTCCCGCCAGCAAGAGCACGACCCCGGCTTCGGCCACCGGATCGCGGATGCCGAAGACCTGCGACACGATCCCGGTGCCGAGCGACAGGTAGAGCCCGCCGATGGCCCAGCCGGCAAAGACCGCCGGCGCGCTGCGCCAGAAGGTCGCCCGTGCCGGGGCCGGCAGGCCGACGCGGGGCCGCAGGGCGCGCCGCAGGCCTTCGAGGCGGGGGGAGGTCTCGGGCAGGAGCCAGCACAGCGGCGCCCCCAGCAGATAGAGCAGCGCCAGCCCGCCGAACACGTCCGCGCCCGGATGGCGGGCGTATTTCATGGCGAGGCCGGACAGCATCGCCCCCGCCGCCAGCCCGCACAGCGGCGGCACCGCCGTCCAGACCGCGGCGGTGCCGGGCCGGTCGCGCGGTTCCAGTTCTGCCGCGAAGGCCGTCAGCGCCGGCATCAGCAGCCCGGTCGCCGCCCCCTGCACCGCCCGCGCCGTCAGCAACCCGCCCACGCTGTCGGCCTGCCAGAACAGCAGCACCGCCAGCGCCAGCCCCGCGAAGCCGAGGCTCAGCGCCGGGCGTCGCCCGATATGGTCGGAAACCGATCCCACGACCAGCAGCGCCGCCAGCAGCGCCGCGGCATAGATCGCGAAGATCGCCGAGATCATCGCGGGCGAAAAGCCGATCTGCTGCTGCAGCACGGGATAGAACAGCGTCGGCGCCGCGGCCCCCGCCATCATGAAGAAGGCCCCGGCAAGGGTGAAGGCGAAACCCGCCCCGCCCAGCGACAGGGCGGCGGCGGGGCTGGGGGAGGGTGTCGGCATGCTGCGGTCCTCGGGTCCGGATCCGGCGCGGCCGGATCTGTCACGGTTCGAATTCTTTCGAACCGATATCTACTACCGTCGCGCATATGGTTCAACTATATTCGAACCATGGATATCGAAGACCCTCCCATCGAGGCGCTCGACCTGCCGCATCCGGCGCGGGACGACATCGCGCTGACGCAGGTTCTGTTCGCGCTGAGCGACCCGGTCCGGCTGGAACTGGTGCGCGAGATCGCGGCCGGCCCGAAGGAGATGGCGGCCTGCGACGCGCTGCGCCCGGACATCCCGAAATCCACGCGCTCGCATATGGTCAAGGTCCTGCGCGAGGCAGGCGTGCTGCGCAGCGAGCCGCTCGGCCGCTGCCGCCTGTTGCAGCTGCGCCGCGCCGATCTGGAGGCGCGCTTTCCCGGCCTGCTGGATGCGGTCCTGACCCGGTCCTGACCCGGCCCCTCTTGCGACGCGCGGGGGCGATCAGCGTTTGCCCGCCACCCCGCGCCGCCCTATAAGGCGGCGTGCCGACAGGAGAGATGCCGATGCGCAGCGCCACGATCACGCGCAAGACTGCCGAGACCTCGGTTTCGGTCATGCTGGAACTCGACGGGACCGGAAGCTACCGGAACGAGACGGGCGTGGGCTTCTTCGACCACATGCTCGACCAACTGTCGCGCCATTCGCTGATCGACCTGAACGTGCACGCCGAAGGCGACCGCCATATCGACGACCACCACACGGTCGAGGATACCGGCATCGCCATCGGGCAGGCGCTGGCCAAGGCGCTTGGCGACAAGCGGGGCATCCGCCGCTATGGCCATTTCGCGCTGGCGATGGACGACACGCTGGTGACGGCGGCGCTCGACCTGTCGGGGCGGCCCTGGCTCGCCTGGAACCTGCCGTTCACGGCGGGACAGATCGGCAGCTTCGACACCGAACTGGTGCGCGAATTCTTCCAGGCGCTCAGCACCCATGGCGGCATCACCCTGCATGTGGACCTGATCCGCGGGGTGAACAGCCATCACATCGCCGAGGCCGCGTTCAAGGCCGTCGCCCGCGCACTGCGGATGGCGGTGGAGCCTGATCCGCGGATGGCCGGCGCGCTGCCCTCGACGAAGGGGGCGCTCTGATGCTGACGGCGCTGGTCGATTACGACAGCGGCAACCTGCATTCGGCGGAAAAGGCCTTCCAGCGGATGGCGGCAGAGACCGGGTCTGGCCGGGTCGTCGTCACCTCGGACCCCGATCTGGTGGCCCGGGCGGACCGGATCGTGCTGCCGGGCGACGGGGCCTTTCCCGCCTGCCGCGCGGCGCTTGGCGCACATGGCGGGCTGTTCGAGGCGATCGAGGCGGCGGTGCAGGGCCGCGGCGTGCCCTTCCTCGGCATCTGCATCGGCATGCAGATGCTGGCGACGCGCGGGCGGGAATATGCCGAAACGGCGGGCTTCGGCTGGATCGGGGGCGAGGTGGTGCGCATCGCCCCCGCCGATCCGGCGCTGAAGGTGCCGCATATGGGCTGGAACGATCTGGTGGTGGACCATCCGCATCCGGTGCTGGACGGGATCGCCACGGGCGATCACGCCTATTTCGTCCATTCCTACCATTTCCGCGTCGCCGATCCGGCGCAGCGGCTGGCGCATGTGGACTACGCGGGCGAAATCACGGCCATCGTCGGGCGCGACACCATCGTCGGCACGCAGTTCCACCCGGAAAAGTCGCAGGCGACCGGCTTGCGACTGATCGCCAACTTCCTGCGCTGGCGGCCCTGATCGGCGGCGCGCGGGTTCAGTTCACCCGGCGCCAGGTCTGGGCCTTGCAGAACGGCCCGACGCAGCCCGACACCTTCAGATTGTCGCCCGACAGCGCCATCTTGGAACTGTAGACCTTGCCGGTCGAGGGTTGCCAGATCTTGCCGTCGCGGTATTGCCCCGGATCGCCGGGCCGCATGTCCCAGACGATGGGCTTGCCGAGGTTTTCCGACTTGTATTCGCCGCTCGCGTTGAAGGTGCGGGCGATGGTGCCGCAGATCGCCGGGCCGCAGGGCGCGATGGCCACATGCGCATAGGCGCCGTCATCCACCTCGGTCTGCCAGACGCCCTCGACCGGATCGGCCTGCGCGGCGGCGGCGGCCAGCATCAGCGCCGCCGCGATCATTGTGGTCTTCATGTCGATCCTCCCCGATCGGACAACTCCCTGTCCGTCAGCATCGCGCCGCCGATGGCTCCGGCAAGCATGACGTGGCGTCCGCGTGCGGCCCCCGGCCCGGCTTTTCTTTGGCCGCGCCCTGTGGCAAGAGCCGCCCGGACCCCGCAGGGGGCCGCAGGCCGAAAGGAAGCGTCATGATCCTGTATCCCGCCATCGACCTGAAGGACGGCCAGTGCGTCCGGCTGCTGCGCGGCGAGATGGACAAGGCCACGGTCTTTTCCGACGATCCCGCCGCGCAGGCCGAGGCATTTGCCGCCGCCGGCTGCCAGTGGATCCACCTCGTGGACCTGAACGGCGCCTTCGCCGGCGCGCCGGTCAACGCGGCGGCGGTGGAGGCGATCCTCGCCCGCGTCGACGTGCCCTGTCAGCTGGGCGGCGGCATCCGCGACATGACTACCATCGAGGCCTGGCTGCAGAAGGGGCTGTCGCGGGTCATCCTCGGCACCGTGGCGGTGGAAAACCCCGCGCTGGTGCGCGAGGCGGCCGCGGCCTTCCCCGGCAAGGTGGCGGTGGGGATCGACGCGCGCAACGGCCGGGTGGCGACCAAGGGCTGGGCGGAAGAGACCGAGGTGAAGGTGATCGACCTCGCCCGCAGCTTCGAGGATGCGGGCGTGGCCGCGATCATCTACACCGACATCGACCGCGACGGCGCGATGGGCGGCCCGAATGTCGAGGCGACGGCGGCGCTGGCGCGGGCGGTGACGGTGCCGGTGATCGCCTCGGGCGGCGTCTCGTCGCTCGACGACCTGATTGCGCTGCGCGACTGCGGCGCGGCGCTGAACGGGGCGATCTCGGGCCGGGCGCTCTATGACGGCGCCATCGACCTGAAGGCGGCGCTGAAGGCGCTGAAGCCGGTCCGCGCCTGATGTCGCGGCGCTGGCGCCTGATCGTCGCGCTGGCGGTGTTGCTGACCGGGATCGCGCCGGTCCTGTCGGTGGTGATCGCGGGGGCGCTGGCCTCGGCCCATGGCTGCACCCTTCACGAGGGCTTCGTCAATCCCTGCGTCATCCTCGGGAAGGACCGGGGCGAGACGCTCTATACGATGGCGGTCGCCGGCTGGTTCGCGCTGGTGACCCTGCCGCTGGCCGCGCTGGCGGCGCTGGCCCTGGCGATCGAGGGGGTGGCGGCGCTGGTCCGCAGGCTGCGGCGCTGATCCGCTTGGCCCGCCCGGCGAATGGGGCTAGGAACGCGGTCAAAGACCCGCCGATCCCGAGGACGCGATGCTGAAGACCCGGATCATCCCCTGCCTCGACGTGGCCGATGGCCGCGTCGTCAAGGGCGTCAACTTCGTCGATCTGGTCGATGCCGGCGACCCGGTAGAGGCGGCGAAGGCCTATGACGCGGCGGGGGCGGACGAGCTGTGCTTCCTCGACATCCACGCCACCCATGAAAACCGCGGCACGATGTTCGACCTCGTCACCCGCACCGCGGAACAGTGCTTCATGCCGCTGACCGTGGGCGGCGGTGTCCGCACGCCCGAGGATGTGCGCGCGCTGCTGCTGGCGGGGGCGGACAAGGTGTCGTTCAACTCCGCCGCCGTCGCCGATCCCGATGTCGTCGCCCGCAGCGCCGACCGCTTCGGCAGCCAGTGCATCGTCGTCGCCATCGACGCCAAGACCGTGGCGCCGGGCCGGTGGGAGATCTTCACCCATGGCGGGCGCAAGGCCACGGGCATCGACGCGGTGGCATTCGCCCGCACTGTCGCCGCCAAGGGGGCGGGCGAGATCCTCCTGACCTCGATGGATCGCGACGGCACCCGCGCCGGCTTCAACCTGCCGCTGACCCGCGCCATCTCGGACGCGGTGGAGGTGCCGGTGATCGCCTCGGGCGGGGTCGGCACGCTCGACCATCTGGTCGAGGGGGTGACGCAGGGCGGAGCCTCGGCGGTGCTGGCGGCCTCGATCTTCCATTTCGGCGATTTCACCATCCGGCAGGCCAAGGAACACATGGCCGCCGCCGGCATCCCGATGAGGCTCGCATGACCCCGCTGCACCGGCTCGCCGCCACCGTCGAAGCCCGTCGCGGCGCCGATCCCGACAGTTCCTGGACGGCGAAGCTGTTCGCCAAGGGACCCGAGAAATGCGCCGAGAAATTCGGCGAGGAGGCGGTGGAGGCAATCATCGAGGCGGTGAAGGGCGACCGCGACCGCCTGACCGCCGAGGCGGCCGACGTGCTGTATCACCTGCTGGTCATGCTGGCCGCGCGCGGCGTGACGCTGGCCGAGGTCGAGGCCGAGCTGGAACGCCGCGAGGGCATCTCGGGCATCGCCGAAAAGGCCGGGCGGGGGTAGGGCGCGGCGCGTCTGGGGCGCGTCATCGTCCCGTCACAGCCGGACCCTAGCGAGGACGGATGCGCAATCGCCTGTTCGTCCTGACCGTTCTCGCCGCGACCCAGCTGTTCGGATGGGGCAGCGTCAACATCCTGCCGGTGCTGGCCGCACGGATCGCCGCGGATCTGTCGGTGTCGCTGCCGACGGTGTTTCTGGGCAGTTCGGTGATGTTCGTGTCGATGGGTCTGGCGGCGCCTGTCGCGGGCCGGGCCTTCCGCCGCTTCGGCGCGCAACGCGTGATGGCGGCGGGGGCGGCGCTCCTCGGGTGCGGGATCCTGGCCGTGGCGGCGGCGCAGACGGTGACCGTCTTCCTGATCGCTTGGGGGCTGACCGGCGCGGCGGGGGCCCTGTTCCTGACCACCTCGGCCTTCGCCTATATCGCGGAATTCACCCCGGACCGCGCGCGCGGCATGATCGGCAGCCTGATGCTGGTCACCGGGCTGGCGGGCAGCGTCTTCTGGCCCGTCACCGGGTTTCTCGATCACCTCGCGGGCTGGCGGGGCGCGCTGATGCTCTACGGCGCCGGATTGCTGCTGATCGTGGCGCCGCTCTCCTTGGTCGCGCTACCCGCGACCGCGCCGCGCGGCCGGGCCGCAGAGGCCCCCGCGCGACGGCGCGGCACGGGGGCCGTCTTCTGGCTGATCGTGCTTGCCATCACCCTGAACAGCTTCGTCACCTTCGGGGTCGAGGCGGTCGGGATCGAGCTGTTCCGCGCGATGGGCGCCGACCTTGCGCAGGCCGTCGCCATCGCCTCGCTGCTGGGCGTGATCAAGGTCGGCGGACGGCTGATCGACCTCGCCGGCGGGCGGCGATGGGACGGGCTGTCGACGGCGCTGGTCGCGGGGGCGATGATCCCGGCCGGGGTCGCCGTCCTCGCCTTCGGCGGGATCGGTCCGGTGCCGCTGGTGGCCTGGCTGGCGCTCTACGGTCTCGGCAGCGGCGCCTTCGCGGTCGCGCGCGCGACCATGCCGCTCGTCTTCTACGAGAAGGCGGATTACGCGGCGGCCATGTCGGCCATCGCGCTGCCGATGAACCTGATCAACGCGCTCGCCCCGCCCGGGCTGGCGGCCCTGATGTCGGCCGCGGGGCCGCGGCCGGTATTCGGGCTGCTGGGCGGCCTCAGCGCGGCCGCGCTGCTGGTGCTGTGGCGGCTGAACGCCCTGCGCGGCCTGACCGCCGCGCGCTGACGGGCCCTGCGCGGACGGCGCGCCCCCGGTCGTGTCACTCGAGTTCGACGAGCAGGTCCTTTGCGTCGACCTGGGTGCCCGGGGTGACGTGGAGGGCCTTGACGGTGGCGCTGCGGTCGGCGTGGATGCCGGTTTCCATCTTCATCGCCTCCAGCGTCAGCATCAGGTCGCCGGCACTGACCTTCTGCCCCA
>NZ_RJRZ01000027.1 GCF_003993775.1 Frigidibacter oleivorans
GCCTTGCGCCGCGCTCGCCGGCCCGGCCGGCCACCGGCTGTCCTGCCGCGGCGCGACCGCGCGGCGCTGGTGCGGCCGGGCGGGGGGCAGGTGCGGCCGGGTCGTCGCCGGTGCGGAAACGCTGCATGGTTTCGGCCAGCGCCTCGGCCTCGCGCGTCAGCGCGTGGCTCGCCGCCGTTGTCTCTTCGAACATCGCGGCGTTCTGCTGGGTGACCTGGTCGAGCTGGCCCACCGCAAGGTTGATCTCGGCCAGGCCTGAACTCTGTTCGCGGGCGGATGTGGCGATGTCTGCCACGCAGCCATGGATGTCGGCCACCGCGCTTTCGATGCCGGTCAGGGCCGCGCCGGCCTGACCGACCAGATCGACCCCCCGGGTGACCTGCCGGGAGGAGGCCGCGATCAGCCCCGCGATCTCGCGTGCGGCATCGGAGGAGCGCTGTGCGAGTGCCCGGACTTCCGAGGCGACGACGGCGAAGCCCCGACCGGCCTCGCCGGCGCGGGCGGCCTCGACCCCCGCATTGAGCGCGAGGAGGTTGGTCTGGAAGGCGATTTCGTCGATCACGCCGGTAATCCGCGAAATGCGTTCCGAGCTTTCCGCGATCTCGCCCATGGTCGAGACGGCCTCGCGCACAACGCTGCCGGACCGTTCGGCGCTGGCGCGCGCCTCGGTCACCATGCTGTTGGCCCGGCCCGCCACCTCGGCGGCGCTGGCGACCGAGGTGGTCAGCTGGTCCAGCGCGGCGGCGGTCTGTTCCAGCGTGGCCGCCTGACGTTCGGTGCGGCGGCTGAGCTCGTCGGCCGCGCCGGAGATTTCCGAGGATTCGAGCCGGATCGCCCCCGCCGTGTCCGACAGGCGGCGCAGCGCGTCGCGCAGCCCTCCGACCGCGCCGTTGAAGTTCTCGCAAAGCGTTTCATAGCCGTCGGGGAACGGTGCGGCGATGCCCTGGGCGAGATCGCCCTCGGCCAGCCGCGCGAGGCCCTGGCGCAGCCGGTCGACCACATCGGCCTGGGCGGCGAGCAGCTTGCCCCGTTCGGCCTCGGCCCGCGCGCGTTCGGCGGTGATTTCGGTCACGTCGGTGCCGAGCAGCACGAAGCGCGTCACCTCGCCCTCGGCGCCGCGGATCGGCGCGAGGGGGCCGTCGATCAGCGCGACGCGGTCGCCCTGGCCCAGGCGGATGCGCCCCGAGATGCCGTCCCGGCCGGCGGCGGCGAACAGCGGCACCAGATCCGCGCCGGTTTCGAGATGCAGCATGCGGGACATATCCTGCCCCGCCCCGGTGGCGGGGGCGATGCCGGCGAGCCGCAGGAAGCCGTCATTGGCCGCGATCAGCCGGCCCTCGGGGGAGAAGTCGGCGCGCGCCTGCATGGCATCGAGCGCGGCCAGAACCGCCGCGTCGCGCCGGGCGGCGGTGACGTCGCGCCATTCGGCGACATGCCCCACCCGCTGGCCTGCCGCGTCATGGATCGGTGCCACGCTGAGCGCAATCAGCGTGTCGCCGAGCCGCAGCTCGGCCTCCTGCCGCGCGTCCTTGTGGGTCAGGGCCGCGGCGATTCCGGCGCCTTGCGCAAAAAGCCGGTCCGCGCGGAAGCCCTGGGGCGCGGCGGGGTCGAACTGCGGGTTCAGCACGCGCAAGGCCGCGGCATGGGTCGCAAGCAGGGACGTCATGGCCGCGTTGACATGCAGGATATGATGGCCGGAGTCGGTGATAATGGTGGCGGCGGAACTGGCGTTCAGCGCGGCGCCCTGCAGCAGGGCCTGCCGTGCCGCCTCTTCCCCCGCGGCCAGTCGGTCGCGGAAGCCGAGGAGCGTTCTGGCCATCTCGCCCACCTCGTCGCCCCGGCCGGTGCCGGGAACGGCGGCGGCATGGTCGCCCGCGGCGATGCGCGCCATGGCGGCGTTCAGCGCCATCACCGGCCGCGACAGGGTGTTGCGCAGCACCGGGATGACGATGGCCAGCACGATGACGAGAAGGCCGAGCCCGATCGCCGATTGCACCGCGGCGTGCCGTTGCACCGCGCCGCGGATGGTCGCGAAGTCGGGGCGGGTGGCGACCGCCCCCACCGTCAGCCCGTCCTTGCCGAACCGGCTGGGCACGGCGATCGTGCCGCCGGTCCCGGTGACGGTCCGACCCTCGGCCTGGGACTGCAAGGCGAGCCTTTCCAGCTCCGGATCCTCCGGCCCGAGGCGCGCGACCGCGCTGGCATCGAGGCCGAACACGACCATGGCGGCGGGCCGGGTCGCGCCCTCCGTCGCGCGGGAGATGAGGTTCCCGACCAGGTCGGGCCGGTCGAAGGCCAGCAACCCGCTGGCATCCGTGGCCAGCAGTTCGGTCAACACCCTGGTTTCATGGACCAGCTCGTCCCGGCTTTGACTGCGGGCAGAGATGCCGGCCTCGACCGCCAGGATCGCGGCGACGGCGGTGACGGACAGGGCCAGCAGCAGCGCCGTCCGGGCATAGAGGCTGCGCAGGGCGCGCGGCAGCAGGCGGAAAGGGGCAGGGGTCATTGCGGGTTCCACGGGAGCGGCGGTTGAGGCAGGGCGATCCGGTTGCGACATCACAGCGCCGCCGCGTCGACCGAGACGGTGATGGTGCCGACGGGCGCGGCGGTGGCGGGGTCGGCGACGGTGGCCGAGATCTGGACGACGAAGCGGTGGCTGGATTCGTCGTATTCGACGGCGCCGCGCAGGATCCCGTCCGGTCCGGCCGCGAAGGGCACCAGAAACTTGGGCTCGTCGCCCTGCCAGAAATCGGATGTGGCGGCGGAGAGGGCGACGTTCAGCCCCCGGTTGTCGGTGACCAGGATCTCGGCGATCCGGGGATCGGCCTTCACCCGGTCGCGCAGCCGGGCGGACAGGGGCGCCGCCAGCATGGCGGCGATGGTCGCGCGGTCCTGCCGGCCGATTTCGGCCCGCCACTGCCGGTCGAGCCGCTCGATCTCCGGCTGGTCCAGCGGCAGCCGGTCCGCGTTGGCGGCGGCGACCGCCGCGATCACCTCGGGGTCGGCGGCCAGCGGGCGGACGACCTGTGCCTCCACCGCGTCGAGGGCAGAGGTCAGCCGCGCCGCCATGTCGATGCGTTCGCCGGCGAACGCGCCGGGGGCGGAACATGCGACGGGGGCCGCGAGGGCCACCAGAACGCGGGCGAGGCTGGCGGCGAGGCTGGCGGCGCGGCAGGCGGCGGGGGAGGCGAGGCGGATGGCGGGCATCGGGCGGCTCCGGCTGGGGATGGCCGGAGACTAGCCACGCCCGCCTTTCCGCCCGCTTAACGCCGGTTCAGCCCATCCGCGCCAGCGCCGGCACCGTTTCCAGCAGCCACCACGAGAACTGCGAAAAGCCGCCGGTCAGCATCAGCAGCCCGACCGTCCACAGCAGCAGGCCCATGATCCGCTCGATCCGCTCCATATGGCGCTTCATGAAGGCCAGCAGGCCGCCGAGCCGGGGGAAGAAGGCCGCGACCAGCAGGAAGGGGATGCCGAGGCCGAGCGCGTAGACGGCCAGCAGCGTCGTGCCGCGGACGAGGTTCTCCTCCTGCGCGGCGAGGCTGAGGATCAGGCCGAGCTGCGGGCCGATGCAGGGCGTCCAGCCGAAGGCGAAGGCCAGCCCCAGCACATAGGCGCCAAGCGCCGAGCCGCCCCGGTCGCCCGCATCCATCCGCGCCTCGCGCAGCAGGATCGGGATGCGGATCACGCCGAGGAAATGCGCGCCGAAGATCATCACCATGATCCCCGCGGCGGCGTTGAACCAGCCCTGGTTCTGCAGGAAGAACCGCCCGAAGGCCGAGGCGGTGAAGCCGAGGAACAGGAAGACGGTGGACAGGCCCAGCACGAAGAAGGCCGCGGCCAGCAGCGCCTGGCCGCTGCGCCGCCCCTCGCGCAGGTCGCCCATGCCGATCCCGCCCATATAGGCGAGGTAGGGCGGCACGATGGGCAGGACGCAGGGGCTGAGAAAGGACAGAAGCCCGCCGAAAAGCGCCACGAGCGCGGCGGGGAGGAACCCCGCGTCGAGAAGGTCGATGCCGAACATGCCCCCCCATAGCCGAGGGCGGCGGCGTCGTCACCTGCGCGGGGCGCCGCGCCCGATCATTTCGGCGTGGAAAGCGGCCGGGGCGGGGCGATTCCGGCGTGACAAATCGCCCCGCCGCCCCTATCCGGCGCCGATGATGACCGACGAACCAGAGGCGGTGCTCGATGCCCGCCACCTTCTGTGCCCGCTGCCCGTGCTGAAGGCGCGCAAGGCGCTTGCGGGGATGCGGCCGGGCGCGGTGCTGCGGGTTCTGGCCACCGATCCCGCCTCGTGGATCGACATGCCGCATTTCTGCGCCGGGGCCGGGCACGAGCTGATCGGCGCCGAACAGGCGGGGGAGGAGCGGGTCTATCTGATCCGGCGGGGGGCGCGGGTGGCGGGCGAGGACTGATCGCCGATACCGCCACGGGGGGCGAGAAACGAAAAGGCCGGGCGATTGCCCGGCCTTTCGCGTCTGTGCCTCAGCGCGACCACCAGCCGCGGCGGCGGGGCTTGTCGTCGGCCTCCCCGTCCTCGGCGGCGGCCGGTTCGGGCTCCACCGCCCTCGCCTCGGGGGCGGGGGCAGGCGCGGGCACCGGCTGCGGCGCCGGTTCCGGTGCGGCCTCGGCGGGCTGCAGGTCGGCCGGTTCCGCCTCGGTCACCGCTGCGGCGGCGGGCTTCTTCGCCCGGCTGCTGCGCGGCTTCGGCGCGGCCGCGGTGCCAGTGGCGGTGCCAGTCGGGGTGCCGGCCTCCGCCGTGTCAGCCGTCCCGGCGGCCGGGGCCGCCTTGGCGCGGCTGGTCCGGGGCTTGGCCGGGGCCTTCTTCCGGGGCGAGGTTTCGGCCACGGCGTCGCCCGCCTCCGCACCGGCCTCGGCACCGGCCTCGGCCGCGACGTCGGCCTTCGCGGCGGCGGCCTTCGACCGGGAACCGGTCGTGCGGCTGCGGCTGCTCGCGGGTTTTGCCGCCTCGGCCTCGCCTTCCGCCGTCACCTTCTTGCTGCGGGGCTTGCGGGCCGGGGCCTTGGCCGGCTCGGCCACGAGGTCGGCCGCGGTGTCGGCTGCCGCCGCCTCTGCCGCCAGCAGCGGTTCGGGCGTCACCGCGTCGAGCGCCGGGGCAGGTTCCGCCGCCTCTGCGGGCTGCGCCGCGACGGACTCGTCGTCCGAGGTGTCGTCGTCGCCGTCGAAGCTGCCGTCATCCTCGCCGTCATCCTCGTCCGTGGACGCGGTGCCGTTGGCCCCCTGCGGACCCGAGGCGCCGTTGCCGGATTTCTTCTTCCGCCGGCGCCGGCGCTTCTTCTTCGGTCCGCGTTCGCCCTCGCCCTCGGCCGGGCGCGGCTCGCCGCGGGCCTCGGCCGATTGCGGCGCGGTGGTCTCCTCGGCCTCGTCCTCGGGCAGGTCGACCGCGACCTCGTCCTCCTCTTCCTCCAGATCCGGCATCAGCGCGGCATTGGCCGAGATCACCGAACCCGGTTCCGGCACGTTGCGCACCGCCGTCTTGAACTTCTCGAGCGAGAAGTCGGGCGAGATCAGCGCCGGGTCCGCCTCGACCCGCACCGACAGGCCGAAGCGCGCCTCGATCTGGGCGATATGTTCGCGCTTGTGATTGATCAGGAAGTTTACAACGCCGATCGGCGCCTTCAGCAGCACCTCGCGCGACCGCTTGCGGGTGCCTTCCTCCTCGATCGCGCGCAGGATCGACAGGGCGAGGCTGTCGTCGGACCGGATGATGCCGGTACCGTGGCAATGCGCGCAGGGCTGCGTGGTCGATTCCAGCATCCCCGGGCGCAGGCGCTGGCGGCTCATCTCCAGCAGGCCGAAGCCCGAGATGCGGCCCACCTGGATGCGGGCGCGGTCGGTCTTCAGCTTGTCCTTCAGGCGCTTCTCGACGGCGGCGTTGTTCTTGCGCTCTTCCATGTCGATGAAGTCGATGACGATCAGCCCGGCGAGGTCGCGCAGGCGCAGCTGGCGGGCGATCTCTTCCGCCGCCTCGATGTTGGTCTTCAGCGCCGTGTCCTCGATCGAGCCTTCCTTGGTGGCCCGGCCCGAGTTCACGTCGATGGCAACCAGCGCCTCGGTCACGCCGATGACGATGTAGCCGCCGGATTTCAGCTGCACGACCGGGTTGAACATGCCGGTCAGGTAGCTTTCTACCTGATAGCGCGCGAACAGCGGCAGCGATTCGCCGTAACGCTTCACCGTGTTGGCGAGCGGCGGCATGATCATCTTCATGAAGTCCTTGGCGGCGCGATAGCCGCGCTCGCCCTCGACGATCACCTCGTCGATGTCCTTGGAATAGAGGTCGCGGATCGTCCGCTTGATCAGGTCGCCTTCCTCGTAGATCTGCGCCGGCGCGATCGACCGCAGCGTCAGGTCGCGGACCTGTTCCCACAGCCGCATCAGGTATTCATAGTCGCGGCGGATCTCGGTCTTGGTGCGCTGGCTGCCCGCGGTGCGGATGATCAGGCCGGCGCCTTCCGGCACCTCCAGTTCCGAGGCGATTTCCTTCAGTTTCTTGCGGTCGGCGGAATTGGTGATCTTGCGGCTGATGCCGCCGCCGCGCGCGGTGTTGGGCATCAGCACGCAATAGCGCCCGGCCAGCGACAGGTAGGTGGTCAGCGCCGCGCCCTTGTTGCCGCGCTCTTCCTTCACGACCTGGACCAGCATGATCTGCCGGACCTTGATCACTTCCTGGATCTTGTAGCGGCGGGCCCGGGGCTTGCGCGGCGCGCGGATTTCCTCGGCCACGTCCTCCTCGGCGACCGATTCGATCTCGTCATCGGTCTCGGTGGCGTGGTTGGCGGCGACATAGGGCTCGTCCGCCTCGGGCTCGGATTCGGCCTCGAATTCGGCATCGTGCACGGCCGGGTCGGCGCCCGCCGCGATGTCCTCGGCGATCCCGGCAGAGGGCGCGGCATCCCCGGCCTCGGCAGCGGGTTCATCCTCGGACAGGTCGACGATGTCCATTCCGGCGATCTCGTCGCCATGGGTCGCGCGTTCCGCGGCGGCGGGGCGCTGCGGCCTCGGCCGCTTGCGCGAGCGGGCGGCCTCTTCGGCCTCCAGCGCATCGGCATAGGCCTTTTCCTCGGCCAGCAGCGCCTGCCGGTCCGCCAGCGGGATCTGGTAATAGTCCGGATGGATTTCCGAGAAGGCGAGGAAGCCGTGCCGGTTGCCGCCGTAATCGACGAAGGCCGCCTGCAGCGAGGGTTCGACCCGCGTTACCTTGGCGAGGTAGATGTTGCCGGCAAGCTGGCGCTTGTTGACCGTCTCAAAGTCGAATTCCTCGACCTTGTTGCCGTCCACCACGACCACGCGGGTTTCTTCCGCATGGGTGGCGTCGATGAGCATCTTCTTTGTCATGTTGTCCGTATCTCGCACGCGGCGACACGCCCGCCGGCCGGGGCAGATGCCGGGGCCGGGCGGGGCGGGGTCCGCGTGATTGTGTTGAGGCGAGGCGGCCGGAGGAAGGCGCGGGCAGGGCGGCGGCGGTATGGCCGGCCCTGTCCTGCCCGATCGACTTCGCGCGCTGCATCGCGGTTCTTGTCCCGGCAGGCGCGGAGTAACCGGGGCCTGCCTTTTGGTTTGGCCCGGCGGCACCCGAAGGGGCGCCGGTCGGGCAATGATGGCCTTTCGGCCCTATCCGGACCGCCACGGACGCCGCCCGCAAGGCGGGCGCGGACCGGTGGCGGCAGCGAAACTGGCGGATCGGCGGCACGCCCAAGGCAGGCCCAGCCGATATTTCCGGACATTAGCGGTCATGGCGCGGAAAACACAATCCGCTTTTTTCGCAACCGGCACCCGGACCGGCCCCGGCGCCGGGCGCGGAAGGCCCCCGGGACAGGCCCCCGGGGCAGGTGGCGCCTCACAGGTAGTCCGACCGGCTGAGCCCGTATTTGGCCATCTTCTCGTTCAGGGTCCGGCGCGGCAGGCACAACTCGTCCATCACCGAGGTGATCGAACCCTTGTGGCGGCGCATCGTGTTGTCGATCAGCATCTTCTCGAAGCTTTCGACATATTCCTTCAGCGGCTTGCCCTCGGTCGAGATCGTCGGCCCCTGCGCCTCGTTCTCGGTCATCAGCAGCGAGGCGATGGAGCCCGAGCCGCGGCGGTTCTGCAGCACGGCGCGTTCGGCCACGTTGATCAGCTGGCGCACATTGCCGGGCCAGGGCGCCTGCAGCAGCTGCGCTGCCTCCTGCGCGGTGATGGCCGGGGCGTCGCAGCCGTATTCCTCGGCGAACTGTTCGGTCATCCGGGTGAACAGGGTCAGGATGTCCTCGCCGCGCGCGCGCAGCGGCGGCAGGGTGATCTTCAGCGCCGACAGCCGGTAGTACAGGTCGGGGCGCAGCGCATCCTCGACGGTCCGGCCCTGCTGGTGGTCGTTGCAGATGGCGATGATCCGGGTTTCGGGCGGCGTCCCCTGTTCGTTGATGAAGGTCAGCAGCCGCGCCTGCAGCCCCTGGCTCAGCGCCTCGACATCCTCCAGCAGCAAGGTGCCGCCGCGCGCCTCTTCCACCAGCGGCAGGGGGGCGCCTTCCTCGGACGGGCCGAACAGCCGTGCCGCCAGCACGTCCTCGGAAAAGGCGGCGCAGGACAGCGACAGGAATTTCTTGCTGGCCCGCGGCCCCACCGCATGCAGCGCATGGGCCACCAGCGTCTTGCCGGTGCCCGTCTCGCCGTCGATCAGCACGTGTCCGTCGGCCTGTCCGAGGTCGAGGATATCCTCGCGCAGCCGTTCCATCGCCGGCGAGGTGCCGATCAGCTTCTGCATGATGCCGGTGCCGTCGGACAGTTCCTTGCGCAGCTGCCGCGCATCCAGCGTCATCCGCCGGGCCTGGGTCGCGCGCTTGGCCAGTTCCGTCATCCGGTCGGGATTGAATGGCTTTTCGAGGAAGTCCCATGCGCCGAGCCGCATCGCCTCGACCGCCATCGGCACGTCGCCATGGCCGGTGATCATGATGACGGGCAGGCCGCTGTCCTGGCTCATCAGCCGCTTGAGAAAGGCCATGCCGTCCATGCCGGGCATCTTGATGTCCGACACCACCACGCCGGGCCAGTCGTTGCCGATCGCCTTCAGCGCATCCTCGGCGCAGCCGAACGTCTCGGTATCGAAGCCGGACAGCGCCAGCCACTGGCTGATCGACTGCCGCATGTCCTGCTCGTCATCGACGATCGCGACCTTCATCATGCGTGCCATATGCTTTGTGTTCTCCGCTTGGTCGTTCTTCATCCGGTCCGGGTGCGCGCGGGGTGGCGCGGGCCCGGGATCTGCGGGCAGGCCCGCTGCTCATTCCGCCGCGCGCGCCTCGCCCCCGAGGATCGGCAGCTGCATCTCGAAAACGGCACCGCCGCCCGGGGCATTGCGCGCCGTCAGGCGGCCGCCCAGATCGCTGACGATACCAGAACTGATCGCCAGACCCAATCCTACCCCATCGCCTGGCTTTTTCGTTGTCCAGAAAGGCTCGAACAACTTGTCGAGATCGGCGATGCCGTGGCCGTTGTCGCGCACGGTCATCCGCGCCGTCTCGCCCGCCGCCAGCAGGATCTCGATCTGCGGGTCCTTCGCCTCGCGCGTGGCGTCCAGCGCGTTGCGCAGCAGGTTGATGATGACCTGTTCCAGGCGGATGCGGTCGGCCATCACCATCACCGGCTGGCGGGGCAGGCTGCGCACGATCCGCACCTGCCGGCTGCGCAGCTGCGGCTCCATCATCGTCAGTGCCGAGGAGAGGCAGGCGCGCAGGTCCACCGGCTCGAAGGCCTCGCCGCCCTTGCGGGCATAGGATTTCAGCTGCCGGGTGATCGCGCCCATCCGCTCGATCAGATCGTCGATGCGCTGGAACGAGGACAGCGCCTCGGCCGGGCGGTCGCGCTGCAGCAGCAGCCGCGCGCCCGCCAGATAGGTCTTCATCGCCGCCAGCGGCTGGTTCAGCTCGTGGCTGACCGCCGCCGACATCTCGCCCAGTGCCGCCAGTTTCGACGATTGCGCCAGCGTCTGTTCCGCCACGGCCAGGTCCTTCTGCGCCTTCTCGCGTTCCGCGATCTCGCGCTGCAGCCGGCTGTTCAGCTGCCGCAGTTCCGCCGATTCCCGCAGCAGCACCCGGCTTTGCGACCGGGCGCGGCGCGACAGCATGTAGAAGGCCAGCGCCAGCAGGATGGCGATGCCCATGATTTCCAGCGCAAGCACCGCGTTCACCCGTTCCCGCACGGAATCGTAGGTGGAGAACGAGGTCATGCGCCAGCCGCGGAAGGGCACGCGGCTGTCGATGCGCATCACCGCCTCGCCCTGAACATAGGCGTCGGGCGGTTCGTTGGCCCAGTCGGTCGTGGCCTGCAGCGCCCGCTGGATCGCCGAGGGGGCAGAACGCACCGCCAGCGCCTGGTCCATCGTCAGCCCGCGCCAGCGCGGTTCGGTGGCGAGGATGATCCGGCCCTCGCTGTCGGTGACCGCGATGGCATCGGCGATGACGGACCAGCTGCGCTCGAACTTCGACAGATCGACGCCGACGACGATCACCCCGGCGATAGCGTTGTCGGACATCACGGCGCGCGAATAGCTGAACTCGAACCCGCCGCTCGCCGTCTCGCCCAGGGTGAAGACGGTGTCCTTCGACCGCAATCCGGTGATGAAATGCTGCGACGCCCCCTCGTTGACGCCCAGCTGGTTGCGGTCGGTCGCCGCCACCACCCGCCCCGTCGCGTCCAGCAGCTGGATCGAGGCGGCGCCGATCTCCTTCTGGGCCGAGATCAGCCGGGCGGAGGTCAGGGCGAAATTGCCGGTGGACAGCGCGTTGATCAGTTCCGGGTCGCGCGCCAGCAGCAGCGGCACCACCGAATTGCGCTGCAGTTCCGATATGATGTTGCCGGTATACAGCGCGACCCGCACCTCGGCCCGGTTGCGCGTCGTTTCGGTCAGCCGCGCCGTCATCCAGGCATTCGTCACCCAGATGATGGCGATGGACGCGACGATCAGCGCCACGACCGCGCCGCGCAGCCACCACGGGCTGCGGCGCGGCGGATCGGCCGCAGGGGCCGCGGCGGAAAGCTCGCTCAGCGTCATGCGGGCCAGATTACCGGCCCGCCCGGACAGCCTCAAGCCGCGCCCGGTCAGGCGGCCGCCATCGCACCGAGAATCGAGCGGAACAGCGCCGATCCGTCGGTGCCGCCATGGGTGGCGTCGGTGGCGCGTTCCGGATGCGGCATCATTCCCAGCACCCGGCGGTTGGCCGACAGGATGCCGGCGATATCGGCCATCGAGCCGTTGGGGTTGGCCTCGTAGGTGAAGGCGATGCGATCCTCGCCCTGCAGGCGAGCCAGCCCTTCGGGGTCGATGGTGTAGTTGCCGTCGTGATGCGCGATGGGCACCGTCATCCGCGCGCCCCGGGCCATGCCGGCGGTGAAGGGGCTGTCGCTGGTGGCGACGCGCAGGCCCACCGGCCTGCAGATGTATTTCAGCCCGGCATTGCGCATCAGCACGCCCGGCAGCAGGCCCATCTCCGTCAGGATCTGGAAGCCGTTGCAGATGCCCAGCACCAGCCCGCCGCGGTCGGCATGGCCGCGCACCGCCGCGCCGATCGGCGACTGTGCCGCGATGGCGCCGCAGCGCAGGTAGTCGCCATAGGAAAAGCCGCCCGGCACGCCGACGATGTCGGTGCCCTGCGGCAGGTCGGTTTCCTTGTGCCAGACCTTCTCCACCTCGAACCCGGCCAGGCGAAAGCCCTCGGCCAGATCGCGGTCGCAGTTCGACCCGGGGAAGGTGATGACGGCGGCTTTCATCGGCGATGCTCCGGCGGAAGGGGATAGCGTCCTCTAGCGCCAAACGCCCGCCTTGGCCAGTGCCGCCCGTGTCACGAAAACCCGTGTCACGAAAACGCGCCGCCCCTTGCGGGACGGCGCCTGTCGGCCCGGCAGGTCGCCGGGAGCACAGCGGGGGGATGCGGCTTACTCTGCCGCGAACTGGTTCATCGTGTTGGCATGGCCGCCCGCCTTCAGCGCCCGTTCGCCCGACACCATCTCCTTGAACGTGTCGCCCAGATCCGAACCGACCTCGTGCTGGTGCTTGACGGCCGAGATGCCGCGGCGGATTTCCTCGCGCTGCACCGTCTTCACATAGGCCAGCATCTTGTCCTCGCCGAAATAGCCCTGGCTCAGCTCGTCCACCGACTTCGCCGTCAGGTGGAAGGTCGGCAGGGTGATCAGGTTGTGGAACACGCCGGCGCGGGTCGAGATGTCGGTCTGGAAGCGCTGCAGCCGGGCATCGGCCTCCTGCCCCAGTTCGGTCGCGTCATAGTCGGGCTTCATCAGCTCGTTGCCCTCGGGATAGTCGCCGGCGGCGATGCGGCCTTCGGCGATCCACTGGGCGCGCACCTGCTTGCGCAGGTTCAGCGTCCAGTTGAACGAGGGCGAGTTGTTGTAGGTCAGCTTGGCGTTCGGCACCGCCTTGCGCACCTCGGCCACCATGCCCGCGATCTCGTCCACGTTCGGGGTATCGGTCTCGATCCACAGCAGGTCGGCGCCGCCCTCGGTCAGCGAGGCGATGCAATCCTCGATCACCCGCGCCCGGCCCGAGCCTTCGCGGAAGGGGAACAGCCCGTTCGGCAGCCGCGCGGGCCGCACGAACTCGCCACCCTGGTAAAGCGCGATCTCGCCCTCGCGGATCGGGTTCTCCTCGGTGATCGGCTCGGTCTTCAGCCACTTGATGTATTCCGAGGCAAGATCGCCGGGACGCTGGCTGACCGGCACCTTCTGGGTCAGGCCGGCGCCGAGGCTGTCGGTCCGCGCCACGATCACCCCGTCATCGACGCCCAGTTCCTCGAAGGCCAGACGGCAGGCGCGCAGCTTCTCGATGAAATCCTCGCGCGGCACGGTGACCTTGCCGTCCTGGTGGCCGCACTGCTTGGCGTCCGACACCTGGTTCTCGATCTGCAGGCAGCAGGCGCCGGCCTTGATCAGTTCCTTGGCCAGCAGGTAGGTCGCGTGTTCGTTGCCGAAGCCCGCGTCGATATCGGCGATGATCGGCACGACGTGCGATTCGAAGCTGTCGATGGCGGCGATGGCCTCGGCGCGCGCCGACTCGGTCTTCGCGGCCTTCAGCGCCTTGAACAGGTCGTTGATCGCCACCTCGTCCGCCTGCCGCAGCGAGGTGTAGATCTCGGCGATCAGGTCGGCCACGGCGGTCTTTTCATGCATCGACTGGTCGGGCAGGTGGCCCCAGCGGTTGCGCAGCCCCGCCACCATCCAGCCGGACAGATAGACATAGGCGCGCTTCGTGGTGCCGCGCAGCCGCTTGACCGACTTGATCATCTGCTGGGCGTGGAAGCCCGACCAGCAGCCGAGGCTTTGGGTCGACAGCGTCGGGTCGGCGTCATAGGCGGCCATGTCGGCCCGCATCACGCGCGCCATGTCGCGGGCGATGTCCAGATGGGTGTCGTAGCTGTTCTGCATCTTCAGCTGCACGATATCGTCCACCGAGACGCCGCCCGGCGTGCGGCCCGAGGGATAGCGCGCCATCGCGGCGCGGTGCAGTTCGGCAAAGCTCTTGCGGGTCATGTCGATCCTTTCTTCCGTCAAGTGGGGGCCGGCAGGCACGCATGGCCTGCCGGACGTGGGGGAGGGGCCGCTCAGTCCAGCGCGTTCAGCACGTCATAGGCGGCGGTGGTGATGAAGTCGGGCAGCACCGCGGCGGTCGCCGCCTCCTGCACGATCCGCGCGGCCGAGGCATAGCGCCCGCGGTGGAAGCCGTTCGGCCCGACCCGGTCGAGGATCGCCACGATCTCGGCCTGCACCATCTCGCCCAGCCAGTCGGCCGTCAGCCGGCGCTCGCCGCCCTCGGTCAGCTCGACGGCGGCGCCGTGGCGGATCCACTGCCACAGCTGGGCGCGGCTGATCTCGGCCGTGGCGGCATCCTCCATCAGGTTGTTGATCGGCACGGCGCCGCGGCCCGACAGCCATTGCGCGAGGTATTCGATCGCCACGGTGATGTTGGTGCGCACGCCCGCTTCGGTGATGCGGCCCTCATGCGGCTTCAGCAGCATCGCGGGTTCGATCCGCCATTCCTGCCGCTGCGTGCGGATCTGGTTCGGCCCCGGCATCTCGGCGTCGAAGACCTCCATCGCCACAGGAACCAGGTCGGGATGCGCCACCCAGGTGCCGTCATGGCCCATGCCGACCTCGCGCAGCTTGTCGGCGCGGACGCGGGCGAAGGCCGCCTCGTTGGCCTGCGGATCGCCCTTCACCGGGATCGCCGCCGCCATGCCGCCCATCGCGTGGATGCCGCGGCGGTGGCAGACCTTGACCAGCCGCGCCGCATAGGTGGCGAGGAAGGCGCGGTCCATCGTCACCTCGGCCCGGTCGGGCAGGACATAGGCGCCGTGATTGCGCAGGGTCTTGATGTAGCTGAAGATATAATCCCACCGCCCGCAGTTCAGCCCGGCGATGTGGTCGCGCAGCTGCCAGACGATCTCGTCCATCTCGAAGGCGGCGGGCAGCGTCTCGATCAGCACGGTGGCCTTGATCGTGCCCTTCTCCAGCCCGACGCGGTCCTGCGCGAACAGGAACACGTCGTTCCAGAACCGCGCCTCGTCATGGCTTTCCAGCTTGGGCAGATAGTAGAACGGCCCGCGCCCCGTGGCCGCCAGCGCCCGCCCGCAATGGAAGATCGTCAGGCCGAAGTCGAACAGCGCCGCCGACACCGGCTGGCCAGAAATCAGCAGGTTCGCCTCCTGCAGGTGCAGCCCGCGCGGCCGCACGATCAGCAGCGCCGGGTCCGGGCCCAGCCGATAGGACTTGCCGCTGGCCGCGTCGTCGAATTCCAGCGTGCCGTCGCGATAGTCGAGCATGTTGGCATGGCCGGCGATGATGTTCGGAAAGCTGGGCGAGGTCGCGTCCTCGAAATCCGCCATGAACACCTTCGCGCCGGAATTCAGCGCGTTGATCATCATCTTGCGGTCCACCGGACCCGTGATCTCGACCCGGCGGTCGCGCAGGACGGGCGGCACGGGGGCGGCTTCCCAGATGCCCTGCCGGATCTCCTTGGTCTCGGGCAGGTAGTCGGGCAGTTCGCCCCGGTCGATGCGCTCCTGGCGGCGGCGGCGCGCGACCATCAGCGCGTTCAGGCGCAGCCCGAAGCGGCCCTGAAGCTCGGCAAGGAAGGTCAGCGCATCGGCAGTCAGCACCCGATCTGCCTCGGGGGCGCTGCGCAGGATGACGGGCGGCAGGCTGGTGGACGGTCGGTCGAGCATTGTCGTGACTCCGTGTCTGGATGATGTCATTCTAGTAATGTAACGCGGCACACGCAGCATCTTCTCGTTCCGAAAGGGTGAGGCTGTCAGCGATGTCAGATGCTGCAGCGCAGAGTTGTAAGGTTTGTCACATGGCCAGAACCGAAAAGCTGATCGTCGGCCCGCGGCTGCGGCTGTTGCGGCAGTCGCTGGGTCTGACGCAGGCGCAGATGGCGGCGGAACTGGGCGTCTCGCCCAGTTACATCACCCTGATCGAATCCGATCAGCGCCCCGCCTCGGCCAAGCTGCTGATGCGGCTGGCCGAGGTCTATGACCTCAACGTCTCGGAACTGGCGCCGAGCGCGGATTCGCAGCTGGCGGCGGATCTGGGGGCGGCGCTGAAGGACCCGGCCCTGGGGCTGGCGGGCCTGCCGCGCGCGGAACAGGAGGCGGTGCTGCGCGCCTCGCCCCGGCTGGCGCAGGCCTTCGTCACCCTGCACGACCGCTATCGCGAGGCGGTGCTGCGGCCCTTCGCCGATGACAACCCGCTGACCGACCGCGACAAGGTCGAGGCGCTGACCGAAAGCTCGCGCCCGGTCGAGACGGTGCGGGTCTGGTTCTACGACCGGCGCAACTATGTCGACAGCCTCGACCGCGCCGCCGAGGCGCTGGCCGAGGAGTTGCAGCTGCACCGGAACGAGCCGCATGTGGCGCTGTCGGCGCGGCTGGCCTCGCATGGCATCCGCACGCGGATCCTGCCCGCCGAGGTGATGGGCGAAAACCTTCGCCGCTTCGACCTGCACCGCAAGGACCTGATGCTGTCGGAACTGCTGGGCCAGTCCAGCCGCCGCTTCCAGATCGCGGTGCTGCTGGCCAAGCTGGAACAGGAGCCGGAAATCGCCCGGCTGGTGGGCGAGGCGAAACTGTCGGACCCGGCCACGGTGACGCTGCTGCGGGTCAGCCTTGCCAATTACTTCGCCGCGGCGCTGGTGATGCCCTATGGCCGCTTCCTCGCCGCCTGCGAATCCGCGCGCTACGATGTGGAACTGCTGTCGCACCGCTTCGGCACCAGCTTCGAGCAGACGGCGCATCGCATGTCGACGCTGCAGCGCGACGGGGCGCGGGGCATTCCCTTCTTCTTCGTGCGGGTGGACCGGGCCGGGAACATGTCGAAACGCTTCTCGGCGGGCCGCTTCCCCTTTTCGCGCTTCGGCGGCACCTGCCCCCTGTGGAACATCCATGCCGCCTTCGAGACGCCGGAACAGGTGCAGACGCAGGTGATCCGCATGCCCGAGGGGCAGAGCTATTTCTCGATCGCGCGCACGGTGACGCGGGCCGGGGGCACGCATGGCCAGCCGGCGCAGCGTCTGGCGATCGGACTGGGTTGCGACGTGGCCTATGCGCCGCGGCTGATCTATGCCGACGGGGTCGATCTGGCCCGCATCCGGCCGGTGGATATCGGGCTGAACTGCTATCTGTGCGAACGGCCCGACTGCGCCGCCCGGGCGCACGCGCCGCTGAACCGCCGCCTGCGGGTGAACGAACGCGAACGCAGCCTCGCCATCTTCAGCTTCGACGAGGAGTAGGGGGCAGGAGGGGGCGCTGCCCCCGTCGCCTGCGGCGACTCCCCCGGGATATTTTTCAACAGAAGATGGGCAGGGCGCGGCGGGTTTCCGTGCTAGTCTGCGCGCCGGCGGTGCGGCAGGGAGGCGGGCCGATGGCGGACGGATTGCGGATACTTGTCGGCACCACCAAGGGGGCCTTCATCCTGCACGAGGCGGGGGACGACTGGCGGGTGGAAGGGCCCTTCTGCGAGGGCTGGCCCATCAACCATGTGATCGGCGACCCGGCCAGCGGCCGGATCTGGGCCGCGGGCGGCAGCGACTGGCACGGCGCCGGGATCTGGCGGTCGGAAGACGGCGGCGCGACCTGGCAGCTGACGCGGCTGGCCAGGGGGCAGATGGACGACTGGGCGGCCGAGGACGAGGTCTTCGCCGCGATGATCCGCTGGACGCCGCAGGAATTGCCGTTCTCCGGTGCGATCACCCAGGTCTGGTCGCTGGCGCGGGCGGGCGACCGGCTGCTGGCCGGGACGAAGCCCGCGAGCCTGCTGGCCAGCGACGACGGCGGCGTCACCTGGGCGCGGGTGGAGGGGCTGACCGATCACCCCTCGGCCGGCAGCTGGACGCCGGGCGGCGCGGGGCTGGTGCTGCACACGATCCTGTCGGACCCGGCCGATCCGCGCCGGCTGTGGGTCGGCATCTCGGCCGCCGGGGTCTTCGCCTCCGAGGATGGCGGCGCGACATGGGACCGGCGCAACCGGCTGTCGAACCTCGGCGCCTGCGCGGAGCACGACCACCCGGCCGGGCCGGCGGGCGGCGAGATCGGCCATTGCGTCCATAACATGATGCGCGCGCCGGGGGGCGAGGACCGGATCTACCAGCAGAACCATCACGGGGTCTGGCGGTCGGAGGATGGCGGGCGCAGCTGGGACGACATCACCGCGGGCCTGCCCTCGACTTTCGGCTTTCCGATCCTCGTGCATCCGCGCGACCCGGATTGCCTGTGGACCCTGCCGCTGAACGGCGACAGCGCCGGGCGCTATCCGCCCGATGCGGCGGCGGCGGTCTGGCGGTCGCGCGACGGCGGGGCCAGCTGGCAGGCGATGCGCGCGGGCCTGCCGCAGACCGCCTGCTTCTTCACCGTGCTGCGGCAGGCGATGGCGGGGGATGCGCGCGACCCGGCCGGGGTCTATTTCGGCACCAACAGCGGATCGGTCTTCGCCAGCCGCGACGAGGGCGAGAGCTGGGACGAGGTGGCGCGCCACCTGCCCACGGTGCTGGCGGTCGAGGTGATGGACGGGGTGGGGGCGGGCGGCTAGCTCAGGCCGGGCGCAGCTCGCCCATCAGCGTCGGGATCAGTTCCGATACGGTGGGATGCACCGGCACCGCCCGCTGCAGCACCTCGGCCCCGGCGCCCGCGGTCATCATGTCGAGCACGCCGTGGATCGCCTCGTCGCCGCCGGTGCCGAGGATCGCGGCGCCGAGGATGCGGCCGCTGCCTTCTTCCACCACCGCCTTCATCAGCCCGTGCGTCTCGCCCTTCTCGACGGCGCGGCCCACCCGGCTCATCGGGCGGCTGGCGGTCAGGATCCGGTGCCCGGCAGCGCGGGCCGCGGCCTCGGTCATCCCCGCCCGGCCGAGCGGCGGGTCGATATAGAGTGCATAGCCCGGCACCCGATCCGTCACCCGCCGGTCCGCCCCGTCGAGCAGGTTGGCGGCGACGATCTCGTAATCGTTCCAGGCGGTATGGGTGAAACCGCCGCGCCCGTTGCAATCGCCGAGCGCCCAGATCCCCGGCACCGCGGTTTCCAGCCGGTCGTTAACGGGGATGTTGCCGCGCGCATCGGGGGCAAGGCCGGCCGCCGCCAGCCCCAGATCGCCGGTATTGGGGGTGCGGCCCACCGCCAGCAGCAGGTCGCTGGCGGCGATCACCGGGTCGCCCTCGGTGCAGCTGACATGCACCTGCGGTCCCTCCGCCCCGCGCGACAGGCGGATGCAGTCGGCGCCGGTGCGGATGGCGATGCCCTCGGACTCGAGGATCTCGCGGATCGCATCGGAAATCTCGGGATCCTCGCGCGGGATCAGCCGCGCTCCGCGTTCGACCACCGTCACCTCGGCGCCGAAACGGCGGAACATCTGCGCGAATTCCAGCCCGATATAGCTGCCGCCGACGATGGCCAGATGCGCGGGCACCCGGCGCAGGCCGAGGATGGTGGTGCTGGTCAGATAGTCGACCTCCGCCAGCCCCGGCAGGTCCGGCACCGCGGGACGGGCGCCGACGTTCAGGAAGATGCGATCCGCCATCAGCGCGCGGTCGCCCGCCTGCACCTGCCGCGGGCCGGCGAACCGGGCATGGCCGCGGATCAGCTCCACCCCCTGCATCCCGGCGAGCCAGCCCTCGACCGAGCGGCGCGAGTCCGCCGCGATCCGGGCGGCGCGGTCGGAGATGGCGGCCATGTCGATGACCGGCGGCCCCGCCTGCACGCCGAGCGCCCCCGCTGCGCGGATCGCCTGCGCCGCGCGGGCCGAGGCCACCATCGCCTTCGTCGGTGTGCAGCCCGCATTGACGCAGGTGCCGCCGACCGCGCCGCGTTCGATCACCGCGACGCGCAGCCCCGCGCCCGACAGCCGCCCGGCCAGGGGCGGGGCGGCCTGTCCGGTGCCGATGATGATCGCGTCGAAGGTCTCCATCACAGGGCCGCAGCGGCGACGAGGCCAAGGACGATCGCCACCGCATCCTCCAGCAGCGCGGCGGGCCGGTCCTGCCCGAAGGCCGCGGCGGCTCGGCCGCGCGCCCACGCGCCGCCGAGCGTGCCCGCCACGGCCCCCGCCGCGCCGACCAGCAGCCCCGGGACCGTGGCACCGGCCGCCGTGCCCAGCATCGCACCGCAGACGGCGCCCGAGACGATCCGCGCGCCGAACTGCATCGGCACCTTGCGGCTGGGGGTGGCGGGCAACTGGTCGGTGACGAATTCGGCCAGTGCGGCGAGGCTGAACAGCGCCACCGCCCAGACCGAGGCCATGAAGCCCGCCCATGTGCCGCCGAGCACGGTCCAGCCCAACCAGGCGGACCAGGCGATGGCGGCGGGCGCGGTCATGGTGCGCAGGCCCGCGACGCAGCCGATGAGGAAGGTGAAGACGATCATGACGGCCCTCCACGGCGGAGCGCCCGTCCGGTCCGGCGCGGCGACCCGTCACGCGAATCGCGGCGGCCGGGGCGCCCGGCGACATCTTCGGCGCAAAGCGGCGCCCGCGCCAGCACGGTGCAAAGGGCGCCGCCCGCCCGCGGGGCGGCGCCGGGTGCGTCGGATCAGAAGCCCGACTTGATCTTCTCGAACTCTTCCAGCTGCCGCTCGCGCTGCGCGGTCGCGTTCGGGGTCTGGGCAAGGATCGGGGCGTTGATCTCGGTCAGACCGGCGGTGGCCTTCTCCTCGTCGCTGACGAGGTCCATCGCCTGCAGGTTGGTGTGGCCATAACCGATGTTCTCCAGCAGCACCGGGCCGGCCTCGGGGCGCAGCCAGGAGTTGATGAAGTCATAGACCTTGTCCTCGGAACCGGGGCCGTCCTTCATGTTGACCATGCCGCAGAACCAGGTCGAGGACCCTTCGGTGGCCTCGCGCTGGAAGCCGACCGGGAAGCCGTCATCCTGCAGATAGGCCACGCCGTCGTTCCAGGACCAGGCGACCAGCACCTGCCCCGAGGCCATCAGCTGCGCCATTTCCGACGGGTCGGCCCAATAGCTGACGACATTGGCATTCGCCTCGCGCAGCCATTCGGCGGCCTTGGTGAACTGCTCGTCGGTGACATCGGTCCAGTCGGTGGTGCCGGTGGCGAGGTAGGCCAGCGCCCAGACATCGTCCGAACTGTCGGGCAGCGAGGTGCGGCCCTGGTATTTCGGGTCCACGAAGACCTGCAGCGAGGCGACGTCCTCGGCCGGGACCTCCTCGGTGTTGTAGGCGATGGCGGTCACGCCCCAGTCGGTGGGAATGTACCAGACGCCCTCTTCGTCCTTGAAGACCTCGGAGTTCAGGTATTTCGGGTCGAGATTGGCGAATTCCGGGATCTTCGACACGTCCCAGGGCTCGATCAGGCCCGCATCGCGATACTTCTCCACCATTTGCGAGCAGGGATGCACCACATCGGCCCGGAACCCGGACGCCACCTTCTGGAACGCCTCGTCGTCATCGCCGAAGAAGCTGTAGGTCGGCGCGTCCGAATGGGCCTGCTGATAGGTCTCGAAGAGGCCGGGCACCTCGAAACCGGCCCAGTCGAAGACCAGCAGGTCGGGATCGGCGGCGATGGCGGTTCCGGCCGGAAGCAGCGCGGCACTGGCCAGAAGAAGGGCATGGCGGGTCATGTCGTGTCCTTTCGACGGTCGGAAAATGAGTGATGGTCCCCGGACCGAACGCTAGGGCGAAGGACGGGCTGCAACAAGTTGATTCCGTGGGCCCGCAGGCCCGGACTGCCCGTTTCGGGGCAGCTGCCCGGAAAGGCGGCACTTCCGTCCGCGCCCGGCGGCGGGTTGCGCGGCACAGGGCGACGTGGCAGAAGCGGCGCAGTCGGAAAGCGACATCCGTGTCGTATTCCGGACTTGCCCGGCGGGAACCTGCCGGGCGCAGCCGGGTTGGACGGCAGAGCCTTGCCGCCGCGGCGCCTGCCTTGCGCGCGCCCCTTGAACCCGGAAAGCCATCAGCCGCCCGCGCGGAACGCGGGCCCGACAGGAGAGCGCGACGCCGCATGACAGATCAGGATTTCACCGAAGCCGCCCCAAACCCGATCGAGACGGACTACACGCTGGGGCAGGACAATGTTGCCGGCACGCTGGGTCGGATCGGCTTCGACGTCCATAATCCCGTCTTCGCGATCTCGGGCATCTCGGTCGTGGCCTTCGTCTTCTACACGCTGGCGCTGCCCGGCCAGTCGGCGGCGCTGTTCGACACGCTCTTCGCCTTCGTCACCGGCAGCTTCGACTGGTTCTTCCTCGCCGTGGCCAACATCTTCGTGCTGTTCGCGCTGGCGCTGATCGTGTCGCCCTGGGGCCGGATCCGGCTGGGCGGCCCCGAGGCGCGGCCCGACTTCACCTATGCCGGCTGGTTCGCGATGCTGTTCGCGGCCGGCATGGGCATCGGGCTGATGTTCTATGGCGTGTCCGAACCGATGAGCCATTTCTCCTCGTCGCTGGCGGGGCCGACGCTGGACGAGAACGGTCTGCGCACCGACTGGGCGCCGCTGTCGGGCGCCGCGGGCGATCCGCAGGCGGCGGCCCGGCTGGGCATGGCCGCCACGATCTTCCACTGGGCGCTGCACCCCTGGGCGATCTATGCGGTGGTGGCGCTGGCGCTGGCGCTGTTTTCCTACAACAAGGGCCTGCCGCTGACGATCCGGTCGGCCTTTCACCCGATCCTCGGCGACCGGGTCTGGGGCTGGCCGGGCCATGTCATCGACATTCTCGCCGTCTTCGCCACGCTCTTCGGCCTTGCCACCTCGCTGGGTTTCGGCGCGACGCAGGCCAATGCCGGGCTGAACGAGCTGTTCGGCCTGCCGGTGGGGCCGACGACCGAGGTGCTGCTGATCTCGGGCATCACCGCCATCGCGCTGGTCTCGGTGGTGCGCGGGCTCGATGCCGGGGTGAAGGTGCTGTCGGAAATCAACATGGGCCTCGCCGCGCTGCTGTTCCTGTTCGTGCTGCTGGTCGGGCCGACGCTGGCGCTGCTGTCCGGCGTCGTGGAGGCGCTCGGCGCCTACCTCGTCTATCTGCCGGCGCTGTCCAACCCGGTCGGACGCGAGGACACCAACTTCGTGCAGGGCTGGACCGCCTTCTACTGGGCCTGGTGGATCAGCTGGTCGCCCTTCGTCGGCATGTTCATCGCCCGGGTCAGCCGCGGCCGCACCGTGCGGGAATTCCTGATCTCGGTCCTGCTGATCCCCAGCTTCGTCTGCGTGCTGTGGATGTCGATCTTCGGCGGCACCGCGCTGCATCAGGTCATCGCCGACGGCTATACCGCGGCGCAGGAGGCCGACCTGCCGGTGCAGCTGTTCCGCATGCTCGACGTGCTGCCGCTGGCGCAGCTGACCTCGCTCATCGGCATCGTGCTGGTGGTGGTGTTCTTCGTCACCTCGTCGGATTCCGGCTCGCTGGTCATCGACACGATCACCGCGGGCGGCAAGGTCGATGCGCCGGTGCCGCAGCGGGTGTTCTGGGCCAGCTTCGAGGGCGCGGTGGCGATCGTGCTGCTGCTCGGCGGCGGCTTGCAGGCGCTGCAGTCGATGGTGATCTCGACCGGGCTGCCCTTCGCGCTGGTACTGCTGGCGCTGTGCTGGGCCATCGTCGCGGGCCTGCGCAGCGAGGCGGCGGCGGAACGAGAGGCGGCCGCGGCCTGAATGGGGGCCTGCGGGGTGCGGCTTGCGGGGCAGGGCGGGGCTGGCTAGCCTCGTCCGACCTTACCCCGACCCGTTGCAGAGGCCCGCATGACCGACGCCGCCCTCCATCTGCCGACGCTCGACCTCGCCTTCGTGCGGTCGCAATTCCCCGCCTTCGCCGATCCGGCGCTGGCGGGGCGCGCCTTTTTCGAGAATGCCGGTGGCTCCTATGCCTGCGCGCCGGTGATCGACCGGCTGACGCGCTTCTACCGCGAACGCAAGGTGCAGCCCTATGCCCCCTATCCCGCGGCCGAGGCGGGCGGGGCCGAGATGGACGAGGCCCGCGCCCGGCTGGCGGCGATGCTGGGGGTGGCAACGGACGAACTCAGCTTCGGCCCCTCGACCACTGCCAATACCTTCGTGCTGGCCAATGCCGTCCGCCGCTGGCTGCCCGAGGGCGCGGCGATCGTCGTTACCGATCAGGATCACGAGGCGAATTCGGGGCCGTGGCGGCGGCTGGCGGACGAGGGCGTGGAGCTGCGCGAATGGCGCATCGACCCCGCCACCGGGCATCTGGACCCCGCCCGCCTGACGCCGCTGCTGGCCGATGGCAAGGTGCGGCTGGTCTGCTTTCCGCATTGTTCCAACGTGGTGGGCGAAACCAATCCCGTGGCCGAGATCGTGGCCGACGTCCATGCCGCCGGCGCCTATGCCTGCGTCGATGGCGTCAGCCATGCGCCGCACGGCCTGCCCGATGTGGGCGCGCTCGGCGCCGACATCTATCTGTTCTCGGCCTACAAGACCTATGGGCCGCATCAGGGGATCATGGTCGTCCGGCGCGGCATCGGGGCGGACCTGCCCAACCAGGGCCACTGGTTCAACGGCGGCACGCTGTACAAGCGCTTCACCCCGGCGGGGCCGGATCACGCGCAGGTCGCGGCCTCGGCCGGAATCGCGGACTACATCGACGCGCTGCATTGCCACCATTTCGCGGCCGATCCCGACCCGGCGCGCCGGGCGGCGGCGGTGGCGGGGCTGATGCACCGGGCCGAGACCGCGCTGCTGCAACCGCTGCTGGATGCGCTGGCCGACCGCAACGACATCCGCCTGCTGGGCCCGCGGATGGCCGCAGGGCGCGCGCCCACCGTGGCGCTGGCGCTGAACCGGCCGGCAGAGCCGGTGTCGGCGGCGCTGGCGGCAGAGGGCATCGACTGCTGGGCGGGCGATTTCTACGCCCGCCGCCCGTTGCAGGCGATGGGGGTGGATCCGGATCGGGGCGTGCTGCGCCTGTCCTTCGTGCATTACACCGCGCCCGAGGATGTGGCCCGGCTGATCGCGGCGCTGGACCGGGTGCTGTAGGGGGTGATCCGGTCCCGGCCGCGTCGCGTAACCCCTTCGCACGCCAAGAGGACCGCATGAGCCCTGCCCCCCTGATCCTGTGGTTCCGCCGCGACCTGCGCCTCGGCGATCTGCCCGCTCTCGATGCCGCCGTGGCCAGCGGCCGCCCGGTGATCCCGGTCTTCCTGCTGGACGAGGTGGCAGAGGCATACGGCGCCGCGCCGAAATGGCGGCTGGCCGAGGCGGTGGCGCATCACGGCGACCGGCTGGCGGGCAAGGGCAGCCGGCTGATCCTGCGCCGGGGCCGCGCGCTGGACGGCCTGCAGGCGCTGATCGCCGAGACGGGGGCGGAGGCGGTGTTCTGGACGCGGCTCTACGACCCCGCCAGTCGCAAGCGGGACGAGGACGTGAAGGCCGCGCTGAAGGCGCGCGGGATCGAGGCGCGCAGCTTCCCCGGCCATGTCCTGTTCGAGCCGTGGGAGGTCGAGACCGGCGAAGGCAGCTTCTACAAGGTCTATTCCCCCTTCTGGCGCGCGGTGCGCGGGCGCGAGGTGCGCCCGCCGCTGCGCGCGCCCGCCCGTCTGCCCGTGCCCGACCGCTGGCCCGGCTCCGACCGGCTGGAGGACTGGGCGATGGGGGCGGCGATGCGGCGCGGCGCGGCGGTGGTGGCGAAACATGCGCGCGTGGGCGAGGATCGCGCCCGCGACCGGCTGCACGACTTCCTCGACCGCAAGGTGGCAGAGTACCGTCAGGGGCGCGATTATCCGGCCCGCGACGTGACCTCGGGTCTGTCGGAAAACCTGGCCTGGGGCGAGATCTCGCCCGGCACGATCTGGCATGCGGCCCGCGCGGCGATGGACCGGGCGGGCCTGGCCGAGGGCGCCGAGCATTTCCTGAAGGAACTGGTCTGGCGCGACTTCGCCTGGCACCTGCTGCATCACACGCCCCATATCGCCGACCGCAACTGGCGCGAGGACTGGGACGCCTTTCCCTGGCGGCGCGACAATGCGCAGGCGGAACGCTGGCGGCGCGGCATGACCGGCGAACGCTTCGTCGACGCGGCGATGCGCGAGATGTTCGTCACCGGCACCATGCACAACCGCGCCCGGATGGTCGTGGCCAGCTACCTGACCAAGCATCTGCTGACCGACTGGCGGGTTGGCCTGCGCTGGTTCGAGGACTGCCTGACCGACTGGGACCCGGCGTCGAACGCGCTCAACTGGCAATGGGTCGCGGGGTCGGGGCCGGATGCCGCGCCCTATTTCCGGGTGTTCAACCCGGCGGGACAGGCCGAGAAGTTCGACGGCGCGGGACAGTATCTGAACCGCTGGATCGCCGAGGGGCAGGCCCGCCCGCCCGGCACCGCGCTTGACTTCTTTCGCGCCTGCCCGGTTTCATGGGGACTCGATCCCGCACAGGATTATCCCGACCCGGCGATCGACCTGCGCGAGGGGCGCGAACGGGCGCTGGCGGCCTATCGGCGCGGCTGACGGCGCCGGGACCGAAGGCGCCGCGGGCCGTCCGGCGGGCACAATCACGGACAACAGGGGCGCCGGGGGGAAGACGGCGCCGGCAGCATCGGAAGGAAGACGGGGGTGCGATGGGCGAGGTTCTGACGAGCGTGACCGGGCAGGCGGGTCTGCCCCGCTATTTCGCGCCGGTCTATGAGGCGGCGCGGCGGATGCAGGCGGGGCGGCTCGACTTCGTGCTGCCCGACGGTCGCCGCTTCCGGGCCGAGGGGCGCGGGCCGGGGCCGGTGGCGGAACTGCACATCCACGATCCCGACCTCTTTGCCCGGCTGATCCGCGAGGGCGATCTGGGCTTCTGCGAGGCCTATCTGGACGGCGGCTGGACGACGCCCGACCTGATGGCCTTCATGGATCTGGTCCATGCCGGCAATGACGAACTCTATGACGGGTTCCCGGGGATGCAGATCCTGCGGCTGTGGGAAGACCTGCGCCACTGGCTGCGCAACAATTCGCGCCGGCAGGCCCGGAAGAACATCGCCGCGCATTACGACCTGGGCAACGACTTCTACGCGCTGTGGCTCGACGGGACGATGACCTATTCCTCGGCCCTGTTCGAGGGCGGGGCGCAAAGCCTCGAGGCGGCGCAGCAGGCGAAATATGCCAGCCTCGTGGACCGGATGCAGGTCCGCCCCGGCGAGCATGTGCTGGAAATCGGCTGCGGCTGGGGCGGCTTTGCGGAATATGCCGCCGCTGAACGCGGCCTGCGGGTGACCGGGCTGACGATCAGCCGCGCGCAATACGACTATGCCGTGGACCGGATCGCCAGGGCCGGCCTGTCCGACCGGGTCGAGATCAAGCTGCAGGACTATCGCGACGAGACAGGCCAGTATGACGGCGTGGGTTCCATCGAGATGTTCGAGGCGGTGGGCGAGAAATACTGGCCGGTCTATTTCGACCGGCTGCGCGCGGCGCTGAAGCCGGGCCGGGCCGCCTGCCTGCAGGTCATCACCGTGCAGGACCGGCGGTTCGAGCTGTACCGCAAGGGCGTGGACTTTATCCAGAAGCACATCTTCCCCGGCGGGATGCTGCCCTCGCCCGGGGCGCTGCGGCGCGAGGCCGAGGGCGCGGGCCTTTCCGTCGAGGGCAGCCGCGAATTCGGGGCCAGCTACAGCCAGACGCTGCGCCGCTGGCATGAGACCTTCAACGCCCGCTGGGACCGGGTGGCGGGCATGGGCTTCGACGACCGCTTCCGCCGGATGTGGAACCTCTACCTTGCGTCTTGCGCGGGGGCCTTCGAGGGCGGAAACTGCGACGTGACCCAGATCACCCTGCGAAGGCCAGCCTGATCCATGCCCACCGCCGCGAAACTGCTGGCCGCCCTCTATCTGGGGCTTGTCTGTTTCGCGGGGGCGCTGGCGGTCGGCAGCCACCTGCCCGAGGGCGCCGATCCCGGCTGGCTGTGGGCGGTGGCGACGGGGGCCGGCCTGTTCTGCGGCTGGCGGGTGCTGGGACCGGATGCCGGGCGCGGATCGGTCGCCGCGGTGGCGGCGGGCCTGCGGGCGACGACGCTGGCGGTGCTGGCGACGCTGTTCCTCGGGGCCTTCGCCGCGATGATCCAGCGGTCGATGCGCAAGCTCTATGACGGGCCGGTGGAGGCGCTTCAGGATGTGTTCCGGCTGATGCTGGACGACGCGCGGCTTTTGCTGCATTCCGATGTCGGGGGGGTTCTGATCGCGGGGGCGATGCTGGCCGGCCTTGGTGCGGCCCATGCCGCCCGGACCTGGCGCTGAAGGAGTCCCCTCATGACCGCCGTCTTCCTCTATGGGGCGCTGACCCTTGCCGCGCCGCGCGCCGCCGTCCTGGGCCGCGCGACCGATCCTGCCGCGGCGACCCTGCCCGGGCATGACCTGCAGTGGACGGGCGACGACGCGCTGCCCTGGCTGGTGCCGGCAGGGGGCGCGGCGGTGGCGGGGCTGCTCCTCGAGGCGACGGCAGAGGATCTGGACCGTCTTGCGCGGTTCGCGGGCGGCGCCGCGCCGCGCCCGGTGACGCTGGCGGGCGGCCGGGGCGCGCTGGCCTATGCGCAGCCGGTGGCCGGGCGGGGCGCGGGTCCGGCACAGCCCTGGCGGGCCGGGGACTGGGCGCCTCGTTGGGCCGCGACCGTGGCCGGGGCGGCCGCGGAT
>NZ_RJRZ01000028.1 GCF_003993775.1 Frigidibacter oleivorans
CCAGCACCGGATCGCCCCCCGCCTCGTCCCGCGCCTGCCGGACCTGCGCCTCGTCCCGCGACAGCGCCGCGCGCAGGCTCCGGCAGGCCTGCCGCCGCACCCGAAGCTCGGCCAGCCGGCGGTCGCGGTCGAGCGCGGCCAGCGCCGCCAGCGCATCGAGCGCCCCGGAGCCCGCCGCGGGCCTCATCCCCATCGCGCCCGCGCCCGGCGCCGCATCTCCTCGGCGAAGCGGATGGCGGCGGCCACGGCGGCATAGTGTTCGGGACGGATCTCCTGACCGATCTCGACAGCCGCATGCAGCGCCCGGGCGGTGGGCGGGTCCGACCGCAGCGGCACGCCGCTTTCCAGCGCCAGCGCCCGGATCCGCGCCGCCACTGCATCGGTGCCCTTGGCGACGCAGACCGGCGCGCGGCCGCTGCCCCGCCGCCAGCGCAGGGCGACGGCGACATGTGTCGGGTTGACGATGACCACATCCGCCGCCGGCACCTCGGCCAGCATCCGGTTGGTCGCGATCTCGCGCGCGCGCTGCAGCCGGCGGCCCTTCAGATGCGGGTCGCCCTCGCTTTCGCGGTATTCCTCGACCAGGTCCTGCCGGCTCATCCGCAGCCGCCGGGACCGCTCGCCCCGCTGGACCGCCATGTCGATCAGCCCGAAGCAGAGGTTCAGCGCCAGCGCGGCGGCCAGGAAGGCGAGCGGCAGGCCCGCGATCCGCGCCGCCGCCACCCGGGGGTCGGCGGATTGCAGCATCAGGATTCCGGGCAGGTGAGCGATCAGGAACCAGCCGCAAAGCGCCGAGACCAGCATCAGCCGCGCGGCCTGCGACGCGAATTCGGCAAGGCCGGCGATCCCGAACCTGCGGCCGAGGGCGGCAAGCGGCGACAGGCGCCCGAGGTCGGGTTGCAGCCGGCTCGGCACGATGGCGATGGCGCGGAACAGCACCAGCAGCGCCAGCGTCGCCGCCATCGGCGCGAGGAAGAGCGGCGCGATGACGGCCAGCATCCGCCAGAGGAGCGCCGACAGGAGCGCGGGGTCGGTAAGGCGGTCCGGCCGGCCGAGCAGCATCATCCCGAGCTCGCCCAGGGTCGTGAGCATCGGCCCGCCCGCGAGGGCCGCGGTGGCGAGGAGCCCGGCCTGCCCGGCGGCCGCGGCAAGCTCGGGCAGGCGCGGCACGTCGCCCCTGGCCCGCGCCTGTTCCAGCCGGCGCGGGGTCGGGTCATGGCTGCGTTCGCCCGCGCCCTCCTCGGCACCGGTGCTCATGGCGGCACCGCGAAGGGATCGGCCAGGAGGCCGTCCAGCATGTCGCGCCAGACCAGAAGCCCGGCGGGCGCGGCGAGGAGAACGAGGCCCAGCCCCACCGCCGCCATCGCCGGGGCGCCGACCAGCGCCACCATCAGCTGCGGCATCGCGCGGTTGATGATGCCGAGCGCCAGATTGTAGAGCAGCGAGGCCAGCAGGAAGGGCAGCGCCAGCGCGAAGGCCAGCGCGAAGGCCGCGCCGGTCTGCGCCAGCCCCCAGTCGAGCACCGCCCCGGGATCGGGCATCCGCCCGGCGGGAAGCACGCCGTAGGACAGGATCAGCGCGCGGGCGAGCCGTTCCGGCAGGCCCGACATCAGCGCGAGCGCGAGCCCGCCCATGGTCAGGAGGTGGCCGATCGCCGGCTGCGGTTCCGCCCCCGCGCCGGCGAAGAGCTGGGCCAGCGACATGGCCTGCGCCGCCATCGCCGCCGCGATCTGCAGCGCCATGACTGCGAGCCGCAGCCCGATCCCGAGGAGGAGACCCGCCAGCGGCTCGGTCAGCAGCCAGACGGTGCCGATGCCCTCCGCCGGCAGCCCGGCCAGCGCGGGCGCGACGGCCGGCAGGACCACCGCGGTAAAGGCCAGCGCGAGGCCGAGGCGCAGGCGGACCGGCAGGACCGCTTCGCCGAAGGCCGGCAGCAGCGCCATCGCCGCACCCACGCGCAGCAGCACGGCGAAGGCGGCGGTGCCGCCGGACGTCGCGAGATCGAGGAGGGCGGCCGCAATCTCCGGCGTCATCGGCGCGTCCTGCCGGTGCAGCGGGCCGGGCGGCAGCCCGGAGCCGGGCCGCCGAGACCTGCCCGCCCGCGCCGCAACGCCGTGCCGCCGGACCGGGTCATGCCGGCACCGTCCCGATCAGCGCCGGACGCGCCTCGGTGCCGATCTCGTCGAAGCTCAGCACCGGCAGCGCCACGCCCTTGGCGCCCAGAACCGCCCGCACCAGCCGCCGCCGCCGCGCCGAGGTGACGAGTGCGGGTTGGGTCCCCGCCTCGGCCGCACGGGCCAGGCGCTCGGCGACGCCACTGGCCAGACGGTTGAACCGTTCCGGCGGCAGGGCCACCTCGACCTGCCCGCGCTCGCCCTCCACCTGCCAGGCGGTGAAGCTCTCTTCCCATTCGGGGGCGAGCTGCAGCAGGGGGATGCTGCCATCCGCGCGGCGCAGCTCCGCCACCAGCTGGAAGCCGAGCCTGCGGCGGACATGTTCGCACACCGCCTCCGGCCCGCCCGCGCCGCGGGTTTCGGCCACCGCCTCGAGGATCAGCGGCAGGTTGCGGATCGAGACGCGTTCCTCGAGCAGAAGCCGCAGCACCGCCAGCAGCAGGTCGACCGGCACCCGGTCGGGCACCAGTTCCTCGATCAGCCGCCGGGTGGCCTCGGCCCGCGCGGGGTCGGAGAGCCGGGTCATCTCGTCCAGCATCCGGCGCAGCGCGCGCAGCGTCATCAGCCGCCCGAGGTTGCGGCGGATCACCTCCAGCAGATGGGTGGCGAGCACCTCGGTCGCGCCCACCACCGTCGCGCCCGACAGCGCCGCCTCGTCCTGGCGGGCCGCCGGCAGCCAGCGGGCGGGCGCGCCATAGACCGGCTCGCGCACATCCTCGCCGGGGGGCAGCCCCTCCTGCCCGGCCAGCAGCGCCAGCACCCGCCCCGGGCGCAGGCGGTCGCGCGCCTGTTCGACGCCCTGGATCCGGATCCGGTAGGATCCCGGGTCGAGCGCCGCATCGTCGGTCAGCCGCACCTCGGGCAGCAGCAGGCCATAGGTCGTGGCGACATGGCTGCGCATGTTGGCGATCCGCGATTCGAGGCCGCTGACCGGGTCGAGCACCATCGGCACGATGTCGGGCGCGAATTCGAGATGGATCTCGTCGAGGTCGAGCAGATCGCCCAGCGGGCGCGGCTTTGCCGGTGCCTCCGCCACGGCCTCGGGCGGCGCGGGGGCGGTGCCGGCGCGGATGCCCCTGAGCGCCAGCGCGGCCAGCAGCGCGGCCCCGGCCATGAAGGGCAGGAAGGGCAGCCCCGGCACCAGCGCGAACAGCGCCATCAGCAGCGCGACGGTGCCGAGCGCCGCGGGATAGCGGCCGAGCTGACGGAACAGCTCGATATCCGCGGCCCCCCGGCTGCCGCCGCGCGACAGCAGGATCGCCGCCGCGATCGAGATGATCACGGCGGGTATCTGGCTGACCAGACCGTCGCCCACGGTCAGCACCGCATAGGTTTCCAGCGCCCGGCCGATCGGCATGCCATGGACCAGCGTGCCCACCACCAGCCCCATCACCAGGTTCAGCCCGGTGATGACCAGCCCCGCCACCGCGTCGCCCTTGACGAATTTCGAAGCGCCGTCGAGCGAGCCGAAAAAGGTGGTCTCCGCCTGCTCGCGCTCGCGCCGCGTCCGCGCCTCGGCATGGTCGATCGCGCCCGCGTTCATGTCGGCGTCGATCGCCAGCTGTTTGCCCGGCATCGCATCGAGCGCAAAGCGCGCGCCGACCTCGGCCATCCGGCCCGCGCCCTTGGTGATGACCACGAAATTCACCACGAGGATCACGAGGAAGACCACCAGCCCGATGACGAGCGAGCCGCCCATGACGAAATCGGCGAAACCCTCGATCACCCTGCCGGCGGCGGCGGTGCCGGTATGGCCCTCGCCCACGATCAGCTTGGTGGACGAGACATTGAGCGACAGCCGCAGCATCAGCGTGCCGAGCAGCACGGTGGGGAAGGACGAGAAGTCGAGCGGCCGCTCGATGAACAGGGTCACGGTGAAGATCAGGATCGCCAGCGCGAAGGACAGCGCGAGCCCGATATCGAGCAGCCAGGACGGCATCGGCAGCACCATCATCGCCACGATCGCCATCATCGCGAGCGCGAGCAGCACGGTGGGCCGGACCAGCGGCAAGGGGCCGGGCGCGGGTGTCATCCGACCGCGCCTCCCGGGGTGCCCGCGCCGGACCGGACCGCCCCCTGCGGCGGGGCGGGCATCAGGCTGCCGGCGGAGCCGCGGGTCCCGTCCGGGAAGGCGACGGGGGGCAGGAGGCTGCCCGGCGGCGCGGCGGTCGGGGGCGGATCGGCCGCAGGGTCGGGACTGTCCGGATCGGCGAGGTCGGCAGTACCGCCTTCGGCCGGATCGGGCGCGGGCGCGGCGGCGATCCACAGGGGCACCGCGAACCAGCCGCCCGAACCCGTGACGACTGGCACCAGCGACCCGGGCGCGCCGGCCCGTCCGCCCTGCAGCAGCGGAAAGCGGTTGGGCCGGGGCGATCTGCGGGCCGCGGTACCCTCGGCTGCGATGTCACCGGCTGCCCTCTCCAGCGCCGTGTTGACGATATCCGGAATGTCGGGAATCTCCGGGGTCGCCTCCGGCCAGCCGCCAGGCATCGCGGGCGGGGTGGCGCGGCCCGGCGGCAGGTCCGCGAGGATGGCCGCAAAGCGCGCGGCATAGCGCGTGGCATGGGCGGGGTTGCGCGAATGATAGGCGCCGGCCGCCTGCGTCCAGTCGCCGAATTCAGCGTGCAGCTGCGCCAGATAGCGCGCGGCGTAGAGCCCGTTGGCCAGCGGATCGAACATCTGCCCGATCGAGGCGAAGTTCTGGCCATGCCAGCGATAGTTGATCTGGAAACAGCCGATGTCGAAGCTGCGCGCGCCGCGTGCGTGGCCGGATGCGGCGAAGGCCAGCGCATCCTTCGCGTCGTCGAACCAGCGGCCGCTGCCTTCCATGTTGACGGTCCAGGGCCAGGGGCGGAACGCGCCGTCCCGGCGGCGTCCGGTTTCGGTCAGCGCGATGGCCCGCAGCACCGGCAAGGGCACGCCGGTCCTGCGGCTGGCCTCGACCGCCGCCTGATCGCAAAGCTGCGACGGGTCCTCAAGCCCGCGCGATGCCGCGGCAGCCAGCGGCAGCAACGCCAACGCGAAAGCGAGCAGCGCGGCCCGCCAGCGGATGCGGCGGCTGGCGCGCCGCGCCACGAGGGCGCCCCGGTCCGGGCGCGATGGTCTCTGCGGTTCTGGCACGCGGGCTCCTTTCGCCGTCGTCCCGGCTGCGACCACCCTCGCGACCGGATGCTGAGATTCGGTTACCAGCGGCCCGCGCATCGAAGGTGGTCGGAGCCGGGGGCGGCGTCCGCCATGTCTCCCGTGAGACGGGAGGCTGTGCCCGCGCCGGTGCACGGTGCCGGGGTGGTGCCTGCATCCGTGCGGCCCCTGGCTGTACCTGGGGCCGTACCTGTGCCGTTGCCTGCGGACGTGCCAGCGCCTGCGCCTCTGTGCCTTAGCCTTCGAAGCTGGCGCCTCCCAGGTGCATGTCGCGGCACGGGCGCGACCGGGGCGCCAAGACGGGTTGCCTCTGGCGCGCTGTCCGTCAGACGCTCCCCCCGGCTCCACGCCGGCGCCGCCTTCCGACCCCGTGGACCCCGGGGAAGGACCACGCGATCACGGCACGGGCGCATCCGCCACAGAGGCCCCGGACGGAGCCGCGCTTTCCGCCAGAAGCCGCGCCCAGGCCTCGCGCGCCGCCGCACTGGCATCGAGGAGGCGCTGGCTTCGGGCGAGGCTCGGCTGCAGGTCGATGCCCGGCGGGGACTCATCGGCGCCAGCCGGCGTCGGCGGAGCGGTCCCCGCCCCATCCTCCGGCGGATCGCGCACCGGCGAACGGGCGGCCGCACCGGCCGGTCCGCCCTGCGCCCCCGCTCGCGGTTCACGCGTCGCAATCCCCAGCGACAACACCGCCTCCTGCGCCGCCGTGGCCGCATCGCCGGGGGCGAGCCCGGTGCTGTCCGCCCGCCATGCCGCCGCCCGTGCCTGCGCCTCGTCCCCGGCACGGCGAAACGTCGCGGCCGCGTCGCGCTGCGCCCCGGCGCGGCCATGCGCCTCGGCCAGCAGGCGCAACGACTCCGGATCGTCGAGGCCCGCCAGCAGCGCGATCGCCTGCCGCGGCATCCCCTGCTCCATCGCCGCCCGTGCCCGCAACCGGCGGGCCGGTGGCGAGCTATCGCGAGGGTCCAGCAACCCCGCGGCCGCCCGCGCCAGACCCAGCCCCGCCACCCGTTCGGCGATCGCCAGCCGCAGCGCCGCATCCTGCCCGGAGGGGTCCCCGGCCAGCGGCCCCTCCGGTGCCAGTGCCGTCAACGCGGCGGCGAGGAAGAGGGTGTCATCCGCCTCCCGCGACAGCAGGGCCAGCAGCTCGCCAGCCACCGCCGGCCCCGGGACCTGGCCTTCCGGCCAGCCTGCGAGCGCCTGCGCGGCCTCGATATGCCGGCCCGCCGAGGCGAGGGCGAGCGCCAGCGCCCGGCGCAGGGGCGCCGCAAGCGGACCCGCCCGATACTCGCGGGCGAGCGCGGCGGCCTGGGCGATTTCCGGCGCGGCCGCCGCCTGCCCCGCCGCGATGCGGGCATCGACCAGCAGGATCAGCGCCTCGGCGCCTTCGGGCGCGGCGCCCGCCGCAGCGTCCGTCAGCTCCGCCGCCGCCGTGGCGGGATCGCCCTCGGCCAGCGCCAGCCGCGCCCGGACCGGGGCCGGCGCCGCACCATCCGTTGCCTGCCGCGCGAGCATGTCCCGCAGCATATGCAGGGCCGACAGGTCATCCCGGGCGGCGAAGCGGGCGGCGAGCCGGTCGGCCAGCAGGCGCTGAAGGCCCGGAGGCAAGGCCGCGAATTCGCGCAGCACCGCGGCCCGGTCGACCGGCTGGCCAGGGCGCGGCGGCGCTCCCAGCAGCGACCAGAGCGCCGCCGGGCCATCGCATCCGGCCCAGTCCGGGCGCAGCGGGGGTGCCGCGTCCCGGCCGTCGATGACATCGGCCAGCGCCAGCAGCAGCGCCGCATCCGCATCACCGGCGAAGGCGGCAAGCGCCGCGCGCGCCTCGGCGCCGAAACCGTGGTGCAGATAGAGACGGGCGAGCGCCCAGCCCCGCGCCGGATCCGCATGGTCGAACTCGCCCACCAGCCCGTCCCGCGCCTCGACCAGTTGCTCGGCGAAGGGGCGTCCGTCGCCCCAGGCCGGCAGATCGAGGCTGGCGGGGTCCGGGCAGGGGCTGCCGGCGCCCGTCACCCCGGCAGGTGCCGCCGCAGTCAGGGCGCGGTCGATCGAAGTCGTGCCGGACAGCTGCCGCGTGGGCTCGGCCATCGCCCCGGCCCGCGCGGCCGAGGGCAGGCCCGCCGCGCCGGGGTCGACGGACAACAGGCCCTGGCTCGCGCCGCGGCTGATCTGCCGCAGCAGGGCCGCCTCCGCGGCACCGACCCGGGCCGGGTCCGGTCCGGCGGGCGCTTCGGCGGCTTCTGCTGCCACGGCTGGGGGCTGCGGTCCGGGTGGCTGTCCGCGCGGCCGTCGGTCGGACCAGAAGGGCGCGAGGCCCTGTGCGACGGGCCGCGGGCGATAGCCTGCGCCGGCGGCGTCGCCGGGGACCCTTGTCTCGAAAGGCGAGTCTTCGGGCGGGGGCCCGTCATGCAGGTCGATGACCAGGGTGCCGTCCGCCAGCTGAAACGCCAGGGCATGCACCCGCGGGGCGACCGAAAGGTCGAGCGTCGATGGTTCGGGCCGGTCGAGTGCCCGCAGCCGGGTGCGCGGGATCAGCCGGAACACGGTGTCGACGCCGATGTCGAGATCGGCGTCCCGGATGCGCAGCCGGTAGCCGTCGTTCCGCCGGCCCAGGATCCAGCGGCTGCCCGCCGGCAGGGGCAGCACCAGACGGGAGAAGTCCCCATGCTCGCCCGAGCGCAGTTCGACCGGTGCAGCCGCGGCCGTCCGCAGGGCACCGGTCGCCGCGGCCAGGACCACCGCGCAGAGGAGCGCCAGCGCGCGCCGCCGCATCATGCCGCGTCCTTCACCGATTTCAGCGCCTCTTCCAGTTCGGAAAAGCTCGGGCGCTTGTGATGCGGCGTGTTCTGTCGCCCGACCTCGATGCAGATGTTGGTCGGGTGCCGGTGCAGGTTCGCGACCAGCACTTCGCGGATCAGGCCGTAGAAATGGCTGTCCTCCTCGACGACGGATTTCACCTTGCCGGCGAAGGGGCCGACGAAGCCATAGGCCATGAACACGCCGAGGAAGGTGCCGACCAGCGCGCCGCCGATCATCTTGCCCAGTACCTCCGGCGGCTGGTCGATGGCGCCCATGGTCTTGATCACGCCCAGCACCGCCGCCACGATCCCGAGCGCCGGCAACCCGTCGGCGATCGTCTGCAGGGCGTGGCTCGAATGCAGCGCATGGCCCAGAGTGGCCTCCATCCGCTTGTCGAGCACCTCTTCGACCTGATGCGGGTCGTCGTAGTTCATCGAGGCCGACCGCAAGGTGTCGCAGATCAGTTCCACCGCCTCGTGATCGGCGAGGATGCGCGGGTAGCGGCCGAAGATCGACGAACCGGCGGGCGCCTCGATATGCTCCTCGATCGCGACAGGGTTCTGGCGGGCGAGGCGCACCAGTTCGAACAGCAGGCACAGCAGGTCGCGGTAATCCTGCGGTTTCCAGCGCGGTCCGCGGAACACCTTGCCGATATCGGCGAGCGCATGCTTCACCCCGGCGAGGTCGTTGCCGAGCACGAAGGCGCCGACGGCTGCGCCGAGGATCATCGACATCTCGTAGGGCAGGGCATGCAGGATGATCTCCAGATGCCCGCCGGCCGCGACATAGCCGCCGAAGACCATGACGAAGATGATGGCGATGCCCGCGAATCCGATCATGTCCTGCCTCCGGCCCGATGCGGCGAGCCTCGCGCGCCGGTCTTAAGGAAGGCTTTCCGCCGGCGCGGTTCCGCTGTCCGCCCGCGCCGGGCGGTCCTGCGGCGCCCGGGCATTGCGGCCGGCCAGGATCACGCTGATCGTATAGGCCGTCTTCGGGTCGAGCGCCGCCAGCACCGCCCCCGCCGCCTCGGGCCGCATGCGCGAAAGGAACCCGGCGGCGAAATCCGGCGCCATCTCCTCGAAGAGGGGGGCGGCCTCCTTGGGCTTCATCGCCTCGTACATGGCGGCGAGCCGCGCGACATCGCCCTCTGCGGCCGTGTCGGCCTGGGCGAGGGTCGCGGCCAGCCGCTCTTCGGCGGCCACGAGTTCGGCCAGCCGCGCGTCGAGCTGGGCCGAGATCAGCGCCATGGCCTGTTCGCGGTCGGCAAGGCGCCCCTCGCGCGCGTCCTGCTCGGCATTGCGGTCGCGGATCGCCTGCATCAGCGGCGCCACATCGGGATCGGGCTCGCAAACCTCCGCACCGGCATGGCCGGCATTTGGCACGGCGGCATGGGAGGTGCCGGCGACCTCGGCCAGCGCCTGCGCCCCCGAGGCGAGGCGAAGGACGCCCGAGCCCGCCAGCAGCACGACGATCACCCAGACCGCGCCGCCCCGCCGCCGCCGGGACCCCCCCGCGGCGGCCGATGCGGCGGCCGCCGGGTTCCGGTCGGCGGACCCGCCGGCGCTCATTCCGCCGCCTCCAGCGGCGCGGGCCGCAGGCGCCGGCGCAGGACGCGCAGGCGCGCCGGAGCGGGCGGAGCCGGGGCAGCTGCCGGGTCCGGCAAGTCGTGCATCGAGGCCAGCAGCAGTTCCAGCCGTTCGGCCGCGGCCTCTGCCTGGGCAGTGCGCTCGGACAGGGCCGCCACCGATTCGCCTGCGGCGGAACGTGCGGCGGCCAGCGCCCGCGACAGGTCGTCGACCTGCGCCGACATCACCGCGATGGCGCCGCCCATGCCGCCTTCCAGCCGCTGCAGCGCCGCCAGCCGCCGCGACAGGGCAAGGCACCAAGCCCCGGCGCCGAACGCGCCGGCCCCCAGCAGAATGTCGGCGATCAGGTCCATGATACCCTCAGTTCAGCACGAATTCGGTGATCAGCAGGTCGCGCGCCAACCCCTCGCCGGTGACCGCCTGCACCCGGCGCAGCATCTGCGCGCGCAGCTGCATCAGGTTCGACGGCTCCTCGAGGTCGCGGGTCTCGACCGCGCGCAGATAGCTGTTCAGCACGTCGAGGATGCGCGGCATCAGATGCGCCGTTTCCTCGGCCCCGGCGGTCGTGACCTCGATCTGCGCCGAGAACCGCAGATGCCGCGCCGTGCCGCCGGACCCCAGCGTGACGATGATCTGCGGCACCGGCACGAAGGCCACTTCCGCATGGCCGGGCAGGGCGGGATGCGCCTCTTCCGGTGCCGCCGCGCCGGCGCCGAGCCCGGGGATCAGCTGGGCGCGGACCGCGAAAAATCCGCCGGCACCGCCGAGGATGGCGAGCACCAGCCCCAGCAGCAGGGGCAGCTTCGATCGGCGGGGCGGGTCCGCCGGGGTTTCGGGTTGCGACATCTGGCTCTCCGCTCCGGTGCCTGTGGTGATAGTCCGATGCGGGCTAACCGAATGTTAAGGCGGCTCCGAAAGGATCGCCCCGATCCGGCAGAAGGCCGGGGTCGGAGGGCGGCGTGCAGCAACTGGGGGAACTCTGGCGGTCTCTGGACGCGCGGCGCCGCCTGATCGTGGCCGGCGCCACCCTCGCGACCCTGCTGGCGGTGCTGGCGGTTGCGGGGCTGTCGCGCGGGCCGGGCCAGATGGCGCTGCTCTATGCGGGACTCGATCCGCGCGGCGCCGGCGAGGTCATTACCGCGCTGGAGGCGCGCGGCGTCGCCTATGAGGTACGGGGCGATGCGATCCGGGTGCCGGTCGCGGAACGCGACGCGCTGCGGATGTCGCTGGCCGGCGAAGGGCTGCCCGCGACCGGGGGCGAGGGGTACGAGCTGCTCGATTCGCTGTCGGGCTTCGGCACCACCGCGCAGATGTTCGACGCCGCCTATTGGCGCGCGAAGGAAGGGGAACTGGCGCGCACCATCGCCGCCGGGCCGCAGGTTCGCGCCGCGCGGGTGCATCTGGCGGTGCCGCCGGCGGGGGGGTTCCGCGAGCCGGCACCGCCCTCCGCCTCGGTCGCGGTGACGGTCGCGGGCGGCACGCTCTCCGCCGGGCAGGCGAAGGCCATCCGCCACCTGGTGGCCTCGGCCGTGGCGGGGCTCGCGCCCGAGGCGGTGACGGTCGTCGACGCGCTGCGCGGCACCGTGATCGGCGGCGAGGATGCCGTTCCGGGCGAGGCGGACCGCGCCGCGCAGTTGCGCGCCAGCCTGTTGCGGCTGCTGGAGGCCCGCGTCGGCCCCGGCCGCGCGATGGTCGAGGTCTCGGTCGAGGCGGTGACCGAACGCGAGGCGATCACCGAGCGGCGCCTGGATCCTGCCGGGCGGGTGGCCATCGCCAGCGAGACGGTCGAGACGACCGGCAGCGCCACCGACACCAGGCCCGGCAGCGTCACCGTTGCCTCGAACCTGCCCGAGGGCGATGCGGCCGGGTCCGGCCAGTCGCAAAGCCGCGAGAGCACGACCCGCGAACGCACCAATTTCGAGCTGTCGGAGACGACGCGCGAGGTGCTGCGCGTGCCCGGCGCGATCCGGCGGCTCGGCATCGCGATCCTGGTCGACGGAATCGAGGGCGCCGATGGCTGGCAGCCGCGGCCCGAGGCGGAACTGGCGGACCTGCGGGATCTCGCCGCCTCCGCCGCCGGTATCGACCCCGGCCGGGGCGACACGCTGACGATCCGCTCGATGCCCTTCGAACCGCTGGCGGAGGCCGGCACGCTGGGGGAACCGGGACCGTTGGCGGGGGTGACGCTGGACGCGATGGCGCTGATCCAGCTGGCGGTGCTGGCGGTGACGGCGCTGGTGCTGGGCCTCTTCGTGCTGCGCCCGATCCTGACGCGCCCGCCTCAGCCGGCCGCCCTGCCTGCCCCGGGGCGGGACGACGGGACGGCCGTTCCGGTGCTGACCGGCGAGATCGACGAGGGCGACTATCCGGCCGGCATGCCGCTGGTCGCCGGCGGGCTGCCGGCGCTCGGCAGCTTCGTGATGCCGGCGGAGGACGGGCCCGAGGATCCGGTGGCCCGGCTGCGCCGGCTGATCGCCGAGCGGCGGGCCGAAAGCGCCGACATCCTGCGCGGCTGGATGGAGGAGGACGCGAGGTGACACGCCCTTCGCTGCCCCGCTTCGACGCCCCGCCGCCTGCCGCCCCCGACCCGGCGCCCGAGGAAGAGCGTCTCGCCGCCTATGAACAGGGCTATTCTGCCGGCTGGGACGATGCCGTGGCCGCGCAGGAGGCCGAGGTGACGAAGCTGCGCGGCGATCTCGGCCGCAACCTGCAGGAGCTGTCCTTCACCTATCACGAGGCGCGGGGCCATGTCCTGCGGGCGGTCGAGCCGCTGCTGGCCGAGATGGTGGGCAAGCTGCTGCCCGCGGTCGCGCGCCGGTCGCTGGGCGCGATGGTGGTGGAGGCGCTGCGTCCGCTGGCCGAGGATCTGGCCGATACCCCGGTCGAGGTGACGGTCCATCCCGCCAGCCGCGCCGCCGTCGAAGCCATGCTGACCCGCGACCCCGCGCCGCCCCTGCGCATCGTCGAGGAGCCGAGCCTGGGCGAGGGGCAGGTCTACCTGCGCCTCGGCCGGATCGAGCGGCGCGTCGACCTCGACGGCATCGTCGACGCGATCGACGCCGCGCTTGCCGCCTTCTTCCACCCCCAGCCCGACCCGGAGTCCCCGTCCGATGGATGACCGCGCCCCCCCCTTCAGCCAGATCCCGATCGAGATCACCGTGTCGGTCGGCCGCGCCCGGCCGCCGCTGCGCGAATTGCTGCGGCTCCGCCCCGACGCCGTGCTGCCGCTCGACCGCCGGATCGAGGATGCGGTGGACCTGTTCGTCGGCGAACGGCTGATCGCGCGCGGCGAACTGGTCGAGGTCGAGGGCGGCCCCCCGGGCCAGCTCGGCGTCCGCCTGACCGAGGTGGCCGACCTGAAGGACGGGCTGTGACGGGGCGGTGGCGGGAGGCTGGGCCGGAGGGGGCGCCGGACGGTACTGTGCGGGGCGCACCCTCCTCGGCTGGCCTTCCGGTGGGCGCGCGGCAGGCGACCGCTTGCCGGCCCGATGCCGGAACGGGTGGCCCGGCTGAGGCGTCCTCCCGCCCGCCGGCCGGCCGTGCTGCCACCGCGGCCGCCCTCCGGGCCGCCGGGCCCTGCACCGGCCGGGCGGCCCCGTGCCGCCTCGCCACCCTGGCGGCGGCGGTCGTGCTGGCGGCGCTCCTGCTTCCCGGGGTCGCAATGGCGCAGCAGTTGCCGCTCGGCGCCGGCGGGTTCGACAACCTCGGCGGCGGCGATCTGACGGCGCGCACGCTGCAGATCATCGCGCTGGTCACGGTGCTCGGGCTCGCGCCGGGGCTGTTGATGATGGTGACCTGCTTTCCCTTCCTCGTGACGGTGCTGGCGATCCTGCGGCAGGCGATCGGGTTGCAGCAATCGCCGCCCAACATGCTGATCGTGTCGCTGGCGCTGTTCCTGACCTGGTTCGTGATGGACCCCGTCCTGACCGAGGCCTGGCAGACGGGCCTGCGCCCGGTCATCGACGAGGAGATGTCGCTGCAGGAGGGCGCGACGGCGGCGCTGCGGCCGCTGCGGGGCTTCATGGCCGGGCGGATCGACCCGGCCACCTTCGCGGCGCTGGCCGAATTGCGGCTGCCGCCCGAGGCCGGCCCGGCGTTGGCCCCGACACCCGTTGCCCCGGCGGCCCTTGCCCCGGCGCAGGCACCGGCCCTGCTGCCCGATCCCGGGACGGCGCCGCTGTCGCTGCTGGTCCCGTCCTTCATGCTGTCGGAAATCCGCCGCGCCTTCGAGATCGGCTTCCTGATCTACCTGCCCTTCCTGATCATCGACCTCGTGGTCTCGGCGGTGCTGATGTCGATGGGGATGATGATGGTGCCGCCCTCGGTGGTGTCGATGCCGTTCAAGCTGGCCTTCTTCGTCGTCGCCGACGGCTGGGCGCTGCTGTCGGCGGCGCTGGTGCGCAGCTATGTCTGAGGCTGCGGAGACATCCGCGGCAGCGGGCAGCGGAGTCACCGGCAGGTGCGGCCGGGGGTGCGGGGCCGCGCGCCTTGCCTTCGCGCGGCTGGCCGGTCTCACCCGAGTCAGTCTCTGAAGCGAACGAAAATCGCTCCAGTCAGAGCGGCCGGATATCGGCGCGGAGCGGGGCCCTGTTCCGCCGGAAAGATCGGCCTCTCATGCACCGCGGCGCGCCGGCCGGCGCTCCACGCTGCCGGCCCGGCAGCGCGGGGCGAAGGGCGTTCCGGGGCCGGAGCCGCGTTTCAGCCCCCTCCTCCTTCATTCGGTGATGACCGGGACCAATGCCGTGACCGGCCGACCATCGAGCATGATCGGCTCGTGATGGTCATTCGCGAGCAGCACGCCGATCACGTGCGCCCCCGTCCGGTCGGAGCAATGGCCGAAGCGCGCGATGATCAGATTGCCGCCGAAATCGCTGTTCATGCTGTTGTAGTTACGGCCCGGAATGTTGCAGTCATCGCCCTCCGGGTCGATCTTCATGTGGACATGGCCGCAGCGGGGATCGTCACCGCAGGTGCCGGCGGGTGCGAGGCGGAAATTGCTGTCCACCACAACCCCGATGACACCTTCGGCGTCGTGGCCGACGGGCACTGTCATGCCCTGCGCCGGCCAGACGATGCGCAGGGTCGGCGCCTCCTCGGCCAGGGCTGCGCCACTGCAGAAAACGGGTGCCGCGACGGTGATTGCACGCAGGGATTTGAGGATATCGGTCATGTACGTCATCCAGATGTAATCGGTGATTACTTCTAACCGCCCCGGTCTCGGATTTGAAAGTAAATAATCAGTGATTACATTGGTGCCGGTACTCGGGTGCCAACCGGAAAGCAGGGAAACGGATCATGTCGAAGACCTATCACCACGGGGATCTGCCCAAGGCGCTGATCGCCGCCGCCTCTGCGATTGTCGAGGAAGCGGGGGTCGAGGCATTGTCCGTGCGCGCGGTCGCCAAACGCGTCGGCGTATCGCCGGGGGCCCCCTTCCGCCACTTCGCGTCACGCGATGCCCTGCTGGCGGCCGTCGCCGGACAGGCAATGGAACGACTGGCAACGGCGGTTGAGGCCGGGCAGTTAAAGACAGATGCCGATCCGCTGGAGCAGATCAGGATGATCGGGACGGCCTATCTTCGCTGGGTCGCCGAGCACCCGACCCAATTCGCCATCATCAGCCAGCGCAATCTGGTCCCGCTCGAGGGGACGGCCCGCAAACAGAACGATGCGATCCGGGATCGCATGATGGCGCTGCTGACCATGGCCCGGTCACACGGGCATCTGCGGCATGATGCCGATCCCGCTGCCGTACTGCTGTCCTGCCGTGCGCTGGTCTATGGTCTGAGCCGCATGCTGATCGACGGCCACTTCCCGGAATGGAGTCCGGAAGGCGATCCGCTCGACTGGATGCAGCGGTCGCTCGACCACTTCATCCGGGATCTGCGTCCTGGTCCTGGACAGGAAGCCGGCGAATGACCGCTCCGTCCGGGCCAAGGCCACTTCCGCCCGCCGCAACAAGCTCCGTCCCGGACATCCCCCCGGCGGCAGCGCCCCCGAAGAAACGGCCGCGCTCAGAAGTCCCAGTCCTCGTCCTCGGTCGCGACCGCCTTGCCGATGACATAGCTCGACCCCGAACCCGAGAAGAAGTCGTGGTTTTCGCTGTCCGGGGACAGCGCGGCGAGGATCGCGGGGTTGACCTCGCAGGCGGCGGGCGGGAACAGCGGTTCGTAGCCGAGGTTCATCAGCGCCTTGTTGGCGTTGTAATGCAGGAAGGCCTTCACGTCCTCGGTCAGGCCCAGCCCGTCATACAGTTCCTCGGTATATTTGGCCTCGATCTCGTAGAGGTCGAAGATCAGCGCGAAGGCGAAATCCTTCAACGCCGCGCGCTCGGCCTCGGGCAGGCGTTCCTGAGCGCGCTGGAACTTGTAGCCGATGTAATAGCCGTGCACCGCCTCGTCACGGATGATAAGCCGGATCAGGTCGGCAGTGTTGGTCAGCTTCGCCCGGCTCGACCAGTACATCGGCAGGTAGAAGCCGGAATAGAACAGGAAGCTTTCCAGGAACACGCTGGCGATCTTGCGCTTCAGCGGATCGGCCCCGGCGGCATATTCCTCCAGCACCAGCCGCGCCTTGGCCTGCAGATGCGGGTTCTCCTCGGACCAGCGGAAGGCCTCGTCCACCTCCTTGGTCAGGCAGAGGGTGGAGAAGATCGAGGAATAGGACCGCGCGTGCACCGCCTCCATGAAGGCGATGTTGGTCAGCACCGCCTCTTCATGCGGGGTCTGCGCATCGGCCAGCAGGGCGGGGGCGCCAACGCTGTTCTGGATGGTGTCGAGCAGCGTCAGCCCGGTGAAGACCCGGATCGTCAGCTCGCGCTCGGCCGGGCGCAGCGTCGCCCAGCTTTGCACGTCGTTCGACAGCGGCACCTTTTCCGGCAGCCAGAAGTTCACCGTCAGCCGGTTCCAGACCTCCAGATCCTTGTCGTCCTGCAGGCGGTTCCAGTTGATCGCGCGCGGCACGGTCGTGGTCGCGGCAGTCTTCACGATATCCTTCATGGCGGGCCTCACAGCGTACAGGAAACGCAGCCCTGCACCTCGGTCCCCTCGAGGGCGGTCTGGCGCAGGCGGACGTAATAGATGGTCTTGATGCCCTTCTTCCACGCGAGGATCTGGGCGCGGTTGATGTCGCGGGTCGTGGCCTCGGCCGGGAAGAACAGCGTCAGCGACAGGCCCTGATCCACATGTTCGGTCGCCGCCGCATAGGTCTCGATCAGCGCGTCGGGGCCGATCTCGTAGGCGTCGCGATAGTAGTCGAGGTTGTCGTTGGTCATGAACGGCGCGGGGTAATAGACGCGGCCGATCTTGCCCTCCTTCCGGATCTCGATTTTCGACACGATCGGGTGGATCGAGGAGGTGGAGTTGTTGATGTAGCTGATCGACCCGGTCGGCGGCACCGCCTGCAGGTTGCGGTTGTACAGCCCGTCCTTCATCACAGCGGCGCGCAGTTCGGCCCAGTCCTCGCGGGTGGGCAGCGCGATCCCGCAGCGGTCGAACAGCGCCGCGACCTCGGCCGTCTCGGGCAGCCAGTCGCGGGTGACATATTTCTCGAAGAAGCTGCCATCGGCGTATTTCGACCGTTCGAAGCCCGCGAAGGTCTGGCCCCTCTCGCGCGCGATCAGGTTCGAGGCGCGGATGCAGTGATAGGCCACGGCGGCGAAATAGGCGCGGGTGAAGTCCACGCCTTCAGCGCTGCCGTAATGGATGCGCTCACGGGCGAGGAAGCCGTGGAGGTTCATCTGGCCGAGGCCGATCGCATGCGCCTCGTCATTGCCGCGCCGGATCGAGGGCACGGCGTCGATGGCCGACATCTCGGACACCGCGGTCAGCGCCCGCACCGCGGTTTCGACGGTGCCGCCGAAATCGGGACTGTCCATCGTCATCGCGATGTTCAGCGAGCCGAGGTTGCAGGAAATGTCGGTGCCGAGGTGGCGATAGCTCAGATCCTCGTTGTACTCCGACGCCTCGTTGACCTGCAGGATTTCCGAACAGAGGTTCGACATGGCGATCCGCCCGGCGATCGGGTTCATCCGGTTCACCGTGTCCTCGAACATGATGTAGGGATAGCCGCTTTCGAACTGGATCTCGGCCAGCGTCTGGAAGAAGGCGCGGGCGTTGATCTTCTTCTTGCGGATGCGGCGGTCGTCGACCATCTCGTCGTATTTCTCGGTGACCGAAACGTCCGAGAAGGGCATGCCGTAGACCCGCTCCACGTCATGCGGCGAGAACAGGTACATGTCCTCGTTCCGCTTCGCCAGTTCGAAGGTCACGTCGGGGATCACCACGCCCAGGCTCAGCGTCTTGATGCGGATCTTCTCGTCGGCATTCTCGCGCTTGGTGTCGAGGAAGCGCAGGATGTCGGGGTGGTGGGCGTTCAGGTAGACGGCCCCCGCCCCCTGCCGCGCGCCCAGCTGGTTGGCATAGCTGAAGCTGTCCTCCAGCAGTTTCATCACCGGGATCACGCCCGAGGACTGGTTCTCGATGCCCTTGATCGGGGCGCCATGCTCGCGGATGTTGGTCAGCATCAGCGCCACGCCCCCGCCCCGCTTGGACAGCTGCAGCGAGGAATTGATCGCCCGGCCGATCGATTCCATGTTGTCCTCGACCCGCAGCAGGAAGCACGAGATCAGCTCGCCCCGCGATTTCTTTCCGGCATTGAGGAAGGTGGGCGTCGCGGGCTGGAAGCGCCCTTCGATGATTTCCTCCATGAAGCGCATCGCCTGCGCCTCGTCGCCGCGGGCCAGCGCCAGCGCCACCATCACCACGCGGTCTTCATAGCGTTCCAGATAGCGCTGCCCGTCGCGGGTCTTCAGCGTGTAGGAGGTGTAGTACTTGAACGCGCCGAGGAAGGTCGGAAAGCGGAACTTGCGTTCATAGGCGGCGGCCCAGATCTTGCGCTGGAAGTTGCGCGAATACTGGTCCAGCACCTCGGGTTCGTAATAGCCCTCCTCGACGAGATAGCCGAGCTTTTCGTCGAGCGAGTGGAAGAACACGGTGTTCTGGTTGACGTGCTGCAGGAAGTACTGCCGCGCCGCCATGCGGTCGGCCTCGAACCGGATGCGGCCCTCGCTGTCATAGAGGTTCAGCATCGCGTTCAGCGCGTGATAGTCCAGCGCCGCCGTCTTGCTGCCATCCTTCAGGCCGTGATCGAGCATTCCATCCCCCAGAAGCGGTCGAGCCCGGCACGGATGCGGGCGATGTCGGTGTCGGTGCCGGCCAGTTCAAAGCTGGAAAGCCAGGGCACATTGCATTTTTCGGCGATCACCCGCCCCGCCAGCGCGTAGGTCGGGCCGAAGTTGCGGTTGCCACCCGCGATCACGCCCCGGATCAACGCCCGCCGCGCGGGATCGTTCAGGAAGCGGATCACCTGCTTGGCCACCGCGCCGCGGCCTTCGCCATCGGCATAGGTCGGGCAGATCAGTACGTAAGGCATCGCAGGCTCGGGCATCGCCGCGTCGGGCGAGATCGGGATCCGGCTCGCCGGCAGGCCGAGCCGTTCCACGAAGCGCGCCGTGTTCCCCGATTGCGAGGAATAGTAGACGAGCCCGCCCATCGTCCGCTCAGCCGGCCAGCTGGCCGATCATGTCGGGACGGAAGCCGGCCCAATGCGCCTCGCCCGCCACCACGACCGGGGCCATGCGATAGCCGAGCGCGCTGACCATCTCCATCGCCGCAGGGTCCGCGGTCAGGTCCACCACGCTGTATTCGAGCCCGCGCGCGTCCAGGGCGCGTGTCGTTGCCGTGCATTGCACGCAGGCGGGTTTGGAATAGACGGTGATCGTCATCGCGGTCGTCCCTTGTGTTCGTTTCCAGTGGCCGACGCGCAGGGATCAGGGTGGTGCCCTCGCTCCCGCGGCCGATAACGCACTGCCATTGCTCGTCATCGCGCCCCGTCGCTGGCGGGACGGGCCGGGTTGCCCCGACCGGATCCGGCACCGCAACCATCGAGTCGCGGCCACCGGACACCCATCATATTGGGGAATCCAACAGGGTCATGTCAACATCTTGACAAATGCTTTACGTCGAATCGGGCGCCCGCCCCGCGGTAAACGGGCCGCTGTGGCGCGGACGCGTCACAGGCGCTTGCGCGCCCGCAACGCCGCCTGGATCGTCCCGTCGTCGAGATAGTCGAGCTCGCCGCCGATCGGCACACCCTGCGCCAGACTCGTCACCTGCACGCCCGTGGCGGCCAGCGTGTCGGCCAGGTAATGCGCCGTCGTCTGGCCATCGACCGTGGCGTTCAGCGCGAGGATCACCTCGGTCACGCCCTCGGCCCCGATCCGGTCCAGCAGCGCGGGGATGCGCAACTCGTCGGGTCCGACCGCATCCAGTGCCGACAGCGTGCCCCCCAGAACGTGATAGCGGCCGCGGAAGGACTGGCCGCGTTCCATCGCCCAAAGATCGGCCACATCCTCGACCACACAGATCTCGCCGGTGGCGCGGTCAGGATCGGCGCAGATGGCGCAGATCTCCGAGGTGCCGACATTGCCGCAGCGCCGGCAGTCGCGGGCGGTGCGGGCGACTTCTGCCATCAGCTCGGCCAGGGGTGCCATCACCCCCGTCCGCCGGCGGATCAGGTGCAGCACCGCGCGGCGCGCCGACCGTGGCCCCAGCCCCGGCAGCCGGGCCATCGCCTCGATCAGCGCCTCGATCCGCCGGGTTCCGTCGCCCTCGCCGCCGCTGGCCATCGCGCGCTCAGAGCGGCAGCTTGAAATCGGCCGGCAGGCCCATTTCGGCCGACAGCTTGCGCAGTTCCTCCTGCCCGCGCTCGGCGCCCCGCGCCTGCGCGTCCTTGACGGCCGCGAGGATCAGGTCCTCGACCACCTCCTTGTCCTCGGCAGAAAAGATCGAGGGGTCGATCTCCAGCGCGGTCAGCTCGCCCTTCGCCGTGGCCGTGGCCTTGACCAGCCCGGCCCCGGCCTCGCCGGTGACGGTGATCTTCGCCAAATCTTCCTGCAGGCCGGCGATGCGGCCCTGCATCTCCTGCGCGGTCTTCATCATCTTCGCCATGTCGCCGAAGCCGCCCAAGCCCTTGAACATCGATCTCTCCTAGCTGTCCTCGAAAGGGTCCCATTCGTCCTCGACCTCGGGCAGCGCCTCGGCGGCGGCCGCGGCGGCGCGGGTCTCGGGGGTGCGGATGCCGGCGATCTTGGCCCCCGGAAAGGTCGCCAGGATGCTGGCCACCAGCGGGTTCTGCGCCATATCGGCCTCGGCCTCGATCCGGGCGGCCTCGCGCGCCTCGGCGATGGTCGGGCTGCCGCCCTGCCCCACCACCGACACGCCCCAGCGAACCCCGGTCCACAGTTGCAGCCGCTGCGCCAGCGTCGCCGCAAGGCCCGAGGCCGCGCCCGGCGCCGGCTCGAACTCGATCCTGCCGGGGGCATAGCGCGCCAGCCGCAGGCCGGTTTCCACCTCGACCAGCAGATGCATGTCGCGCCGCTCGCGGATCAGCTCCACCACATCCTCGAACCGGGCAAAGCGGGCGAGCCCGGCATCCGGCGCCTCGGCCGGCGCGGCCATGGCCGTGCCGACGGCAACCGCCGGGCGCGGGACCGACAGCGCCCGCGGCGCGGCATGGACCGCGGCACCCCCGGCGGGCGCCCCGCCG
>NZ_RJRZ01000029.1 GCF_003993775.1 Frigidibacter oleivorans
GCCTCGGCGGCCTTCCTCGAATACGGCGTCAACCTGCTGGTGCTGGTGATCGGCCTGCTGGTGGCGGCCTGCGCGCTCCTGAAGGGCGCGCGCCCGACGCTGGGCATCCTGCGCGACGCGTTGGCGCAGGGCGCGCGCAACGCGCTGCCGGTGGGCATCGCCTGCGCCATCGTCGGCATCGTCATCGGCACGCTGACCCTGACCGGCATCGCCTCGACCTTCATCGGCGCCATCATCGCGGTGGGCGAGAACAACCTGTTCCTGTCGCTGGTGCTGACGATGCTGACCTGCCTCGTCCTCGGCATGGGCATCCCCACCATCCCCAACTACATCATCACCTCCTCGCTGGCCGGACCCGCGCTGCTGGAACTGGGCGTGCCGCTCCTCGTCAGCCACATGTTCGTCTTCTACTTCGGCATCATGGCCGACCTGACCCCGCCGGTGGCGCTGGCCTGTTTCGCCGCCGGGCCCATCGCCAAGGCTTCGGGGCTGAAGATCGCGCTGCAGGCGGTGCGGCTGGCGGTGGCGGGCTTCGTGATCCCGTTCATGGCGGTCTATACGCCGGCGCTGATGCTGCAGGATGGGGGCCCGCTCGCCGCGAGCCTCGGCTATCCGGTGGAGGTGGCCTATATCCTGCTGAAGGCGGTGCTGGGGGTCGGGCTCTGGGGCGTCGCCGTGGTGGGCCAGTTCCTGGGCCGCGCCACCCTGCCCGAACGGCTGGTCGCCTTTGCCGGCGGCGTGTCGCTGATCGTGGCGCTGCCGGTATCGGACGAGATCGGCTTCGCGCTCGCCGCGCTGTTCGGGGTCCTGCACTGGCTGCGGCTGCGCCGGCAGGGCCAGGCCCCGGCATGAGCCTCTGCATCGCCGCCGGCGGCCTGCTGCTGACGCTGGCGGCGGAGCGCTTCACCCTCGACTGGACCCATTCGGTGGAGAAGATCCGCTGGCACGAGGTCTGGACCGTCTCGGAGGCGGGCCTGCGCCCGGTCGAGGCGGTGATGACCGGCAGCGGCGCGGGGATGGAGCCGCCCGCCGGCGCGGTGTTCCGCGACGGCGGCTGGCACGCGACCCCCGACCTGCCGCCGCAACGCCTGGTCCGGCTCGCCGCCTCGGGCAAGACCGGCGCCGGATGGACCCTCTGCGCCGCCGGAACCTGCCACGAACTGGGCGCCGAACCCGGCCCCCCCGTCCTGCTCTGGAGCGCCGGGGATTGCGCCGACCCGCCCTGAGGCGTCAGGCAAGGGTCAGAGCGGCGGGCCCCTCATCCGGCAGCGTCGGCCGTCGCGGAGGACTGCGGTGCGGCAACCCGGAAACCCGAATGCCCCGTCGAACTGTCGGGGTCGTTGCGGGTGCGGGAATGGACGTGATAGCGGTCGCAATAGCTGTCGTGACAGAGGTACGAGCCGCCGCGCTGCACCCGGGGGGCGGCGGGGGTGGCGGCGTCAGGATCGGCGGCCGGATCCAGGACAGGCAGGCGCGACGGCGGGGCGAGCGGGCCGAAGCGGTCGAGTGCCCATTCCCAGACATTGCCGGTCATGTTCCACAGCCCGTAGCCGTTCGGCGCGTAGGCGGTCACCGGCACGGTGCCTGTCCAGCCGGGGTCGGCATCGGTCTGCCGGGGGAATTGGCCCCGGAACGTGTTCATCGCCGGGATGCCGCCGGGTTCCATCTGGTCGCCCCAGGGAAAGCGCCGCTTGGCCAGGCCGCCGCGGGCGGCCCGTTCCCACTGCGCCTCGGAGGGCAAGGACAGGCCGGCCCAGGTGCAGTAGGCCAGCGCGTCATACCAGGCGATGTGAACGGCCGGGTGATCCTCGCGGCCGGCGGTGGTCGACCCGGGACCCTCGGGGGCCTGCCAGCAGGCTCCGTCCACCCGGCGCCACCATGGCAGGCCGGGGGGGCTGTCCGGCCAGGCCGCCGGATCGGGCAGCAGCAGATGGAAGACATAGCTCCACCCTTCCCGCTCGGCGACGCTGCGATAGCCCGTCGCGGCGGCAAAGCGGGCGTATTCGGCCGTCGTGACGGCGGTGGGCGAGATCAGGAACGGCGACAGCTTCACCTTGCGCCGGGGACTGTCGAGATCGGCGGCAAAGCGCGACTGCCGGGCGCCCATCTCGAATATCCCGCCGGGAACGGGGCGCAGCGCGGCACGCAGCGCCGCCCGCTCGGCCTCGGGGGCCTGCGGCACGGCGCGGGCTGCGGCGAGATAGGCCTCACCCGGCGCCGCGGTCCCGCGCCCTGCCCCGCAACATGCCGGCGTCTTCCCGTCCATATCCAGAGCCTCCTTCGACCGTTCCCGGCTACGACCCGTCGCGCGATTCGCGCTTGCCGCGCATATAGTGCTGCTCTGGCCGATAGTTGCGGCGGTTGAACAGTGCGGCAATGAGTCCGAAAAGCCGTTTCATGCTGTCCTCCTGTCCCCGGGTCCGGCGGACCGGGATCGAACGCGCCGGACCGGCCCTGCGGCGCCGGCCGCGACACAAATGGTCATGATCTAGAGCCCCATCATCCGCGGCAGCCAGAGGTAGATCTGCGGCACGAAGGTGACGAGCAGAAGGATCATGAACATCGCCAGCAGATAGGGGGCGGCGGCGACGAAGACCCTGTGGATCGGCACATTCGCGATGCCGCCGGCGATGAACAGGCACAATCCCACCGGCGGCGTCACCAGTCCGAGCGCGAGTGCCAGGCAGGTGAACAGGCCGAAATGGACCGGGTCGATCCCGTAGGCCGAGGCCAGGGGGGCGAAGATCGGCACCAGCATGACCATCGCGGCCGCCTGTTCGATGAACAGGCCGATGACCAGATAGATCACCAGCATCAGCGCCAGGAACACCATCGGACTCGACGTCGTCTCCTGCAGCGCGGTCGAGATCCAGCGCGGCACGCCCTCGATCGTCAGCCACCAGGTCGACACGTTGCCGACCGAAATCAGCAGCATGACGACCGCCGTGACGGTGATCGTCCGCACCATCGCCGCATGGACGAGGGCCCAGGTCAGCTGGCGCGTCACGAAGAAGCCGATGGCCAGGGCATAGACGATGGCGATGCAGCCGGCCTCGGTCGGGGTGGCAAAGCCCCCGACCACGCCGCCCACCATGATGACCGGCAGGATGGCGGCGATCAGGAAACGCCCGGTGATGCGCAGGATCTCGGCCATGCCATAGCGGCGGTCGGACACGGGATAGTCCTTCCTGCGCACGAGGATCGCGGTCACGATCATCATCGACAGGCCAAGAAGGATGCCCGGCACGATCCCCGCGAGGAACAGGGCGGCGATCGAGACATTGCCGGCGGCAAAGGCATAGATCAGCATCGGCAGGCTGGGGGGGATGACGGGGCCGACGACCGAGCTGACGGCGGTCACGGCCGCGACCAGCTCGCCGTCATTGTATTCCTCCTTGGTGGCCTTGATCATCATCGAGCCGACCGCGCTGGTATCCGCGATGGCAGAGCCGTTGATCCCGCCGAAGAACATGCTCACCACGATGTTGATCTGCAGCAGGCTGCCCTTGAACCGGCCCACGAGCAGGCGCGCGAAGTCCAGCAACCGTTGCAGGATGCCGGACCCGCCCATCAGCTCGCCCGCCAGGATGAACAGCGGGATCGCAACCAGCGTGAACCGGTCGAGCCCGGTCCAGAGGCGCTGCGTGAACAGCTGGACCGGCTGATCGGTCATCACGAAGACCAGCAAGGTCGACAGCCCGAGCGCAAAGCCGATCGGCATGGCCAGGGCGATCAGGCCGATGAAGGCGAGCAGATAGACGGCTAGGGCGCTCATTCGGGCAACCTCGTGCTGGGGGTCTGCAGTGAGAAGTCCGGGTCATGAAGGTTCAGCCAGGTGGTGATGTTCGACTGGACCAGCGCATAGGCCGCGCCGACCGCCACCGAGGCATAGGGGATCGCCATCGAGATGCCGAAGACGAACGGGTCGCGGGAGCCGGTCGCGCTCAGGGCGTTGAGCGTCCCGTAATAGGCGACGACCGCCAGCAGGACCGATACCAGCGCGTTGTTGAGGACCAGCAGCACCCTGGCGCTGCGGCGGGAGAGCTTGACCGCGACGATGTCCACCAGCACATGCTCGCCGCTTCTGATCGCAAGGCCCACCCCGAGGAAGACCATCCATTGCATCAGGTATTTCGCCAGCGCGTCGGCGAAGTTGAGCGGGTTGAAGATGATGAAGCGCGAGAAGACGGAGGCGCTGATCGTCAGCACGATCGCCCCCAGCAGCGCGACGCAGATGCTGCGCACGGCGGATGACAGGTGCAGGTCGAACCGCCGCAGGCGGGCGGTGAAGGTGGTTTCCGGCATGATGCTCTCCCGAGGGCGCCCTGCCCCCCGGGGGGCAGGGCCGTCTGCACGATCGGATCCTAGCGGGTATAGCCCCAGCCGCCGTCACCGACGGGGCCGGCCTCTTGCCGGATCAGGTCGATCTTTTCCTGGCTCATGCCGTCGCGTCCGGTGAACTGCGTCCAGACGCTGTCGATCGTCATGTCGCGCACGGCCTGATATTCGGCATCCGGCAGGGCGTAGATCTCGACCCCGGCCTCTTTCATCGCCGCGATGTTCTCGGTGATATATTGCGAGACGAAATCGACATGCCAGGCCTGAGCCTCGGCGGCGGCGCTGTTCAGGATCTCCCGCACCTCCTCGGGCAGGGCCGCGAACTTCTCCTCGTTCACGACGATGACCGAGGCATAGTTCTGGAAGTTGAGGTCGAGGATGTACTTGACGAGCCCGCCCTCGTGGAACTTGGCCGAGTGGAAGCTGGCATAGGGCACGGTCAGGCCATCGACCATGCCAAGGCGCAGCGCCTCGGGCGTTTCCGGCCAGTCGATCGTCACCCCGGCCGCGCCCCAGGCCTCGTGCGAGGCGATTTCCAGGGGCGAGCGCGAGGCGCGGAACTTCATTCCCGCCAGATCGGCGGCGGTTTCGATCTTCTTCTTCGAGGTGCCGACCTCACGCGGGCCGCCGATCTCGAAGGTGGCGAACCATTCCAGCCCGACCGGCTTCAGCTCCTCGTTGACCTGCGCCTGGACGGCCTCGCTTCCCATCGCGGCCAGCAGCTGCTGGCGGCTTTCGAACAGGAACGGGAAGTGGAACACCTCGAAGGCCGGGGTGATCGAGGCGAGGTTGGCGAAGCTGTCCGCCGCGAAGTCCAGGTGCCCGTTCTTCACCGCCTCGAAGGTCTCGACGCCCGAGCCCAGCTGGCCGCCGTGGAACACCTCGATGGTGATCCGGCCGTCCGATTTCTCGCTCGCCAGTTCGGCGAACTTGTCGATCCCGAAGGCGGTCACGTCCGTTGCCGCCAGCACATTGGCGAGCCGGAAAGTATAGTCCTGGTCCAGCGCGGCCTGAGCGGCCGCCATGCCGGGCGCAAGGCTGCAGGCCGTCACGATCGCCATGACGGGCCGCGCCGCGGACAGGGTCTTGAGCAGATGTTTCATAGGTTCCTCCCTTTGATACAGGTCTGTTTGCTTGTCGTTCAGGCGTCTTCGTCTTCCCAGAAGGCGGGGGCGCCCGCGTCCTTCATCACCTCCAGGATCTTCTCGCGCGGGATGACGCCGCAGCGCGCGGCCCAGTCGTCATACATCGCGGCCATCGTCCGGACGCGGTCGGGATGGGCGCCGGCCAGGTCGGTCAGCTCGGTGCGGTCCGCCTCCATGTCGTAGAGTTCCCAGTCCTGCGGGTAGTTGCGGACCAGCTTCCACTTGCCGTCGCGCACGGCCGCGTTGCCCTCGTGTTCCCAGAACAGCGGCTTGCGCCCCAGACGATCGTCGGTGAACGAGCCGACCAGGCTGACGCCCTCGCAGGGGGGGACGGGCTGCCCGTGGCGTTCGGCCGGGTAGGCCGCGCCCGTGGCTTCGAGGATCGTCGCCATGATATCGGGCAGCTGGCCGGGCGTGTGCCGGATCGCGCCCCGGTCCTTGATCCCGGCGGGCCAGTGAACGATCAGCGGGGTCGCGATGCCGCCCTCATGCGTCCAGTGCTTGTAGAAGCGAAACGGCGTGTTCGACAGGTTCGCCCATGCCGTCCCGTAGCTCTGATAGGTGTCCTCGGGGCCGGGCATGATCGAGGGGTCGTTGCCGATCCTCACGTCGCGGCCGTCGCGGGTCTTGTACTGGGCGATCATCAGGTCTTCGACCAGCTGCCTGGGATCGACGCCTTCGGGAATGTCCTCGGCGCATCCGCCGTTGTCGGACAGGAAGATGACGATCGTGTTCTCGTCCTGGCCGGTATCCCTGAGCGCCGACAGAATGCGTCCGATGCCCTGGTCCATGCGGTCGATCTGGGCCGCATAGACCTCCATGCAGCGGATCAGCCACTCCTTCTCGCGCGCATCCTCGAACGGGGGCTGCGTCGCGTCGCGCGGCGACAGCTTCCAGCCGCTGTCGAGGATCCCGGCCCGCACCAGCCGCTCGAGCCGCGCCTCGCGCAGCTTGTCCCAGCCCGCGTCGAAGCGGCCCTTGTACTTGTCGATATCTTCCTGTTGCGCGTGCAGCGGCCAGTGCGGAGCCGTGTAGGCGACATACATGAAGAAGGGGGAATCCGGGCTTTCGCTGCTGTGCTCGCGCACGTAGTCGGCGGCCTGGTCGCTGATCGCATCGGTATAGAAGAACTCCGGGTTCTCGACCGCCTCGTGCTCCACGTTCTCGTTGCCGCGGGTCAGGGTGTTCGGGTGGTAGAAGCTGCCTGCGCCGATGATCGTGCCATAGAACTTGTCGAACCCCCGCTGCATCGGCCAGGCGCTGGTGGGGTTCCGGAGGTCGGAGGCGACATGCCACTTGCCGCTCATATAGCTGCGGTAACCGCTGGCCTTCAGCACCTCGGGGATCGTCACGCAGGTTTCGGCGAGGTTCCCGGCATAGCCCTCGGGCCCCATGTCATAGGTCAGCACGCCGATGCTGGTCTGGTGCGGGTGCAGGCCGGTCAGAAGCGATGCGCGCGAGGGGCTGCAGCGGGCGGTGTTGTAGAACTGCGAGTAGCGCAACCCATTCATCGCAAGGCTGTCGAGGTTCGGCGTTTCGACCTCGCCGCCATAGCAGCCGATGTCGGAATACCCCATGTCGTCATTCAGGATGATGATTACGTTCGGCTGGCTCATGTCCGGTGGGCTTCCTTGGCGAGGTTGAAAGGGCGGGTACGGGTCGGCTGGGCGCAGGGACGGACGGTCAGTAGGACCGCCGGCGCAGGTTGATGGAGAACTGGAAGAAGTCGGGCCGATAGACCGAGCGCAGCAGCTCCAGAGGGCGGCCGCTGCGCGCCCGGGTGACCCGGGTCATCTCGACCAGCGCGGAGGTCTGGTCCAGACCCAGGACGATCTCGTCCTCGGCGGTCGAGATGCGGGCCCCGATGGTCTGCACGGCCTCGCCGATCTCGAGGCCCAGCTCCCGCTCGAACACCTCGTACATCTTGATCGTGATCAGGTCGCGGCCGGCGAGTTCCAGCCCGATGTCGGGGGGATAGAAGGCGTGTTCGATGGCGACCGGGGTGTCGTCGGCAAAGCGCACCCGCTTCAGCTGCCAGACGGCCCGCTCGCCCAGCACCTCGCGCACCTCGTCGTCCAGACGGTTGGTCATCCCGCTGTCCAGCGTCGCGGCGCCGGGCCGGAACCCGGCTTCGGCCACCGCCTCCTGAAACCCGAGCAGGTTGCCGACCCATTGTTCGGCATGGCCGGACCGCAGGAAGGTGCCGCGACGGGGCGCCCGGTCGAACATGCCGCTTTCGACCAGGGGGCCGATGGCGTTTCGCACCGTCGCACGGCTGACGCCGAAGCGCTCGACCAGCTCCGCCTCGGTCAGAAGCCGGCCGTTCTGATCGACGATCTCACCGCTGATGGCCTGCTGGCGAATGAGTTCCCGCACCTTGACGTGCAGGGGCTCGTTCGCCGTCACCTCGGACGCGCTTTCAGTCATGTCTCTCTCCCTTCTCATTTGTTACGACAAAAATAGATCATGGTCAATTGTACTGTTATTTGTTCCGACCGGCAGGTCCTGGGCCTGCGTCGCCTGCGAGGCGATTTCCGACTGTCCACCCTCCGCGCGCGACGACTGCCCTGCCCCGCCGCAGCGCCGCGGCAGGCTTCGGCCGGGCGGCGCTCCGGTGGCTCAGCGATCCTGACCGACCTCGGCAGACGCGTACGTCATCAGGATCCCGAACGGCGATCCGCCCCGGCAGGGTCTTTCGTCAGCAGCCCTTCGGCCAGCATCCGGAAGGCCGCCTGCGCCTTGGGCAGGGTCGCGGCAGGATCGTCGCAGGCAGCCACCCAGAGCGCGGCGTTGAGCGCGGCGCCGTTCAGCAGGCGTGAGGCAGCCTCGACATCTACCGGCCGCAACGTGCCTTCGGCCAGAAGCTGCGCGACTGTCGTGCGGGTCGCATCGAGGCAGCGGTTCTGGCTGGGCCAGCAGGCCGGATCGCCCAGCACCGCCGGGCCGTCGCGCAGGACGATGCGCTGCACCTCGGCATCCAGGGCCATCTCGATATAGGCACTCCCCTCGGCAAGCAGGGCTTGCCATGCCGTGTTCTCGGCTTCGGCAAGGCTGCGCGCCCGGCTGGCCATCTCGGCGTCGATCTGGTCGACCACGGCGGCGAAGAGCCCCCTCTTGTCTCCGAAGTTGTGGTACAGCGCGCCGCGCGTCAGCCCGACGGCGGCCGTCAGGTCATCCATCGACGTGTCGGAAAAGCCCTTCTCGGCAAATGCCGCGCGTGCCGATGCCAGCAGCTTGCGCCGCGTCTCGTCCATCATCTCGGCGCGCGATCGCCTGGCCATGTCGTCTCCGGAAAGATAGGTGGCCCGCCTCATTGACATACGCAGTGTACGCCAATAACTCGGACATACGCAGCGTATCTGAATGCCCATCCCCGCGAAACCCCTCGCGCCGGGGCCGCTGCAGGATCTGTTACGAAAAGGAACCCATCGATGGCAACGCGCACCGCAGTCTATCCCGACAACTCGGCCCGGCACGCCCTCTATGACAAGCACGGCTATGCGCCTGCCGTACGCTCGGGGGATTTGCTCTTCGTGTCCGGCCAGGTCGGAAGCCGTGACGACGGCTCGCCGGAAGAAACCTATCCCGCCCAGGTCGAGCGTGCCTTCAGGAACCTCGAGGCGGTGCTGAAAGCCGCCGGCTGCAGCTTCGACGACATCATCGACGTCACGACCTTCCACACCGATCCCGAGACGCAATTTCCCGTGCTCATGCCGGTCAAGGAACGCTACTTCCCCAACCGTCCGTTCCCGGCCTGGACCGCTGTCGGCGTGAACTGGCTGGCAGGCTTCGACCTGGAGATCAAGGTAATCGCCCGCGTCCCCGGCGCCTGAGGCCGACCACTTCAACTAGGGCATTCCACGGCCCTGCTTCTGGCCCTCGCCCTGCCGATCACTGCCGTACAAATCCTCTGGATCAACCTGATCACCACTGTAACGCTTGGCCTTGCGCTTGCTTTCGAGCCGACCGAGACGGGCACCATGGCCCGCCCGCCGCGCGCCCGCCAGGCGTCCATCATTTCGGGCGCGCTGGTCTGGAATGTCATCCTTGTCGCGACCCTTTCTCCCCCACCATATCCAGAGCCTCCTTCGGCCGTCTGTGGCCACGACCTGTCGCGCAAATCGCGCTTGCCGCGCCTGCTGCTCAGGCCGATAGTTGCGGCGGTTGAACAGTGCCGCAACAAGTCCGAAAGGCCTTTTTATGCTGTCCTACTGTCCTACTATCCTCGGGCCCGGCGATCCGGGGTCAACGAACCCGACCGGCCGTCCGACGCCGGCCGCGACACGTAACCCAGACCGGCCGGCGCTGGACCGCAGGTCTAGTAAGAGATCCGAGCGGTCCGTGGTGGGAGGCGACGTTTGGAAACCCGGCAGCCACACCGCTCAGCATCTGACCGCACAATCATGGGGGTAGCGGAATGAACCTGGAACCTCTCACGCAGGGGAGACTGGACTGCCTGTGCAGCATCTACGCAGGCATCAACCTTCTTCGACTCAATGGTGCCATTCCCGACGACGAGCCTTCAGCCTGGGAAAAATTCCGCACTGCCGTGGAACGGATAGAGAAGGAGGGGGACCTGTCCGCCGCCGTTCTCGAAGGAATCGATCCCGAAGACATTCCATGGCTCCTTGACGTGCTCGGCGCGCAAAATGTCGAAGGCGTTTCGCCGTCCGATATCGCCAGCCGTGTTGGGCCCAACTGTGGAGCGCTGATCTTCTTTTGCAAAAAAGAGGAGCCGAAGACCCATTACACGGTCGTTCAAGGCGTGGATGCGGAGACTGGGGATTTCATACTGTTCGACAGCTACGGCTTCAGCAGACTGACCGCCGGAAGCCGCCTCGACGGTGAAACGGTCAACATCTGCCACGCTTGGGTGGTGAGCGACTGAGTGATCAGAGGCGGTATCGCGGGCGAGGACAAGACCTGACCCCCGGCCTGCGCCGGTCACGAGCGCGGTTTCTCCGGACGCAGAACCAGGGCAAGAAGGTCGGCGCAGCCCGTCACGGTATGGCCACGATAGCAGAGCCGTATCTGGGTCTCCGGCGGCATGGTTCGGCAGCGGTCGCGTGGGCGCCCTGCATCCCCGCACATCCTCCCGGGTCATCCGCCAGACATCTACGCCACCCTGGTTCGCAGCGGGCGCCACGACGTCACGCCCGTCCGGTGGGCATTGGCGAGCGGTCAACATGCGCCAGTTCGGCCCGAACCAGCATCTCGAGAAGACGGGCCTTGTCCGGCGCGTGGACGGGATCGTCCCACAGATTCCGCAACTCTCCGGGATCGGCCGACAGGTCGTAAAGTTCGCCCCACTCCATGTCCTGCAGGACCGAAAGGCGGAACCGCCTGTCGCGGATGCTGTGGATGTTGGGCGGGACGCCCAACTGGTCCATCTCCTTCTGGTGGGCATACTGGATGAATGCAGCCGGCCTCCCGGCCTCTGCGAAGAGGTTGCGGCCCTGCATCCCGCAAGCAGCTTCGATCCGCGCGCGCTCGAGGATCGTGGTGCCGATGTCATGGGTCTGTCCGATCCTGTCCGAGCGCGCAGCACCGTCGCCCTCCGGGTCTGCCCACAGGAACGGCACGCGGGTGATCTGCTCATATTGCTCGGCGCCCTTGAAGAGAAGGCGGTGATCGCCGAGGTGATCGCCGTGGTCGGTCGTGAATATCTCGACCGTCTCGCCCGCGCGGCCACTGGCCTGCAGGGCGTCCTGAACCGTCCCCACCGCATCATCGATCATGGAGATCATGCCGCAGGTCAGGGCCTGCGCTTCCTGCGCCTCGCGCGGGGAACAGCCGACGGCGTTCATGCCCCGCAGGTTCGCCTTTCCTTCGTCCCGCATGTTCAGCACCCCGGCGACATGGGGTGGCGGGGTCCAGTCGTTGCGGGTGAACGCCTCGGGGACGGGGAAGTCGTCCGGATCGTACATTTCCCAGTACTTGCCCGGCGGGTTGAACGGGTGGTGCGGGTCGGGCCAGCTGACCATCAGGAAGAAGGGCTGGTCCTCGTCCTTCCGGGCCTCGATGAAGGCAGCCGCACGTTCCGCGATATAGGTTGTCGAATACAACTCGGGCGGGAGGGCCGTCCGGACAGCCTGCGGGCAGCTGTAGTCGTGCGGCAACTGGTTTGCCGCGCCCAGAAGATGGCCCGCGTCGGGGCGACGCTCCAGCAGCCAAGCCGCATAGTCGCCGCCGACATGATCGCCATGCCCGGTGACAAGCTCGACATGATCGAAGCCATAGAACGGGGTGGGGACACGGGGCTGCGAGCCGGACCAGAAATCCGGCTCTTCGTATTTGTAGGTTGGCGCATTCAGGTCATGCCGGACGGCCTCGGCAAGATCGCCATCTGCCCGGAAATATCCCTCGCGCGCTGAAGGCACCGTCATTGACGGGGGAGCCCCGGTGAAGGTCTGCAGATGGCTCTTGCCGATTAGCCCGGTGCGGTAGCCCGCCACCTTCAGCAGTTCGACAAAGGTCACGTTCTGGCGGCTCAGCGGCACGCCATTCATGGTCACGCCATGGCTGGACGGCATCCGGCAGGTCATCAGGCTCGCGCGGTTGGGCATGCAGACCGGGCTTGCGACATAAAAGCGGTCGAAGGCCACGCCGCGCGCGGCGATCCCGTCGATATTCGGCGTCCTCAGGATCGGATGACCATAGCAGCCAAGATAATCCGCCCGATGCTGATCCGTGACGAAGAGAAGAAAGTTGGGGCGCTCGGTCACGTGATGGCTCCCTTTTCCTTGGGGTCAGAGAGGTAACGATAGACGACGAGCGCGGTCCCGAAAGCCAGCGCCCCAAGCTCGATCCACAGAACCGGAGACAGGAGCGCGAGAGCCACGGCAAGGCGCAGGATACGCTCGACCGCCGTCAGCCTGCCGCGGTCATGGCCGATCAATGCCGACGTGCAGAAATAGAGCGCGGCAAACAGGAAGGCGATGGCGGGCAGAACGCTGTTCAGGTCCGTGTCGCCGATGCCCAGAAGAAGGGCGTCGTCGAAGGCCCAGGCGAAAGGGATCAGGAACATCATGGCCCCGATCCGGGTCGATGCAATGGCAGTCGCAATCGGTCGCCCGCCGGACACGGCAGCCGCGGCGAACGCCGTCAGTGCGACGGGTGGGGTGATGCCGGCGGCAACGCCGAAGAAGAAGACGAACATGTGGGCTGCCAGCAGTTCCATCCCGAAGCCCTGCAATGTCGGCCCCATAACCGAGATGATCGCGATATAGGCGGGCAGCGTCGGCATCCCCATGCCAAGAACGATGCAACCCGCCGCCGCGATCAGCAGCGCGACCAGCAGCGAGTTCGACGACGCGTTCGACAGCAACACGGCGAAGGTCGTCGGAATCCCCGTGGCCGACAGGACCGACACCACGATCCCCACAATCGCGATGGCAACGGCCAGTTGCCCGACGACCTTGCCGCCCTCGGCCAGCGACGCGACCAGCAGCATGGGCTTTCGGCGCACTTCCGGATTGATGAAGCTCATCGGGATCAGCAGAAGGATCGCCGCGATCGAGGCACCGGCAGCGGACAGGCCGCTCACCAGCAGATAAACGATGATGGCGATCGGCCCGAAGACCAGCAGCATGTTCAGCCAGTCCTGGCCCGTGGGGGGATCGACGTCGATATCGTCGCCGCTCACCTGGATGTTCAGCTTCTGGCTTTCGAAATAGACGGCCATGAAAAGAGAAGCGTAGTAGGCAACGGCGGGGATGATGACGGCCAGGATGACCGTCAGGTAGCTGACACCCACGATATCGGCCATGACCAGCGCGGCGGCGCCCATGATCGGCGGCAGGATCTGCCCGCCGGTCGAGGCAGTCGCCTCCACCGCACCGGCGAAGGTGGCGCTGAAGCCCCGCCTGCGGATCATCGGGATGGTCACGACGCCAGTGCCGACCACGTTGGCAACCGCCGAGCCCGAAACGGTGCCGAACAGCGCCGAGGCCAGGATCGCGGCATAGGCCGGCCCGCCCCTGAAGCGCTTCATCAACTGGAACGAAATGCGGATCATCGAGCCGCCTGCGCCGCAGCCCTCGAGAATGGCGCCCAGGACAATGAAGGGAAGCACGGTCGTCAGGATGACGCCCATGATCGACCCGAGGATACCCTGATCGGTCGCATACCAGATGTTCGCGGGGATCGCGTCCACGACGTTGACGGGGGCCGTTCTCAGCGGTCCGGGCCAGTGCTGGCCGGTCGCCAGATACAGCAGCGCCAGCGCACCGATGATGGCAATCGGCGGCCCCCAGAGATACCAGCACGCCCAGATCGAGATACCGGCGGCCAGCAGCGCCAGCACCATCTCGCGCTGGCCGAAGAACATCACGCTGTTCTGGATGACCATGCCGACACGCCAGAAGTCGTAGCAGACATAGCCGATCGCGACGGCAGCGATGGCATAGGCGACAAGGTGAACGGTCTTCAGGCCATTCTCCCGGGCGCGACGTTCCGCATCGACGCCAAGAAAGACCAGGATCGCAAGCCAGTAGAACAGCGGGCGAAACCACTCGACCGCGAAGGGGCCGATGCGCGGCAGCACATTGTAGGTCGGCATCACGTTTGCCAGACCGATGAGCGCGATCACCAATCCGACGACATAGACCGCGCGTCTTGCCATGCGCGTGGCTGCGTTGACCGAGCCCTCCATGGCCGATCCCTCCCTGATTTCCACGTGAATGATGGTGCCGACCGCACAGGTCCGTGGCCCGGACCGGCGGCCGGCCTGCCGGATGTCAGTTCGGCACGAGTTCGGCGGGAACCTCGATCCCGGCCTCCTCGTAATAGCGCACCGCGCCCGGATGCAGCGCCGCCGAAAGGTTGGCGAAAGGTTGCGAAGAGTCGATCGATTGCATCAACGCATTGGCGTTCTTCATCGCGTCAAGGTTGTCCCAGAACGCTTTGGTCAGCTTGTAGGCCGTCTCGTCGTCCATCGAGGCATTGACCGCCATCATCATCGAGGTCGCGACAGCGATCAGGTCCGCGTCGCCGTTTGCCTGCCCCGAATAGGTGCCGGCCGGGATAATCGTGGGAGCCATCGCACTCTCTTCGACATATTGCGCCCAGACATCGGTCTCCATCACCTCCTCGGGGATCCCCAGGATGACGATCTCGCGCTGGAGGCTCAATTCGTTCAGCATCTGGCTGCCAACTGCGATCGAGCCGACATAGACGTCATATTGGCCGTCCTGAAAGCTCTGCTGAGCGGCATCCCACGGCGCACGAAAGGCTTCATAGTCCGCATCGGGCATCAGTCCGCCGCTTGCGGCCGAGATCATGCCCGAAATCTGGCGGTTGGCCGCCCCGGCGGGGGGGCCGATATAGACGCGCTTGCCGGCGAGATCGTCCCAGCTGTCGATTCCGCTGTCCGCCCAGGCAACCGCATGAAAGGTGCCGCCCGGGAAACCGAACAGCGCACGCAGGTTCGGCGCCATCGACTTGGCCTGATCCGCAAGATCGGCATAGGGGCCGACTCCGGCCTTCATCGCATTGTAGGCATCCGGCGGAACCACGGCGACGTCCAGCTGGCCCGCCGCGACCTTGAGCGCCGAGCGTGTCAGCGCCTGCCCCAGAATGACCTGCAGGTTCACGCCTTCGGCGGCTGTGAATTGCGCGTAAGTCTGTGGAACGATCCCGGTCAGCGACGCCGCGCCGCCACCTTCGAGACTGAGGGATTGCGCCTGGGCGATGCCGCCGCTGACAGCAAGGGCAGCCGCGATTGCGACCTTCGCAAGTTGGTTCATGTGCCTTCCTCCCAAAGACGTGCCTGAAGCCTGAGCCTACCACCGCAATCGGGGGCCGAGCGCACAAAGTCTGCGCAGTCACATACCAGTTCCGGTATGGAAGGGATGCCTCCGCACATGCTGAACCATCATTGCGACCGCGCCGGACAGCTTCACATCCGGGTTGGTCGTCAGCCCGACGGGCCCGACGAGCCCGCGCCCTCCGATGCCGAGATCGACCAGATCGCCGGACTCGATCTCGCGCTGGACGACCCCCTGGGGGATGATGGCGACGCTTTCGGTGATCGCCAGATAGGCACGCTGGAAATCCGAGGACGTGGTCTCGATCACATTCGGCAGGCCGCCGACGCCCTGCCCCGCAAGAAAGCGCGAGACCTCTTGCCGGATGATGGTCCCCTCGGGCGGCAGAAGCATCGGATAGTCCAGAACGTCCTGCAGCGAGGGGCTCTTGTGGGCCAGCGGGTGGGACGCGCGCACCACGAAAACAAGCGGTTCGTCATAGAGTGCCTCGAAGACCAGCCCGCGCATCTCCTCGCTGGACGAAAGCCGGCCGATCACGATGTCGGTCTCTCCGTGACGCAGTGCGCCCAGCAGGACGGCGTTCGGGCCCGGATTGATGACGACCCTCACACCGGGCATCTGCACCTTGAAGCTGGCGATCAGGGATGGAAGCATTCGTGAGCAGACATTCGGCAAGGCACCGATCCGCACCACCTCTTGCGCCCCGACATCGCCGATCGCCGCCCTTGTGCCCTGCCATATCTGCAGAAGGCCCGCCTCTGCCGCTTCGAGAAAGTCGCGGCCTCGCCGCGTCAGTTCCGCCCCGCGCATCGAGCGGTCGAACAGGTCATGGCCCAGCACCTGCTCCAGCTCGCGTATGCTGCGGCTGACCGACGGTTGGGTCAGGCCCAGCTTGTCAGCCGCCGCACCGACACTTTTCATCCGCGCCGCGGTGACGAAGCAGCGCAGCTGGCGCAGACGCATCTTCTGCGAGATCAGGTCGGCCTTGTGTCTCATCGCAGATCCGGGCTGGAAACACGGGAGACCCTAGGATGGGCCAACGCGACTTTTCAAGTCGCCATCCCGCATCGCGAGAACCCGGGCCCTGGTGCGAGAGTGGCATTCGGCCTCGACATGATCGAACGACCCGAAATAGAGCGGCCCGTCCAGGCGCACCGTCAGAAGCTGCGGGCATTCCGGCACCCCGTGCATGTCGGCATTGCGGAACTTGCGCCGCCCCGACGGCGACAGGACCGGCGTGCTGACCCTCAACGAGGGGCGTGCGCTGTTGAAGATGAAGATCGAGAACGACGCGATCACGCCCACATAGATCGACGTGTCGAGGTCGAGGATAAGTCCGGCGCCGAGCGTCAGGAGCAGGATCAGCGTCTCCGGGCGAGAGGTGCGGATGATATGCGCGATCTCCTTGCGGTCGATCAGACGCCAGGCGACATAGAGGATCAGGCCCGCGATGGCCGGTTGTGGGATGACGGTGATGTAGCTGCCGAACAGCAGCAGGATCACGGCCAGGAGCAGGCTGGCGGCGATGGCCGCCATCGGGGTTTGCGCACCGCATTCGGCATTCACGCTGAAGCGGGTGAACGAGCCGGTCTACCGCCTGCTGGAGACGCTCGAGGAAATGCAGCTCGTCATTCGCGACCGCTCTTCCGAGAAATGGCGCCCGACGCTGCACACCAAGTCGCTCAGCTCGGGGTTCCGGGACGAGGACTGGGTCTGCCAGATCGCCATCCCCAAGATGATCCAGATGGCGCGGCGCATCCTCTGGCCGATCGACCTCATGACCATGCGCGAGTACCGGATGGAGGTGCGCGAGTCGACGCACAGCATCAGCCCCTACGCCATCAACCACGGCATGGTGGGGCGGAAGCTGCCCATTCCCGAAACGGCCTCGGGGCGCGCGCATCTGGCGTTTGCATCTTCTCTGCCCATTCCAGGATCGCGTTCGAGGTGAACTCGGTGCCGTTGTCGCTGACGATGACGCCGGGCTTTCCACGACGCTCGATCAGCGCTGTCAGCTCCCGGGCAACGCG
>NZ_RJRZ01000002.1 GCF_003993775.1 Frigidibacter oleivorans
GCCCCGCGGCAGCAGCGGCGGCGGCGGTCACCGGCGGTTCCATCCGGCGCGGGGCCGCGGCGGCGGCGGGCGCGACCGGCGCCCCGGGGCGCGGATCGGCGACCAGCCGGCTGCGGCTTTTGACGGCATCGGCAATGCGGGCGCGGATCCGCTCTTCGGGCGGGGCATCGGCCAGCGCGGCGCGCGGCGACAGCAACGGCGGCTCCACCAGTTCCGGTTCGGGCTCCACCACCCGGCGGATCTGCGACGACACCCGCGCCAGCAGGCCCTGCCGCGGCGCGGGGGCGGCGTCCCAGACCGGCTCGTCCTCGATCAGGTCGTCTTCTTCGGGCGCGGCATAGGCCGGCTCGGCCCGCAGCACCCGGCGGGGCGGCGGGGCGGGTTCGTCCTCGTGCTGCCAGTGATCCTGCAACGCTGCCTGCGCCGGCAGCGCCCGGCGGCGCGGCTCCGGCACGGCGCGTTCGGCGGCATCCCATTGCGCGGCCTCCGCCGCGCGGTCGCGGGCCACGGCGCGGCGTTCGCGCGCCTTTTCCGCTGCCGCCTGCGCCGCGCGCATCGACAGGTCGGCCCCCCGGCCCGCCATGTTCAGCAGCCGCGCATAGATGATGACCGATCCCACCAGCAGGAAGCGCCGGATCGCCGTCAGTTCCGCCCGGTCGAAGCCCAGCACGAAGGCGCCCACCGCCAGCATCGCCGCGAAGACCAGAAGCGAGATCACCTTCAGCCCGAAGGTGGCCTTCACCGGCGCCACGCCGATCAGGGCACCCAGCACCGTGTCGCCGAACAGCCCGCCGAGGCCGAAGCTGTGGGTCCATTCCGGCCCGGGCAGCAGCGTGGAGGCATAGACCGACATCAGTGCCACGCCGATCGGGGCGAAGATCACCCGCCCCGCCGCACGCTCTTCCCCGCGATGCAGCATGAAGCGCAGCCCCCAGCCCAGAAGGCACAGCGACAGTCCCCAGGCTCCGTGCCCGGCAATGACATACAGCGGCGAGGCGATGGCGGCGCCGATCCCGCCCAGCAGGTTCTGCGCCGGTTCGTCCGTGGCGGCGAGGAAGCTGGGGTCGTCGGGCGAATAGCTGCCCAGCATCATCGCCGTCAGCACGCCCAGCACGATCAGCGCGCCGCCCAGCAGTTCCTTGCCGCGCCGTTCCAGCACCGCCTGCGTGTTCTGGTCCAGAAGCGGATCGCGCTGCCTTGCCTGATAGGACGCCATCTTCCTCTCCTTACCCATACAGACAGTCGCGCAGCCGGATCAGCCCGCGTCGCGTTTCGTCCAGCGGCGCGCACAGCGCCACCCGCAGATAACCCTTGCCCGGATTGCCCTGCGCCGTGTCGCGCGCCAGATAGGCGCCCGGCAGCACCCGCACCCCGGTCTGCTGCCACAGCTTCAGCGCCGCCGCCTCGCCATCCTCGACCGGCAGCCACAGGAAGAAGCCGCCCTCGGGCAAGGCAAAGCCCGGCAGCCCGGCAAGGACCTCGGCCGCGGCATCGTATTTCTGCAGATACAGGTCCCGGCTCGCCTCGACATGCGCCTCGTCCGCCCAGGCCCGGGCGCTCAGCGCCTGCAGCGGGCCGGGGATCGGCGCGCCGGCATAGGCGCGCAGCTGGCGGATGCGGGCGATGGCCTTGGGCCCGCCGGCGACGAAGCCCGACCGCACCCCGGCCAGGTTCGACCGCTTGGACAGCGAGTTGAAGACCAGCACCCGCTCCGGATCCGCCCCTGTCGCCGCGGCGATCTCCAGCGCGCCGGGGGGCGGCGCGTCGCGCCAGACCTCGGAATAGCATTCGTCGGCGAAGACGGTGAAATCGTGCCGTTCCGCCAGCGCCAGCAGCCGCATCAGGTAGTCGCGCGAGGCGACGGCCCCCTGCGGATTGGCGGGCGAACACAGGAAGGCCACCGTCACCCGGTCCAGCAGGTCGGCGGGCAGGGCGTGATAGTCGGGCAGGAAGCCGGTTTCCGCCGTGGCCGGCACGAAGACCGGTTCCGCCCCCGAAGCCACCGCGCCCACCGCATAGACCTGATAGAAGGGGTTCGGCATCAGCACGACGGGCGGCTTGCCGTCCTTGCGTTCCGGGCTGAGCGCGACGCAGGCATTGAACAGCGCCTCGCGCGTGCCGTTGGCGGTGCAGATCCGCCCCGGCCCGACCGTCACGCCATAGCGGCGGCCGATCCAGCCCGCGATCGCCGCCAGCAGCGGCGCCGTGCCCTCGTTCGATGGGTATTTCGAAAAGCCCGCAAGTTCCGCCGTCAGCACCTCGGCCACGAAACCGGGCATGGGATGAGTCGGCTCGCCGATGGTCATGGCGATGGGCTCACCCCCCGGCTGGTGGTGATCCAGAAGCGCCCGCAGGCGCGGAAACGCGTATTCCGGCAGGTTCGAGAACCGCTCGGGGAATGCCATGTCTGCCTCTCGTCGTCGGGGTCGTGGCGCCCCGTTCGACCGGAGTCTAGCCAAAGCCGGGGCAGCGGTCCAGAAAAAGTCCCGTCGCAGCGGCGTTTGCGACCCCCGCCGTGGCCTAGTCGCGCAGCGCCGCCTCGGCAGCGTGGCCGATGCGCAACAGCCCTTCCTCCTGCCCCGGCAGGCCCATCAGCGACAGTCCGGTGCCCGGCGCCGCGCAGGGCAGGGACAGGGCGCAGAGGCCGAACAGGTTGCCGATGCGGGTGTTGCGCAGCGCCAGCAGGTTTTCGGTCATGAAGTATTCGGCATCCGAGGACAGGCGCGCCACGTCCGGCGGCAGGATCGGCGCGGTGGGCAGCAGCACCGCGTCATATCCCGCCACCGCCGTCCGCCAGTCCGCCCGCAGCGCCTGCAACCGCCGCCAGCCCGCCACATAGTCGGGCGCCGACACGCCGCGCCCGCCGCGGAACCGATCCAGCACGGGGGCATACATCCTGTCGGGCGCCGCCTCGATCACCTCGGACCAGACGCCATAGGCCTCGGTCGCGAACAGCAGCGGCGACAGCGCCAGCGCCGGCCCGGTCATCGGCAGGTCGGCGCGGTCCACCCGCGCGCCCGCCGCCCCCATCCGCTCCACCGCTGCCTCGAAGGCCGCCACCGGGGCATCGCGCGCCGCGTCGAAGGGCGCGCCTTCCAGCACCAGCAGCCGCGCGCCGGCCAGCGTCGCGCCGCGCAGGTCGGCGGGGCGCCCGCCCTCCAGCACCGCCAGCAGCAGGGCGCAATCCTCGACGTTCCGCGCCAGCGGCCCCACGGTGTCGAAGGAGGGCGCCAGCGGCACCACGCCGTCCAGCGGCAGGCGGCCATGCGTCGTCTTCAGCCCGACCAGCCCGTTCCAGGCCGAGGGGATGCGGACCGATCCGCCGGTATCCGAGCCGATCGCCGCCGCCGCCAGACCCCGCGCCACCGACAGCGCCGCACCCGAGGACGAGCCGCCCGGCGCCAGCGCCGGATCGAAGGCATTGGGCGGCGTCGCCGTCATCGGGTTCACGCCGAGGCCCGAGAAGGCCAGTTCGGTCATATGCGTCTTGCCGAGGCAGATCAGCCCCGCCGCCGTCGCATGGGCCAGAACCTGCGCGTCGCGCCCGGGCACCCGGCCTTCCAGCAGGCGCGATCCCGCCTCGGTCGCCACGCCCGCGGTGTCGAACAGGTCCTTCCAGCTGACCGGCACCCCGTCCAGAGGGCCGCGCCGCAGGCCGGACCGGGCACGGTCGCGCGCCGCCGCCGCCTCGGCCCGCGCGCGGTCGGGGGTCAGGCGGGCATAGATGCGCGGGCCGTCGGGATCGGCCGCCGCCGCGTCGAGAAACGTTTCCGTCAGCGCGACGGGATCGACCTCGCCCCGCCCGATCGCCCGCCCCAACTCGCCCGCGCCCGCCGTCCGCCAGTCCATCGCCATCCCCGGTTGCCGGAACGGACGCTAGCGGCAGATGCGCGCATGGACAATCCCGCCCGCCGCGCCATATTCGGGCCCATGACCGATGCCCCGCCCCCCGCCGCCGCCGCCCCGTCCTGCGATGTCCTGATCGCGGGCGGCGGGCTGAACGGTCCGGCGCTGGCCTTGGCGCTGGCACAGGCGGGGCTGACGGTGACGGTGGTGGATGCACAGCCCGCCCGCGCCCGGGCCGAGGCCGCCTTCGACGGGCGGGCCTATGCGCTGGCCATCGCGTCCAAGCGGCTCTTGTCCGCCATCGGCGTCTGGCCCGCGCTGGCCGCCGATGCCCAGCCGATGACCGCAGTGCGCGCCTCGGACGGGCGGGCGGGCGAGGGCGCGGCACCCTTCTTCCTCGACTTCCGCTCGGCCGAGATCGAGGAGGGCCCCGTCGGCTTCATGGTCGAGGACCGGCACCTTTACGCGGCCTTCCTGTCGGCGATGGAGGCCAGCCCCGCGATCACCCATATCCCCGGCACCCCGGTGGTGGCGCAGGCGCCCGCCCCCGCCGGCATCGCCGTCACCCTGTCGGACGGACGGACGCTGACGGCGCGGCTGCTGATCGGCGCCGACGGGCGCGGGTCGGCCACGGCCAGCCGCGCGGGCATCCGGCGCACGGGATGGGGCTATGGCCAGACGGCGCTGGTCGCGGCCATCGCGCATGAGCGCCCGCATGGCGGGGTGGCGCAGCAGTTCTTCATGCCCTCCGGCCCGCTCGCGATCCTGCCCTTGACCGGCAACCGCAGTTCCATCGTCTGGAGCGAGCGCGACGCCACCGCCGCCGACATCGCCCAGCTGGACGATGCGGGCTTCCTCGCCGTGCTGCGGCCGCGCTTCGGCGATCATCTGGGGGCGATCAGCCTGTGCGGGCCGCGCTTCAGCTATCCGCTGGGCCTGACGCTGGCCGACCGCTATGTCGCGCCGCGGCTGGCGCTGGTGGGCGATGCCGCGCATGGCGTGCATCCCATCGCCGGGCAGGGGCTGAACCTCGGGCTGCGCGATGTGGCGGCGCTGGCCGAGGTGCTGGCCGAGGCGCGGCGGCGGGGCGAGGACATCGGCGCCGCCGACGTGCTGGACCGTTATCAGCAGTGGCGGCGGTTCGATTCCACCACGCTTGCCCTTGGCATGGATGCGGTGAACCGGCTGTTTTCCAACGACAACCCGATCCTGCGGGCCGGCCGCGACCTTGGCATGGGGCTGGTGCAGGCGGTGCCGGCGCTGCGCCGCGGCTTCATGCGGCAGGCGGCGGGCCTGTCGCCGCTGGCCGGGCCGCTGCCCCGGCTGCTGCAGGGGCTGCCGGCCTGATCCCGCCTCAGTCGACTTCCCGCGCCTCGTCCACCAGCATCACCGGAATCCCCTCGCGGATCGGGAAGGCCAGCCGCGCCGGTTTCGACACCAGTTCCTGCCGGTCCGCGTCATAGTGCAGCGGCGCATGGGTCAGCGGGCAGACCAGGGCCTCGAGCATGCGGCGGTCAAACTGCGTCTCGTCGCTCATTGCAGCACATCCTCCTCGCCGCCGGAGCGGAGCGCGAACTCGATCAGCGTCACCAGCGTCTCGCGCCGCGTCGCCAGTGTCGGCGCCTCCAGCAGGGCCTGCTTTTCCTCGGGCTCGAAGGGCAGCAGCATGGACAGCGAGTTGATCAGCAACTCGTCCTCCGCATCCTTCAGCGCATCCCAGTCGGTGGCCAGCTGCTGACTTTCGAAATAGCGGCCCAGCAGGGCAAGGAACGGCTCGCGGCGGAAACCGTCGTCCTGTTCGGGGCGCCCCAGATCGCGGTCGAAGCCCGTCCAGTCCACCTCGCCCCGCAGATAGGGGGCAAAGCCCGCCACCTCGCGCCGCAGCCGGAACCGCGAGATCCCGGTGAGGGTGATCATGTAGCGCCCGTCCTCGGTTTCGGAAAAGGCGGTGACGCGGCCGGCGCAGCCGATGGCGTTCAGCTTGCGTTCGCCCTGCGGCGCGGGCCGGGGCTGGATCATGCCGATCAGCCGGTCGCGCGTCTTCATCGCATCCTCCAGCATCTGCAGGTAGCGCGGCTCGAAGATATGCAGCGGCAGGCGCGCGCGGGGCAGCAACAGCGCCCCCGGCAGGGGAAACAGCGGGATCGCGTCAGGCAGGTCTGCGGCCTTCATCATCGCGTTCCACCTAGCCCGGTGCGGCAGCGGGGCAACGCCCCGCGGCCGGATCAGGAGAAGATCATCGAACTCAGCCGCCGCCGCCCTTTCAGCACCAGGGGGTCGGTCGGCTTCAGCGCGTCGAAGATGGTCAGAAGCTGCGCCTTGGCAGCGCCGTCGTTCCACTCGCGGTCGCGGCGGAACAGGTCCAGCAGCTGGTCCACCGCCTCGTCGGCCTGACCGGCGGCATGCAGCGCCAGCGCCAGGTCGAAGCGCGCCTGGTGGTCGGCCGGGTCCGCCTCGACCCGCGCGCGCAGCTCGCCCACGGGGCCGGCCTGCGCCGCCTGCCGCAGCAGCGCCAGCTGCGCCCGCGCGGCCTCGACCGGGGCGGCGGAGGCGATCTTGGCAGGCACCGCGTTCAGCAGCGCCTCGGCCTGATCGACATTGTCCAGCGCCAGATGCGCCCGCACCAGCCCGCCGAAGGCCGCGGCATTCTCGGGCTCTTCCTCGAGGATGGCGGCGAAGGTTTCCGCCGCATCGACCGCGGCACCCTCGGCCAGCATCGTCTCGGCCGCCTCGATCGCCTCGGCGAGCCCGCCATCGCCCGACAGCGCCGCCAGCTTGTCGACGAAGGCCTTCACCTCGGACCCGGAGACGGCGCCCTGAAAGCCGTCGACCGGCTGGCCCTGCCAGAAGGCATAGACGGTGGGGATCGACTGCACCCGCAGCTGCGCGGCGATCATCTGGTTTTCGTCGACATTGACCTTGGCCATCACGACCCGGCCCTTCGCCGCCGTCACCGCCGCCTCCAGCGCCGGGCCCAGCTGCTTGCAGGGGCCGCACCACGGCGCCCAGAAATCGACGATCACCGGAACCTCGCGCGAACGGTCGATCACCTCGGCCATGAAGTCGCGTTCGGATACGTCCTTGACCAGGTCGCCGGGCGCGGCGGTCGGTTGGGCGGGTTTCTGGCCGAGTTCCAGCATCGGTTCCTCCTGCGCAAGGGTCTGGCGCCTATATGAGCCTTTCGGCCCGGCCCGCCAAGGGGGTTGCGCCGCCGGGGCGGGCCTGCCGGCCCCGCCGCTACAGGTCGAAGGTCGCGAAGACCGGGGCGTGGTCCGACGGCTGGTCCCAGCCACGCGCGGCGCGCAGGATGCGGCTGCCATGGGCGGCGCCGGCGATGTCGGGCGTGGCCCAGACATGGTCGAGCCGGCGGCCCTTGTCGGCGGCGTCCCAGTCGGCGGCGCGATAGGACCACCAGGAATAGAGCAGCCCCGACGGGATGTCCTGCCGGGTGATGTCCACCCAGCGGCCCGACTCCATCACCTTGCCCAGATGATCGACCTCGACCGGCGTATGGCTGACGATCTTCAGCAGTTGCTTGTGGCTCCAGACGTCGTCTTCGCGCGGGGCGATGTTCAGGTCGCCCACGAGGATCGCCTTGTGCGGGCGGTCGGCGGCGAACCAGTGGGTCATGTCGGTCAGGAAGTCGAGCTTCTGGCCGAATTTCAGGTTCTGCTGCCGGTCCGGGATGTCGCCGCCCGCCGGGACATAGAAGTTGTGGACGGTCACGCCGTTTTCCAGCCGGGCCGCGACATGGCGGGCATGGCCCAGCGTGGCGAAGTCGCGGTCGCCCGCGTCCTCGATCGGCAGCTTCGACAGGATCGCGACGCCGTTATAGCCCTTTTGCCCGCGCGCCACGCACCAGCGGTAGCCGGCGGCGGCAAAGACCGACAGCGGCATCTTGTCCACCGGGGCCTTGCATTCCTGCAGGCACAGGATGTCGGGCGTCTCTTCCGCCAGCAGCCGGCTGACCAGCCCCTCGCGCAGGCGGACGGAGTTGATGTTCCATGTGGCGAGGGTGAAGGGCATGTCCGGTCTCCGCTGCGGCCGGGCTCCGGCCGGCGGCGGACCATAGCCGCGCCGCGGCGGGCGGGCAATGCGCCGCCACTGGCCGGTTTGTGACTTGAGCCCTGCCCCGCCTGCTGTCACAGATCGCCCAAACCACGGCCGGAGGGTCCGGATGGGCCCTTCGCAGGCAGACCGGCCCCGGAAACGCCGGCCCGAGCGAAAGGAAAACCGATGCGCCCGATCCCCGCCCTGACCCTGTCGCTGCTGGCGAGCCTGCCGGTTCTGGCGGCGCTGCCGGCCGCCGCGCGGCCGCTGGAAGCCGCCGAGGCCCGCCAGATGCAAGGCGCCGTCGACGGCTACCTGCGCGCGATCGGCCGGGGCGAGGCCGACCGCGTGGTCGCAGCCCTGCCGCCCCGGATCAAGAACATCTTCGCCGGATCGGCCGGGATCGAGGCGGGACAGCTGGACGCGGTGCTGACCGAACAGACTGCCGCGCTGCTGAAGGCCGCCACCTTCGCCGATTTCGCGGCGGATGTGACCGGGGTCGAGGCCACGGATTCCGCCCTGCCCGATGGCAGCCGCGTGACCTGGGCCATCGTGCCGACCCAGTTCACCGCCGCCAACGCCCGCGGCAAGACGCTCAACCGCCAGTCGCTGCTGGTGCTGAACGAGGGCGGCGAATGGTACATGATGCGGATCGAGGGCGCGCAGCAGCAACAGCTGGTCGCCATCGCCTATCCGTTCCTGAAGGACGTGGCCTTCCCCGAGGCGACGGTCACCGCCGCCAACTGACCCTTCGCCGGCCCGCCGGAAAAAAGAAGCCCGGGCCGAAGCCCGGGCAAGTCCAACAGGGAGGGAAGCCGCGCCTTGACCCCGGCGCGGGAGGGCTTGGAATTCGCATCGGGCGGTCTTGTCCGGCCCGGTGAGGTCTGAACGCGATCCCGGCCTTCCGGTTCCGCAAATCCCGTCCAGAACCCATACTGGCGTCAGCCGCCCCTCAGGCGACCAGCCGGTAGCCGCCCGCCTCGGTCACCAGCAGCCGCGCGTTCGAGGGGTCGGGCTCGATCTTCTGCCGCAGCCGGTAGATGTGGGTTTCCAGCGTATGCGTGGTCACCCCGGCATTGTAGCCCCAGACCTCGTGCAGCAGCACGTCGCGCGCCACCACGCCGTCGGGCGCGCGGTAGAGGAACTTCAGGATGTTGGTTTCCTTCTCGGTCAGCCGGATCTTGCGGTCCTTGGTGTCGACCAGCATCTTCATCGCCGGCTTGAACGTGTAGGGGCCAAGCTGGAAGACCGCGTCTTCCGACTGTTCGTGCTGGCGCAGCTGCGCGCGCAGCCGGGCCAGCAGCACCGGAAACTTGAACGGCTTGGTGATGTAGTCATTCGCGCCCGAATCCAGCCCGAGGATGGTATCGGCATCGCTGTCATGGCCGGTCAGCATCACCACCGGGCATTTGACGCCCTGCTTGCGCAGGCGCTTGCACAGTTCGCGGCCATCGGTATCGGGCAGGCCCACGTCGAGGATCACGAGGTCGTAGATCGCGCCCTTGACCTTCTCGACCGCCTCATGGCCGCTGCCCGCCTCGAACACGTCGAAATCCTCGGTGGCGACCAGTTGTTCGGCCAATGCCTCGCGCAGGTCCTCGTCATCGTCCACCAGCAGGATCTTCTTCAGGTTGGCCATGCTCGCCTCCGTTTCTGGGCAGGTGCCGGTCTCGGCTGTCCTCACAGATGCGCGACCGCCGGCGGGGGGACAAGGAATGCAACAAATCTCTCACGCGGACGTGTCGCCTGCGGGGGATATGTTTCAAATCACGACAGGCCGGACTATCTGTGAGGCCGAGATCGCCCGCACCGGACATCCCCATGCCGCTTGGCCCCAGCATCGTCGAACGACTGAACCGCGCCCGCGCCGACCTGCGCATGGGCGTGCCGGTGGTGCTGTGCGATGGGCAGGGCGCGGTGGTGGCGGTGGCGGCCGAGGCGGTGGATGCGGCGCGTCTGGCCGGGCTGCGGGCGATGGGCGGCACGCTGGCGCTGGCGGTGACGAACCGGCGGGCCGAGACGCTGAAGGCCCGGGCCTATGACGGCGATCTGGCCCGGATCGCGGTGCCCGAGGCCGCGACGCTCGACTGGGTGGCGGCGGTGGCCGACCCGGCCCGCGATCTGGCGATGCCGATGAAGGGGCCGTTCCAGTCGCTGCGCGACGGGCCGGCGGACCTGCATCGCGCCGCGATCCGGCTGACGAAATCGGCGCATCTGCTGCCCGCGGCGCTGGTCCTGCCGGTGGCGGACGGCGCCGCGCTGGCACAGGCCGAGGGCCTGACCCGGATCGACATGGCCGAGGCGGGTCCGGCGCTGGACCTCGCCGCGCCGCTGGCGCCGGTGGTGGCGGCGCGGCTGCCGATGGCCGCGGCCGAACGCGGGCGGCTGCACATCTTCCGCCCCGGCGACGGCAGCGAGGAACATTACGCGGTCGAGATCGGCGCGCCCCCCCGCGATGCGCCGGTGCTGGCGCGGCTGCATTCCGCCTGTTTTACCGGCGATGTGCTGGGCAGCCTGAAATGCGATTGCGGGCCGCAACTGCATGCCGCGCTGGACCAGATGGGGGCCGAGGGCGCGGGCGTGCTGCTCTACCTCAACCAGGAGGGCCGGGGCATCGGCCTGGCCAACAAGATGCGCGCCTATTCGCTGCAGGATCAGGGCTTCGACACGGTCGAGGCCAATCACCGTCTGGGCTTCGAGGATGACGAGCGCGACTTCCGCATCGGCGCGGGCCTGCTGCAGCGCATGGGCTTCGGCAAGGTGCGGCTGCTGACCAACAACCCCGCCAAGGTCCGGATGCTGGAGGCGAACGGGATCGAGGTGGTGGAACGTGTGCCGCTGAAGGTGGGGCTGACCCGGTTCAACGCCGCCTATCTGGCGACCAAGGCCGCCAAGTCGGGGCATCTGCTGTGAGCGCGACGGATCTGGTCGTGACCCCCGGCGGCCTGCGCTTCGGCGGCAGGCTCTGGCCCTGCACCATCGGCCGGGGCGGCATCACGGCCCGCAAGCGCGAAGGCGACGGCTGCACCCCGGCGGGACGGCACCGGATCGTGGGCATGCTCTATCGCCCCGACCGCATCGCCCGCACGGCCCTGCCCGATTGGGCGGTGCCGATCCGGCCCTTCGACCTGTGGTGCGACGACCCCGATCACGAGCACTACAACCAGATGGTCGCGGCGCCCTTCCCCGCCAGCGCCGAACGGCTGCGCCGGGCCGATCCGATGTATGACCTCGTGCTGGTCACCGACTGGAACTGGCCCGAGGCGCAGCCGGGACGCGGCTCGGCGATCTTCCTGCATATCTGGCGCCGGCCCGGGCATCCGACGGCCGGCTGCGTGGCGCTGGCACGGGCCGACCTGATCGGGATCGCCCGCCGGCTGAGGCCCGACTCGCGGCTGGTGGTGCGGGCCTGATCCGGCGCAGCGGGCGGCGGAAAGACTGCCCCCTCCCCCCGCTGCGCGAGGCCGGGCGCTCAGGCCGGGCGGGGGCTGCGCGCGCCGAAGATGGCGGACCCCACGCGCACATGGGTGGCGCCATGGGCGATGGCGGTTTCGAAATCCGCCGACATGCCCATCGACAGGCCGGCAAGGCCGTTGCGTTCGGCGATGCGGGCGAGATGCGCGAAATGCGGGGCCGGGTCCTCGCCATCGGGCGGAATGCACATCAGCCCGGCCAGCGGCAGGTCCATCATCCGGCAGGCGGCGATGAAATCGTCGGCCATGTCGGGCAGGATGCCGGCCTTCTGCGGTTCTGCCCCCGTATTGACCTGCACGAACAGCTCCGGGCTGGTGCCCCGCCCCTGCGCCAGCCGGGCGAGCTTTTCGGCGAGGCTCGGGCGGTCCAGCGTCTGGATCGTCTCGAACAGTTCCACCGCTTTGTTGGCCTTGTTGGTCTGCAGCGGTCCGATCAGGTGCAGGCTGACGCCCGGCCAGCGCGCCCGCCATGCGGGCCATTTCAGCGCCGCCTCCTGCACATAGTTCTCGCCGAAGATGCGCTGGCCCTCGTCCAGCACCGCCTCGACCCGCGCGGCGGGCTGGATCTTCGACACGGCGATCAGCGTCACCGATCCCGCCGCGCGGCCCGCGGCGGTCTCCGCCTCGGCGATGCGGGCGCGGATGTCACTCAGCGGCATCGCCGTCCCCCGGCAAGAGGTCGCCCAGCGCCTCGAACAGCTCGCCCAGATGCGGGGCATAGCGGCGCCAGGACTGCAGCGAGCCGGTGCTGATCGGCTGGCGCACCTGGAACACCGACAGCGTGTCGACCTTGCGGCGGTTCTGGTGGAAGTTCAGGCAGGCATCCTCCCAGTCCAGCCCGCAGGCGGCGATCAGCTGCCGGGTCTGGGTCTCGGGGTCGGCGACCAGATCCTCGTACTGCACCTCGTGGAACCAGCCGGGCACCCGGGCGCGCCAGAACTCGATCATCTCGTGAAAGGTGCGGTAGTAGAGCCCGAGGTCGCGCAGGCTGTTGGAATAGAGATGCGTGCCCTCGGCAAAGCGGTTCTTGTAGATCGACACGAGGTTGTCGCGCGGATCGCGGCGCACCACGATGAACCGCGCCTGCGGCAGGGCCAGCTTCAGCAGCCCGATATACATGTAGCTCTGGATCGACTTGTCGGTGATCCGCGCGGCGCCCGGCGCCCGGGTCGCCAGTGCGGCGGCATAGTCGCGGCCCAGCCCGGCGATTTCGGCATCCGGGATCCCGGCCAGGGCGCGGGCATGGGTGCCGGCGGACAGAAGCGCGGTGGCAAGGTTCGCCGCGACATTGACCTCGCCGGTGCCGGTGACGGCGGAATGGCTGGCGATGATCTGTTCGACCAGCGTGGTGCCCGACCGCGGCATGCCGGTAACGAAGATCGGCGCGAAGCCTTCGGTGCCCCCGACCGCCGTGCCCGGCCAGTCGCGGCTGGCCATGCTGGCCATCACATCGGCGACGCGCGCCTGCCTTTGGGCGATGTCATAGGGATACAGCCGACGTGACAGGTCGTTCGCCGTCTTCAGGTAGGGGAAGACCCGGTCATACTGCTTCAGGTCCTCCAGCGCCTTGGCGATGGCAAAGCCGAAGCCGATGCGATCCTCGTCGCCCAGCATCGGGTTGTCGAACCGCGCCTGCATCTGGCCCAGGATCGGGTCGCCCTCCGTGACGCGGTGCGAGGCGAGGAAGTTACGCCATGTCTCGCCGGCATTGGGCGACAGCTCGAAGCTGCGGCGGAACAGCGGTTCGGCGGCCTCGAAATCGCCCAGCGTCTGGTACAGCGTGGCAAGTCCCGACACGGCCAGCGGCAGATCGGGGCGCAGGTCCAGCGCCCGACGATAGAAGGCCATCGCCTCGTCGTCGCGGCCGAGGCGCGAGCAGCACTGCCCCAGCAGCGCCAGCGCATCGGCGCGGTCGGGATCGGCCGCCAGCGCCGCGCGCAGCGCCCCTTCGGCCCCGGCGAAATCCTTCTGCCGGATCCGGACATTGGCCAGCGTGACATGCGGTGCCGCGTCCCGGGGGTCGAGCCGGATCGCCGCCTCGGCGAGGCGCGTGGCACGGGGCAGGTCGCGCTGCTGCAGGCAGGCCGCCGCCAGCAGCGCCAGCGCCGAGGCCCGGCGCGGGCCCAGTGCGACCGCCTGCTTGAACGCCTCTTTCGCCTCGGCGAAGCGGCGCTGCAGCAGATACATCTGCCCGAGATTCTCGAAGGGTTCCGGGTCGTCGCCCGCGGCACGGGCGGCGCGCAGATAGGCCTCGGTCGCGGCCTCGACCTTGCCCTGTTTCGCCCGCGCGGTGGCAACGAGGTTCAGCACCGGCGCCAGATTGGGGTGGCGGGCCAGCAGCGCGGTGCCCGCAAGGTCGGCCTCGGCGAAACGGCCCGCGGCCATCAGCGCCAGCAGCTTGCGCCCCTCGACCTGCAGCGCGGGCGGCAGCCCGGCGGGGCGGCGCAGCGCGGCGCCGAACCGGTCCTGCAGGCGCAGGCGCAGGTCCGCCGGGACCGGGGCCGTCTTCAACTCGGACAGGAAGGCCGTCTCGGCCTGCGGATCGGCCGCCAGCGCCACCGCCTGCGCCCGCGCCAGCCACACGGCCGGTTCGCCGGGGCGCAGCCGGGTCGCGGCCTGCAGATGCGGCAGGGCGCGGTCGATCTTGTCGGCGGTCAGGAAGATACGGCCGACCTGAAAATGCACCTCGGGGATGCCGGGTTTTGCCGCCAGCATCCGCTCGTAGCGCTGCAGCGCCTCTTCAAGGCGCCCGGCCGCCTGCAGCCGCATCGCCTCGGCATAGAGGGCTTCGAGGTCGATCTTGCTGTCAGTCACCATGGGTCCGGTCCGTCGCCTGCGTCGCGGCGGACGTTACCGGCCGGGGGCAGCAGTGTCGAGAGAGCGGGGCGGCGGGGATCGGGCGACCCCGCAACGGAAAAGAGCGGGCACAAGGCCCGCTCTTCCCCAATTCCGTCCGATCCGGGGATCAGAACGAGAGCGACAGACCGATCGAGTACTGGTCCTGGTCGCCGTCTTCCACCGAGACGTCCGACGCGTAGCCGGCCGCGAGGATCGCACCGCCGCCCAGATCGTAGTTCACGATCAGGCCGTAGGAGTCGTAGCTGTCTTCGAAGTCGCCGTCGAGGTCAACGCCAGCCGGAGCAGCCGGGGTCGAGCCCGAGACGCTGCCGATGTCGAAGTTGTACTGACCGTAGTTCGCGTGCAGCAGCAGCGCGCCCATTTCGTAGCCGATGCCGATGCCGTAGTGCTCGACGTCAGCGCCGTCAAAGTCGACCACAGCCACGCCGTAATCGGCGGTGACGTCGTCGAATTCGGTCATCGAGTAGTTCAGGACCAGCGAGAAGCCGTTGTCCATCGCCGCCTTGACGCTCAGACCGTACTTGTCGAAGTCGCTCGCAACCAGCTCGTCCGCCGAACCAGCAACGGTCGAAACGCCGCCAGCGGTGGCGATCAGATCGCTCAGCACGGTGTAGGTGCGGCCGCCCTCGCCGGTCTGGTAGCCGAAGCCGAAGCCCAGCTCGACGCCCGAGAATTCGGTCGCGTACTTCATACCGAGGCCGAAGACAGCGTCATCGACATCGCCATCGGCGTCTTCGGTATCATCCTGTTCGGCCGAGAAGGCGAACCCGAAGTCACCGAAGGCGTATTCGTAGCGCAGCACCTGGTCGTCGTAGAAACCGTCGCTGTTGCCGTCATAGCCGATGTGGGTGGTGCCTTCGTCGGTGATGGCAGTGCCCATCGCCGGTTCGGTCATCGCCCAGTCGAGCGCGCCGTCGGTGTCACCGAGGGTCAGCTTGCCGAACGCGCCCGAGATCCAGACGGTGCCGTTGTCGCCGACCGGGTTCTGGTTCTCTTCCGAGTTGGCATCCGCGTCGAGGCGGTAGGTCGCGCCGAACGAGAGGCCGGTGTCGGTTTCACCGGTCATCACGAAGTTGATATTGTAGCTGTTGTGGAACTTGAGCGAGTCACCCGCACCGTAGTCGATGGTGGTGACGCCCATTTCCGCCGAACCTTCGATCACGACTTCAGCGGCCGCGGCACCCGCGAGGCCGACCAGAGCGGTCGAAGCAAGAAGAAGCTTTTTCATCGTTTCCCTCGTTGTATCAAAGCTGCGCCCACCCCAGGGGAATCCGAGTTGGGTATGGGCTTCTGTTTCATCCTTCGCCCCCCGCATTGCAACGGAAACGGATCGCACGCCCCGGAATGCCGGAAACCGTGGTGCAGTCTTGCCACAGTGGCGTCACCCGCGGCGCAGCGCCGGACAGGCCGCCGCGCCGCGCCGCGCCGGTCCCCGCGCCTGCCGGGGAAAAACCTTGTCGCCCCGGGGGGCTTCGGCTAGACAGCGGGAAAGAAGAACGGGGGCTTATCGTCACATGCTCGTGCACCGCATCCTGCGCGCCGGTCTGGTGCTTGGTCTGGCAGGCACCGTCGCGGCCTGCGGCGGCAATCTGTTCGGCACCCGCGAAAGCAACCAGGCCCAGCAGCAGGCGCTGACCGGGCTGGAGGACTACGACAACCAGACCGAGCGGCTGAGCATCCGCGAGTCGATCTTCGACGTGTTCGGGCGGCAGGACGACCCGAACACCACCGTCGAGGTGAACAAGTACATCTGGCAGGCCTCGCTCGACGTGCTGAACTTCCTGCCGGTGCAATCGGTCGATCCCTTCTCGGGCGTCATCGTCACCGGCTTCGGCACGCCGCCGGGGGGCGGGCGGTCCTATCGCGCGACGGTCTATGTCACCGATCCCGCGCTCGATGCCCGCAGCCTGAAGGTCGCGCTGGAAACCTCGGGCGGGGCGGCCGATGCCGATACCGTCCGCGCGGTCGAGGACGCGATCCTGACCCGCGCCCGCCAGCTGCGCATCCGCGACAGCCGGCTGTAGGCCCCACCCGCCCGGACCGGGGCGCCCCCTTCCGCGACCCGCCGCGCTGGACCTTGGCGCGGGGGCTTGTATAACGGCCCGCGACGCATTCCCGAGGGCCTTCATGTCGCGCTACGATCCCGCCGCCACCGAACCGAAATGGCAAGCCGCCTGGGAGGCGGAGGGCGTCTTCGTCGCGCGCCACGATCCGGCCCGTCCGAAATACTACGTGCTGGAGATGTTTCCCTACCCGTCGGGACGCATCCACATGGGCCATGTGCGCAACTACACGATGGGCGACGTGATCGCGCGCTACAAGGCGTCCTGCGGCTTCAGCGTGCTGCATCCGATGGGCTGGGATGCCTTCGGGATGCCGGCCGAGAATGCGGCGATGGAACGGGGCGGCCATCCCAAGGACTGGACCTACGGCAACATCGCCGACATGCGCGCCCAGATGAAGCCGCTGGGCCTGTCGATCGACTGGAGCCGCGAATTCGCCACCTGCGACCCGGAATATTACGGCCAGCAGCAGGCGATGTTCCTCGACATGCTGCAGGCAGGGCTGGTCTACCGCAAGTCCGCGATGGTCAACTGGGACCCGGTCGACATGACCGTGCTTGCCAACGAGCAGGTGGAGGACGGCCGGGGCTGGCGGTCCGGCGCGCTGGTCGAGCGCAAGGAACTGACGCAGTGGTTCTTCCGCATCTCGGATGTCGCGGGCGAGCTGCTGTCGGCGCTGGACGGGTTGAAGAACTGGCCCGAGAAGGTGCGCCTGATGCAGGCCAACTGGATCGGCCAGTCGCGCGGGCTGCAATTCGCCTTCTCGACCGTCGATGCGCCCGACGGCTTCGACCGGGTCGAGGTCTACACGACGCGGCCCGACACGCTGATGGGCGCGTCCTTCTGCGCGATCTCGCCCGATCATCCGCTGGCCAAGCATCTGGAGCGGCACGATCCCGAGATTGCAGAGTTCGTGGCCGACTGCCGCCGCATCGGCACCAGCGAAGAGGCGCTGGAAAAGGCGGAAAAGCGCGGCATGGACACCGGGATCCGGGTGCGCCACCCCTTCGATACCGCCTGGGAACTGCCGGTCTACATCGCCAACTTCATCCTGATGGACTATGGCACCGGCGCCATCTTCGGCTGCCCGGCCCATGACGCCCGGGATTTCGAGTTCGCCACCAAATACGGTCTGCCGATCAACCCGGTCTTCCTGCCCGCAAGCTCGGACCCGGCGGGCGACGAGGTGCCGCTGGCCGAAGCCTTCGTGCCGCCAAAGACCGAACCCGTCCGCTATGTCCGCGGCTTTGCGGGGGCCGAGATCCAGACCGGCGAGGCCGCCATCGCCGCCGCCATCGACTTCTGCGAGGCGAATGGCGTGGGGCGCGGCGTCACCAACTATCGCCTGCGGGACTGGGGCCTGTCGCGGCAACGGTATTGGGGCTGCCCGATCCCGGTGGTCCATTGCCCGGCCTGCGGCGTCGTGCCCGAGCGGAAGGAGAACCTGCCCGTCCGCCTGCCCGACGACGTGAGCTTCGACCAGCCGGGCAATCCGCTGGACCGGCATCCGACCTGGCGCGACTGTGCCTGCCCGTCCTGCGGCGGCCCGGCCCGGCGCGAGACGGACACGATGGACACCTTCGTGGACAGCTCGTGGTACTATGCCCGCTTCACCGCGCCCCGTGCGCCCACGCCCACCGATCCGGCGGAAGCCGACTACTGGATGAATGTCGACCAGTATATCGGCGGCATCGAGCATGCGATCCTGCACCTGCTGTATTCGCGCTTCTTCGCCCGGGCGATGCATGCCACGGGGCACCTGCCCGCGAAGGCGATCGAGCCCTTCGACGCCCTGTTCACGCAAGGCATGGTGACGCACGAGATCTACATGACCCGCGATGCCGGGGGCCGGCCGGTCTATCACCTGCCCGAGGATGTCGAGGAGGGGCGGCTGCGCGCGACCGGCGAGGCGGTGGAGATCATCCCCTCGGCCAAGATGTCGAAGTCGAAGAAGAACGTCGTCGATCCGGTGAACATCGTCCGGGCCTTCGGCGCCGATACCGCGCGCTGGTTCATCCTGTCGGACAGCCCGCCCGAGCGCGACGTGGAATGGACCGCCTCGGGCGCCGAGGCCGCCTACAAGTTCCTCGGCCGGCTGTGGCGGATGGCGGACGAGATCGCGGCCTCGGACACGCCGGACGATCCCGAGGAAGACCGGGCGCTGACCCGCGCCACCCACCGCGCCATCGCCGATGTTACGGCGGGGATCGAGGGCTTCGCCTTCAACACCTCGGTCGCGAAACTCTATGGTTTCGCCAACACCCTGTCGAAATCGCGGGCCGGCTGTGCCGCGCGGCGCGAGGCGATGGGCGTGATGGCGCAGCTGCTGTCGCCGATGGTGCCGCATCTGGCCGAAGAGATCTGGCACATGCTGGGCGGCGAGGGGCTGGTCGCGCAGGCACGCTGGCCCGAGGCCGACGCCGCGATGCTGGTGGAGGACGAGGTGACGCTGCCCATCCAGATCAACGGCAAGCGCCGGGGCGAAATCACCGTGCCGAAGGACATGCCGCCGGCCGAGATTGAAAAGCTGGCGCTGGCCAACGAGGATGTGGTGCGATTCCTCGCCGGCCAGCCGGTGAAGAAGCTGATCGTCGTTCCGGGCCGGATCATCAATGTCGTCGTCTGACCGCCGCTCCTTCCTCGGGCTGCTGGCCCTGCCCGCCCTGGCCCTGGCCGGGTGCGGCTTCTCGCCCGTCTACGGCACCGGCGGCGCGGGGGCGGAACTGCTGGAACAGGTCCGGGTCGCCGACCCCTCCGACCGCAACGGGTTCTTCTTGGTCGAGCGGATCGAGGAACGGCTGGGCCGCACCCGCACGCCGCTCTACCGGATGACCTACGAGATCGAGACCGAAAGCAACGGGCTGGCCTATACCACCGACAACTCGATCACCCGCTACAATATCGACGGCAGGGTCCGCTATACGCTGACGGACGAGACGGGGCGCGTGGTCCTGACCTCGGGAACCGTCCGCAACTTCGTCTCCTATTCGGCCTCGGGCACCACGATCTCGACCTTGTCGGCGGAAGAGGATGCCTATGAACGGCTGATGCGCCTGCTGGCCGACCAGATCGTGATCGAACTGATCGCCTCTTCGGCGACGTGGAAGCGGGCCGTGCCGGCCGCGACGGCCGCGGCAGCCCCGTGAAGCTGACCGGTGCCGCCGCGGCGCGCTATTTCGCGCGTCCCGACCCGGCGCGGATGGGGCTGCTGATCTTCGGGGCCGATGCGATGCGCGTGGCCCTGCGACGGCAAGAGGTCATCGCCGCGCTGATCGGACCGGAGGGCGAGGGCGAGATGCGCCTGTCGCGCATCCCGGCGGGCGAGCTGCGCAAGGACGGGGCGCTGTTGTCCGACGCGATCCGCGCGCAGGGCTTCTTCCCCGGCCAGCGCGTGGCGTTCCTGGAGGATGCGACCGACACGCTCGCCCCCCTCGTCGCCGATGCGGTGGCCGACTGGCGGCCGGGCGACGCGGCGGTGGTGGTGACGGCGGGCGACCTGAAGGCAAAGTCGGCCCTGCGCAAGATCTTCGAGGATCATCCCAACGCCTATGCCATCGGCATCTATGACGACCCTCCGGGGCGCGACGAGATCGAGGAGACGCTGCGCCGCGCCGGGCTGGCCCAGATCGGGCGCGAGGCGATGGACGACCTGCTGACCCTGGCGCGGGAACTGGACCCCGGCGATTTCCGCCAGACGGTCGAGAAGGTGGCACTGTACAAGCACGGCGATCCCGCGCCCCTGTCGCCCGAGGATGTGGCGGCCTGCGCCCCCGCGACGATCGAGGCCGATGTGGACGACCTGCTGACCCTCGTCGCCGAGGGCGAGGCGCGGCGGCTCGGCCCGACGGTGCGGCGGCTGGAAGGCCAGGGCGTGGGCGCGGTGACGGTCTGCATCGCGGCCTTGCGCCACTTCCGCGCGCTGCATGCGGCGGTGGCCGATCCGGGGGGCCCATCCTCGGGCATCGCGCGGATGCGCCCGCCGGTCTGGGGTCCGCGCCGGGACCGGATGCTGCGGCAGGCGCAGGCTTGGCCGCTGGACCGGCTGGAAATGGCGCTGCGGGTGCTGGTGGATACCGACCTGACGCTGCGCTCTTCCAGCCGCGCCCCGGCAATGGCTGTGATGGAACGGGCGCTGATGCGGCTGGCGATGCTGAACCGGCGCTGAGGGGGCGATGACGGGGCCGGATCGGCGTTCTCTTGCCGATGTCCGCCTTGCGACATCCCGTGAATGTTGCGCGGTTCCCGGGGGCCTGTATCACTTTTCGCAACATTGTCGTGGCGCGGCGTGAATGACCGCCCCGGCCCTAGGGCCGACGACGCCGGGGGACGAAGAGATGCAGATGAACCGCCGCCGCCTGCTGGCGCTTGTGCCCGTGGCCGCCCTTGCCGCCTGCGCGGAGCGCGAACAGCCCAGCCGTCGCGACACCGGTTCCTACACCGGCGGCAGCGAGGAAATCCGCCGGCTGGTGGACAGCTATGCACGGCGCTACGACGTGCCGGCCTCGCTGGTGCATCGGGTCGTGCAGCGCGAAAGCGGCTATAACCCCGCCGCGCGCAACGGCCCCTATTACGGGCTGATGCAGATCCATCCGCAGACCGCCTCGACCATGGGCTTCCGCGGCCAGCCGCAGGACCTGCTGAACCCCGAGACCAACCTGACCTATGCGGTGAAATACCTGCGCGGGGCCTGGCTCTGCGCCGACGGGTCCGAGGATGCGGCGGTCGGCTGGTATTCGCGCGGCTATTACTACGAGGCCAAGCGGCGGGGCATCCTGGAAGAAACCGGGCTGGTCTGACCCGGCCCCTCTTCCCCGGCCCCCCTTGCCCCTGCCGCCCCGTCATGGCCCAATGGCCCTGCCCGGCAGGCTGGGACGGGCGTCAGGCAGGGGACAGGTCATGTATACCGTCATCGGCACCGGGCGCAGCCGCGCCCTGCGCGTGATGTGGATGCTCGAGGAGCTGGGGCAGCCCTTCGACCACGTCCCCGCCCTGCCGCAATCGCCCGACGTCACCGCCGTGAACCCGGCGGGCAAGGTGCCGGTGCTGATCGAGGACGGGGTGCCGATCCTCGATTCCACCGCGATCCTGCAATACCTCGCCGACAAGCACGGTGCGCTGACCTATCCCGCCGGCACGCTCGACCGGGCGCGGCAGGACAGCCTGACGCAGTTCCTGCTGGACGAATTCGACGCGGCGCTGTGGATGGCCGCCCGCCACAGCTTCGTCCTGCCCGAGGCGCTGCGGCAGGGCGCGGTGAAAGACAGCCTGAAATGGGAATTCGAGCGCAGCCAGAAGGTTCTGGCGTCGCGCATGGGGGCGGGCCCCTTCCTGATGGGCGAGCGGATGACGGTGCCGGACATCATCTGCGGCCATTGCGGAGCCTGGGCGCGGGTGGCGCATTTCCCGGTGACGGAGCCGAAGGTCGCCGACCATTTCGCGCGGATGGCGGCGCGTCCGGCCTATCAGCGGGCAATGGCCAGCGGCGGCTGACCCCCGATACCGCGCCGGCGACCCCGCGCCCTTAACCCCGGGCACGGGCCTGCCTACATGGATGGGGAAAGGAAACGCCATGACCGACCTTCCCTATTCCCTGCTCGACCTTGCGCCCGTGCCCGAGGGCGCGACGGTGGCCGAGGCGCTGGCCAATGTCCGCGATCTGGCCCGCCACGCCGAAACGCTGGGCTATCACCGCTACTGGCTGGCGGAACACCACAACATGACCGGCATCGCCAGCGCCGCGACGGCCGTGCTGATCGGTCATGTCGCCGGGGCCACGCGGACGATCCGCGTCGGCTCGGGCGGGATCATGCTGCCGAACCACGCGCCGCTGCAGGTGGCCGAGGCCTTCGGCACGCTGGCCGAACTCTATCCCGGGCGGATCGACCTCGGTCTCGGGCGGGCGCCGGGCACCGACGGGGCGACGATGCAGGCGCTGCGCCGCGGGATGCAGCCCGAGGACCGCTTTCCCGGCGATGTGGTGGAACTGATGCAATACATGGGCGCGCCGCAGCCGGGCGCGCGCATCGTCGCGGTGCCGGGCATGGGAACGAAGGTGCCGGTCTGGATTCTTGGCTCGTCGCTTTATGGCGCGCAACTGGCTGCGTATCTGGGGCTGCCCTATGCCTTCGCCAGCCATTTCGCCCCCGCCGCGCTGGATCAGGCGGTGGAGGTCTACCGGGAAGGCTTCCGCCCGTCAGAGCAACTGGAGCGTCCGCATTTCATGCTGGCGATCAACGTCTTCGCCGGCGAGGACGATGCCGAGGGGCATTTCCTGCGCTCGTCGATGCTGCAGGCGTTCGCCAACCTGCGCACCGGCCGGCCCGGTCCGCTGCCTCGCCCGGTCGAGGACGTGCGGTCCGTGCTGCCGCCCGCGATCCTGCCGCAGGTGGAACATGCGTTGTCGGTGACGGCGGTGGGCGGGCCCACGACCGTGCGCGCCCAGCTGGCGCAGTTCATCGACCGCTATCGCCCCGATGAGGTGATCCTGACCGGCCAGATCCACGACCATGCGGCGCGGAAGCGGTCCTTCACGCTGGCGGCCGAGGCGATGCAGGGTATCGGCTGCGTCCCGGCCTGATGCGGATCGCGGCGGCCAGGCGCCTCAGCCGGACCGGCCGGGCAGCGCCGCCGCGACCTGCCCCGTCGCCACCCGGCGGAAGTGCCGGGCGCGGTCGCCGGCGCCCCGGCGCAGCAGGCTGGCCACGCTCCAGCCCGCGGCGCGGCTGACGTTGAAGGCCAGCAGGATCGTCCAGGCCGCCGCGGCGGCCAGCCGCCCGTCATGCTTGCGGTGCAGCCGCACCATCGCGTCGGTCAGCAGCAGGTCGCGCCGGTGGTTCAGCTTGCGGGCCGAGGCGCTGCCGTAATGCACGATCTCGCCCACCGGGGCGAACATCAGCCGCCAGCCGGCATCGCGCATCCGCCGGCACCAGTCGGTTTCCTCGCCGAAGAAGAAGAACGCCTCGTCGAGCGGGCCGATCCGGTCCAGCACCTCGCGCCGCAGCATCAGGTAACAGCCCGAGATGCTGTCGACCTCCCGTTCGCTGTCGCGCTGCCAATCCATCATCTGGTAGCGCCCGGCATGGCGGGCGAACCAGCTCGGCCGTCTCACCTTCCACAGGCCCGAGGCCAGCAACATGAGGTTCGGCAGGCTCGGCCACATGGCACAGGTGCGCTGCATCGTCCGGTCCGGGTTCAGCACCCGGCAGCCCATCGCGCCCACGTCCGGGTGGCTGTCGAGATAGCGGACCGAGGCGCCCAGCACATCGCCCAGCACGATCGTGTCCGAGTTCAGCAGCAGGATGTGCCGCCCCCCCGCCACCGCGAAACCCTGGTTGTTCGCCGCCGCGAAGCCCCGGTTCTCGTCGTTGCGGATCAGTATCGCGCCGGGAAATTCGGCCGCCACCATCTCGGCCGATCCGTCGGCCGAGGCGTTGTCGATCACGATCACCTCGCAGCGCACCGATAGCGGCACCGACAGGACCGAGGCCAGCACGTCGCGCAGCAGGTCGATCGTGTTCCAGTTGACGATCACGATGGACAGGTCGGGGGCGGCCGTCAGGTCGGAGGGCGCGTCAGGTGTCGTCATGTCAGTCGCCCCGCCAGCACGTCCCGGTACAGTCCCAGCATGGTATCGGCCTTGTCCTGCCATGTTCCGAAGGATCGCAGCCGCGCCAACGACCCCTGCCCCAGCGACAGGCGCAGCGCCGGGTCCGCGGCAAGCCGCCGGATCGCGGCGGCGATGTCGCGGGCGAATTGCTGCGGGTCCGTCGCCGGCACCTTCAGGCCGCAGCTGTCGTCGACGATGAAATCCGGCCCGCCCCGCGCCGCGGTAACGATCGGCAGCCCGTGGGCCATCGCCTCGAAGAAGACCCCGCCCATCGGCTCGCGGAAGCTGGGAAAGCAGAAGACATCGGCCGCGGCATATTCCTCGTCGACCTGGGCGCGGGGGATGCGGCCGAGGAAGCGGACCCGCGCCCCGACCCCCAGGTCCGCCGCCTCGCGCCGGCAGGCGGCCAGATCCTCGCCGTCGCCGGCCGACACCAGCGTCACGCCCGGCAGGTCCGGCAGCAGCGCCAGCGCGCGGATGGTGTCGCGCAGCCCCTTGGTGCGGATCGCCCGGCCCACATGCAGCAGCGTCATCCGCCCGGGTTCCGCATCGCGCATCCGCGGCGGGGGCATCGCATCGCCATAGCCGCGTTCCAGCATCGGGCGGAACGGCACCGCACCCAGCCCCGCCTCGCGCAGACGGTCGCCGACATAGGGCGCGACGCCGAGGATCAGGCCCGCGCGGCGATAGCCGTCGCGCAGCCACGGGTCGTTGCGCAGGCGCCAGCGGTCCAGTTCGCGCAGCCGGCCGAGCCCCGCGCCGCCGCCCACCTCGGCCGCGAAACCGGGCGGGGTGTCGAGCCCGCCGCCCAGCGGACCGATGACATAGGGGATGCCCAGGCCCGCCCAGACCACGCGGTGCCGCATCGCCTGCGGCAGGATCTGGTGCAGGATGTCGAACCGCCGCCCCGCCGCCTGTTCCGCCGCGATCCAGGCCCGCGCCCGGCGCACGAAATGCCCCAGCCCCGGCTTGGCCTGGGCGTTGAACCGCTCGAACCGGGTATAGAGCCAGCGCGGCTCGGCCCAGGTGACGACGCGGGCGTCGGGCAGCTGTTCGGCCAGCGGCCGGGCGTGATGGCGGACCGAGGCCAGCACCGTGACCTCCGCCACCGCGCACAGCGCCTCGACCCAGCGGAAGGCGGAATAGGTCTCGCCCACATCGCCGCCGTCCAGCGAGGGCGCGACGATCACCAGCCGCAGCCTGCCCGGATCGTCAGACATCGGCCGGTTCGGCGAGGCGCGCCTCGAAATAGGCGATGGTCCGGGCCAGCCCCTCGCGCAGCTGCACCTCGGGTTGCCAGCCGAGGATCGCCTTCGCCCGGCTGATGTCGGGGCGGCGCTGCTTCGGATCGTCCTGCGGCAGGGGATGGAAGTCGATCCGCGACCGCGAGCCGGTGAGGTCCAGCACCGCCTGCGCGAGGTCGAGCATCGAGAATTCCACCGGATTGCCGACATTGATCGGGCCGGTCACGTCGTCCGGGCTGGCCATCAGCGCGATGAACGACCGGATCAGGTCGTCGACATAGCAGAAGGACCGGGTCTGGGTGCCGTCGCCGAAGATGGTGATCGGCTCGCCCTTCAGCGCCTGCACGATGAAGTTCGACACCACGCGCCCGTCCTGCGGATGCATCCGCGGCCCGTAGGTGTTGAAGATCCGCGCGACCTTGATCCGCAGCCCGTGCTGGCGGTGATAGTCGAAGAACAGCGTCTCGGCGCAGCGCTTGCCCTCGTCATAGCAGGAGCGCGGGCCGATCGGGTTGACGTTGCCCCAGTATTCCTCGGGCTGGGGATGGATGCTGGGATCGCCATAGACCTCGGATGTCGAGGCCTGGAAGATCTTGGCCTTCGTCCGCTTGGCCAGCCCCAGCATGTTGATCGCACCGTGCACGCTGGTCTTCGTCGTCTGCACCGGATCGTACTGGTAGTGGATCGGGCTGGCCGGGCAGGCGAGGTTGTAGATCTCGTCCACCTCGACATAGAGCGGGAAGGTCACGTCGTGGCGCATCAGCTCGAAATTGGGCTTGTCCAGCAGATGAGCCACGTTCTTGCGCCGGCCGGTGAAGTAGTTGTCGAGGCACAGGACCTCGTGCCCCGCCTCGACCAGCCGGTCGCAGAGGTGACTGCCGAGGAAGCCTGCGCCTCCGGTCACGAGGATTCGGCGTGGCACGGTAAGGGAGGCTTGCATGTCAAAGGTCCGAATCTGATTATTATCCTCGAAACATCGGCATCTTGGGGGTCGCCGCCGGCAGGCGCAAGCCCACCGGCGCTGCAGCGCAACATGATGCTGCAATGCAACATAAGCGGCACCTGCCCCGTCAGGACAGCCGCCGCGCCGCGGCCAGGCCGGCATGGCGCCCGGTGGCGAGGCAACCTGTCAGCAGATATCCGCCGGTCGGCGCCTCCCAGTCCAGCATCTCGCCGCAGGCGAAGGTGCCGGGGATCGCCCGCAGTTCCAGATCGGGCGTAAGCGATGCAGCGGCGATGCCGCCGGCGCTCGATATCGCCTCCTCGATCGGGCGGGGGCCGGCATGGCGCACCGGCAGGGCCTTGACCAGACGCGCCAGACGCGCCGGATCGGCGGGCAGCGGCCGGCCCCATTCCTGCAACAGCGCGATCTTTACCGGGTCGAGGTGCAGCGCCTTGCGCAGCCGGTTCGCCATGCTGTCCTTTCGCGGGGCGGCGGTCAGGCGCCCCGCGAGTTCGGGCAGGCCGCGCCCCGGCATCAGATCGAGCGTCAGGGGGGCCCCGTCCCGCACCGCGGCCGAGACGGCATAGATGCCGCCGCCCTCGATCCCGCGGGCGGACAGGACGAATTCGCCGCGATCGGACAGCGGGCCGGCCTGCAGCGCGACGCCCTTGACCGGCTGGCCGAGGAAGGGCGCCATATGCGGCGACCAGTCGACGCGGAAGCCCATGTTGGCCGGGCGGAAGGGCGTGACCTCCACCCCCCGCGCCGCCAGCCAGGGCACCCAGGCCGCATCCGACCCCAGCCGCGGCCAGCTTGCGCCGCCGAGCGCCAGCACCGTCACGCGCGGCATCGCGCGGCGCGGCCCGTCCGGCGTGTCGAAGGCCAGCGCCCCCTCCTGCCAGCCGGTCCAGCGCCAACGGGTGCGCAGCGCCACGCCCCGCCCGTCGAGCCGCGCGAGCCAGGCCCGCAGCAGCGGCGAGCCCTTCATCGCCACCGGAAAAACCCGGCCCGACGAGCCGGTGAACAGCTCCTGCCCCAGCCCGCGCGCCCAGTCCGCCACCTGCTGCGGGCCGAAGGCGGCGACGATCTCGGCCATCCGCGCGCCGTGAAGATGCGACATGAATTCGGGCAGCGGTTCGTCCTTGGTCAGGTTCAGCCCGGACTTGCCCGCCATCAGGAACTTGCGCGCGGGCGAGGGCCTGGCCTCGAACACCGTGACCCGGGCGCCCGCGCCCGCCAGCACCTCGGCCGCCATCAGCCCGGCCGGGCCCGCCCCGATCACCGCAGCATCCATCGGCGCATCCATCGGCTTGCCCTTCGTTCCGGATGCCCCACCTGTGGCACCAGAGACCGGGCGGAACAAGGGGCGGCGATGGCGCGGCGGCGGGCATGGACCGAGGCGGAGGAAGAGGCGGAGGCGGCGCCGCCCGTCTGCCCGCTATGCCTGCGCCCGATCCCGCCCGATGTGCCCCAAAGCCTGCACCACCTGATCCCGCGGCTGAAGGGCGGGCGCGGCGGGCCGACGGTGCTGATGCATCACATCTGCCACAAGGAGGTGCACGCCGCGCTGACCGAGGCGGAACTGGCCCGCAGCTACAACACCCCCGAGGCGCTGCGCGCCCATCCCCGGCTGGCACGCTTCGCGGAATGGGTGGCGAAGCGGCCGGAAGGCTTCCTCAGCCGGGTGCCGGGCGGGCCGCGCCGGTCGCGCAACTAGGGACCGGTCGCGCGGCTAGGGGCGGCCCAGCATCGCCTTGATCGCCGCGACATGCGCGGGATGGGCGGCACGCGCCTCGGCCACCAGCGCAAGCGCGTCTGGCAGCAGCGCCTCGGGCGCGGCGATGCGGTCGATCAGGCCCCAGGCCAGCGCCTCTTCGGCGCCGATCCGCGCCCCGGCCAGCAGGATCATCCGCGCCCGCGCCGGGCCGACCAGCGCCGCCAGCCGCGTCACGTCGGACGGCTGCGGCAGGAAGCCCAGCCGCATCACCGGGTAGAAGAAACTCGCCCCCGGCACCGCCAGCCGCAGGTCGCAGGCCAGCGCCATGCCATGGGCGCCCCCGGCCAGGGTGCCGTTCAGCGCGGCCACGGTCAGGCAGGGCAGCGCCGCGATTCGCGCCGAGACTCGTTCCCAGACCGGATCGGTCGCCAGACCCGCCCGCGCCTCGTCCAGATCGGCACCGGCCGAGAACACCTTTCCGCGACCGGTCAGCACCAGCGCGCAGATGCCCGCGCCCGCCGCCTCGGCCGCGATCTGTTCCAGCCGGTCCAGCATCGCGCGGGTCAGCGAGTTCGCCTTGTCGGGGCGGTTCAGCGTCACCGTCCACAACGCGTCGTCCCGGTGCAGTTCGATCATCGCCCGGCCCCCTTCTGTCCCCTGCCTGCGCCACCGGCATAGCGCAGGTGGACGACCGGTGAAATGCTTGACCTTCCCCGGCCGGGACCGGAGGATGCGCGCCAAGTCGTGTGCGAGGAGGAGTTTCCCGATGATGCGTTTCGGACTGGTGGGCGGGTCGGTGGCGACCCTGCTTCTGAGCAGCACGGCGACGCTGGCGGATGTGACCGCCGCCCAGGTCTGGGAGAACTGGAAGACCTACTATGCCGATCTCGGCTATGAGGTGACGGCGGGCGCGGAAGAGCCGGGCGGCGACCGCCTCGTGCTGCGCGACGTGACGCTGGTCAGCCGGGTTCCCGACGGCACCGTCACCGCGACCATGCCGCAGGTGACGATGACCGAGGCCCAGGGCAGCGTGACCATCGAGATCCCGCAAAGCATCCCGGTGTCGATGACCGGCACCGACGCGGAAGGCCGCAGCACGGTCATGGGCATGACCGTCGCCCATACCGGCCTGTCGCTGGTGGCCTCGGGCACGCCGGACGAGATCGTCTACGACTATTCCGCGCCGCAGATGACCTTCTCGCTGGACGAGATGGAGGCCGAGGGCACGCCCATCGAGATGACGCTGAACGTGACGGCCGAGGGGCTGACGGGGCGGTCGACGGTCGGCGCCGATCGCAGCGCCGAGAGCATGACCGCGCGCGAGGTCAATTTCGCCCTCGCCGCCGCCGACCCGGAAGGCAGCGGCACGATGAACCTGACCGGGCGCATCACCGATGTCGTGGGCGACGGCAGCATGACCAAGCCCGAGGGCGATGTCGGCATGGAAGACATGGCCGCCGCGCTGGCCGCGGGCTTCGGCTTCGACGGCACCTTCCGCTATGGGTCGGGCGAATACAGTTTCGACCTCGACGATGCCGGCCAGACCGCGAATTTCGAGGCCAGCGGCGGCGAGGGCGAGATCGCCGTCCGCATGGACGACGCCGGGCTTCATTACGGCGTGACCGGCGGCTATGGCCAGGTGGCCGCCGAGACCTCTCAGCTGCCCTTCCCGATCCGGGCGGCGGTGGCCGCGACCGCCTTCGAGCTGACCATGCCGCTGGCCGCCGGGGCGGAGCCGCAGGACTTCACGCTGGGACTGCGGATGGAAGAGCTGGTGGTGAACGAAGAGGTCTGGGCCATCGTCGATCCGACGGCGCAGCTGCCGCGCGACCCGGCGACGCTGGTGCTGGACCTCGGCGGGACAGCGACGCTCGACACGAGCCTGCTCGACCCCGCGCTGGCCGAAGGCACCGCGACCGAGCCTCCGGGCCAGTTGAACACGCTGAACGTGAACCAGCTGCGGCTGTCGCTGGCCGGGGCGGAACTGACGGGCGGCGGCGCGCTGACCTTCGACGAGGCGGCGGCCCAGCCCTTCGCGCAGATGCCGCGGCCCGAAGGGCAGATCACCCTGCGCCTGCTGGGCGGCAACGGGCTGCTGGACCGGCTGGTGTCGCTGGGGCTGGTGCCCGAACAGCAGGCGACCGGCTTCCGGATGATGGCCGGGCTCTTCGCCCAGCAGGGTCCGGGCGAGGACGAGCTGAACACGCTGATCGAATTCCGCGAGGATGGCGGCATCTACGCGAACGGCCAGCGGATCCAGTAAGCGCCGGACGGCAGGAGGGGCCGTCTGCCCCTCCGCACCCCTCGCCGAGGATGCTGGCGACGGAAAGCGGGCCGCTCAGCCCGCCCCCCGCAGGAAGACATAGCCGTTCGGCCCCAGCCGGCCGGCGGTCTCCACCCCCTGCGCCGGGCCGATGGCCACGCCGCCGGGCGCCGACTTCGGCAGCTTCGCCGGCTTGGCGGACAGGTTGAACAGGCAGGTCACCGCCCCGGCGCCCTCGCCCCGCACGAACCCCAGCAGCGGCTCCGGCAGGTCGAGGAAGCGCGTCCCCCGCCCGGTCAGCGCGGGCGTGGCCCGGCGGAAGGCCAGCATCGCGCGATAGGCCTCCAGCACCGAACCGGCCTTGCCCGCCTGTTCCGACACGGCGCGGGCGCGTTGCGGCGGCTTCACCGGCAGCCAGGGTTCGGCGGTGGAAAAGCCCGCCGCATGGCCGTCGCGATCCCAGACCATCGGCGTGCGGCACCCGTCGCGGCCCTTGTTGTCGGGCCAGAAGCGCAGGCCGACCGGGTCCGTCAGCTCTTCCCACAGGATGTCGGTTTCGGTCTGGCCCAGCTCCTCGCCCTGATAGAGGCAGATCGCCCCCTCGAAGGACAGGATCAGCGCCGCCGCCTGCCGCGCCAGCGCATCCCCGCCCGCATCATGCGGCGACCAGCGGCTGACATGGCGGTTGACGTCGTGGTTGGAAAAGCTCCAGCAGGGCCAGCCCTGCGGCGCGCCGGTGAAGAAGCCCTCGATCACCTTACGGAAATGCGCGGGGGTGTAGTCCGGCCCCAGCATCTCGAAACTGTAGGCCATGTGCAGCCGGTCGCCGCCCTTTGTGTATTCGCCCATGATCTGCACCGAGCGCAGCGCGTCGCCCACCTCGCCCACCATCATGCGGTCGGGGAAGCTGTCGGTCAGCGCCCGCAGCCGTTTCAGAAAGGCGATGTTTTCCGGCCGGGTCTTGGAGAACAGGTGTTCCTGCATGTCATAGGGATTGACCGGGGGCAGCACGCCGGGCTTGCGCGGCAGGCCCGGATTGTCGCGCAGCCGGTCGTCGTGGAAGTAGTAGTTGACCGTGTCCAGCCGGAACCCGTCCACGCCCCGTTCCAGCCAGAAGCGCATCGCGTCCAGCAGCGCCTGCTGCACCGCGGGCGTGTGCAGGTTCAGGTCGGGCTGGCTGTCGAGGAAGTTGTGCAGGTAATACTGCCGCCGCCCCGCATCCCAGGTCCAGGACGAGCCGCCGAAGACCGACAGCCAGTTGTTCGGCGGGTTTCCGTCCGGTTTCGGATCGGCCCAGACATACCAGTCGGCGCGCGGATTCTCGCGGCTCGACCGGCTTTCGACGAACCAGGGGTGCCGGTCGGAACTGTGCGAGATCACCTGGTCGATGATGACCTTCAGGCCCAGATCATGCGCCCGGGCGATCAGCGCGTCGAAATCGGCGAGCGTGCCGAACAGCGGCTCGATCCCGGTATAGTCGGACACGTCATAGCCCATGTCCTCCATCGGCGAGGGGAAGATCGGCGACAGCCAGATCGCGTCGCAGCCGAGGTCGGCCACATGGTCCAGCCTGCGGGTGATGCCGGCGAGATCGCCGACCCCGTCGCCATTGTCGTCCTGAAAGCTGCGCGGGTAGATCTGGTAGATCACCGCGCTGCGCCACCACTCCGTCATCTCTCGCTCCTCGTTCCTGCGCGCGCCATCGGATGCCGGCGCGGCCCGGGATGCAACCGGCTGGGCGGAATGACGCCCAACCGGGGCGGCGGCGTGGCCGGGATGCCGCCTTTTTGGATGTTTCGCCGCGCGACTGTGCCCGGAATGACGATGTGCCGCCTGTTCCATGTCATTTCCGCGACGCCTGCTGGCTTTGCGGGGCAGGCTGTGGAATCCCTGACGCGACGACAGGACGAGGTTCGACCCCGATGACCGACATGCAAACCCCCGTGCCGCCCGTGGCCGGCACCACCCCCGCCGCGTTGCGCGCGTCGATCCTCGACCATCTGCGCACCAGCCTGGGCAAGGACCCCGGGCATTCCTCGATCTACGACTGGCGGATGGCGCTGTCCTATGCGCTGCGCGACCTGGTGATCGAGCCCTGGTTCGCCGCGACCCGGCGCACCTATGGCGAGGGGCGCAAGCGGGTCTATTACCTGTCGATGGAGTTCCTGATCGGCCGGATGCTGGAGGATGCGGCCATCAACCTTGGCCTGCACCAGGTCTGCACCGAGGCGCTGGCGGGCATCGGCCCGGACTTCGCCACGCTGGTCGATGACGAACCCGATGCAGCGCTCGGCAATGGCGGGCTGGGGCGGCTGGCGGCCTGTTTCCTCGATTCCATGTCGACGCTGGGCTGCCCCTCCTACGGCTATGGCATCCGCTATGAACACGGCATCTTCCGCCAGCGGTTCGAGGGCGGCCAGCAGGTCGAGACGCCCGAGGACTGGCTGCTGCGCCGCGACCCCTGGGTGTTCGAGCGGCCCGAGGCGGTGGCGACCATCGGCTTTCGCGGCCATGTCGAGACGCGCGACGGCCGCGCCGTCTGGCTGCCGGGCGAGACGGTGATCGCCGAGGCCAACGACATGCCGGTGGCCGGCTGGAAGGGACGCTGGGCCAACACGCTGCGGCTGTGGGGGGCGCGGCCCACCACGCTGTTCGACCTCGCCCGGTTCAACATGGGCGACCATACCGCCGCCTCGGAACCCGAGGCGCTGGCCCGGACGCTGAGCCGGGTGCTGTATCCCAGCGACGGCACGCAGGCGGGCAAGGAGCTGCGGCTGAAGCAGGAATATTTCCTGACCGCCGCCTCGATCTCGGACATCGTGCGCCGTTTCCTCGGCCAGCAGACGGACCTGCGCAAGCTGCCCGAACTGGTCGCGATCCAGATGAACGACACCCATCCCGCCATCGCCGGGCCGGAACTGATCCGGATCATGGTGGACCTGCATGGCATCGACTTCGACGAGGCCTGCGAGGTGGCGCTGCAGGTCCTTGGCTATACCAACCACACCCTTCTGCCCGAGGCGCTGGAACGCTGGTCGACCTGGATGATGGGATCGGTCCTGCCCCGCCACCTGCAGATCATCGAGCGCATCGACGACTGGCACCGCCGCAAGAACCCGACGCGCCCCGCCGGCCTGTCGATCTTCCAACATGACGAGGTGCAGATGGGCACGCTGGCCTTCGTCACCGCGCATCGCGTCAACGGCGTGTCGGCGCTGCATACCGACCTGATGCGCAAGACGGTGTTCCACGACCTGAACGTGCTGCATCCCGACCGGATCGTGAACCAGACCAACGGCATCACCCCGCGGCGCTGGCTGGCGCTGGCCAACCCGGCGCTGTCCGGGCTGGTGACGCAGACGGTGGGCGACGGCTGGCAGGACGACCTCGACCGGCTGCGCGGGCTGGAACGGCATGTGGGCGATGCCGCCTTCCTGGCCGATTTCGCCGCCGCCAAGCGCAGCAACAAGGCGCGGCTGGCCGACTGGCTGGCGCGTACGGCGGGGGCGAAGGTCAACCCCGACGCGCTGTTCGACGTGCAGGTCAAGCGCATTCACGAATACAAGCGCCAGCTTCTGAACATCCTCGAGGCGATCGCGCTGTGGCACCAGATCCGCGAGAACCCGTCCTCGGCCATCGTGCCGCGGGTGAAGATCTTCGGCGGCAAGTCGGCGCCCGGCTATGCGACGGCCAAGCTGATCATCCGGCTGATCAACGACGCGGCGGCGGTGATCAATGCCGATCCGGCGACGAAGGACTGGCTGCAGATCGTCTATCCCGCCAACTACAATGTCAGCATGGCGGAAAAGCTGATCCCGGCCGCCGACCTGTCGGAACAGATCTCGACCGCGGGGACCGAGGCATCGGGCACCGGCAACATGAAGTTCAGCCTGAACGGCGCGCTGACCATCGGCACGCTGGACGGCGCGAATGTGGAGATCCGCGAACAGGTGGGGGCGGAGAACTTCTTCCTGTTCGGCCTGACCACGCCCGAGGTCATCGCCCGCCGCGCCCGCATCGGGCACGAACGGGCGGCCATCAGCGAAAGCCAGCACCTGCGCGACGTGCTGCAGATGCTGGCCGAGGGCGTGTTCAGCCCCGGCGATCCCGGCCGCTATCACGCGCTGACCGACATGCTGTGGAACCACGACCACTATCTGGTGACCTCGGACTTCGAGGATTACTATACCCGCCAGCGCGATGTGGACCGTGTCTTCAAGGAGTCCGCAACCTGGACCCGCATGGCTGCGTTGAACACGGCGCGCATGGGATTCTTCTCGTCCGACCGGACGATCAGGGGCTACATGTCGGATATCTGGTCCGTGACCTCCGCCGTCTGAGGTGGGTCCGGGCCCCAGGCCCGGAGGATGACGGATGGAAACGACAGAAGGTGGCGGGATCGACCGGGCCGCGGCCGAGGCGATCGCGGCGGGCCGGCACGGGGACCCGTTCTCCGTTCTGGGGCTGCATCCCGCAGGACCGGACTGGGTGTTGCGCTGCTTCGTGCCCGGGGCCGAGCGCGTGGTCGCGCTGATGGAGGACGGGCGCCATCCGCTGGCCGGACGGCCGGACGTGCCCGGCTTCTTCGCCGGCCGGGTGCCGCGGCTGGCGCCCTACCGCCTGGCCGCCGAGGGCGATGGCGCCACATGGGAATTCGACGATCCCTACCGCTTCGGTCCGGTGCTGGGCCCGCTCGACGAACATCTGATGTCCGAGGGCCGGCACCTGCGGCTGTGGCAAAGGCTGGGCGCGCATCCGATGCGGCACGAGGGCGTCGAGGGCACCCATTTCGCCGTCTGGGCGCCGAATGCGCAGCGCGTGTCGGTGGTGGGCGACTTCAACTGGTGGGATGGCCGTCGCGCGCCGATGCGCCGGCGCGGTGCGACTGGGGTCTGGGAAATCTTCCTGCCCGGCATCCCCGCCGGCACCGCCTATAAGTACGACATCCTCGGCCCGGGCGGCGAAAGCCTGCCGCAAAAAGCCGATCCGGTGGGCTTCGGCGCGGAGCACCCGCCCGCCACCGCCTCGATCGTGCGGGGCCTGCCGCCGCGCCAGCCCGAGGAGAACCGCGCCCGCCGGGCCGAGGCGAATTCCGTCGACGCGCCGATCTCGATCTACGAGGTGCATCTGGGGTCGTGGCGCCGCCGGGTCGAAGAGGGCAACCGCCGCCTGTCCTACCGCGAACTGGCGAGCGAACTGGTGGGCTATGCCCGGGACATGGGCTTCACCCATCTGGAACTGCTGCCGATCAGCGAATACCCCTTCGACGGATCATGGGGTTACCAGCCGGTGGGCATGTTCGCGCCCACCATCCGCCACGGCACGCCCGACGAGTTTCGTGTGCTGGTACAGGCGGCCCATGCGGCGGGTCTGGGCGTCATCCTCGACTGGGTGCCGGGGCACTTCCCCTCCGACGCGCACGGGCTGAGCCGGTTCGACGGCACCGCGCTCTACGAACATGCCGACCCGAAGGAAGGCTTTCACCGCGACTGGAACACGCTGATCTACAATTACGGCCGGCGCGAGGTGAAGAACTACCTGATCGCCAACGCGATCTACTGGCTGGCCGAATACGGCACCGACGGGCTGCGCGTCGATGCCGTGGCCTCGATGCTGTATCGCGACTATTCCCGGCCCGAGGGCGAATGGGTGCCGAACGTCCATGGCGGGCGCGAGAACCTCGAAGCCTCGGCATTCCTGCGCGAGATGAATTCCGCCGTCTATGCCGACCTGCCGGGCAGCATGACCGTAGCCGAGGAAAGCACCAGCTTCCCCGGCGTGTCGCGGCCGGTGCACGAGGGCGGGCTCGGCTTCGGCTTCAAGTGGAACATGGGCTGGATGAACGACACGCTCGACTACATCGCGCGCGATCCCGTCCACCGCCGCTGGCACCACGACCAGCTGACCTTCGGCATGGTCTATGCCTGGAGCGAGAATTTCATCCTGCCGATCAGCCATGACGAGGTGGTGCACGGCAAGGGGTCGATGATCGGCAAGATGCCGGGCAGCCCCTGGGAGAAATTCGCGAACCTGCGCGCGTATTACGGCTTCATGTGGGGGCATCCGGGCAAGAAGCTTCTGTTCATGGGCCAGGAATTCGCGCAGGGTCGCGAATGGAACCACGACACCAGCCTCGACTGGCACCAGCTGGAGGATCCGCAGCACGCGGGCATCCAGCGGCTGGTGCGCGATCTCAACCGGCTCTACCGCGACACGCCGGCGCTGCATGTCCATGACAGTCGGCCCGAGGGATTCCGCTGGATCGACGCCGACAACCGCGACCAGTCGGTGCTGGCCTTCGCGCGCTGCGGGCGGCGGGGCGACGCGCCGGTGGTGGTGGTCTGCAACTTCACCCCGGTGGAACGCACGGGCTTTCGTCTGGGATTCCCGGAACAAGGCCGGTGGAGCGAGGTTCTGAATACGGATGCCGCCATCTATGGCGGCGCGAACCGGGGCAATCTGGGCGGCGTGCTGACCGAGGATGTCGCCTCGCATGGTCTGCAGCAATCGGCGCTCTTGACGCTGCCGCCGCTGTCGGTCGTCATGTTCCGCAAGGGGTAGCGGCCAGAGCCGCAAGGGAGGACGGAAATGGGGCCAGTGTCCAGCGACAGACTGAGCCGCCGCGCCATGGCCTTCGTGCTGGCCGGAGGGCGCGGCAGCCGGCTGCGGGAATTGACGGATGTGCGGGCCAAGCCCGCGGTCTATTTCGGCGGCAAGACCCGGATCATCGACTTCGCCCTGTCGAACGCGCTGAATTCGGGCATCCGCAAGATGGCGGTGGCCACGCAGTACAAGGCGCACAGCCTGATCCGCCACCTGCAGCGCGGCTGGACCTTCTTCCGGGCAGAACGCAACGAATACCTCGACATCCTGCCCGCCAGCCAGCGGGTGGATGAAAACAAGTGGTATCTGGGCACCGCCGACGCGGTGACGCAGAACATCGACATCGTGGACAGCTACGGTGTCGACTACATCGTCGTGCTGGCCGGCGATCACATCTACAAGATGGATTACGAGGTGATGCTGCGCGACCATGTCGAAAGCGGCGCGGACGTGACCGTGGGCTGCCTGACGGTGCCGCGGGCCGAGGCCTCAGCCTTCGGCGTGATGCATATCGACAGCAACAAGCGCATCGTGGATTTTCTGGAAAAGCCGAAAGACCCGCCCGGCATGCCCGGCAAGCCCGATCTGGCGCTGGCCTCGATGGGGATCTACGTCTTCGACTGGTCCTTCCTGCGCAAGCTGCTGGCAGAGGATGCCGAGGATCCGAATTCCAGCCACGACTTCGGCCATGACATCATCCCCGCGCTGGTGAAGGGCGGCAAGGCGATGGCGCATCTGCTGGCCGACAGCTTCATCGGCGCGGGGGACGAACCCTACTGGCGCGACGTGGGCACCATCGACGCCTTCCACCAGGCCAATATCGACCTGACCAACTTCACCCCGGAACTGGACCTTTACGACACGAGCTGGCCGATCTGGACCTACAGCGAGGCGGTGCCCCCCGCGAAGTTCATCCATGACGAAGAGGGGCGGCGCGGATTGGCCATTTCCTCGATGATCTCGGGCGGCTGCATCATCTCGGGGACCGAGGTGCGGGAATCGCTGCTGTTCACCGGGGTGCGCAGCCACAGCTATTCGATGATGGAACAGGTCGTGGCCCTGCCCTATGCCGAGGTGGAGCGCCATGCGCGGCTGACCCGCGTCGTGCTGGACCGGGGGGTGAAGGTGCCCGCTAATCTGGTGGTGGGCGAGGATCCCGAGGAAGACGCGAAATGGTTCCGCGTCTCCGAAGGCGGCGTCGTCCTGATCACGCAGCCGATGCTTGACCGCCGGGCCGCGAAGCTGGGAACATGACCGCGCCGCCCGGGTTGTCCGGCAAAGGGTGGCGCTTTGCTGGACCCTGGAGAGATGAGGCGCGATGATGGTCGAGGCGGCGGGGTTGCGGCGTGTGCTTTCGGTTGCCTCGGAATGCGTTCCCCTGATCAAGACCGGCGGTCTGGCCGATATCGCGGGTGCGCTGCCCTCGGCGATGGCGGCGCAGGGCTGGGACATGCGGGTGCTGATGCCCGCCTATCCGGGCATGCTGGACCGGATCGCCGAGGCGGCCGAGGTCTGGTCGCATCCCGACCTGTTCGGCGGCCCGGCGCGGATCCTGGCCGGCATGGCGGGCACGGCCCCGGCCGAGGTGCCGATGCTGCTGCTGGACGCGCCGCACCTGTTCGACCGGCCGGGCGGGCCCTATCTCGGCACCGACGGACGCGACCATCCCGACAATCCGGAACGCTTTGCCGCGCTGTCCTGGGTCGCGGCGGAAATCGCAGCCGAGGGCCTGTCCGATGGCTGGCGGCCCGAACTCGTCCATGCGCATGACTGGCAGGGCGCGCTGGCGCCCGTCTATCTCCGCTATCGCGGCATTGCCTGCGCCTCGGTCCTGACCATCCACAACATCGCCTTCCAGGGGCTGACCGGCGCCCACCGGCTGCACGGGCTGCGCCTGCCGGAACAGGCGTTCTGGGACGGGACGCTGGAATATTACGGCCAGATCTCGATGCTGAAGGCGGGGCTGATCGCCGCCGACCGCATCACCACCGTGTCGCCGAACTATGCGCGCGAATTGCTGCGGCCGGATTTCGGGATGGGCCTCGAAGGCGTGATCGCCTCGCGGGCGGGCGCGATGGTCGGCATCCTGAACGGCATCGACACGCAGGTCTGGAACCCGGAAGCCGACCCCCGCATCATCCCCTTCAACGCCCGCACGCTGAAGCTGAAGGCGCAGAACCGCGACCGCCTGCGCGAGGATTTCGGGCTGACCCATGTGCCGGGCCCGCTGGCCGTGGTCGTCAGCCGGATGAGCTGGCAGAAGGGGCTCGATCTGCTGCCCGAGGTGGTGGACGGGTTCGTGGCGCGCGGCGGCGGACTGGCGGTGCTGGGCGCGGGCGATGCGGCGATCTCGGTGGCGCTGGCGGGTGTGGTCGCCCGCTATCCGGGCCGGGTGGCCCTGCGCACGGGATATGACGAAACGCTGCCGCACCGGATGTTCGCGGGCGGCGACGCGGTGCTGGTGCCCTCGCGCTTCGAACCCTGCGGGCTGACGCAGATGTATGGCTTGCGCTATGGCGCGGTGCCGGTGGTCAGCGCGGTGGGCGGGCTGGCCGACACGGTGATCCATGCCAATCGCGTGGCGCTGGACGCGGGCTGCGCGACGGGCGTGGTCTTCCCGCAGGTGGATGCGACCGGCCTGTCGCAGGCGCTGGACCAGCTGTGCGATCTCTATGCCGAACCTGCGGTCTTTCGCGCGATGCAACGGGCGGGTATGAAGCAGGACATGGGCTGGCGCCGGTCCGCCGCCGCCTATGCCCGGCTCTACGAGGATATCGCCCGGTGAACATGCAGACCCAGGCCGGCCGCGACCCGCGGCCAAACGAGGCCCGGACCATCCCTGCCAAGCTGCCGCATCATGGGTTGTCGGCGGGCCGCCCCGATCCGCTCGGCGCGACATGGGATGGCGAGGGCACCAACTTCGCCGTCTTTTCCGCCGACGCCACCCTGATCGAACTGTGCCTGTTCTCGGATGACGGGCGCGCCGAACTGGCGCGGATCCCGCTGCGGGAACGCGACGGCGATGTCTGGCACGTCTATGTCGCGGGGCTGACGCCCGGCGCCCGCTACGGCTTTCGCGCCCACGGTCCCTACGTCCCGGACGAAGGGCTGCGCTTCAACCCCAACAAGCTGCTGCTCGACCCCTATGCCCGGCGGCTGACCGGCAAGTTCCGCCAGTCCGACGCCCTTCTAGGCTATCAGGCGCGCTCGGCCCGGGCCGACCTGTCCTTCGACAGCCGCGACAGCGCCTTTGCCGTGCCGAAATGCATCGTCACCGATCCCAGCTTTCACTGGGGCGAGGATCGCCCGCCCCGGCACCGCCGGTCGCTGTCGGTGCATTACGAGGCGCATGTGAAGGGGATGACCGCCCAGCATCCGGGGGTCGACCGCAAGAAGCGCGGCAGCTTCCTCGGCCTCTGTTCCGCGCCGGTGCTGGACCATCTGGTGAAGCTGGGCGTGACCACGGTGCAGCTGATGCCGGTGATGGCGCATCTGGACGAACGCTTCCTCGCCGAAAAGGGGCTGGTCAACTACTGGGGCTATCAGACGGTCGGCTTCTTCGCGCCCGATCCGCGGTTCCTGCGCCAGAACGAGCTGTGGGAGTTCCAGACCATGGTCCGGCGGTTCCATTCCGCCGGGATCGAGGTGATCCTCGACGTGGTCTACAACCACACCGGCGAGGGCAACCAGCTGGGCCCCACCGTCTGCTTCCGCGGGCTCGACAACCGGTCCTACTACCGGCTGGCGCAGAACCCGCGCTTCTACGAGGATGTCACCGGCACCGGCAACAGCCTGAATCTCGACCATCCGGCCGTGCTGCGGCTGGTGATGGACAGCCTGCGCTACTGGGTCGAGGCGATGCATGTCGACGGCTTCCGCTTCGACCTTGCCACCACGCTGGCGCGGGGACCGGCCGGGTTCGACCCGACGCGCGGCTTCGTGTCGGCGATCCGGCAGGACCCGGTGCTGAACCGGGTGAAGCTGGTGGCCGAACCCTGGGACGTGGGGCATGGCGGCTATCAGCTGGGCCAGTTCCCGCATCCGTTCATGGAACTGAACGACCGCTTCCGCGACGGGGTGCGCCGCTTCTGGCGGGGCGAGGCGGGGGCGACCGCCGATCTGGCCAGCCGGCTGCTCGGCTCGGCGGACCTGTTCGACCACGACGGCCGCGCCGCCACCTCCTCGGTCAATTTCGTCACCTCGCATGACGGCTTCACGCTGGAGGATCTCGTCTCCTTCAACGCCAAGCACAACTGGGCCAATGGCGAGGAGAATCGCGACGGGCACGAGCCGAATTTCAGCGACAACATGGGCGTCGAGGGGCAGAGCGAGGATCCCGCCATCCGCGCCGCCCGCGCCCGGCGCAAGCGCAACCTGCTGGCGACGCTGTTCCTGGCGCAGGGCACGCCGATGCTGCTGGCCGGCGACGAGATCGGCAACAGCCAGGGCGGCAACAACAACGCCTATGCGCAGGACAATCCCGTGGGCTGGGTCGGCTGGGACCGGCCCGACCGGGCGCTGACCGCCTTCGTCGGCCGGCTCGCCCGGCTCAGGCGCGACCATCCGGTGCTGCGGCAGCGGCTGTTCCTGCACGCCCTGCCCCGCCACAAGGACGGCATCCCCGACGTGTTCTGGCGCAAGGCCGATGGCAGCACGCCCACGCCCGACGACTGGCGCGATCCGGGCTTCCGCACCGTCTGCATCGAGATCCGCGCCTCCAGCTTCACCCCCGCCTATTCGATGACCGATGACGTGGTCTTCGTCGTGGTCAACGGCGATGGCGCGGCCGAGGTGACGCTGCCCGAAACCCTGCCCGGCCAGCTGTGGCACCGCATGCTCGACACCGCCGAACCCGATGCGGCCGAACGGGCCGAACGCGACCCCCGCGCCGCCATCGCCGCCCAATCCGTCGCGCTGTTCGCGCAGCGCCCCGCCTGACGCCCTTCCCGCCTGACACCCTTCCCGCCGCCGCCGCCGACCAGAGGATGCCCATGCAGATCGCCACTCACCGCTCGCCCGGTTTTCCCGACCAGAAGCCCGGCACCTCGGGCCTGCGCAAGAAGACCCGCGTCTTCCTGACGCCGGGCTATCTGGAAAACTTCGTGCAGGCGATCCTCGACGCCACCGGCGGCGCCGGGGGGCGCACCTATGTGCTGGGCGGCGACGGGCGCTATTTCAACGACCGGGCGGTGCAGGTGATCCTGCGGATGGCGGCTGCCAACGGCGCGGCGCGGGTGATCGTCGGCCGGGGCGGCATCCTGTCCACCCCCGCCGCGTCGAACCTGATCCGGCAGCGGGCGACCGATGGCGGCATCATCCTGTCCGCCAGCCACAATCCCGGCGGTATCGACGAGGATTTCGGCATCAAGTTCAACACCCCGAACGGCGGCCCGGCCCCGGAATCGGTGACCGAGGCGATCTTTGCCCGCGCCCGGGAGACGGGCGAGTTCCGCATCCTCGAGACGCAGGACATCGACCTCGACAGCCTCGGCGAAACCACGCTGGGCGGGATGACGGTCGAGGTGGTGGACCCCGTCGCCGGCTATGCCGCGCTGATGGAGACGCTGTTCGACTTCGCGGCGATCCGGGCGATGTTCGCCGCGGGCTTCACCATGCGCTTCGACGCGATGCATGCGGTGACCGGCCCCTACGCCACCGACATCCTCGAGGGCCGGCTCGGCGCCGCACCGGGCACGGTGATCAACGGCACGCCGCTGCCGGATTTCGGCGGCGGCCATCCCGACCCGAACCCGACCTGGGCCGCGACGCTGATGGACGAGATGATGGGCCCCGACGCGCCCGATTTCGGCGCCGCCTCGGACGGCGACGGCGACCGCAACATGATCGTGGGCCGGGGCTGCTATGTCTCGCCCTCGGACAGCCTCGCCGTGCTCGCCGAACATGCCGCCGTGGCGCCCGGCTATGCCCGCGGCCTCGCCGGCGTCGCCCGGTCGATGCCCACCTCTGCCGCCGCCGACCGGGTGGCGCAGGCCTTGGGTATCCCTGCCTTCGAGACGCCGACGGGGTGGAAGTTCTTCGGCAACCTTCTGGATGCCGGGCGCGCCACGATCTGCGGAGAGGAGAGTTTCGGCACCGGATCGGACCATGTCCGCGAAAAGGACGGGCTGTGGGCGGTGCTTCTGTGGCTGAACATCCTGGCTGCGACGGGCAAGCCGGTGGCGCAGCTGCTGGCCGATCACTGGGCGCGGTTCGGGCGCACCTATTACAGCCGCCACGATTTCGAGGCGGTGGACAAGGCGCTGGCCGATGCGCTGGTGGGTGACCTGCGCGCCGCCCTGCCTGGCCTGCCGGGGCGCGAGGTGGCGGGCATGACCGTCGCCACCGCCGACGACTTCGCCTATACCGACCCGGTGGACGGCTCGACCTCGGCGCAGCAGGGCATCCGCGTGGTCTTTGCCGATGGCTCGCGCTTCGTGCTGCGGCTGTCGGGCACGGGGACCGAGGGCGCGACGCTGAGGCTGTACCTCGAACGCTACGAACCCGACCCGGCCCGTCAGGCGCAGGAGGTGCAGGCGGCGCTGGCCCCGGTGATCGCCGCGGCGGAAGAGATCGCGGGCATCGCCGCCCGCACCGGCCGCACCGCGCCGGACGTGGTGACCTGAGGCCTTTCCGCCCCTGATTCGTCCCGGGGGGCCGCCGAGGCTGGCCCCCGCTTGCATTGCCCGCCACAGCGCGTAAGTCCTGCGGAAAAGGAGTCCGATCATGTCCGACCGTCTGGAACGCCTGACGCAGGCATTGCTGGCCGCCGCTGCCCGCGCGGGGGCGGGGGCCGCCGATGCGATCGCCGTGGACGGTGTCGCGCAGTCCATCGACGTGCGCGACGGCAGGCTGGAACAGGCGGAACGGTCCGAGGGCGTGGAAATCGGCCTCAGGGTGCTGATCGGCGGGCGGCAGGCCTGCGTCTCGGCCTCCGATATCTCGGACCGGACGATGGCCGAGATGGCGGAACGCGCCGTGGCCATGGCCCGCGAGGCGCCCGAGGACCCGAACGCGGGCCTGGCCGACCCGTCGCAACTGGCGCGGAACTGGGACATCGCGGCGCTGGAACTGGCCGACCCCGCCGCCGACCCCGCCCCGGCGGACCTGGAGCAGGAGGCGCTGCGGACCGAGGCGGCGGCGCTGGCGGTGGCGGGCGTCAGCCGGTCGATGGGCGCATCGGCGGCGCAATCGCGGCGCAGCGTCTGGATCGCCGCCAGCAATGGCTTTTCCGGCGGCTATGTCCGCAGCTCGCGCCACCTGTCGGCCAGCGCCATCGCCGGCGAGGGCCTGACCATGGAACGGGACTGGGCGGCGGAGTCGCGCATCTTCGCCGCCGACATGCCCAGCCCCGAAGAGATCGGCCAGCGCGCGGGCGAACGCGCCGCCGCCCGCCACGGCTCGCGCAAGCCGCCGACCGGGGCCTTCCCGGTGCTTTATGACGAACGGGTGTCGAACAGCCTGATCGGGCATCTGCTGGCGGCGGTGAACGGGCAGGCCATCGCCCGGGGTGCGAGCTGGCTGCGCGACGCGCTGCACCAGCCGGTCCTGCCCGCGGGCCTGTCGGTGACCGAGGATCCGTTCCGCGTGCGGATCGGCGGCAGCCGCCCCTTCGATGCCGAGGGCCTGCCCACCCGACGCCGGGACATCGTGGCGGCGGGCGTGCTGACCGGCTGGACGCTCGACCTTGCCACCGCGCGCAAGCTGGGGATGGACAGCACCGGCAATGCCAGCCGCGGCACCTCGGCGCCGCCCTCGCCCGCGCATTCCAACATCGCGCTGACCCCTGGCGCCGCCAGCCGCGAGGATCTGATCCGGCAGATGGGGCGCGGGCTGTTGGTGACGCAGCTGATCGGGTCCTCGATCAACGCGACGACGGGCGACTACAGCCGCGGCGCCTCGGGCTTCTGGATCGAGAATGGCGAGATCGCCTATCCGGTGAACGAGTGCACCATCGCCGGCAACCTGCGGCAGATGCTGATGACGCTGATCCCCGCCAATGACGGGCGGGCGCATCAAAGCCATGTCATCCCCAGCCTGCTGGTCGAGGGGCTGACCGTTGCCGGCGCCTGACGACCCCGGGCGCGACCTGCAATTGCTGCTGGACGCGGCCGAGGCGGCGGGCCGGCTGGCGATGACCTATTGGCGGCTGTCGCCCGAGGCCTGGGAAAAGGCGGGGGGCGCCGGGCCGGTGACGGTGGCGGACCTAGCGGTGGACCGGATGCTGCGGGCCGACCTGCGCGCCGCCCGGCCGGATTACGGCTGGCTGTCGGAAGAGACGGAGGACGATCCCGCCGCGCGGCTCGCGGCAGAGCGGCTGTTCATCGTGGACCCCATCGACGGCACCCGCGCCTTCATCGCGGGGGAGGACGGCTTTGCCGTGGCGCTGGCCACGGTCGAGGCGGGGGCGGTGACGGCGGCGGTGATCCACCTGCCGGCGCGGGGCGAAACCTATGCCGCGGCGGCGGGCGGGCCGGCCACGCTGAACGGCGCGCCCATTGCCGCCTCGGCCGCGGAACATCCCGAAGGCGCGCGGCTGCTGGCGCCGCATCAGGCGCTGGACCCGGTGCATTGGCGCGGCGGCGCGGCCCCGGGATTTCGCCGCAGCTTTCGCCCGGCACTGGCCTGGCGGCTGGCGCTGATGGCCGGGGGCCGGCATGACGCGGTGCTGTCCTTCCGGCCGATCTGGGAATGGGACATGGCGGCGGGCGACCTGATCGCCCGCGCCGCCGGTGCCACGGTGACGGACAGGCTAGGCCTTGTGCATCGCTACAACAGCCCCGGCGCGCGGGCGCAGGGGCTGGTGGCCGCGGCGCCGCGGCTGCATGCCGAACTGATGGACCGGCTGGTGCCGGTGACCGAACTGCCTGGCTGACCCCTGCGGCGGAAGTCCGCTTGAGGGTGCGGGGGGGCTTGTGTAGCTTGGCCGCAATCGCAGTCGATGGAGCCCGCCATGCCGCAACGCCTTCACCTCGTCTTCGGTGGCGAACTCGTCGCCTCGGACAAGACCGTCTTCCGGGACGTCAGCAAGATCCATGTCGTCGGCATCTTCCCGGACTACGACAGCGCCTACCGCGCCTGGAAGTCCGAGGCGCAGCGCACGGTGGACGAGGCGCAGACCCGCTATTTCATCGCGCATCTGCACCGGCTGCGCGACGAGACGACGGCGGCCGGCCCGACCGAGGAACTGGGCGCCTGAGGCAGGACGCCTGACACTGGCTGCCCCGCACCAGCCCGACCGGGATCGGATCCAACGGCCATGAAACGCTCGTTCGCCCTGTGGCTGGCGCTGCTGGCGGCCCGTGGCGACGGGCCGGGTCCGACGGGCATGACCCCGCCTCCGGGCGATGGTCCCCTGATCTGGCTGAACCCCGATGCCACCACGCCGCCCGCGGGCATCGCCCAGCTGGCGCAGCGGTTGCGCCGCGGCCATCCCGCGCTGCGCTTCGTCGTGACCACCGATGCGCCGGCGGCGGACGGCTTCCCGCGCGGAACGCTGCTGCTGCCCTCCCTGCCCGACCGGCTGGTGCCGCTGCGCCGCTTCCTCGACACGATGCGCCCCGATGTGGCGGTTCTGGCCGGGGCGGCGCTGCCGGCCGCGCTGATCCATGAAACCCACGCGCGGGGGGTGCCGCTGATCCTGGCCGATGCGCGGTTCACGCTGGCCGACTGGCGGCGCTGGCGCTGGCGATCCGGGCTGGCGACGGCGCTGCTGTCGCGTTGCGCCGCGATCCTGGCACAGGACGCCGACAGCGACCGGCGGCTGCGCCGGCTGGGGGGACAGAACCTGCCGATCGAGGTGACGGGGCCCATCGACGAAACCTCGGACCCGCTGCCCTGCAACGAGGCGGAACGCGAGGCGCTGGCCGCGCTGCTGAAGTCGCGGCCCGTCTGGCTGGCCGCCGCCTGCCGCCCCGAGGATGAGGAGGCGGTGCTGGCCGCCCATGCCCGCGCCATCCAGCTGGCGCACCGGATGCTGCTGATCCTCGCCCCCGCGGCGCCCGAAGACGGGCCGCGGCTGGCCAACCGCATCGCCGCCGATGGCTGGGAGGTGGCGCTGCGGTCGCGCGAGGAGGAGCCGGAGGAACAGGTGCAGGTCTTCATTGCCGATACCGAGGGCGAGATGGGGCTGTGGTACCGGCTCGCCCCCGTCACCTTCATGGGCGGCACGCTGCACCCCACCACCTGCGGCCGCAGCCCGTTCGAGCCGGCGGCGCTCGGCTCTGCCATCCTCTATGGCCCGCAGGAGGCGCCGCAAGAGGCCGCCTATGCGCGGCTGGCGGGCGCAAAGGCGGCGCGCCGGGTCTCGGGCGAGGCGGAACTGGCCGAGGCGCTGGTGGACCTGATCGCCGCCGACAAGGCCGCGACGCTGGCCCATAACGCCTGGGTCGTGACCTCGGGCGGGGCGGGCGCGGCGGAGGCCGCGGCCCGGCATATCCTCGCCGCGCTCGACCGCAAAACCGCACGGGGGGCGGCCTGATGCGCGCCCCCGGCTTCTGGTTCACCGCGCCCGAGGCGCCGGCCTGGCAGGCGCGGCTGCTGGCGCCGCTCGGCCGGGCCTATGCCCGCGCCACCGCCCGGCGGCTGGCGCAGGGGCCGGGCGTTCAGCCGGGCGTGCCGGTGATCTGCGTGGGCAACCTCAATGCCGGCGGCACCGGCAAGACGCCCACGGTGATCGCGCTGGCCGGGCGGCTGGCGGAACGCGGCGTGCAGGTGCATGTGGTCAGCCGGGGGCACGGGGGGCGGCTGGACGGTCCCCTCCGCGTCGACGAACGCCGCCACCGCGCGGCCGAGGTGGGGGACGAGCCGCTGCTGCTGGCGGCCTTCCTGCCGGTCTGGGTGGCGAAGGACCGCGCCGCCGGGGCGGCGGCCGCCGTCGCCGGAGGGGCGCGGGCGATCCTGCTGGATGACGGGTTCCAGAACCCAAGCGTCGCCAAGGACCTGTCGCTGGTCGTCGTCGATGCGGCGCAGGGCTTCGGCAACGCGCGCTGCCTGCCGGCGGGGCCGCTGCGCGAGCCGGTGGACACGGGGCTGGCGCGGGCCGACCTGCTGCTGTCGATCGGGGGCGCGGCGGCGCAGGCCGGCTTTGCCGCCCGCTGGGGGGGACGGCTGGGCCTGCCGCATCTGACCGGGCAGTTGCAGCCTCTGCAGACGGGGATGGACTGGCAGGGGCTGCGGGTGCTGGCCTTCGCCGGCATCGGCCAGCCGGAGAAATTCTTCGCCACCCTGCGCGCGCTTGGCGCCGATCTCGCCCGGGCGGAACCGCTGGCGGATCACCAGCCCTTCGACCACCGGCTGCTGACCCGGCTGGAGACCGAGGCGCGGCGGCTGAACGCACAGCTTGTCACCACCGAAAAGGATGCGGCCCGCCTGCCCGCCGCGTTCCGGCCGAAGGTGCTGACCCTGCCGGTGCGGCTGGTGCTGGACGACTGGGGCCCGCTCGACGCCGCGCTGGACCGGATCGGGCTTTAGCGCACCCGGTCCCGCAGCACCGCGCGCACCGCGGCATCGTCCGCCCCCAGCCGCGGCGAGGCGCGGTCGAGCGCCAGATCCGCATCGGAAAACCGGATCGGCGTGCGCAGGCCGGGCACACCCTCGGGCGCGATCTTCATCCCGCGCGCCAGGATCTGCGGATCGGCGAAGACCTCTGCCATGTCGTTGATCGGGCCGGCGGGCACGCCCTCCGCCTCGCACCCCGCCAGCAGGTCGGCCTTGGACCAGCCGCGCGTCACGGCCGCAATCGCCTCGGTCAGCGCGGCGCGGTTGGCGATGCGGTCGGCATTGGTCCGGTAGGCCGGCGCCTCGGCCAGACCGGGCAGGCCCAGCAGGCGGCAGAGCCGCGCGAACTGCCCGTCATTGCCCACGGCGAGGATCAGGTGCCCGTCCGCGCAGGGAAAGACCGCATAGGGCACGAGGTTGGGATGCGCATTGCCCAGCCGTCCCGGCGCAATGCCGGTGGCCAGATAGTTCATCGCCTGATTGGCGGTCATCGCCGCGGCCACGTCGAACAGCGCCATGTCTACCCTCTGCCCGCGCCCGGTCGCCTGCCGCTGGTGGAGCGCGGCGAGGATGCCGGTCGCGGCATAGACGCCGGTGAAGAGGTCCACCACCGCCACGCCGATCTTCTGCGGCTGGCCCTCGGGCTCGCCGGTGATGCTCATCAGGCCCGACATGCCCTGGATGATGTAGTCGTATCCCGCGCGCTGCGCATAGGGCCCGTCCTGCCCGAAACCGGTGATCGAGCAATAGACCAGCCGGGGGTTCGCGGCGGCGAGGCTGTCCCAGTCCAGCCCGAACCGGCCCAGACCGCCGACCTTGAAATTCTCGATCACCACATCGGCATCGGCGATCAGCGCCCGCACCATCGCCAGATCGTCCGCGTCGCGGAAATCGGCGATGACCGACCGCTTGCCGCGGTTGGTGGCGTGGAAATAGGCGGCGCTGCGTTCGCCGTCATGGTCGAGGAAGGGCGGGCCCCAGCGGCGGGTATCGTCGCCCTCCGGCGCCTCGACCTTGATGACCTCGGCCCCCAGATCGGCAAGGATCTGGCCGGCCCAGGGACCGGCCAGGATCCGCGCCAGTTCGACGACCTTCAGCCCGGCCAGCGGCTGCATCAGCCGGCGAGTTCCGCGTCGAGAAGCGTCGACAGCTCCTCGTAGCTCATGTTCTGGTGCTTGGTGCCGTTGATGAACAGCGTGGGCGTGGCGTTCACCCCGTCATCGGTGGCGTTCTTCTGGTAGGTGGCGACCATCGACTGCGCCATCGCCTGATCGTTCAGGCAGGCGTCCAGCTGCTCGGGCGACAGGCCGGCAGTCGCGCCGATGCGCCGCAGGTTCGCGCCGATCGTCGCATCCTGCCCGTCGCCCAGCCATTCGCGCTGGCGGTCGAACAGCATGTCGGCCACGCCGTAATAGCGCGCCTCTCCCGCGCATTGCGCGACCATGCCGGCCCAGAGACCGTATTTGTCGAAATAGACCTCGCGCAGGATGAACTTCACCTTGCCGGTGTCGATGTAATTTTCCTTCAGCTGCGGATAGACCGTCGCGTGGAAATTGGCGCAATGCGGGCAGGTGAAGCTCGCATATTCCATCAGCGTCACCGGCGCGTCGGCGCTGCCCTGCACGAAGTCGGGGCGGATCTCGGCGGTGGCGTCCTGCGCGAATGCCGCGCCCGTGCGGCTGCCGCCGTCCAGGCCCAGGAGCGCACCGCCGGCGACGAGCCCGCCCGAGGCGGCGATGAGGAAATTGCGACGCTTCATGAGTTCAGCCTTTCTTCTTCGGGTCCGCCCCTTCGGGGCCGGGACGGGAAAGCACATTCTGCGCCAGCCGTTCAAGGGCGGCGCGAAGGTCGGGATCGCCCACGCCCTCGGCCCGGCGCGCGGCCTCGGGGCCGACGGGCGGCGGGGTCCGGGGGGCGGGCGGCGCCGGGTCGAAGGCGGCCTGCCCCTCGGCAAAGCCGGTGGGCGCGGTCTGGGTCAGCACGATGCGCGACACGGCGTTGTAGCCATAGCAGGCGTTCACCTTGCGGCGCAGCTCGGGCAGGCACATCTGCAGCATCGGCCCGGCGGTGCCGCTGGTCAGCAGCGTCAGCGTCGCGCCCAGCCCGTCGCGGCCATAGCCGATGCGGACCGGCCGCGCCACCGCCGCCACCTCGGGGCCGGCGACCTCGGCCCAATGGGTCAGCAGCCGGGTGACGGCAAAGCCGCGTTCCTCGCCGGCGCTGCGGATCGTGTCGCGCAGGAAGGCATGGGCAGGGGCAAAGCCGCGCGGTCCGCCACCCCGGCGCGGGGCACGGGCCGGCCGCGCCCTGCCGGCGCCGGATTCGTCCGCTGCGGGGTATTCGTCGCTCATCGGCTGGCCCCGTCCCTACTGGCCTTGTCCCGTTTCGCGGCTATCTTAGGCGGCGCCGGCGGCTGCGCCAGCGGAATGGGACGCCGGCGGGCGCGGGGGCCATAAAGAATGCGTGACGCGGCCGTAACCCGGCATGGACCCGAGGGCGCCATCGCCGCAGCGCTCCTGCACTGGTACGACCGTCATGCCCGCACGATGCCCTGGCGGACCGGCCCGGCCGAGCGGCGGGCGGGAACCCGCCCCGACCCCTATCGCGTCTGGCTGTCCGAGGTGATGCTGCAGCAGACGACGGTGGCCGCGGTGCGCGCCTATTTCCACCGCTTCACGGCCCGCTGGCCGACGGTGGCCGACCTCGCCGCCGCGCCGGATGCCGAGGTGATGGCGGAATGGGCGGGCCTCGGCTACTACGCCCGCGCCCGCAACCTGCTGGCCTGCGCCCGGGCGGTGGCGGCGGATCACGGCGGGCAGTTCCCGGACAGCCGCGACGGGCTGCTGGCCCTGCCCGGGATCGGCCCCTATACCGCCGCCGCCATTGCCGCCATCGCCTTCGACGAACCGGCGACCGTCGTCGACGGCAATGTGGAACGGGTGGTGTCGCGGCTCTTCGCGGTGGAAGAGCCGCTGCCGGGGGCGAAGCCGCGGCTGGCGGCGCTGGCGGCGACGCTGACGCCCGCGGACCGCCCCGGCGATTTCGCGCAAGGCATGATGGACCTCGGCGCCACGATCTGCACCCCGCGCAAGCCCGCCTGCGGCATCTGCCCGCTGATGGACCCCTGCGCCGCGCGGGCCGCCGGCATCGCCGCGCTGCTGCCGCGCAGGCAGCCCAAGGCGGCGAAGCCCGAACGGCGCGGCTTCGCCTATGTCGGGCGGCGGGCGGATGGGGCGGTGCTGCTGGAAACCCGGCCGCCGCGCGGGTTGCTGGGGGGGATGCCGGGCTTTCCCGGATCGGACTGGACCGAGGCGCCCGAACCCGCGCCCCCCGCCGCCGCCGACTGGCGCGAGGCGGGCAGCGTGCGCCACACCTTCACCCATTTCCACCTGACGCTGACGGTGCTAGCCGCGACCCTGCCGCCGGGCGCCAATCCCGATCGCGGCAGCTTCGTCGCGGCAACCGATTTCCGCCCCGCCGCGCTGCCCACGCTGATGCGCAAGGTCTGGGCCGCTGCGTCAGGCTGACGCTGGCCCCCGGCTTTCACGCCCGCGCCTCTTTTCCGCCGGCTTCTCGTCGGCATAAATATCCCGCGGGGGTCCGGGGGCGCGAAGCCCCCGGCGCCGCCACAGGAGAGCGACCTTGACCGACAAGACCCGCCCCCGCCTGACGGACGCGCTGCCCTTCTGGCTGTCGCTGCTGACCCTGCCGCTGCTGGCGGTGGGCGCGGTGCGGGGCGGCTGGACGGTGGCGCTCTTGCCGCTTTACGGCTGGGCGCTGATCTCGATCCTCGACCGGCTGATCGGGCAGAACGAGGCCAATCCCGATCCCGACACGCCCGAGGCGGAACTGTTCTGGTACCGGCTGATCACGCTCGTGTGGCCGCCGCTGCAGCTGGCGGCGATCTTCGGCACCATCGCCTTCGTCACCCGAACCGGTCATCTGGGGCTGGCGGAACAGCTGGGGCTGTTCTTCGGGATGGGCGTGATCTCGGGCACGGTCGGCATCGTCTATGCCCACGAGCTGCTGCACCAGAAGAACCGGCTGGAACGGACGCTGGGCGACCTGCTGCTGGCCAGCGTCCTTTACAGCCATTTCCGCAGCGAACATCTGCTGGTGCATCACCGCCATGTCGGCACCCCGCGCGATGCGGTGACCGCGCGCTACAACGAGGGCTTCCACCGGTTCCTGTGGCGGGTGCTGCGCGACTGCCCGCGCTCGGCCTGGCGGGCCGAGGTGCAGATGCTGGCGCGGGCGGGGCGCGGGCGCTTCGATGCCCGGAACCCGTTCTGGCGCTATGCGGCGCTGCAGGCGGCGATGCTGGCCACGGCGCTGGCGGTCGGCGGCTGGCAGGGGCTGGGGCTGTTCCTGTTCCAGGCGGCCAGCGCGGTCTGGCAGCTGGAGCTGACCAATTACATCGAACATTACGGCCTGACCCGCCGCCATCTGGGCGAGGGCCGCTATGAACATGTCCTGCCGCGGCACAGCTGGAACGCGGCGCAGACGGCGTCGAACTGGCTGCTGATCAACCTGCAGCGCCATTCGGACCACCATTTCAAGCCCGACCGCCGCTTCCCGCTGCTGCAGACCTATGCCGAGGAAGAGGCGCCGCAACTGCCGCTCGGCTATCCGGCGATGGCGGCGCTGGCGATGGTGCCGCCCGCATGGCGGCGGGTGATGAACCCGCGCGTCCGGGCCTGGCGGCGGCGGTTCTATCCCGACGTGACCGACTGGCAGCCCTACAACCGGGGCAGCAACCCCCTGCCGCGCGGCGCGGCCTGACGCCATGAAAAACCCCCGCCGGCGCGGGGCGCGCGGCGGGGCAGGTCGTGCCGGGCGCCCGTCGGGGCGGCACCGGCACCGGCGTTCGCAAAGGGGGTGGCTCAGTTGGGCAGGGCGCGGTCGGCGTCCATCTCGGCCCGGATCTGCTGGCGCAGGATGTCGATGGGGATCAGCTTGCCGTCGCGCCTGAAGTGCCAGTAGGTCCAGCCGTTGCAGGAGGGCGCGCCTTCCAGATGCGCGCCGACCTGGTGGATCGAGCCCTTGACGTCATGGCCGATCAGCGTGCCGTCGGCGCGGACCTTGGCCACGCCGCCGCGGGGCGAGAACAGTTCCTCGCCCGGGCGCAGCATCCCGCGTTCCACCACCTGCCCGAAGGGCACCCGCGGTTCCGCGCGCTTGGAGGTGGCGGTTTCCAGTGCCGCGCTGTCGAAGCGGCGGACGCGGTCGATCCGCTGTTGCGCGACGCGGCGATAGCTCTCCTCGCGCTCGATCCCGATGAAGTCGCGGCCCAGCATCTTGGCCACCGCGCCGGTGGTGCCGGTGCCGAAGAACGGGTCCAGCACCACGTCGCCGGGGTTGGTGGTGCCGACCAGCACCCGGTGCAGCAGCGCCTCGGGCTTTTGCGTCGGATGCGCCTTGTCGCCGGTCTCGTCCTTCAGCCGTTCGTGGCCGGTGCACAGCGGGATCACCCAGTCCGACCGCATCTGCACGCCCTCGTTCAGGGCCTTCAGCGCCTCGTAGTTGAAGGTGTATTTGCCCACCTCGGATTTCGAGGCCCAGATCAGCGTCTCATGCGCGTTGGTCAGCCGCTTGCCGCGAAAGTTCGGCATCGGGTTCGACTTGCGCCAGACCACGTCGTTGAGGATCCAGAAGCCCTGGTTCTGCAGCTCTGCCCCCATGCGGAAGACGTTGTGATAACTGCCGATGACCCAGATCGCGCCATTGGGTTTCAGCAGCCGGCGCGCGGCCGACAGCCAGTCGCGGGTGAAGCGGTCATAGGATTCGAAGCTGGCGAACTGGTCCCAGGCATCGTCCACCGCATCCACGCGGCTGTTGTCGGGGCGGTGGAGGTCGCCCCTCAGTTGCAGGTTGTAGGGCGGGTCGGCGAAGATCAGGTCGACCGATGCCTCTGGCAGCGACCGCATCACCTCGATGCAATCGCCCGCAAGGATCGTGTTCAGGGGCAGCGCCGCCTGCGCCCCCTTGGCCATCGTCTTCGTCATCTCTGCCTCACCGCTCCGGCGTTTCGCCGTGTCATTGGTTGCCCAAAGGATGAGTCAGAGCCGATTCGCCGTCAAATTCTTTTTTGAATCAGGGGGTTATGGAAAGTTCTTGATACAATATGTTGTGAACCGGCCGGAACGAACGCCTATGGTGAGGGGTCGGCCCGAGATTTAGCAGCGCGTCCAGATGTTCGCGTGTGGCGTAGCCGGCGTTGCGATCCCAGCCATAGCCCGGATGCTGTTGCGCCAAACCCACCATGATCCGGTCGCGCGCCACCTTGGCGATGATCGAGGCGGCGGCGATGGACAGGCAGATCGCGTCGCCCCGGACCACGGCCTGCGCGCCGCAGCCAAGATCGCGCGGGATCATGTTGCCGTCGATCAGCACATGGTCGGCCGCCACTGGCAGGGCGGCGATGGCGCGGCACATCGCCAGATGGCTGGCGCGCAGGATGTTCAGGCTGTCGATCTCGTCCACGCTGGCATGGGCGACGGCGCAATGGGCGACCGCCTCGATCTCTGCGGCCAGCCGTTCGCGCGCGGCGGCGGTCAGGGCCTTGCTGTCGCGCAGCCCCGGCGGGATCCGCCCGGGCACCAGCACCACGGCGGCGGCGGTGACCGGCCCGCAGAGCGGCCCGCGCCCCACCTCGTCGACGCCGGCCACGCAGATCATCCCGCGGGCGAGCGCCGCCTCTTCATGGGTGAAGTCGGGAAGGATCGGGGCATCGGTCGTCATGTCCCCTGCAAAGCCCATCGGGCGGCGGGGATCAAGCCGGGGAATGCAGAAGGGGCGGGAATGATCCCGCCCCCACCGCCTCTCGACCGCCCTTCTGCCGGGGCGGCCTCTGCCCGAGAGGTCGCGGCACCGGCGAACCGGCGCCGCTGCCGGGATCAGCGTTCGACGATGCGGTAGCCGCGCCCCGCGAGGCAGGACATCGAATGCACCGACTGCCGCCCGCGCGAGGTCCTCACCTCGGTTTCGCAGGACTCGGGCAGGCGGCTGCCGCGCGCGTTGCGGAAGCAGTCTTCGGACACGAAGCCCGTCCAGCTGCCGTTGGTGCGGGCCTCGACCACGCAGCGTTCGGGGATCAGCTTGGCGCTGCTGACCTTCTGCGGCTGCTGATAGCCGTGGCCGCCGCGCGGCGGCTGGCCCCGGGACGGCTGGCCCCAGGCGGGTTGGCCGTGGGGTTGGCCCCAGTAACCCGGCGGATAGCCATAGCCCGAATGATAGCCGCCCCGCGGCGGGTCATAGCGGTCGTCCTTGCGGTCGTCGTCGTCATCGTCGTCGCGGTCCTTGTCCAGCTCGTGCGCCACGATGCCGATGGCGGCAAGCCCGAGGATCAGCGTCATCGCGTTCGGGCCCTGCCCCCAGTCGGTGGCGGCCTGCGCCGGGGCGACGGTGCCGAAGGCCATCGCGGCGGCGGCGGCGGTGGCGACAAGGCGGCTGGCGGGTCTGGTGAGGGTCATCTGCGGTCCTTTCCTGAACGATGCGCCGCGGGTGTTGCGGCCGATGCGGACAGGGGGGACCGGTTCGGCCCGGACGGGCAATAACGGCGGGCGGCTATCCGATAGCGTGGGCCGGCGCGGCGGGCGGTCATTGAATAACCGGCGCGGCGGCGGCAATGTTTCGCCCATCGCCTGACCGGCGCCGCCCCGGACCCTGTCCCGGACCCGCCCCAACGATCGAGGCACCCATGAAGCTGGCATCCGCCACCCTTGCCCTGCTGCTGCTGAGCGCGGTATCCGCCTCGGCCGAGTGCTATGCCGACTACAAGGCCAAGCGCGACGAGGGCCGGCTGCGGCTGCACTATGGCGTCGCCCGCCTTCCGGACCGGGCCTGCGGGTCGGCCGGGGATGCGGCGGCGGCGCTCGCCCCGCGTCTGGCCGCCGAGGGCTGGACGCTTCTGAACGTGGTTTCGGTCTTCGGCCCCGAGGGGCTCGACCAGCGGAAAGGCAGCGCCGGTGACTTCTTCCTCCGCTACTGATCCCGCCGCCGCCGGCCCCCGCGCGACCGAGGTGCTGCGCCGGGGCAACCGGGTGCTGGCCTTCGGCCTCGCGGCGATCGTGGCGATCCTGCTGGCGGCTGCGGTGCTGCTGTTCCTGAACCTGCCCGATGCCAATGCCTTCAACGCCCGCGTCGAGCGCATCTTCATCGAGAACGACGCCCTGACCGGCGCCAACGAGATCCGGCTGCTGGAGATCCTCGCCCAGTCCGGCACCGCCTTTTCCGAGGTGCTGACCAGCTATCGCGCGATCATCTTCGTGCTGCTGACCTTTTCGGCGGCGCTGCTGGTGGCCTCGCTGGTGTTCCTCGTGGTGATCCTCGGCCAGAACCGGCGGATGTCGGACATCCAGCGGCAGGGGATCGAGGTCGCCTCGCTGCTGATCAGCCGGGGCGAGAATGCCGTCGTCCTGAACGACATGACCTTCAAGCTCACTGCCGCGGCGATCGAGACGCTGTCGGTGCTGGCCGAGGCGCGGCTGGACGACGAGGTGATGACCGGCGCGCAGATCGAGGCGGTGATCTCGGGCCGGGACAGCGCCGATTGCGACGAGGCGGCGGGCGCCACCCGGATCAAGCGGCTGCGCGACGCGTTGGGCAACCAGCTGGTGTCGGAACTGCTGGTGCGCAACATCGCGCGCAAGGGATATGTCCTGTCCGTACCGAAAAACGCGATCCGCATGATCTGACAGGCAACCAATGCGGGGGCTTCGTTGTTTGGACTGCGGCGAACGCGGAGGTGCCGGAATGGCGGATCGGCCCATACTGGGCGGGGGGGACGGCGCGGCCCCCGTCGTGCGGCAGGTTGGGGGCCCGGCCTGGGCGCTGATCGGCATCTTCGTCATCCTCGCCTTCGCGGCGCTGACATTTGCGCGGGTCTTCCTGATGCCGCTGACGCTCGCGGTGCTGCTGTTCTTCGTCTTTGTGCCGGTGCGGCGGCGGCTCGACCGCTTCGGCATCCCGGCCGGCGTCACCGCGGCGGGGGTGATCCTCGGCCTCTTCGCGCTGATCCTCGCCATCGGCATGGTCCTGTCCGGCCCCGCCAACGACCTGGTGCGCGGCGCGCCCGAGATCGGGGTGCGGCTGGAAGAGAAGTTCGGCGGCGTCCGCGACCGGCTGGTTCAGATCCGCGACTTCGCCGAACGGATCGGCAATGGCGAGGAAGAGCGGCGCTCGCGGTCGGTGGCCGACTCGCTGGGGCTGGACGAGCGCGAGGCCGCCGCGGCGGAGCAGCCCGAGCCGGAAGAAGAGCTGATGCCGCTGGACAGCACCAACCTGATCATGTCCATCGCCAGCTCGACCCCGGCGCTGGCCGGGCAGATCGCCTTCGTGCTGATCCTGCTGTTCTTCCTCTTGGCCTCGGGCGACCTTCTCTACCTGAAGATCGTGCAGAGCTTCGGCACGCTGGCGCAGAAGCGTCGCGCCTATGCCGCCCTGCGCCAGATCGAGGACAGCCTCGGCAGCTATCTGGGCACGATCACCATCATCAACGCGGGCCTCGGCCTAGCCATCGGGGTGGCGATGTGGGCCTGGGGCATGCCCGCCCCGGCGATGTTCGCGGTGGGGGCGTTCCTGCTGAACTACATCCCCTATATTGGGCTGCTGACCGGCATGCTGATGGCCACCGCCATCGCGCTGGTGACGATGGACGGGTTCGCGGGGCCGATCCTCGTGGGGGCGACCTATGCCGGCCTCTCCTCGATCGAGGGGCAGTTCATCACGCCCTACAGCGTCTCGCGCCGGCTGGAGATGAACACGGTCGTCGTCTTCGTCACCGTGGCGCTGTGGGCCTGGCTGTGGTCGGTGGTGGGGATGATCGTCGCGGTGCCGATGCTGGTGGTGTTCCGCGTGCTCTGCGACCATATCCCGGGGCTGGAACGGCTGGGAAACTTCCTGGGCGGCGAGCGCCCCGCCCCCCTCGGCCCCGAGGGCGACGAGATCCGCGGCGATGACGGCCAGCGGGATACCGGCGACGAGGCGCCCGAGGGCGAGGGACGCGAGCTGCATCCGGTGTGAGGGGGGTCGACGCGCGCCTTGGGCTGCCGTTCGGGCGAGCTGCGGTGGTGGGTGGAGAGAGCCCGGAACGTGGGATGTTGCGGCCGTCGGGCGAACGGCGGCCAGGCGGGGTCGTGGCGATGGCGCTGCAAGGCTCGCATCCGTCGCTGCCGGCCCAGACCGGACCTCTACACCATGATTGGCGAAGGTCCGGATCGTAGCGATTTTCGGACGTTCACTCTTTGCGCAGCGTTGGGTGAGCGAGCAGAGACCACCCAAAGCAACTCAATCACAGAGAGTTTTTCTTTCGAACCCGTCCGTAATCGGCGTCAGCATCGAACACGGGCGATTGACCGGGAGGAACGCGCGCACGGGCCAACGGTTTTGGGAAAGCCCCAGCCGCACGAGCGCATGCCCAGTGAGAGCCACGGAAACATCGGCAACGGTTGGGAAGTGCGGGTCGTCAAAGAGGTAGAGATTCAATCTCGGCGTCTTGTCGAACGCACGGAAACGCAGGCCGAGCCCGCCCTCTATCACCCGGAGATTGTTCCCCGAGAGTTGTCGCAACCTGTCAACATAGATTGCGGGATAGACAGGCTGCCAGCCAGTTGCAGGGCCGGGTGGCCGCGCGGCGACCACGTAGCCGCCGCTCCCCCGCCAGAGGCGGGTGTGGTTTGACGCAACCTGCGCAATCTGCCAAGTCGCCATGCCCCCGTCGGGAGCGGGCACAAGCCGGAAGTGGTCGGGGGCAAGGTAGTCGAGGTTGCGCTCCATCTGGAACCGGGCGGCGACGAGCACCCCGAGCAGATATTGCAGTTCCGCAGGTTGGTCGTAGGCCGAAAACAGGTCAGACGGCAGACTCCCGCGCCAGTTACGCACCAGTGTGTTGCGCAGCACCAAAAGTTTAACGTCGTCCACCACGGCGGATGGAAAACCCTGCGCACTCGCCAGTCCGCGCAGGAACTGTGTCGTCCCCTCGGAAGGCTTAAGTGGGCCTCCAAGCGATTCTAGGAAGTCGAAATCGGTGCGCACCTCTTTTGAGGCAGCGAGGATACTATTTGGTACTGGAGTTGTATTGCGTGCTGAAGTGGGGTCGAACACCGCCCACAGTTGGATAATAGCGAAGAGCATGAACAGAACGACCTGTACTACGCGGCCGGTCATGCGTCTGTGCAGCAGTTTCGAAAAAGGCGTCTGGTCGAGGCCGCGGACCGCTTCGACGAAATCGCCGTAGTCAGGAAAGCTGCGCTTCATCCGCACCGCGTCCGACATCCATCCGAACTGGCTGTCGAGATGTTTCATCAGGTGCTGCATCTCGATCCTGCTTGCGGCGAGTCCTCGCTCCGGCCCATTCAGAAGAAAGACCCTTCCCTCCTGCCCCGCTCCGGGCCGGGTTCGATCCAGCAGATAGAAATAGATCTCCGCCTCCACCCGGGCCGCGATGTCCGGATCCGCCATCCGCGGATCCCGCAACAGCTTTGCAAGACGCGCCGCGTCCGATTCACCCGTCTCTCGCGTCTCGACCCGGTCAATCAGCGATTGGTCCCCGAGCGGGAGGCCCAATGCCCCATCCACCGTGTCGGGATCTGCCTCGGCTTCCTCGGGGTGCGGATCCGGGGCTTCAGGTTGAATGGGCCCAAGGGCAGGCCCGGGAGGCTCTGGTGACGTCGATGCGTTCTCGGGTTCCTGTGCGACCCTGTCCAGTGCGTCCTCGTAAGCCTCGCGCAGGGCCTGAAAACCTCGCGGGTCCTCATCCGGGTTCAGCTGGCGAAGACGGGAGGCATAGGCGCGGCGGATCTCGGCCTTCGTCGGCTGATCGGCTTCGAGCCCCAGCTCAGAATAGGGCCAACGCAGGTCACCGGACATAACCCGCCTCAAACTGGTCGAGAGTTTGACCGATCTGCTCGCGCAACGCTGCGATCTCGCTCAGATGTTGGCGCTCCAATGCCTGCCTGAACAGGGCCAGCATGTCCTGGATCGTGACCCGGTCCTCTCCCAGCGCCATCGCGAAGCAGCGTTCGAGCCGCGCCGACAGCGCGACATTCTCGGCACCCTCCCGCGGGTGGACTTTGAGCGCCGCAAGCGTCTTGCGGCGCGCGTCCAGTTCCCGTTCCGACAGCCCTCCGGTCAGGTCGGTGATGACGATCGACCGCGTGGCACCGGTGGAGGCCACCTTTGTGTCGATCTCGATCAGGCCCGAGCTGTCGTAGCTCAGACGCGCGATGACGATTTCGTAGTCCGCCCGGTTCCGGGGCACGGCGACCAGAAGCTTGCCCAATGCGATGTTGTCGCGCACCAGTGGCGCTTCGCCTTGGAAGAGTTCGAACAATATCTCCCTCTGCCCCTTCTGGGTGGTTTGGAACACGAACTCTCGCGAGACGGGAATCGTGGTGTTGCGCTCGATGACTGGCTCGAAATAGCCCTGCTCGATCCTGTCGCCGACCCTTCGGGCGACCTCGAAGCCGAGCGAGAAGGCCGAGACATCGGTCATCACGACATCGTCGCAGCCGGCATCGCGCGCAATCAGGGCCGCCTGGGTCGCAGCGCCGAGCGCGACCACCTGATCGGGATCGAGCCCGCTTTCAGGCAGCTTGCCCGTCAGGCGCGCGACCAGAGTGCGCACCAGCGGCATCCGGGTTGCCCCGCCCACGAGCACAACCCTGTCGATCTCGTCCCGCGACAAGCCGGCGTCATGGATTGCCCGTTCGATCGGAAGGCGCAGTCGCTGAATGAGGGAGGCGCTGGCATCCGTGAAAGCTTCGCGCGTGATCGAAAGCGCGCGTGCCCCGTCGCGCCACGGCAATGGACAGCTCGCTTCCTGCGCGCGCGTCAGACCAAGCTTGAGCACTTCAGCCGCATTCCACAGCAGCGCCCGCTCGGCATCGGTCTTCGGCGCCAGATCGAATTCCTGCGCCAGCCGATTGAACAGGGCGCGCGTGAAATCCTCACCGCCGAGGAAGGCGTCACCGCTGGATGCCTTGACCTCGATCACCTTCTCGAAGACCTCAACGATTGAGACGTCGAAGGTCCCACCGCCGAGATCGACAACCAGGGTGTGGCCCTCGGCCGCGATGTCTTGCAGACCATAGGCAATGGCCGCCGCCGTGGGCTCGTTGACCAGCCGGATCGGGTTCAGCCCTGCGGCGATTGCCGCCGCCCGCGTCGCGTTGCGCTGGATCTGATTGAAATACGCCGGGACCGAGACGACCACATCCTGCGGCGCGACCCCGGTTTCCTCGAGCGCGCGTTGGCGAAGAGCCCGAAGGATCAGCGCCGAAAGTTCTTGGGCGTCATATTGTTTCCAGCCGAGTCGGAAGGCCTTCTTGGTCCCCATCGCGCGCTTAAACGCTGCTGCGGTATGTTCCGGGTGAGAGACCAGCCGCTCCCTCGCCGGGGCGCCAAGAACGAGGGTGCCATCCATAACGGAGACGACTGAGGGAAACAGCGGCTGAGATCCCCCAAGCACGCGCGGGCGGCCATTCTCGAAAACGCTGATAAGCGAATTGGTCGTTCCGAGATCAATACCGAAATACATTGCAACCTTGAATAGGCGCCTGAAGAGCGGGTTCCCTCGAGTTTATGCCGGCTTCCTGGGTATAGTCGACAGATTAGTTCGCAGCAGACCTTCTCGCGCCCTGCAGCGAACGGCAGCCCTCCGCGCCAACACCTCGACCTGTCCCCCGGCAACACCCCCGCTTCAGCACGGACACCCTGCCCGCCTACACCCCGCCCGCCGAACCGGGCCGACCTACACGCTGTCTTCAGGATTGGGCTGGTGCCCCCGACAGGATTCGAACCTGTGACCTACCGCTTAGGAGGCGGTCGCTCTATCCCCTGAGCTACGGGGGCGTCCGGTCCGGCGGGACCGGCCGCGCCCTTCATGCGGGCAAATGCGGCGCGTTGCAAGTACGGGGGCAATGACAGGCGGCAAGCGCGGGGGCAGGTCGGGCGGCCATCGGGGATCGGGCGGGATGTCGGGGGAGGTGTCGGGGGGGCAGATCTTGGCCCACCGCCCCCCCGGGGTCCGTTGCGTCTGGATAGGAAGCTTGCGTGACGCGCCGGAGTCCGGGCTTCCGCCCGTTAGCGTTAACATAGCAGGCGCGGCGCGGCTTGCACAAGGTTTTCCTTTGGCGCTATGCAGATTGCATCGCCCCCAGCCCGGACATGCCAGTGCCCCAACCGCCCGTCCCGCCCGAACCGCGCCGCCCCCTGACGCTGAGGGACGTGTCCGAAGCGTCCGGCGTGTCGGAAATGACGGTCAGCCGGGTGCTGCGGAACCGGGGCGACGTGTCGGTGGCGACGCGGGAAAAGGTGCTGGCGGCCGCCAAGGGGCTTGGCTACGTGCCGAACAAGATCGCGGGGGCGCTGGCCAGCCAGCGGGTCAACCTCGTCGCCGTGGTGATCCCCTCGCTCGGCAACCTCGTCTTCCCCGAGGTGCTGGCGGGCGTGTCGGAAACGCTGGAGGATACCGGGCTGCAGCCGGTCTTCGGCGTCACCAACTATTCCCCCGACCGCGAAGAGGCGGTGCTGTACGAAATGCTCAGCTGGCGGCCCTCGGGCGTGATCGTCGCGGGGCTCGAACATTCCGACGCGGCCTCGGCCATGCTGCGCAATGCCGGCATCCCCATCGTCGAGATCATGGATGTGGATGGCGAGCCCATCGATTCGGTCGTCGGCATCTCGCATATGCGCGCGGGGCGCGAGATGGCGCGGGCGATCGTGGCGGCGGGCTATCGCCGGATCGGGTTCCTCGGCACGAAGATGCCGCTCGACCACCGGGCGCGGAAACGGATGGAGGGGTTCGAGGCGGGGCTGGCCGAGGCGGGCCTGGCGCTGGCGGATCGCGAGTTCTATTCCGGCGGATCGGCGCTGGCCAAGGGGCGCGAGATGACGCAGGCGATGCTGGCCCGCTCGCCCGATCTCGATTTCCTCTACTACTCCAACGACATGATCGGCGCGGGCGGGCTGTTGTGGTGTCTGGGCCAGGGGCTGGACGTGCCGGGCAAGATCGGGCTGGCCGGGTTCAACGGCGTCGATCTGCTGGACGGTCTGCCGGTGCGGCTGGCCACGATGGATGCCTGCCGGCGCGAGATCGGCCAGCAGGCGGCGAAGATCGTCGCGGGGCAGAGCGGGTCGGGCCTGATCGGTGGCGAGCGGATCGAACTGACCCCGCGCCTGCAACCCGGCGACACCATCCGCAAGGCCTGACCCGGCGGCCGCCCGGCGGGGACGCGGCCGGCCAGATGGACAAGCCCGCCCGGCTCGTGTTTAACGGCTGGGTGCCCGAGCGCCGCCCCCAGACCGGCGCGGCGCGGGGAGCAGCGGAACGGACGGGACGGGCAGGCCGGGATGACAGAGGTTTCCATCGTGATCCCGATGAAGAACGAGGCCGGCAACGTCGCCGCGCTGCTGCGCGAGATCGTCGCCGCCTGTTCCCCGGGACCGGATTTCGAGATCCTCGTGGTCGATGACGGTTCGACCGACGGCACGGGCGAGGCGGTGCGCGCCCTGTCGGCGGAAATCCCGGCGCTGCGGCTGTTGCGGCATGAACGGTCCGGCGGACAGTCTGCGGCGGTGCATTCGGGCGTGCTGGCGGCGCGCGGCGCGATCTGCTGCACGCTGGACGGCGACGGGCAGAACCCGCCCGCCGAACTGCCCCGACTGATGGCGCCGCTGCTGGCCGATACCTCGGGCCGGCTGGGGCTGGTCGCGGGTCAGCGCGTGGAACGGCAGGACACCGCGTCGAAAAAGCTGGCCAGCCGCGCCGCGAACCGGCTGCGCGGCTGGATGCTGAAGGACGGCACCCGCGACACCGGCTGCGGGCTGAAGGCGTTTCGCCGGGCGGGCTTCCTCGAACTGCCCTATTTCGACCACATGCACCGCTACCTGCCGGCGCTGTTCCGCCGCGACGGCTGGGACATCGCCCATGTCGATGTCAGCCACCGGGGGCGGATGTCGGGGCGGTCGAACTATTCCAACATCCAGCGGGCGCTGGTCGGGCTTTACGACCTCGTCGGCGTGGCCTGGCTGATCCGGCGGCGCAAGAAGGCGCGCCCGGTCGAACTGCCCCTGCATCCGCGGAGCGAGCCATGAAAGACGCGGTCTTTGCCTTCCTGCATGTCGGGGGATGGCGCGAATTCTGGTGGGTGATGATCGGGCTGGCGGGGCAGCTTCTGTTCACCGCCCGCTTCCTCGTGCAGTGGCTGGCCTCGGAACGGGCGCGGCGGTCGGTGGTGCCGGTGGCCTTCTGGTGGTTTTCCATCGGCGGCGGGCTGATCCTGCTGGCCTATGCGATCTACCGGCGCGATCCGGTCTTCGTGCTGGGGCAGGGTATGGGGCTGTTCATCTACCTGCGTAACCTGTGGCTGATCGAGGCGGAACGGCGTGCGGCCTGACAGCCGCGACTGGCTGGCCCCCGCGCTGGTCGCGGTGGGGGCGCTGACGGCGCTGCGCATCCTCGCGCTGGCGCTGACGCCGATGGACCTGTTCGTCGACGAGGCGCAATACTGGCTGTGGTCCGAGGATCCGGCCTTCGGCTATTACTCGAAGCCGCCGCTCATCGCCTGGGTGATCGGGCTGTCGACTTTCCTGGGCGGGTCGGACGCACCGTTCTGGATCCGGCTGCCGGGGCCCCTGCTGCACATGGCGACGGCGCTGATCCTGGGTGCCGTGGCCGCGCGGCTGTGGAACGGGCGGGCGGCGGTGTTCACCGCGGCGGGCTTCGCCACGCTGCCGATGGTGGCGGTCGCGTCGATCCTGATCTCGACCGATACGGTGATGTTTCCGTTCCTCGCCGCCGCACTCTGGTTCTGGCTGCGCGCGGCGGAACGCCGGGGCATCGCCGCGGCGCTGGCGGCGGGGGCCTGCCTCGGCCTCGCGATCCTCGGGAAATATGCCGGGGTCTATTATCTTGGGGGGGCGGCGCTGGCGGCGCTCGCGGTGCCGGCGATGCGGCTGCGGCCGGCGCAGGCGGGGGCGGCGCTGCTGGCCTGCGGGCTGGTCGTTGCGCCGAACCTGATCTGGAATGCCGCGAACGGCTTCTCGACGCTGAACCACACGCTCGACAATGCCGACTGGGTGCGCGACCCCGGCGCACGCTCGACCGTCGGGCTGATCGACCCGGCGCTGTTCCTGCTGGAACAGTTCGGGGTGTTCGGGCCGGTGCTGTTCGGGGCGCTGGTCGGGCTGACGCTCGCCGCGGTCCGGGGCGCGGCCCGGGCGCCGGTGCCGCTGCTGCTGTGCCTTGCGCTGCCGCCGCTGGCGGTGGTGACGGTGCAGGCCTTCCTCGCCGAGGCCTATGCCAACTGGGCGGCCTCGGCCTATGTCGCAGGCACCGTCGCCGTGGTGCCCTGGCTTCTGGCGCGGGCGCGGGGCTGGCTCGCGGCCTCGTTCCTGATCAACGGCGCAGTCTGCCTTGCCCTGCCCCTGGGCGCGATCTTCGCCGACCGCCTGTCCCTTGGCGGCGATCTTCTCTTCGCGCGCTACCTGGGCCGGGCCGAGATGTCGCGCGCCATCATCGACACCGCCCGGGCCGAGGGGCTGTCGACCGTCACCGCCCGCAACCGCGACATTCTCGCCGACCTGTTCCATACCGGGCGGGACAGCGGCCTCAGCTTTCGCGCCGTGGTCGATGCCGGCCCCGCGCCGCATCACTACGCGCTGAAATTCCCGCTCGATCCCGGCCAACCGGGCGATGTCCTCTATGCCACGACCAGCCCCACCGCACCGCCCTGCGTGGCGGCCGCCCCGCCCCTGCGGCAGATCACCCCGGCCGAAGGGGCCTGGGCCGGCGACCGGGTCACGCTGTGGCGGGTCCCGGCGGGATGCTGGCAGGGCTGAGGGCATGGCCCTCGGCCGGGCTGAGCGTGCCGCCTGGGGCCAGGCTGCGCATCGTCTCTACCAGCGGGGCATAATGCCGCCCCAGCGGATTGGTCCGCCGCCAGATCACCCCGATCGTGCGGCTTGGCCGCGGCGCGGGCAGCCGGGCCACCGCCACCGGCGCGATACGGGTTTCCATCGCGACCGCCATCTGCGGGATCAGCGTCACCCCGATCCCCGCCCCCACCATCTGCACCAGGGTGGACAGCGAACTGCCCTCCATCAGGTTGCGGATCGTCGGCGCGCGGTTGCAGAAGGACAGCGCCTGATCGCGGAAGCAATGCCCCTCTTCCAGCAGCAACAGCCGCATCTCGGGCAGCGCCTCGGGCGGGGGCACCGGCGCATCGGCATCGGCCAGCGGCCGGACCAGCACGAATTCCTCGGCGAACAGCGGCTGTTCCAGCAGCGCGGGTTCCGACACCGGCAGCGCCGTCACCGCCATGTCGAGCCGGCCTTCCAGCAGATCCTCGACCAGCCGCGGGGTCACCGTCTCGCGCGGGCGCAGGTCCAGCGTCGGATGGCTGGCCTGCAGCCGCTGGATCATCCGCGGCAGCAGATAGGGCGCCACGGTCGGAATCATGCCGATTCGCAGCGGCCCGGTCAGCGGGCCGTCGGCGGCGCGGGCGAGCGTCCCCAGCTCGTCGACCGAGCGCAGGATGTCACGCGCCCGTTCGGCGAAGACCTCGCCCAGCCCGGTCAGCCGCACCTGCCGCGCCCCCCGTTCGATCAGCGGCGCGCCGAGGATATCCTCCAGCTCCTTCATCTGCAGGGACAGGGCCGGCTGCGAGATGGCGCAAGCCTCGGCCGCGCGGCCGAAATGCAGCTGCTGCGACAGCGCGTCGAAATAGCGAAGGTGGCGCATGGTGATGGCACTCATAAGCGCACCATATGGGGGCAATTTGAAAATGAAAATTCTAATTATCCTGCGACTCTGCTAGAACCCGCGTCGAACCGGCGGAGTCCGGGCGTGGTGACACGGGACCGTCACCTTCGCCTGCCACCGGATGACAAGCGACACAGCCAGACATGGAGCCGAAGATGGACGGGAACGAGATGAAGCCGGCCGGGGGTTGCCCGGTCATGCATGGCGCGAACACGGCGTCGGGCAGTTCGGTGATGGCCTGGTGGCCGAACGCGCTGAACCTCGACATCCTGCATCAGCACGATACCAAGACCAATCCGCTGACGGGCTTCAACTACCGCGAGGAAGTGCAGAAGCTCGACTTCCAGGCGCTGAAGGCCGACCTGCGCGCGCTGATGACCGACAGCCAGGCCTGGTGGCCGGCCGACTGGGGCAGCTATGTGGGCATGATGGCCCGCGTCACCTGGCATGCGGCCGGGTCCTACCGCGCCACCGACGGGCGCGGCGGCGGCAATACCGGCAACCAGCGCTTCGCGCCGCTGAACAGCTGGCCGGACAACGTCAACACCGACAAGGGCCGCCGCCTGCTGTGGCCGATCAAGAAGAAATACGGCAACCGGATCAGCTGGGCCGACCTGCTGATGCTGGCCGGGACCGTGGCCTATGAGGAAGCCGGGCTGAAGACCTTCGGCTTCGCCTTCGGCCGCGAGGACATCTGGCACCCCGAGAAGGACACCTACTGGGGCGACGAGAAGGAATGGCTGGCGCCGTCCGACAACCGCTATGGCGATGTCGCCAAGCCCGAGACGCTGGAAAATCCGCTGGCCGCCGTGCAGATGGGCCTGATCTACGTCAACCCCGAAGGCGTGAACGGCCAGCCCGATCCGGCCGCCACCGCGCGCCAGATGCGCGAAACCTTCGGCCGCATGGGGATGAACGACGAGGAAACCGTCGCCCTGACCGCGGGCGGCCACACCATCGGCAAGTGCCACGGCAATGGCAGCGCGGCGGACCTGACCGGCGATCCCGAAGCCTCGGATCTGGAATATCAGGGTCTGGGCTGGTTCAACGCCAAGGGCCGCGGCATCGGCCGCGATCAGGTGGTCAGCGGCCTGGAAGGCGCCTGGACCAGCGAGCCTACGAAATGGGACAACGGCTATTTCGCGATGCTGTTCGGCCATGAGTGGGAACTTCGCAAGTCGCCCGCCGGCGCATGGCAGTGGGAACCGGTGGCGATCGCCGAGGCCGACCGCCCCGTCGATGTCGAGGATCCCTCGATCCGCCACAACCCGATGATGACCGATGCCGACATGGCGCTGAAGGTCGATCCCGTCTATCGCGAGATCGCGCTGCGGTTCCGGGACGACCAGGAGGCGCTGTCCGATGCCTTCGCCCGCGCCTGGTTCAAGCTGACCCACCGCGACATGGGGCCGAAGACCCGCTACCTCGGCCCCTGGGTGCCGCAGGAAGATCTGCTGTGGCAGGACCCGATCCCGGCGGGCCGCACCGACTATGACGTGGCCGCGGTCAAGGCCCGCATTGCCGCCAGCGGCCTGAGCATCGCCGACATGGTGTCGACGGCCTGGGACAGCGCCCGTACCTTCCGCGGGTCGGACAACCGCGGCGGCGCGAACGGCGCGCGCATCCGGCTGGCCCCGCAGAAGGACTGGGTCGCGAACGAGCCCGAACGGCTGGCCCGCGTTCTGGGGGTGCTGGAACTGATCGCCGCGGAAACCGGCGCCAGCATCGCCGACGTGATCGTGCTGGCCGGCAATGTCGGGGTCGAGCAGGCGGCACGGGCCGCGGGCTTCGACCTCGACCTGCCCTTCGCGCCGGGCCGTGGCGACGCGACCGCCGAGATGACCGATGCGGAAGGTTTCGAGGTGCTGGAGCCGGTGGCGGATGCGTTCCGCAACTTCCTGTCGAAGGACTATGTCGTCCAGCCCGAGGAACTGCTGCTGGACCGGGCGCAGCTGATGGGCCTGACCGCGGCCGAGATGACGGTGCTGGTGGGCGGGATGCGCGCGATGGGCACCAATTTCGGCGGCACGGCGCATGGCGTCTTCACCGCCCGGCCCGGTGCCCTGACGAACGACTTCTTCGTCACGCTCACCGACATGGCCTACAAGTGGGAGCCGACGGGGCGGAACAGCTACAACATCGTCGACCGCACGAGCGGCGCGACGGCCTACACCGCTACCCGCGCCGATCTGGTCTTCGGCTCGAACTCGATCCTGCGCGCCTATGCCGAGGTCTACGCCCAAGACGACAACGCGGGCAAGTTCGTGCAGGACTTCGCCGCCGCCTGGACCAAGGTGATGAACGCGGACCGCTTCGACCTGGCCTGAGGCCGGTCACGGCAGAACCGACGCGGCGGGCCCCCGGGCCCGCCGTTCTCATTTGCGGCGGGCCGTGCCCTCGCCCGTTCGCCGGGCCGCAGCCGGTGCGGACCTATTCGCCGCCGCCGGCCGGTGCGGGCTTGCCGGCCTCGGCGACCAGCGCGGCGAGGCGGAAGAAGCCGTGCACCATCTTGGAAAAGGGCATCAGCAGGAACAGCACCATGACGGTGGCCAGATGCACGGCCAGCAGCGGGCCGACCAGCGCGGTACCGCTGGCCCCGTACAGCGCCAGCCCGGTGGCGGCGATGGCGCCCAGAAGCAGGATGAAGGCCATCTCTCCGCCCCACACCCGCACGGCACCGAGCGCGGCGGTCGCCCGCAGTTTCAGCCAGACCAGACCGGCGGTGCCCGCCAGCATCATCACGCCCCCCGGCACCCCCAGGATCTTGGGCGGCGACAGCAGCGGATAGGGTGCCTCCCAGCCGAAGCCGTAATGCAGCACCGTGCCGCTGGCGGTGGAGGCGAAGCACAGCAGGAAGCCGTACATCATCAGCTGGTGAAAGACCCGGCGGCGGTCGCTGAAGCGGTCGCCCTCCTCGAAGTTGCAGCCCTCGCCATGACCGCCGGACAGGTTCTTCATCCGGGCGGCGCTGTCGAAGGCGCGCAGCACATGCGACAGGCGGACCCGCCCGCCCCCGACCTCGCGCCAGTAGTCGCGCAGCGACAGCCCGATCAGCGCCAGCGGCAGCAGGAAGGCCGGCACGAAGATCGCGACCAGCGTGTTATGCGCCAGATAGGCGTAGAAGCCCGCGCCCGTCTCGGGGCGCAGGGCCGCCAGCGCCCAGAAGAACGCGGCCAGCGCCACGACCAGCGCCCCGGCCATGGCGACGCCATGGGTCTGGAACAGCCGCGCCAGCGCCTGCGGGCGGGCCAGCCGTTCCCAGCTGTCCACCCGCACCTCGGCCAGCGCGGCGGGGATGTTCAGCGCGAATTCATGCGGCGCGGTATACTGGCAGGCGTAATAGCAGCCGCGGCAGTTGTGGCAGAGATTGGCAAGCTGCGTCAGGTCGCCGTCGGCGAAGGCCCGTTCCCGCGTCATCGCCGGGAAGACGGCGCAGAACCCCTCGCAATAGCGGCAGGCATTGCAGATCTCGATCTGGCGGCGCGCCTCTTCGGTGGCCGACAGTTGCGGGGGTGTCAGGTCAAGCGACATGCGCGGCGGCCTCCTTGCCTGCGATGCGTCCGAAGACGGTGCCGATGGTCATGCCGAAGCCGGCCAGATAGCCCTGCCCCAGAATGGAGCCGGCCATGATCTCGCCCGCGGCCCAGAGGTTGCGGATCGGTCCGGCGGCGGTATGGACCTGCGCGCGGGCATCCACCTTCAGCCCCAGATAGGTGAAGGTCACGCCGGGGCGCAGCTGATAGCCGTAGAAGGGCGGGGTATCGAGCGGCCGGGCCCAGTTGGTCTTGGCGATCTCCAGCCCCTCGGTCCGCAGCCCGTCCAGCTCGGTCGGGTGGAAGGGACCGGGACGGCAGGCGGCGTTGAACCCGTCCACCGTCCGGCGCACCGCCTGCGGGTCGAGGTTCATCTGCGCGGCCAGCCCCTCGATCGTGTCGGCCTTCACCGGCGGAAAGACCGAGGGCATGAACAGATCGATGGATTTCGCGTCGATCAGCGCATAACCCACCTGATCGGGCTGGGCCGCCACCAGACGGCCCCAGATGGCATAGCGTTTGGGCCAGACATCCTCGCCCTCGTCGTAGAAGCGGTCGCCGTTCCGGTTCACCACGATGGAGAACGGCACGCAATCCAGCCGGGTGACGATGCCGCCGTCGTATTTCGGGGCGCGGCCGTCGATGGCGACCGCGTGGCATTGCGTCGGGTCGCCGACCGAGTCCGCGCCCTGATCCAGCATGTCGCGCAGCACCACGCCGCGGTTGTAGGGCGTGCCGCGGATCAGGAAATTCCGCGCCGCCGGACCCCAGGCCCGGGCCAGCCAGTCCAGATCGGCCTGAAACCCGCCCGAGGCCAGCACGAAGGCGCGGGCCTGCACCGTCACCGGGTGGCCGGCGATCTCGGCCTCCGCCCAGGCGATGCGGTCGCCGTCCAGATGCACATGGCTGACCTGCGCGTCATAGGCGATCTTCACGCCCAGATCGGCGGCGGTGTTGTAATAGGCATTCACCAGCGCCTTGCCGCCGCCCAGGAAGAAGGCATTGGTCCGGCTGAGGCTGAGCGTGCCGGACAGCGACGGCTGGAACCGCACGCCATGGGCCTGCATCCAGGGCAGGCATTCTTCCGACGAGCGGATCGCCAGCCGGGCCAGCCCCTCGTCGGTCTTGCCCTTGGTGACCAGCATCAGGTCGTGCAGATATTCCTCTTCCTCATAGGCGCCGGTCAGCGGGAACATCGGGCCGCGATGCATGCAGCGGAAGTTGCGGGTGTGCCGGCTGTTGCCGCCGCGATAGGGCGCGGGCGCGCCTTCCAGCACCAGCACGCTGGCCCCGGCTTCGGCGGCGGTGATCGCGGCACACAGCGCGGCATTGCCGCCGCCCACAACCGCCAGGTCAAAGGTTTCGGGCCAGTCCTTCACAGATCGTCCTCCGGTGAAACTTCGCGGCCGCGCATCCCGCGCAGGCGGGCCGACAGCGCGGCATCGACATGCAGGCGCATCGCCGCCTCGGCCGCCTGCCCGTCCCGCGCCTGCAGCGCCACCAGCACCGCGCGGTGCTCCTCGACGGCCGAGACGGCGCGTTCGGCTTCGGTCAGCGTGCTGGGGCCAAGGATCAGCAGCGTCTTCTGCAGCGCGCTCATCGACTTGACGAGAAAGCGGTTGCGGGCCGCCTCGAGCAGGGTGCGGTGAAACTGCCGGTTCAGTTCACGCGCCTGCGGCCCCGGGTCAGAGGCGGCGAGCGCGTCGTTCAGCGCGGCCAGTTCGGCCAGTTCGACATCCGAGGCCGCCCGCGCCGCCAGCCGGCCCGCGGTGCCTTCCAGAACCGACCGCATCTCGTACAGTTCCACCACCTCGGCATGGTCGAGGTTGCGGATGGTGGCGCCCTGCCGGGCCATATGGACGACCAGTCCGTCCGCTTCCAGCTGGCGGATCGCCTCGCGCACGGGGGTGCGGCTGATGCCCAGCCGTTCGGCCAGTTCGGTTTCGCGCAGCCGCGCGCCGGGGGTCAGCGCGCCGTTGCGGATTTCCTCCAGCAGGCGCCGGTAGGCCCCCTGACCTTGCGGAATTTCACTGTCGTCGGCCATCGGATCGACTCGCTTGCGGCTGGTGTGTCCGACGGTATACATATGGATACATGTTCAGGCAAGGAGATCGTCATGCCGGATCAGATGGTGCGTCGCGCCGGGACATTCGCGCTGGCGCTCGCGGGGGCCGGGCTGTTCCATGCCCTCGGCCTGCCCCTGCCGTTCCTGTTCGGGCCGATGACGCTGTGCCTGCTGGCGGCGCTGGCGGGGGCGCCGCTGAAGGGGATGGGCCTGCTGTCCACGCTAGCACGCACCGTCCTCGGCGCGGGGATCGGCGCCTCGATCACGCCCGAGGTGGTGCACCGCATTCCGCAGATGGCAGGCAGCGTGGCGCTGGTGCCGCTGTATGTGGTGCTGATCGGGCTGGTGGGCTTTCCCTTCTTCCGCCGGCTGGGGTTCGATCCCGTGACGGCATGGTATGCGGCCATGCCCGGCGGGCTGCAGGACATGGTGGCCTTCGGGCAGGAGGCGGGGGCGGATGTCCGCGCGCTGGCGCTGATCCATGCCACCCGCGTGCTGATCATCGTGACGCTGGCGCCGCTGATCCTGACCGGGCTCTACGACGCGGACCTGACCGGGGCCGTGGGCGCCGCCGCCCGCGATCTTCCGGCCGGCGAGCTGGCGCTGCTGGCCGCGGCGGCGGTGCTGGGCTGGAAGGTGGCGGAATGGCTGGGCCTGTTCGGCGCCACGATCCTCGGCCCGATGATCCTGACCGCGGCCCTGTCGCTGGCCGGGCTGATCCATACCCGCCCCCCGGCCGAGGCCATTCTGGCCGCGCAGCTGTTCATCGGGCTGGGGATCGGGGTGCAGTATGTGGGCGTGACGCTGCGGGAACTGCGCAGTTACGTGCTGTCGGGGCTGGCCTTCGTGGTGCTGCTGGCGGTGCTGGCCGCCCTGTTCACCGAGATCGTTACCCTGACCGGGCTGGCCCGCCCGGTCGAGGGGTTCCTGTCCTTCGCGCCCGGCGGGCAGGCGGAGATGACGGTGCTGGCGCTGGTCGCGGGCGCGGATCTGGGCTTCGTGATCCTTCACCATCTGACGCGGATGGTGGTGGTCATTCTGGGCGCCCCGGTCGCCGCGCGGCTGGCCGGGGCGGTGCGCGAAAAGCCGGGCGCTACGCCCGGGCCGCCAGAACCTCGGGATTGATCATGTGGGTCGGCGCGCCGGCCGCATAGGCGTTGACCTGATCGAAGATGTCGCTGAACTGCAGGTCGAACTCGTCCTCGGTCACATAGCCGATATGGGGCGTGGGCAGCACGTTCGGATGCACCAGCAGCGGATGGCGCGTGTCGCGCAAGGGTTCTTCGTCGAAGACGTCCACGGCGGCATGGATGCGTCCCCGGGCGATTTCCGCCTCCAGCACCCCCGGCGCGATCAGGCCCGACCGCGACGTGTTCACCAGCAGGCTGCGCGGGCGCATCGCGGCAAGATCGGCGGCGGTGATGATGCCCTTCGTGTCCGGCTTCAGCCGCACATGCAGGCTGACGATGTCCGAGGTCGCGAAGAACGCCTCGCGGCTGTCGGGGACGGTCTTGCCATCGGCCGCCGCGCGGGCGCGACCCGCCTCGGACGCCCACCACTGCACCCGCATGCCAAGCGCCTCGGCATAGCCCTCGACCGCCCGGGCGATCCGGCCATAGCCGTAAAGGCCCAGCACCCGCCCCCGCAGCGTGCGGCCGACCCCCATCTGCCAGTCGCCCTGCCGAAGGCTGGCAACCTGCTGCGGGATCTGGCGCAGGCTGGCCAGCATCAGCGTCAGGGTCAGTTCGGCGGCGGCATAGGACGGCGTGTCCGCATGCATGTTGGAACACAGCAGCACCCCGTTGCGGGTGCAGGCGGGCACATCGACATGCGGATAGACGCTGCGTTGGCTGATCAGGCGCAGGTTGGGCAGGCGGTCCAGCAGGTCGGCACCGATGCGGGTGCGTTCGCGGAACAGCACCAGCGCCTCGGCCTCCCCGAGCCGTTCGGCCAGACGGGCCGGGTCGGGTTCGTGATCCGTCCAGACCGTCACGTCATGCCCGGCGAGCCGCCCGAAACAGGGCAGCCCCCGCAGCGTGTCGAACCAGTCGTCGAGGATGTGGACCTTCACTTTCCGTCCCACACCGAACCGGGCACCATCACCTCGCCCCGTGCCAGCAGCCGCGCGGTCCGCAGCAGGCCGGCGGATTTCAGGGCGAATCCGCTGTCGCCCATCTCGTAATCCACGGTCACGTCGATGACGCCGCCGGGATGTTCGATCAGCACCAGCGCCGGCGTGCCCTCGGGCCGGGTGAACAGACCCTCGGCCACGGTGCCGGGGGTGAGGACGCAGGAGGCGAGGCATTGCGCCCCGGTCACGGCCATGGTGGGGTGGCAGCTCCACGGCATGAAATAGCGGGCGGCGATGGTGCCGCCGGCGCGCGGTTCGGCCAGCAGGGCGAATTTCGGTGTCACCGATTTCGACACGTCGCCCATGCCCATCCGCCGCCCGGCCTCCTGCCGGATCGGCTCCATCCGGGCATAGAAGTCGCGGTTGGCGTCCAGGTCGGCCGCGGTTTCATGGCCGGTCAGCCCGAAGTCGGCGGCACGGGCGATGGCGATCGGCATCGCCACATCCATGCAGGTGACCTCGATCCCGTCGATGGTGTCGCGCAGCGCGCCCGTGGGCAACAGCGCCCCGGTGACCGAGCCCACGACATCCATGAAGTTCAGATAGATCGGCGCGGCGGTGCCGGGGACGCCGTCGATGGCGGCCTCGCCCTCGTATTCCACCGCGCCGCCGGGGGTGCGGATCACCGCCTCGACCTTGGCGCCGGTGTTGACCGAGCGGATGCGGATGCGCGTCACGTCACCCTGCGGGGCGACCAGCCCCATCTCGACCGCGGCGGGGCCGACGCCGGACAGGATGTTGCCGCAGGTGGGCTTGAAGTCCACCAGCCGGTCCTCGACGCTGACCTGGGCGAAGAAATAGTCGATGTCGCAGTCGGGCGCCTCGGACCGCGACAGCATCGCCACCTTGGTGGTGACGGCCGCGCCGCCGCCGATGCCGTCGATGTTCAGCTTCTGCCCCGACCCGAGCACCGAGACCAGCACGCGGGCCAGCATGTCCTGATCGGCGGGCAGATCCTCGCGCCGGAAATACGGCCCGCGCGAGGTGCCGCCGCGGAAGAAGTGATAGGGAATCGGGGTCTGGGCCATGCGTGCCTCCGTCCGGAACTGGGAAAGGCCCGCGCGGTCAGCGCGGGCCGGATGCGATCAGCGGAAGGGCCAAGGCAGGTCGACGTAGTATTGCAGCAGGCCCGAGGGGAAGTTGAGCGACAATAGCCACGCCGCCAGAATGATTCCACCCACTGCCCAGGCCGTCATGTGCAGGCTTTGCAGCCAGCTGGCCCTGACCCGCAGCCGCATGAAGACCATGAAGAACACCGCCACGCCCAGCACGAAGCCGCCCAGCGTGGACAACAGCACCAGCGCCGCCAGCCAGGCGAGGCCGGACCAGATGCCATAGACGCCGGGCTTGCCGACATGCTCGCCCGTCAGCTCGCTGTCGAAATGCGAATGGTGGCCGGTCTTGCCGAACCACAGTTCCCACAGCAGCACCGCCACCATCACCAGCCCGACGATGGACACCGACAGCGGAAAGACCTTGCCGAGGAAGTCGTGCTGCAGCGCGTCCCAGAAGGCCAGCGCCATGGCCGCCAGCACCAGCGCGGCGAAACCGATCTGCGGCAGATGCGCCTGGAACTGCGGCACGTCGGGGGCCTTGTCGTCGACCGGGCCGAGCTTGCCGTGTTCGTCCACGCGGTTGCGCAGCCCGAAGATCACCGAGGCCAGCGTCAGCAGGCCGATGATGATGACGCCCGGACGGCCGAGGAACGACCAGCCGTTGAACTGCACCGCCTGATACAGGAACGTCTCGGCCTGCGGGGCCAGCACGTAACCGATCAGCAGCGCCGGACGCGACCAGCCGAACCGCTTCATCAGCACGCCCACCACGCCAAGCACCAGCAGCGCCAGCAGGTCGTTGACCGACCGGGTGGACTGGAAGGCCGCGAAGGCGATCATCACCATCAGGAAGGGTGCCATGTACTGGAACGGCACCTTGGTCAGCCCGGCGATCGGACGGGCCAGCGCCACGCAGGCGATCGCCCCGAAGATGTTGGCCAGCGCCAGCGACCAGATCATCGTGTAGGTCAGGTGCAGGTCGGTGGTGACCATCGACGGGCCGGGCTCGATCCCGATCAGGACCATGCAGCCCAGGAACACCGCCATCGCCCCCGATCCGGGAATGCCGAACAGGATGGTCGGCAGCATGGCGCCGCCGGTCATGGCGTTGTTGGCGCTTTCCGGCGCGATCACGCCGCGGATGTCGCCCTTGCCGAATTCCGAGGTGTCCTTGGTGGTCTGCACGGCATGGCCATAGGCGATCCAGTCCACGACCGATCCGCCCAGACCCGGGATCACGCCGACCATGCAGCCCACGGCCGCGCAACGCAGCGACAGGAACCAGTTCGCGGCCCAGTCGCGGATGCCGCGGGTCCAGCCCTTGCCCAGCGGCATCTCGCCCGCGATGGCCTGGTTGGCGCGCATCAGGTCGACGATCTCGGGGATGGCGAAGACGCCCATACCGACCACGACCAGCGGGATGCCGTCGTACAGATACTCGACATCGAAGACCATCCGGAACTCGCCCGTGGCCGGGGCCGCCCCGATCGAGCCGATGACCAGACCGATGCAGCAGGCGCCGATGCCTTTCACGAGGCTGCGCCCCGACAGCACGGCGACCATCGACAGGCCCAGAAGCGCCAGCATGAACAGTTCGGCCGAGCCGAAGGCAAGGATGACCGGCCGCGCGATGAAGACGAAGCCCGTCAGCACCACCGCCCCGAACACCCCGCCGAACATCGACGAGATGAAGGCGGTGGACAGGGCGCGGGCAGCCTCGCCCTTCTTGGCCAGCGGGAAGCCGTCCAGCACGGTGGCCTGACTGGACGATCCGCCCGGAATGCCCAGGAGGATGGAGGAGAAGGTATCCCCCGTGGGCATGATGGCCAGAAGCCCGATCAGCATGGCCAGCGCCGAGACCTGATCCATCCCGTAGATGAAGGGGATCAGCAGCGACAGGCCGGCGATTCCGCCCAGTGCGGGCAGCACGCCGATCATCAGCCCGACGAGCAGCCCGAGGAACATGTACGCCAAGTGCTGCAGGCTCAGAAGCTCGGACAAGGCGAGAACTAGGGTATCGACCACGGAGGACTCTCCCGTGTTGATCGCGGCAACCGCGACAGGTCAGCGAAGACGAAAAGGGGAGGGGCGGACATCCGGTCCCGGAGCCCGCCCCCGTCAGATATCGAGGGGCGCGATCAGTCCTCGCCCAGCTTCACACCGTATTCGGTGGCCAGCGTCTCGGCCACTCGGGTGCGCAGTTCGGGCGCGATGGTCGTGCCGCTTTCGAACAGGGCCTGCGCCAGCGGACCGGTGACCTGCCCGTAGGTGCCCAGCACCGTTTCGGCATTGGCCTGATAGTCCGGGTCGGCCTTCATGTCCTCGAAGGCCTTCTGGTAGGCGGCCACGATCTCGTCCGGGGTGTCCTTGGGCAGGAACACCATCTTCTGCGCGGGGAACCCGGCGGTGAAGAAGGCGAAATAGGCCTCATAGTCCGGGCCCGAGGGCGGGGCGCCGGTCAGCGTCTCGTAAGCCTCGACGAAAGAGGGCAGGTCCGGGAAGGTGGGGTCGCGCACGACCTCGCCGGCCTCGTTCAGGACGCCCCAGCTGAACAGCGGCACGGCCTCGCCGGCATCGACCAGCGGCTGGACGTTCTTCAGATAGGCCGAGGAGGTCTGGTAGTCGATATTGACCTCGCCCCGCTCGAAGGCCAGCCGGCCATCGCCGCGGCCCTTGAAGCCGAAGACGTGCTGCACGTCGAGACCCATCAGCCGGAAGCCCAGCAGCGGCACGAGATCCAGCGAGGTCGCGCCCTGGCTGGCATAGACCAGCTCCTTGTCCTTCAGCATCGCGATGTCCTGCGGACCGGTCAGCCCGAGATCCGGCGTCGTGTAGACCACGCCGCCGGTGGGGCCGGCCATCGCGATCTTCCAGTCCTTGTATTCATAGCGCACCCGCGGGTCGCCCAGCAGGTAGGGGAACTGGGTCGAGCCCGAGGTGCCGAGGATCATCAGCCCGTCGGGCTTGGCCCGCGCGGCGAAGAGGTTGGTCCCCTTGGTGGACCCGCCACCCGGTTCGTTCACCACGATCACCGTCGGCTGGCCCGGCAGATATTTGGACAGCAGCGGCGCGTTGAACCGCGCCCAGGTGTCCGATCCGCCACCCGCCGAGAACGGGATGATCCATTCGATCGTCTCGCCCGAAAAATCGACTTCGGCGGCGGCCGGTCCGGCCAGGCCGAGTGCGACCGCGCAAGCCGCGACACCAAGTGCAAAGCGGCGCGTGAAACCCACTGGTTCAGACATTCTTGTTCCTCCCTCTCTTGTCAGGTGCGCCCCGCAATGGCGTTCGGGCGCGATGCCGTTCTTGATTTCTCCTCCGAAGAACAGCCTGATGCACACCTAAGGGAGAATTCTGTCGGAAACCTGTCTGCCATAAAAGGGCTTTTGATGCGGATCGTTCTGGTGGAAGACAACCCGAGCCTGGCCAAGGGCATTGAAAATGCTTTGAAAGATCAGGGTCATGCCGTGGATCATCTCGAAGACGGCCTCGACGGCGATGCCTTCCTGTCGCGCCAGCGCGCGGATGTGGCCATCGTGGACGTCAACCTTCCGCGGCTGTCGGGCCTGGAAATCATCCGGCGGGCACGGGCGCGGCGCGACACCATCCCCATCCTGATTCTGACCGCACGGGGCAAGACGTCGGAACGGGTCGAGGGGCTGGATGCCGGAGCGGACGACTACCTCGTGAAACCCTTCGACATGGAAGAACTCGTCGCCCGCCTGCGCGCCCTCGCGCGCCGCCGCCCGGAAGTGGCCCTCTCGCGCGAGCCGGTGGGACAGCTGGTCTATGACCGGGAACAGCGCAGCGTCTGGCATGGCGAGCGTAGCCTGAACCTGCCCCGGCGCGAACTGGCGCTGTTCGAGGTGCTGCTGGAGAACCGGGGCCGGCTGATCGAGAAGGACCGGATCGCCGACGCGCTGTACGGCACCGGCGCGCCGGTAGAGCCGAACGCGGTGGAACTGCTGGTGTCCCGCTTGCGGCGCAAGATCGACGGGTCCGGCGTCACCATCCGCACCGCCCGCGGCCTTGGCTACATGCTGGACGAAGGATGATGCGGTGGCACCTGTCGCTGCGGGCGCGACTGTTCCTGCTGCTGATCCTGCCGCTGATCCTGGTGGCGGCGGTCGCGTCCTCCGCCCGCTACCTGTCGGCGAACAGGCTGTCGCAGGAACTGTACGACAACACCCTGCTGGCCGTGGCGCTGACCATCTCGCGCGATGTGGTGATCTCGGAAGGCGACATCCTGACCGAAACGCTGCTGGAAGACCTCACCGCTGCGCTGGGCGATCCGGTCTATTACCGGATCACCGGGCCGGACGGCAGCTTCGTCACCGGCTATTCCGACCCGCCCGATCCGCCGGAGGGGATGGTGCAGGACAGCGCCTCGCCGATGTTCTACGACAGCGTGTCGCTGGGCCAGACGGTCCGCGCCGTCACCCTGCGCGAGTTCATCGGCGAGCCGCGGTTCGGCGGCTGGGTCACGGTCGAGGTCTGGCAGACCACCACGCAGCGCCGCGCCCTGTCACGGGAACTGGTCGCGCAGTCCATCATGCTGCTGGGGTCGGTGATCGTCACCGCCGCGCTGGTCCTGTGGTTTGCCATCCAGCTGGGCCTGAAGCCGCTGCTGGAACTGCGCGAGGCCATCGGCCAGCGCAGCGCCGACGACCTGCGCCCGATCCGCCGCTGGGTGCCGCCCGAACTGCGCCCGCTGGTGCGCACGCTGAATTCGCTGTTCGACCGGCTGTCGCGGGCCATCGCGCTGCGCGACGGCTTCATCTCGGACGCGGCGCATCAGATGCGCAATCCGGTGGCCGCGATCCAGAGCCTGGCCGAGGCCGCGATCAGCGCTCCCGACGAGGCCGAACTGCGGTCGCGCGTGCAGGACGTGGCGGAAAGCGCGCGGCACACCAGCCGGCTGACCTCGCAACTGCTGTCGCTGGAACGGGTGCGCGGCCGCAGCCTCAGGCTGCTGGCCAAGCCGCTGGATCTGGTGGCGCTGGTGCGGAACAAGGTCCGCCCCTTCGCGGAAACCCAGCTGCGGCGCGGTGTCGATGTGGGCTTCTCGGTCACCGGCACGCCGGAGCCGGTAGCCTGCGATCCGGTCCTGATCGAGGAACTGGTGACCAATATCCTCGACAATGCGGCGAAATACGCGCTGCGCCCCGGCGGCCAGATGGATGCCGTGGTGTCCTTCGAGCCCGATGTCGTCCGCCTGCGGTTCAGCGACGACGGCCCCGGCATCCCCGAGGATCTGCGCGAGCGGATCTTCGACCGCTTCTTCCGCATCGACACGGATCATGCCTCGGGATGCGGCCTTGGCCTCGCGATCGTGCATGACGTGGCACAGGGCCATGGCGGCACCGTGCGCTGCCTGTCGAACGAGAAGGGCTCGACCTTCGAGGTGGTGCTGCCCCGGACGATCCCGGACGACGTGGCGGCCTAGCTGGTCCTCGGCGGCGGCTGCGAAGGGGTCGAGGGGCGCCGGGCTCAGCGCGGCCGGGCGCCCAGCGCGTTGGAGATGTCGCCGGTCAGGGCCAGCAGCCTGTGCACCAGCTGCGGATCCGGCGGCGTGGTGATGTGCTGCACGCTGCCGATCAGGCCGATGCTGCCGACAAGCCGCTGTTCATAGTTGAAGATCGGCGCCGCGATCGCGTTCACGCCAAGCAGGCTTTCCTCGGGCGCGGCCGCATAACCGAGACGCCGGACCTCGGCAATCTCGGCGGCCAGACGGGCGGGATCGGTCACGCTGCGGGTGGTGATCGCCGGTAGCGGTGCCGCCAGGGCCCGCGACAGCGCGTCCGCGGGACCGAAGGCGAGGTAGATCTTGCCCTGGGCGGAGGCGTGCAACGTCAGTTCGCTTCCGGCGCGCACGCCGATCTCGATCTGATGGTTGCTCGGGACCGTGGCCACCACATAGGCCGACCGCGGGCTGGGGGTGCTGAGCACGACCGCCAGCCCCAGTTCGTTGCGGGCCGCCTGCATCAGCGGCAGCGCGATGGCCGCCACATCATCCAGATCGGGCGCATTGCGCGCCAGAAGCCAGGTCTTCGGACCCAGACGATAGCGCGACGTCGCCGGATCCTGCGCGACGAAGCCGCGGTCGATCAGGGTCTGCAGATGCTTGAACACAGCGCTCTTGGCGATTCCCACCGCCTGCGCGATCTGCGTCACCCCCGCACCCTGCGCCTCGAACGCAACAAATTCGAGGATCTGCAGGCAGATGTCCGCTGCCTTAACCCCTTCGCTGACCGTCATATTCCCTGCCACTTGTCGTTCTGATCCGCCTGCGGCGCCACGGTCGCCCGCATCACCGCATTGACAATTTCTAGCACATCCCGATTATGGAGAACAGTGTTCTCTACAGGAGAACGCATCTCTGGGAGGAGTATCCATGACCCGTCTTCTGGCACTGTCGGCGCTGCTGCTCGGCTCGACCGCCGTCCACGCCTTCGCCGAACCCGTCACCCTGCGCCTCGGCCATGCCGTCTTCGAGGCACACCCGAACCACGATACGGCGGTCCGCTTCAAGGAAGCCGTCGAGCGCCTGACGAATGGCGAGGTCAAGATCGAGATCTTTCCCGCCCGCCAGCTGGGTGACGTGAAAGAGCTGATGGAGGGCGTCCAGCTCGGCACCGTCGACATGACCGTCAACGCCTCTTCCGCCTTTGCGACGCTCGAGCCTTCGGTCGATGCCTTCCAGCTGCCCGGCGTGATCCCGAGCTATGAAGGATTCGCGCAACTCGCCGTCTCGGAACCGGCGCGCGAGATCATGGACACGCTGGAAAAGCACGGAATGATCGCGCTCGGCCTCTATGAGGGCGGCCAGCGCCACTTTCTGACGGTGGGCGAGCCGGTCACCGCGATGGAGGGTTTCAAGGGCCTGAAGACCCGCGTGGCCCCGGTGAAGCTGTTCCTCGATGTCTGGTCCGCGCTCGGCACCAATCCGACGCCGATGGCCTATGGTGAGGTCTACTCCGCCCTGGAAACCGGCACGCTCGATGCCGTCGAGATCAACCTGACCTCGATCGAATCCGAAAAGTTCTACGAGGTCGCCAAGGGCGTCACCCTGACCGGCCACTATTTCTGGCCGAGCTTCCTGCTGGTCAACAAGGATGTGTTCGACGGCCTGACGCCCGAGCAGCAGGCCGCGATCAAGGAGGCCGCGGTGGAGATCACCGAACCGCAGGTGATGGCCGTCAAGGCGCTGGACGAGAAGGTCGTGGCGCATCTCGAAGAGCTGAACATCCCGGTGATTACCCCCGACGCGGCCTTTGCCGCCGCCTTCGACGATGCCGTGGCCCCGGTCGTCGCGACCTACCGCGACGCAGACCCGCTGATCGGCGCCTTCGTCGATGCGGCCGAAGCGCTGCCGCGCACGAACTGACCCAACACCGGCGGGGTCCGCCCCGCCCGACGCTTTATCGGGAGGAGAACCGATGCACCCCTTGCTGAGCGGCTATCGCAGGGCCGTGGAGACCGTCTGCATCGCAGGCATCTGCATCGTCGCCATCCTCGGCGGGTTGCAGGTGTGGTTTCGCTATGTCTCGGGCAATTCTCTGGTCTGGTCCGAAGAGGTCATGCGCCTGTCGATGATCTGGACGGTCATGCTGGGTTCGGGCCTCGCCTATTCGCGGGGCCAGTTTCTGGGCATGCAGTTCCTGGTCGAGGCGCTGCCCCAACCGCTGGCACGGGCCTGCAATCTGCTCTCCGCCCTGCTCGTCGTCGGCTTTCTGGCGGCGATCGCCTGGTTCGGCTGGAAATTCGCCTGGAAGACCCGCCTGCAACTGTCCAGCACGCTCGGCTATTCGCTGATCTGGCTGCATGTGTCGATTGTCGTCGGCTCGATCCTGATGGCGGCCCATGTGCTTGCCGAGGCGATCTGGGGCAGACGGCCCCTGCTGGCCGAGGAGGCGATCCGATGATCTGGCTCGGGTCGATCTTCGTCTTCACGCTGCTCATCGGCGTGCCGATCGCCTTCGTGCTGGGGATCAGCGGCCTTGGCTATTTCGTCATGACCGACCAGACGAAGTTCCTGATCGCACTGCCGCAGCGGATGATCGCGGGCATGGACCAGTTCGTGCTGCTGGCGATACCGCTGTTCGTGCTGGCGGGCAGCATCATGGATGTGGGCGGACTGACGCGCCGCCTGGTCGGGCTGGCAAACTCTGTCGTCGGGCGGTTCCGGGGCGGATTGTCGCTGACCGCCGTCTGGGGGGCGTTCCTGTTCGGCGGCGTCTCCGGCTCGGCCGCCGCCGATGCCGCGGCGCTCGGCACCGTGCTGGTTCCCGACATGAAGCGGCAGGGCTATGACGAGGATTATTCCGCGGCGCTCATCGCCGTGTCGTCGCTGATGGCGCCGCTGGTGCCCCCGTCCATCGCGATGATCATCTACGGCGCGCTGTCCGGCACCTCGATCTCGCAGCTGCTGATCGCGGGCATCGTGCCGGGGGTGATGCTGGCGGCGATCCTGTCCTGCTATGCGATCTGGGTCGCGCATCGCGAGCAGTATCCGCGGGCCGAGGCCCTGCCCCCGGCCGAGATCCTGCGCAACGCGGTGCAGGCGATCCCGGTCATGCTGCTGCCGGTCATCATCGTGGTGGGCATCCGCGGCGGCATCTTCACCGCGACCGAGGCCGCGGCCGTCGCCGCCATCTACGCGCTGCTCGTGTCAGGCTTCGTCTACCGGGCGCTCAGCTGGCGGTTCCTGCGCGAGGCGCTGCTGTCGACGGCCATCATCTCGTCCGCGATCTACATCCTGATCGCTATGGCCAATATCGCGGCCTTCATCTTCGCGATCGAGCAGTTGCCGCAAAAGGCGGTCGCCGGCCTGACGACGGTCACGGACAACCCGCTGCTGATCCTTCTGATGGTCAATATCATCCTGCTGATCCTCGGCATGTTCCTCGACACGATCGGGATCCTGATCCTGACCGTTCCGGCACTGACGGCCATCGGCACGACGCTGGGAATGGACCCGGTGCATCTGGGGGTAATGGTCGTCTTCAACGTGCTGATCGGTTTCGTCACGCCGCCGGTCGGCCTGTGCCTCTTCGTCATTGCCGGCGTCACCGGCCGCCCGATCGAGAGGATCAGCCTCAAGGCGCTGCCGATGATCGCGCTGGCGCTGATCGTGCTCGCCATCGTCGCGCTGGTCCCGGATGTGGTGCTGTTCCTGCCCCGGGCCATCGGGGGGGCATGACGATGACGCGTCTGGAAACAAGGGTGGGCCGCCTCAGGCTGAAGAACCCCGTCATCGCCGCGGCGGGCGAGCACATGATCGACGCGGCCGGCATCCGGTCGGCGATCCTGGCGGGCGCCGGTGCGGTGGTGGGCAAGTCCACCAACGAATCCGAGGCCGCGAAGGACCAGCTGACCCGCGCGGAATATGTGGCGCTGGACCCGGACTGGCGGCCCGTGACATGGGGCGCCGACGCGCCCCGCGCGACGGTGCTGACCCGGTCGGGCCTGACCCCGCTGCCCTTCGACGCCTGGCTCGCCCAATGCGTCGAAATGGATGCCTTCGCCGGTCTGCACGACTGTCTCTATGTGCCGTCGCTGATCCTCGCCGCCCCCGGACCGGCGGTGGAGATGGCGCGCGCGGTCCAGGCCGCGGGCCTGCGGGTGCTCGAATTCAACATCGGCACCCCCTATGCCAGCCAGGCGGCGACAGGCGCGGTCTCGACCGAACTGTCGCCCGACCGCGTCGGCGACCTGACGCGGATGATGGTGCAGGCCGTGGACATTCCGGTCTGGGTCAAGATCACCGGGCAGAGCGAACGCGTTCCCGACCTTGCCGCCGCGGCCTTCGCGGCCGGTGCGGAAAGCGTGGTGATGGCCGGCCGCGCATTGGGGATGCTGCCCGATCTCGACACGATGGCGCCGATGCTGGGAACCAGCTGCGGAATCGGCGGCTGGTGGAACCTGCCGCTGACCTGCCACTGGCTCGCCACCACCCGCGCGGCCCTGGGGCCGGGGCCGAGCCTCATCGGCATCAACGGCGCCACGAACGGCGAGGACGTGGCGCGAATGCTGCTCGCCGGCGCCTCTGCCGTGGGCCTGTCGTCCGAAGTCATGCTGCGCGGATGGCCGGTGCTGACCGAGGCCGTCGCCGAACTCGACCGCTATTGCACCGCCAAGAACCTGACCGCGGCGGATCTGGTCGGCCGCGCGGGCGATGCGCGCAAACGCTTCGCCGACATGCCGAAACTCGACGACCACTGGCGCAACTTCATTCCCGCGCCCTCTGACGCGGCTCTCACGGAGACCACGACATGACCGATCTCACTGCCCGCGTCGACGCGCTGATGAAAGGCGCGGTCGACCTGCATATCCATTCGGGGCCCTCGCTGCATCCGCGCAAGGTGGACCATATGGAGGTGCTGCGCGCCGCGGATGCCGCGGGCATGCGCGCGATCCTTCTGAAGGATCACTACTATCCCACGATGCCGATCACCCGGCTGATGAACGACAACCTCGGTTGCCAGACCGAGGCGATCGGCGCCATCGTGTTGAACAACCCGGTCGGCGGGCTGAACCCTTCTGCCGTGGACTATGCGCTGAAACAGGGCGCGCGCGTGGTGTGGATGGCGACGGCCCATGCCAGGAACCATCTGGACCACGAGGCCAAGGAAGCCGATTTCAAGAACAAGTTCCCGGTCAATTCCAAGAAGACCGTGGCCGCGATCCCGGCGACCCTGACCGACGAGGCGGGCGCGGTGCGTGACGAGGTGAAGCTGATCCTCGACCTGATCGCGGAAAACGACGCGGTCGTCTCTGCCGGGCACCACCACATCAGCGAGGCGTTCCCGTTCTACGAGGAAGCGAAGGCGCGCGGCGTGACGCGACTGTTCCTGAACCATCCGACCTACGTCAACGAAGGCAGCCTCGAAGACATCAGGTCCCTCGTGGCGATGGGCGTGAAGATGGAACATTCGATCTGCATGTTCATCCCCTCGACCTTCCACCTCTTCGATGACAACCACCTGCGGGCGGTGATCGCGGCGGCGGGGGTCGAGAACACCTTCTTCGGCTCCGACCTCGGCCAGAAGAACAACCCCACCCCGGTCGAAGGCATGCGCTCGATGATCGAGCTGCTGATCAAGCTCGGCCATGACGATGCCGAGGTGCGGATGATGACTTCGACCGTCGCGAGGGAACTGGCGGGGATCGAGGGATGAGCCTGCGCAGGCGCATCCTTGCGGGCGAGCGGCTGGTGGGTTGCTTCGTCAAGACGCCGAGCCCGCAGGTGATCGAGTTGCTGGGTCTGGGCGGCATGGATTTCGTGGTCGCCGACCGGGAACATGCACCCATCGGGACCGGTGCGCTCGACCTGATGACGCTGGCTGGCCGGTCGGTCGGCCTTCCGGTCCTGATCCGGTCCCGCAATGCAGAGGGGGCGGAAATCTGGCCCGCGCTCGACATGGGCTGCGCGGGGGTGATGGTGCCGCATGTCCGCAGCGCGGCCGGGGCCGAGGCGGCGGCGGGCGCGATGAAATACGGGCGCGGCCGCGGCTTCTCGCCCTCCGGCCGTGCCGGGGCCTATGGCACGATGCCGGGGGCGGACTATCGCCGCCGGCAGGATGACGAGGGGGTCTTCCTCGCCCAGATCGAGGATGCCGCCGCGCTCGACCACCTGGACGCGATTGCGGCGGTGCCCGAGGTCGATGTCCTGTTCATCGGCCCGCAGGACCTGTCGCTGTCGCTGGGCTGCGCCGTGACCGCGCCGGAGATGACCGCCGCAACCGAGGCGGTCGTTTCCGCTGCCCGCCGCGCGGGCAAGGCTGCCGGACTGTTCGTCGCCGATCCGGCCACCATCGCGGGTCATGTCGCCGGCGGCATCACCCTTTTCGTCTGCGGCTCCGACCAGGGGCTGCTCATCGGCGGCGCAAGGCGGCTGATGGCCGCCGCGCGCGCCTGACCGCAAGGAGATCACCATGAACATCCATCAGATCGACTGGTCCCGGCTGGAGTGGAAGACCATCCGCCCCGGTGTCGAGCAGAAGGCGTTTTCCGGGCAGGGGGCGACCATCGCGCTGCACCGCCTGCAGCCGCAGCACGAACCGAAACCGCACAAGCATGACAACGAGCAGATCGCCTACATCGTCTCCGGCACCTGCGACTTCCATGTCGGCGACAGCGTGACCCGTCTCGGACCCGGCGGGATCATCGTGGTGCCCGGCGGGGTCATGCACCATGCCGTGGTCGTCGGCGACGAAGAGGTGATCAACCTCGACGTCTTCACCCCCGCCCGGCCCGAATACGCCCCCCTGCCCGAGGCCTGATTCCCGACCGGGCGTCCTCCTGCCCCTGCTGGTTCGCCCGTCCCGGGGCGCGCCCCGTCTCCTTGCATCCCGGAGTTTCCGATGACCGACCTTCTTTTCATCGACGGCCAGTGGTCCGCCGGTTCCGGCACCCGCCGCGGCGATGTCTTCGATCCCGCCACCGGCGCGGCGATCGGGCAGGTGCCCTTCGCCGAAAAGGCCGACCTCGACCGTGCCCTTGCCGCCGCGGGCCGCGCTTTCCCGGCCTGGGCCGCCACCTCGGCCCATGACCGGGCGGGGTTGCTGAAGAAGGCCGCCGCCATCGCGCGCGGCAAGGCCGAGGAGATGGCGCAGGCGATCAGCCGCGAGCAGGGCAAGCCGCTGTCCGAAGCCCGGATGGAAGCAGGTGGCGCGGGCGATCATATCGAATGGTATGCCGAGGAAGCGCGGCGCACCTATGGCCGGATCATTCCCGCGCGCGCCCCGCAGGTGATGCAAAGCGTCATCCTTGAACCCGTGGGTCCCGTCGCGGCCTTCAGCCCCTGGAACTTCCCGGTCGGCCAGCTGGTCCGCAAGATCGCGGGCGCGCTGGCGGCCGGGTGCACGATCATCGCCAAGGGCCCCGAGGAAACGCCGACCTGCATCGCGCTGCTCGTCAGATGCTTCGAGGAGGCGGGCGTCCCCGCCGGTGTCGTCAACCTCGTCTTCGGCGTCCCGTCCGAGATTTCCGCCCATCTGCTCCCCTCGCCCGTCATCCGCAAGGTATCCTTCACCGGCTCGGTCCCGGTGGGGCGGCATCTGGGCGCGATGGCCGCGCAACACCTCAAACGCACGACGATGGAGCTGGGCGGCCACGCGCCCTTCATCGTCTGCGACGACGCGGATATCGAGGCGGTCAGCAGCCTCGGCGTCGGGCTGAAATTCCGCAATGCCGGGCAGGTCTGTGCCTCGCCGACCCGGTTTCTGGTGCAGGACGCGGCGTTCGAGGGCTTCCTCGACCGGTTCGCGACCAAGGCGCAGGCGCTGAAACTGGGCGCCGCGGCCGAAGAGGGCGTGCAGATGGGCCCCCTTGCCCATGGCCGCAGGCTCGACGCGATGCAGGATTTCGTGGCCGATGCCGTGGCGCAGGGCGCGCGGCTGGTCACGGGCGGCAAGCGCCGCGGCAATGAGGGCTGGTTCTTCGAGCCTACGGTTCTGGCGGATGTCCCGCCTTCGGCCCGGATCATGTCGGAAGAGCCCTTCGGCCCGATCGCCGTCGTCAACCGCTTCGCCGACCTGCCCGACGCCATCGCCGAGGCGAACCGCCTGCCCTATGGCCTGGCCGCCTTCGGCTTCTCCACGCTGGCCGCGCGCACCCATGAGATGACCGTCGGGATCGAGACCGGGATGCTGTCGATCAACCATTTCGGCCTCGCCGCGCCCGAGACCCCCTTCGGCGGGGTCAAGGATTCGGGCCACGGGTCCGAGGGCGGGTCGGAAGGGATCATGGCCTACCTGACTACGAAATTCGTCTCGCAGCGAAACGGCTGAGGGATGGAGAGCTTCGACCATATCGTCGTCGGCGCAGGTTCGGGCGGCGCGACCGTCGCCCGGCGTCTGGTCGATGCCGGTCGATCGGTCCTGCTGCTGGAGGCGGGGCCGAGCGACCGCGTGCCCTTCGTCCATATCCCCGGTGCCTTCGTGAAGGTCATCGGCACCCGGCGGACCTGGCCCTATGCGACCGAGCCCGAACCGGGCGCGGCAGGGCGGGTCATGCATGTGCCGCAGGGCCGGATGCTGGGGGGAAGCTCGTCGGTCAACGCGATGATCTACATCCGGGGCGACGCGCAGGATTACGACGACTGGGCTGCGGCCGGGGCGGCAGGCTGGTCCTATGCCGATGTGCTGCCCTTCTTCCGCAAGGCCGAGGCGAACCAGCGCCTGGCCGACGACTATCACGGCACGGACGGCCCGCTGCGCGTCTCGGACCCCGCCTATCGCCATCCGCTGGCCTATGCGTTCCTGCGGGCCGCCCAGCAGACCGGACTGCCGCTGACTCACGATTTCAACGGCTCCCGGCAGGAGGGCGTGGGTTTCTACCAGACCACCACCTTCGACGGGCGCCGCGGTTCGACCGCCGTCTGCTATCTCAACCCCGTGCGGGGCAATCCCCGCCTGACCATCCGCACCGGAGCGGCGGTCGAACGCCTGATCCTTCAGGATCGGACCGTGACCGGGGTCGAATGCCGGATGGCCAACGGCCAGCGCCTGCGCTTCGCCGCGCGGCACGAGGTCGTGCTGGCCGCGGGCGCGCTGTCCTCGCCCAAGATCCTGATGCTGTCGGGGATCGGGGCAGAGGCCGACCTGGCCCCGCATGGCATCGCGGTCCGTCACAACCTGCCCGGCGTCGGTCAGGGGTTTCAGGATCATGTCGCGGCTTCGGTCTATGGCGGCCTTCGCGATCCGATCGGCGTTTTCGGCGCCGACCGGGGGATGAAGGCGGTGCGGCACATGCTGCAATACCTGCTGACGCGCACCGGGCTTCTGACCTCCAATGTCATCGAATGCGGGGGCTTCATCGACACGGCCGGGACCGGCAGGCCCGATGTGCAGCTGCATGTCGTGCCCACCATGCTGGGCGATGTCGACCGCCCCGCGCCCGAGGGCCACGGCATCTCGCTCAACCCCTGCTGCCTGCGCCCCACGTCGCGCGGGTCGATGACGCTCCGCAGCGCGGATCCGCAGGCATTGCCGGTGGTGCGGGCAATGAACCTGACGACGCGCGAGGATGTGGACACGGTGATGCGCGGGGTCGCGCTGTGCCGTCGCATCCTCAAGGCGCCCGCACTGGCCGCGCTGGTGCGCGAGGAGCTGGCCCCCGGGCCGTCCGGGGACACGCCCGAGGGGCTGGAGGATCACGCGCGGCGGTTCGCCAAGACGGTCTACCATCCGTCCTGCACCGCGCGCATGGGGACGGATGCGATGGCGGTGACCGATTCCGAGCTGCGGGTGCGGGGCCTGAACGGCCTGCGGATCGCCGATGCTTCGGTCATGCCGAAACTTGTCAGCGGCAACACCAATGCGCCCTGCGTGATGATCGGCGAACGCTGCGCCGACTTCCTGCTGCGGTAGGCCGCCGACGCGGCCCGCGCCTCTTCCTAGCGTCGCGCCCGTTGCTGCCGAATGGCGGCGCTGGCTGACCCCGGGGCTACGGCCGCCCCGCTGCAGGATCGAGATGCCTTCGTTGGGATAGCCACCGGCTCCCCGCCGGAGGTGCGATACCCGCGACTTGGCATGTCGGACGACTGCTGGATGACGCTTGCAGAAGCGTGGTGCCGCTGAAGGGACTCGAACCCCCGACCCCATCATTACGAATGACGTGCTCTACCAGCTGAGCTACAGCGGCCTGGTGGCGGGCTGATAGCACCATCCTCGGCGGGTGTGTAGCCCCTTTTGCCGCCTTCTTGCACCTCGGGCGCGGGCGCCGCTACAGCCCCGCGCTGCGGGCGGCGGCGACGGAGGGCGGGTCGGCGAAGGGGTCGTCCTTCTCCGGCTCCGGCTCCGGTGCGGGATCTGGCGCCGCCTGCGGCGCGGGGTCGTGCCGCGGCGGGGCTGCCGGTTCCACCGGCGGCACCGGGGCATCGACCGGCGGTTCGGCCTCCGCCGCCGCGCCGCGTCCGACGATCAGCGGCAGCATCTCGGCCCCGTGCGGCAGGGGCGGCGTATCGGGGGCCTCGCGCCAGCTGAGCGTGTCGAACCCGCCGCAGTGCGGGCAGACCGGCGCCCAGTCGGCGCTGACGGTCTGGCACTTGTCGCAGATCCATTGCGGCCCCCGGCTGGCCGAGACGGCGCGGGTCAGCCAGCCGCGCACCTCGGCATCGTCGGCGCCCTCGCCCCGGGCGATGGCGGCCATCAAGGTCAGGCTGCGGGCGGTCGGGTGCCGTTCCGGCAGATCGGCCAGCGTCCGGCGCGCGGCGGGGAAATCCTCGGCCGCGATCAGCAGCTCGGCGCGCGTCAGCCGCGTCTCTTCCGCCTCGGGGGCGGCCTTGAACAGCGTCTCGAAGCGCGACAGCCGGTCCTGCGGCGATTCATCCGGCACCAGCCCCGCAAAGGCGGCGGCGAGGTCGGGATGGGGCTGCGCCTCCCATGCCTTGCGCAGCACGCGCACCGCATATTTCGGCTCGCCCTTTGCGGCATAGGACCGCGCCGCCATCACCGCGGCGGGGATCAGGTCGGGCGAGGCGCGGTTGGCGGCGATAGCGGCCTCGCGCGCCTCGATCGACCGGCCCTCGTCCAGCACGTCCTTGGCCTCCTGCAGCGCCAGCAGCGCGTCGCGGCGGCGGTGCACGTCTTTCGGCAGCTCGCCCGTCTTCGCCTTCGCGCCCAGCACGGCGCGAGCGCCGGCCCAGTTCCCGGCCTCGGTCTGCAGGCGCAGCAGCACATCCTGCACCTCACGATGCGCGGGCTTCATCTCGAAGGCCTTCTCGGCCAGCCGCAGCGCGGTTTCGGTCTCGCCCTGCGCCAGCTTCTGGATCATCAGCCCGCGCACGGCGGCAAAGCGCGACCGGTCGTCGTTCAGCAGCCGCTTGTAATACTGGATCGCGCGGCGGTGGTCGCCCTGCATCTCGGCCGCCTGCGCCGACACGAGGCTGGTCAGTTCCGGCCGGTTCAGCAGGCGTTCGGCCTTTTGCGCGCGGGCGGCGGCGGTGCGGCCCTCGCCCGAGGCCAAGGCCAGCAGGCCATCGGCCAGCGCCTCATAGCCGCGGCGTTCACGGTTGCGGTCGAACCAGCGGCCGATCGCGGTTTCGTCCCCGGCGAGAAAGCGCATGAGCGCGACCAGAAAGCCGATCACCGCCAGCGCCAGCCAGACCAGCGCCACGCCCGCCAGCAGGACCAGCGCCGCCTGCAGCGGGCCGAGCGTGAATTCCATCCCGGCGGCGGCGATGCGGATGCCCTCGCCGCTGTTCGACAACCATGTGCCGGCCAGGGCCAGCACCACCACCAGCGCGACGAACAGCGCGACCTTGACGAAGGACCAGATCATGCGCGTTCCCTTATCCGATCTCGGCGGCGAGGCTGTCGGCCGCGGCCAGCGCGTCGAGCCGCGCCTGCGCATCCGCTTCCCATGCGGCGGTGGCGGCCCGGCCTTCCGGCGGCAGGCCCTGCAACTCCGTCAGCGCGGCCTGCAGGTCGCCCTCGGCCAGCGCCGCCTCGGCCCGCGACAGCACCGCATCGGGGCCGGTGCCCTGTTGCGGGGTCAGCGACCGCGCGCCGGTCTGGGCCTGCAGGAAGGCGCCGACCCGCGCCTGCCAGCCCTCGCCCGCCGTCACCGGCAGCGCGGCGGCAAGCGCGGCGCGGGCCGCCGCGGGGAAGTCCTGTTGCAACCCGGCGAGGCTCGCCACGCCGTCGGGGCGCGAGGACAGGGGCTCGGGCACCGTCACGCCGACGGCGGCCAGTTCTTCCGTCACCGGCGACAGCGGCGCGCCGCTGTCCAACGCCGCGCGCAGATGCGACAGCGCGGCCCGGGCGCGGGCGGCGCGGGCGGTTTCCTCGGCCTCGGCCCGCAGCCGCTGCGCCTCGGCCTCGGCGGCAGCGATGCGCTCTTCGGCGGCGGCTGCCGCGGCGGCGACGCTGTCCTGCAGGCCGGACTGGCCCTCGATCGCGGCGCGCAGATCGTCGATCTGCTGCTGCAGGGCGGGGTCGGCGGCAGCCGTCGTCCCCTCCCCCGATTCCACCGCCCCGAGCCGCGCCTCGATGTCCTGCAGCCGGGTCAGCGCCTCGCCTTCCGCCGCGCGCGAGGCGGCGAGGTCCGACGACAGCTGGTCGATCCGGGTCAGCAGATCCTCTGGCGCCGCCTCTGCCTGCGGTGCCGCGCGCAGGGCCGCGACCTCATCGCTCAGCGCGGCGATCTGCGCCTCGACGGGGCCCATGTCGGCCTGCGGCACCGGGCGCAGCCCCTGCGGGAAGAGCCAGATCACCGCGCCCGCACCCAGTGCCGCCGCCAGAACCCCGCCCAGCAGCGCGGGCAGGAAGCCGCCCCGGCGTGGCGAAGGATTGTCGTCCCTTGCCTTGGGCGGGTCGGCGGGCGGGGGCGCCGGTTCCTCGGCGGGGGGCATCGGCGCGGATTCGGTCGCCAGCGCCATCGCCTCGGGCCCGGGACCGGATGCGGGCACCGTGTCTGCGGGCACTGTGTCCGCATCGGCCATCGCGGCCGGTTCGTGCGGTTGCGGGAAATCCTCCAGCGGGTCCGATACCCGCGCATCGCCGGTCAGGTTCGGCACCGGCTCCTCCGCCGGGGTCGGCGCGGGGTCCGGCGCTCCGGCCTCGGGTGCCGTCAGGTCCGACGTCCCCTCGCGCCCGGCGGCCTTGCTGCGCCCGCGCGGGCGTTTGGCCCCGGCGGCTGTGGTCGGGCCGGCATCCTGCGCCCCGGGCCCCTGCGGGTTCGGACCCTGCAGATCGGGCGCCGCCTGCGGCTCGGTTTCCGGGGGCGTCTCGCTGGGCTTCTTCACCGGGCGGTTCCTTTCGGTTTCGTCCTGCGGACAGCTTAGCCGCCGGTTCCGCCCGCCTCAAGCGGCGCAGGGTCGCGGTCAGCCTGCGGCCTCGTCTGTCGCCAGCCGGTCCAGCGCGTCGAGCATCGCCGCCAGCGCGGGCCGGTCTGCCACCTCAATGCGCCGGGGGGACAGCGGTTCCGCAGCGGCGGCGACGGCCTCGCCGATCGCCGCGATCCACAGCGGCGCGGCCGCGCCCGCCGGCAGATCCTCGGCCAGCAGCCGCGCCGTGCGGGCCGAAAACAGCGGCAGCAGCACCGGCGCCGCCCCGGTCATCAGTGCGCGCGCCGCCGGGGTCAGCGGCTGGCGCGGCTGCTCGTAGACCACGGCCTCCGCCACCTCGATCCCGTCCCCCGCCAGCGCCGCCGCCAGATCGACGGCCGCGTGCCGCCCCCGCGCGTGCAGCAGCGGCCCCGGCCGTGCCGCCCGGATCAGCGGCAGCAGCCGCGCCGCATCGGGCGCCGTCGCGGCGAGGGGAAAGCCTGCCTGCCGCGCCGCCTCGGCCGTGCGCTCGCCCACGCAGAAGGCCGGGGGCCGCGCCGGCCAGTCCGCCAGCGCCGCCACCGCATGGGCCGAGGTCAGCACCACCGCCGCGACCCGGGGCAGCGGCGGCAGCGGCAGCGGCACCACCGCCATCACCGGCGAGATCACCACCGGCCGCGGCCCGATCCGCGCCAGCGCCAGCGCGGCCAAGCGGGCCGAGTCCGCCGCAGGGCGCGTCAGCAGCAGCGCGGCGCGGTCAGTGGCGGGGGTCATGCGGGCATCCATCCGGCGCGGCGCCATTGTCTGGCGGGTGCCCCGGTGTTACCTCGCGCCATGCGGCGCCGGCAACCGGCGCGTGACGGGCCGGCCGGAATGAACGCCATCACCTTCCTCGGACTCGAAAGCAGCTGCGACGATACCGCCGCCGCCGTCGTCCGGCTGCGCGGGGACCGGGCCGAGATCCTCGCCTCGGTCGTCGCCGGGCAGACCGCGCTGCATGCCGTTTTCGGCGGGGTGGTGCCGGAACTCGCCGCGCGGGCGCATGTGGAAAAGCTCGACCTCTGCGTGGAAGAGGCGCTGGACCGGGCGGGCACGGCGCTGGCCGATCTGGACGGCATCGCGGTGACGGCGGGGCCGGGGCTGATCGGCGGGGTGATGGCCGGGGTGATGTGCGCCAAGGGGCTGGCCGCCGGGGCGGGCCTGCCGCTGGTCGGCGTCAATCACCTCGCCGGCCATGCGCTGACCCCCCGCCTGACCGACGGGCTGGCCTTCCCCTATCTGATGCTGCTGGTCTCGGGCGGGCATTGCCAGTTCCTGATCGCGAGGGGGGTGGAAGACTTCACCCGTCTTGGCGGCACCATCGACGATGCGCCGGGCGAGGCCTTCGACAAGACGGCCAAGCTGTTGGGCCTGCCGCAGCCCGGCGGGCCGAGCGTCGAGGCCGAGGCGGCGAAGGGCGACCCCGCCCGTTTCGCCTTTCCCCGGCCGCTGATGGACCGGGCCGATTGCGACCTCAGCTTTTCGGGGCTCAAGACAGCGCTGCTGCGGGCGCGCGACGGGGTGATGGCCGGGCAGGGCGGGCTGACGGTGCAGGACCGCGCCGATCTTTGCGCCGGGTTTCAGGCGGCGGTGGCGGATGTGCTGGCCGGCAAGGCGCGGCGGGCGCTGGCCCGGTACATGGCGCTGTCGCCCGCCGAACCCGCGCTGGCCGTCGCGGGCGGCGTCGCCGCGAACCGCACGATCCGGGGGCGGCTGGAACAGGTCTGCGCGGAATGCGGGGTGCGCTTCCTCGCGCCGCCGCTGGCGCTGTGCACCGACAATGCCGCGATGATCGCCTGGGCGGGGATCGAGCGGTTCCGGCTGGGCGCGCGCGACGGCATGGACCTTGCCGCCCGCCCGCGCTGGCCGCTGGACCGGACCACCGCGCCGATGCTGGGCTCGGGCCGCAAGGGGGCCAAGGCATGATCGCGGTGCTGGGCGCGGGGGCCTTCGGCACGGCGCTGGCCGTGGTGCTGGCGGGCGCGGGGCACCGGGTGATGCTGTGGGCGCGGGATGGCAGCCATGTGGCGGCGATGCGCGACAGTCGCCTGAACGACCGCCGGCTGCCCGGGGTCGCGCTGCCCGACGGGGTGACCGTCACCGACGATCTGTCCGCGACGGATGGCGCGGAAACCGTGCTGCTGGCGGTGCCGATGCAGCGGCTGGCGGGATTTCTCGCCGCGCATCCGCGCTTTGCGGGCCGGGCGCTCGTCGCCTGTTCCAAGGGCATCGACCTCGACAGTCTCGAAGGACCGACGGCGCTGATCGCGCGGCTGGCGCCGGGGGCGGTCGCGGCGGTGCTGACGGGGCCGAGCTTTGCCGCCGATATCGCCCGCGGCCTGCCCACCGCGCTGACGCTGGCCTGCGCCGATCCCGCCGCCGCGCGGGCGCTGCAGGCGGAACTGGCGGCGCCGGCGTTGCGGCTTTACCGCAGCGACGATCCGAAGGGGGCGGAACTGGGCGGGGCGCTGAAGAACGTCATCGCCATCGCGGCGGGCGTCGCCATCGGCGCGGGTCTGGGCGAATCCGCCCGCGCGGCGCTGATCACCCGCGGCTTTGCCGAGATGAGCCGGCTGGCGCTGGCACTTGGCGCGCGGGGCGAGACGCTGGCGGGCCTCTCGGGCCTCGGCGACCTGATCCTGACCGCGACCAGCCCGCAATCGCGCAACTTCCGGTTCGGCCTGTCGCTGGGGCAGGGCGCCGAATTCGACCCAGCGACTACGGTCGAGGGCGTGGCCACCGCCGCCGCCGTTACCCGTCTGGCCGCGGCGCGCGGCATCGACATGCCGCTGGCGGCCACCGTCGATGCGCTGGCCAGCCGGCGCCTGACCGTCGCCGAGGCCGCAGAGGCCCTGCTTTCCCGCCCCCTGAAGAAGGAATGACGATGCTTTATGCCGTGATCTGCCGCGACAAGCCCGGCCATCTGCAAACCCGCCTCGACACCCGGGACGCGCATGTGGCCTATCTGAAATCGACGCCGGTGGTGCTGGCCGGCCCGTTCCTGGAAGACGGGCAGATGTGCGGCTCGCTGGTGGTGGTCGAGGCCGAAAGCCTGCAGGCGGCGCAGGACTGGGTCGCGGGCGACCCCTATGGCAAGGCGGGGCTGTTCGACAGCGTCACCGTCACCCAGTGGAACAAGGTGATCGGCTGATGGCCTTCTGGCTGTTCAAATCCGAACCCGACGCCTGGAGCTGGGACCAGCAGGTGGCCAAGGGCACCGAGGGCGAGGAATGGGGCGGGGTGCGCAACTATCAGGCGCGCAATCACATGCGGGCGATGAAGGTGGGCGACCTCGGCTTCTTCTACCATTCCAACATCGGGAAAGAGGTCGTGGGCATCGTCGAGGTCTGCCGCGAGGCGCATCCCGACAGCACGACCGAGGATCCCCGCTGGGAATGCGTCGACATCCGCGCCGTCCGGCCGCTGAAGACGCCGGTGACGCTGGCGCAGGTCAAGGCCGAACCGCGGCTGGCGCAGATGGCGCTGGTCACCTCGATGCGGCTGTCGGTGCAGCCGGTGACGGAGGCGGAATGGCGCATCGTCTGCGAGATGGGCGGCGTCGCACCGTGAACGAAAAATGAAGGGTCCCGGCCACCCCTGCCCGGGACCCTTCACCACCCCACGTGCACACCCACCACACGTGATCTGTTCAAAGGTCCGGGCCTACTGGCCGTGACCGGACGCTAGGCCGGATGCCCCGAGTCGGGCAAGCGGGGGTTGCGCGGCATTTTCCGCGTATTCGCGGCAACGCCACCGCGCGACCCGCGCGTCAGGCATAGGCGGCTTCGCGGCCCAGCTTCTTGACCAGCATGTAATAGATCGCCGCGCGATACTTGTTGCGGTCGGACCGGCCCCAGGCCTCGATCACCTCGTCCAGCGCCCGGTCCAGGTCCGGCCCGTCCGGCAGACCCAGCTTCTTCACCAGAAAGCCGGCTTTCACCCGCGCCAGTTCCGCCTTGTCGCTGGCGGCGATGGTTTCGGAATCCGCGCTGTAGATCGACGGGCCGCAGCCGATCGTCACCTTTTCCAGCAGCGGCATGTCGGGTTCGATCCCGCGGGTCTTCAGCGCCTCGGCATACCGGGCGATCAGTTCGTCGCGCTTGCCCATGTTTCACTCCCTCGCACAACCGGCCCGGTCGCCGCCGGGCCTGGGGCAAGTCTGTGCTCACGCCGCCGTGATGGCAAGTTCGTCGAGTGTCGCAGGCTCAGTAGCGGTAATGGTCCGCCTTGAACGGACCCTCGACGGTGACGCCGATATAGGCCGCCTGGTCGGGGCGCAGTTCGGTCAGCTTCACGCCGATCTTCTTCAGATGCAGGCGGGCCACCTTTTCATCCAGATGCTTCGGCAGGATATAGACGCCCGGCGCGTAGTCCTCATGGCGGGTGTAAAGCTCGATCTGCGCCAGAACCTGGTTGGTGAAGCTGGCCGACATCACGAAGGACGGATGGCCCGTGGCATTGCCGAGGTTCAGCAGGCGCCCCTCGGACAGCAGGATGATCCGGTTGCCCGAAGGCATCTCGATCATGTCCACCTGATCCTTGATGTTCGTCCACTTGTGGTTCTTGAGCGCGGCGACCTGGATCTCGTTGTCGAAATGGCCGATGTTGCCGACGATGGCCATGTCCTTCATGTCGCGCATGTGCTCGATGCGGATCACGTCCTTGTTGCCGGTGGTGGTGATGAAGATGTCGGCGGTGGCCACCTCATCCTCCAGCAGCGTCACCTCATAGCCGTCCATCGCCGCCTGCAGCGCGCAGATCGGGTCGACCTCGGTCACCTTCACCCGGGCGCCGGCGCCGCGCAGCGACGCGGCCGAACCCTTGCCCACATCGCCATAGCCGCAGACGACGGCGACCTTGCCGGCCATCATCGTGTCGGTGGCGCGGCGGATGCCGTCGACCAGCGATTCCTTGCAGCCATACTTGTTGTCGAATTTCGACTTGGTGACAGAGTCGTTGACGTTGATCGCCGGGAAGGGCAGCAGGCCCTTGCGGTGCAGGTCATAGAGCCGGTGCACGCCGGTCGTGGTTTCCTCCGACACGCCAAGGATCGCGTCGCGCTGCGCGGTGAACCAGCCGGGGCTTTCGGCCATGCGCTTGCGGATCTGGTCGAAGAGGCAGACCTCTTCCTCCGACGTGGGCACCTCGATCAGCGCGGTCTCGCCCGCCTCGACCCGCGCGCCCAGCAGGATATACAGCGTCGCATCCCCGCCATCGTCGAGGATCATGTTGCAGGTGCCTTCGGCGAACTGGAAAATCCGGTCCGTATAGGCCCAGTATTCCGCCAGCGTCTCGCCCTTGATGGCGAAGACCGGCACGCCGCTTTCGGCGATGGCGGCGGCGGCATGGTCCTGGGTCGAGAAGATGTTGCACGAGGCCCAGCGCACATCCGCGCCCAGCGCCACCAGCGTTTCGATCAGCACGCCGGTCTGGATTGTCATGTGCAGAGATCCGGCGATGCGCGCGCCCTTCAGCGGCTGGCTCGCGCCGAATTCCTCGCGCAGGGCCATCAGGCCTGGCATCTCGGTTTCCGCGATGGTCAGTTCCTTGCGGCCAAATCCGGCCAGCGAGATGTCCTTGACGATGTAATCCACAGCACATGTACTCCCTGTCCGGTCCGGGACAGGAGGTAACATCCCCATGCAGGCGCGGCAATGCCGCAGCGAGGCGTCAGCCGGACGGGGTCAGAGCCGGGCAAGGGCGAAGGGATCGGTCTCGCCCGCCCAGTTCCGCCCGGTGTCGATGACGCAGGCGATGCCGTCGGGGCGGGTGGCCAGCATCGTCCACGTGCCCAGCCGGTCCGAGGCCCAGACCTCGACCTGCATGTCCTCGACCAGACGGGGCGGGGCGACGCGGCGTTCCTCGAAATCGGCGGCGAGCTTCGTCGTCACCGTCACGCGGACATCGCAATAGGGCTCGTCATAGGCCTGCGACGCGCCATGCGCGGTGACGAGATTCATGACGGCGAGGTTGTCGAGCGTCGGGTGCTGCGCCGCCGGTCGCGACAGGGGCGCGCGCGGGCTGGCGGTGAACGAGGGGGCGAAGGATTCGGCGGCATCCGTCATCAGGACGGTGGCGGCGGCCAGCCCGGTCAGGGCTATCGCGAGGGTGCTGCGGATCGGCATGGTCTGGTTCCCTGCCTCGGGTGCGAACGAAAGGGTGTTGCGGCAAGAACACTTCGCGCCCGCGGCGGGTTCCGCCCGGCGATCCCGCGATCCGCCGCAGCGGACGCTGGCGGCCGCGGTTTGTGGCCCCGGTTTACAGGGCCACGCCCCGCCGCTAAGTCCGGACGGTCCCCTGACGGAGCCGCCCGATGCCCCCTGCACCCGCAAAGCCGCCCCGCGCCTGGCAACGGATGCTGTCGGGCCGCCGGCTGGACCTGCTGGACCCCACGCCCTTCGATATCGAGATCGAGGACATCGCCCACGGGCTGGCCTTCGTCGCGCGCTGGAACGGACAGACGCGCGGCGAGTGGCCCTATTCGGTGGCCGAGCATTCGCTGCTGGTGGAACAGATCTTCACCCGCCAAAGTCCCGAGGCACCGGTGAAATGGCGGCTGGCGGCGCTGCTGCACGATGCGCCGGAATATGTCATCGGCGACATGATCAGCCCGGTGAAGGCGGCGATCGGTCCGGCCTATGGCGAACTCGACGCGCGGCTCGCGGCGGCGGTGCATCTGCGATTCGGCCTGCCGGCTTCACTGCCGGCGACGGTGAAGAAGGCGGTCAAGCGCGCCGACCAGGTCTCGGCTTGGCTGGAGGCGGTGCAGATCGCGGGGTTTTCGCGGGCCGAGGCCGACCGGCTGTTCGGCCGGGCCGATCCGCGGCTGATCGCGGGGCTGGAAATCCGCCTGCGGCCCCCGTCCGAGGTGCGGGCGGACTACACCGCCCGGCACCGGATGCTGATGGAGGCAATGCCCTGACGTCCTTCGGCGCGCCGATACCCCCGGCGGGACCGGCGCGCCGCTGCGGGTCAGCTGACCGCCAGGCTTTCGAGGCTGCCGCCCTTGGCCAGCGTCTCTTCCACCCAGCGCGGGCGCCGTCCCCGGCCCGTCCAGGTTTCCGACGGGTTCGCCGGATTGGCGTATTTCGGCGGGGCCGACTTGCGCTTCTTCTGGCTGCTCACGCCGGTCAGTTCCGCCAGCGTGAAGCCCATTTTCCGCGCCGTCTCTTCGAGTTCGGACAGCGCCTCTTTCTTCTTTCTGTCCTCGAAGGTGGAAATCGCGCGCGCAACCTGCGTCTGCAATTCCCGCAATTCCTTCAGCGACATGTTGTCGAGATCATAGGCCATTCGGATCGTTCCCTTCCGTATCTTGCCTCAGACGGTTTTAAGTCCGCCCCAGAGGCCTATACGAAATCAAGCCCCGTTAAAAGCTGCCAATCCGATTGCCGTCAGCGCGGACTGCGCTTTGCCAGAATGCGCTGCAATGTCCGGCGATGCATGTTCAGCCGGCGCGCCGTTTCACTGACGTTGCGGTCGCACATTTCATACACGCGCTGGATGTGTTCCCAGCGCACGCGATCCGCCGACATCGGATTTTCCGGCGGCGAGGGCAGCAGATCGCCGCGCGCCAGCAGGGCATTCATCACGTCATTCGCATCCGCGGGCTTCGACAGATAATCGGTGGCGCCCATCTTCACCGCCGCCACGGCGGTCGCGATGGCGCCATATCCCGTCAGCACCACGATCCGCGCATCGGGCCGGCGTTCCCGCAACGCCTCGACGACATCGAGCCCGTTGCCATCCTCCAGCCGCAGGTCGACGACGGCATAGGCGGGCGGGGCGGTCTGGACCCGGGCCTTGCCGGCGGCGACGCTCTCGGCGGTCACCGGCTCGAAACCGCGTTTTTCCATGGCCCGCGCCAGTCTCGCCACAAAGGCCGCGTCGTCATCGACGAGCAGAAGCGAACGATCCGGCCCCAGATCGGGCTGTTGGTCGTCGGACATGGGTCACCCTTTTCGCATGATCTTCCGGTCTTTCTAGGCCGGTGCATGGCGCGGGTCAATTTAAGCCGGTCGGGCGGGCCGGGGCGCGGCCGCCGGTGCCGCCGTCAGCCCGCCGCCTCGACGAAGCAGGCGGTGCGTTCGGCCATGTCCTGGGGGGTGACATCGCGGTTGAAATATTCCACGAACCCGTGTTCCGGCAGGACCAGATAGGTCTGGGTCGAATGATCGACCAGATAGAATTCGTCGCCCGAATCCTGCGCCTTGTAATAGGTGCGATAGGCCTGGCTCGCCGCGCGGACCTGGTCTTCCGATCCGGTCAGGCCCAGCATCCGCGGATGCATGATTTCGGTGAATTCCTTCACCACCTCGGGCGTGTCGCGTTTCGGGTCGATCGAGATGAAGACGGGCTGCACCTCGTATCCCATTTCCTCCAGCGCGTCGGTCGCCTCGGCATTGCGCGCGACATCGAGCGGACAGACATCCGGGCAGAAGGTATAGCCGAAATACAGCAGGCTCGGCTGGGTGATCACCTCGGCGTCGGTGACGGTCCGGCCGTCTTCGTCCACCAGCTCGAACGGGCCGCCGATGGCGCCCGCGCCGCCCGCGACCGCGCCCTGGCGGCAATCGGCGAACTGGTCGGCGCCGCCGCCGCTGGTGATCGCGTAGGTCGCCACAAGCCCGATGGCGAGCACGGATACCGCCGCCGCCGCATATCGCCCGCTGGAAATGGCCATTCGCGCCTCCGTATCCTCGGGGGTCCGCACCCCCGTGTTGCCCTGCCGTCTGCCTGTCCGGGGCAGGCGCATTGATCCCCGATCCCGCGGCGACTATCAATCCCGCTCGGGCCCGATGCGACAATGGGCCCGGACCGGGAGCCGCCGCCATGTCCTTCAGTGCCCATCCCGACCCGGCGCGCGAAACGCATGGCGACTGGATCCGGCTGCAGACGCTGATCCTGCTGCGATGGGGCGCCATCGGAGGGCAGCTGGCGGCGATCACCGTGGCCTGGCGCATCTACAAGGTCGACCTCAACCTCGGGGCCTGCTTCCTTGCGGTGGGCGCGGCGATCATCGCCAACCTCGTGTCGGTCTTCGTCTTCCCGCTGAACAAGCGGCTGACCGAAACGCAGGCGATGCTGACGCTGCTGTTCGACGTGGCGCAGCTGGCCGTGCTGCTGGCGCTGACGGGGGGGCTGCACAACCCCTTCGCGCTGCTGATCCTCGCCCCCGCCACCATCGGCGCCACCGCGCTGCGCACGCAATCGACGGTGATGCTGGTCGCCGCGACGGTGGCGATGATCACCGCCATCGGCTGGGTGAACCTGCCCCTGCGGCTGATCGACGGCACCCCGATCCGGGTGCCGGCGCTGTTCGAGTTCGGGCATTGGCTCGCCATCGTCATCGGCGTCGTCTTCCTGGCTGTCTATGCCCGCCGCGTCTCGTCGGAGGTGCATTCGATGTCCGAGGCGCTGCTGGCGGCGCAACTGGCGCTGGCCCGCGAACAGAAGCTGACCGATCTGGGCGGCGTGGTGGCCGCGGCGGCGCATGAACTGGGCACGCCGCTGGCCACGATCAAGCTGGCCAGCAGCGAGCTGGTGGACGAGCTGGAGGACCGGCCGGACCTGCGCGAGGACGCGCTGCTGATCCGGGCACAGGCCGACCGCTGCCGCGATATCCTGCGGTCGATGGGCCGCGCCGGGAAAAGCGACCTGCAGGTGACCAGCGCCCCGTTCCTGCAGGTGGTGCAGGAGGCGGCCGAACCCCATGCCGACCGGGGCAAGACCCTGCACATCGCCGCCGGCCCGCTGCCCGGCGGCGATCCGGCGCATCCGGCGGTGCTGCGGCTGCCGGAACTGATCCACGGCATCCGCAACCTCGTGCAGAACGCCGTCGATTTCGCCGCGCAGGATGTCTGGATCGACATCGACTGGACGCCGGCCTGGCTGCGGCTGCGGATCGCGGATGACGGGCCCGGGTTCCCGCCGCATCTGCTGGGCCGGATCGGCGACCCGTTCATGCGCCGCCGCCGCACCGGCCCGCAGCCCGAGCCGGAGCCGGGCGGCGATCCGGCGCGCCCCGGCTACGAGGGCATGGGGCTGGGCCTGTTCATCGCCAAGACCCTGCTGGAACGGACCGGGGCCGAGCTGTCCTTCGCCAATGGCAGCGACCCGTTCCTGTCGGCGGAGGAACGGCCCGAACGCTGCGGCGCCATCGTCGAGGTGCGCCTGCCCCGCGACCGGCTGACGCCGCGCGGCGGCCCGCTGGGCGACAATCCCCGCCTGACGCCCTGACAACTTCCGATTGTGGAACGGACAGGGCGCGCTTTTGCCCGATTCGACCAGTTTTAACAGATCATTAACCTTTGGCCGCAACCTTGACTTGCATCGTACGCGATTGAATACATTGCTGGCGCGACCATCGGGAATTGACATGCCGCTTACTGTCCTGCCGCCGCACATCCTGCTTCCCGCCACGCTCGTCGCCATCTCGCTATCCTCCGCCCTGCTGTCCCTGCTGCTGATCACGGTCATGCTGCGCCGGAACCGCGCCCGGACCGCCGGCCTGGGCGAGGCGGCGGAGATCGGGGCCGAGGATCACGCCGCGGTCTTCCTGTTCGACGACCAGTTGCTGGTCGAAGCCTCGCCCGCCGCCCAGGGCCTGTTCGACACGCTGCCCCCCGGCGCCTCCGACTGGGCGCGGCTCGCGGCCTTCCTCGCGCCGCGTTTCCCGGGGATCGAGGGCCGGATTGCCCGGCTGGCCGACATCGGCACGCTCGACCTGCGCAGCGAGGAGCCGGCGCCGCTGCGCCTGCGGGCCGAGATGGCGGGCGCGCTGGCGCGGATCACGCTGGTGGACCTGACGGCCGAGGGCCAGTCGGTCCGGCTCGACGCGCTGAGCCTGAGGGCGATGGAGGACGAGTTGCGCGCCCTGCGCGACACGGTGCAGCACCTGCCCGCCCCCGTCTGGCGCAGCGATGCCGAAGGGCAGGTGATCTGGGCGAACCGCGCTTATCTGTCGCTGATCCGGTCCGAGGCGGATGCGCCCGAGGGCGTGGCGGCGGCCTGGCCCCTGCCGCAACTCTTCGATCCGGTCCCGCAGGACAAGGGCACAAGGCGGCTGCGGCTCGACCGGCCCGCGAGCGGGGGACGCGATGGCACCCGCTGGTTCGAGGGCTACCGCCACAACCTGCCGGGGGGCAGGCTGGGGGTCGCGCTGCCGGCGGATGCGACGGTGCGGGCCGAGGCAGCGCTGCGCGAATTCGTGCAGACCCTGACCAAGACCTTCGCGCATCTGCCGATCGGTCTGGCGATCTTCGACCGGCAGCGGCAACTGGCACTGTTCAATCCCGCGCTGACGGACCTGACGACGCTGGGGGCGGAATTCCTGTCGGCGCGCCCGACGCTGTTCGCCTTTCTCGACCGGCTGCGCGAGGCGCGGATGATCCCCGAACCCAAGGATTACGGCAGCTGGCGGCGCGACATGGCGGCGCTGGAAAAGGCCGCGGCCTCGGGCCAGTACAGCGAGGTATGGGCGCTGGCGGGCGGGCAGACCTGGCAGGTGACGGGCCGGCCCCACCCCGACGGGGCGGTCGCGCTGATGATCGAGGACATCTCTGCCGAGATGTCGCTGACCCGCCGCTTCCGGTCCGAACTGGAACTGGGGCAAAGCGTCGTCGACGCGCTCGACGAGGGGATCGCGGTGTTCTCGCCCACGGGCAGCCTGATCATGTCGAACGCCGCCTATGGCCGCATCTGGGGGCAGGACCCCGAACGGCTGATGGCCGAGACGGGGCTGTCCGCCACGATCCGGCTGTGGCAGGCGCGCGGCTTGCCGAACCAGACATGGGAGGCGGCGCGCGACTTCCTGTCCCGGTCGGGACCGCGCCCGGACTGGGGGGCAGAGGTGACGCTGTGGGGCGGGCAGCGGCTGTCGTTCCGGCTGCGCACCCTGCCGGGCGGGCGGGTCATGGCCAGCTTCCGGCCGCTGGACGGCGGCGCGCTGCAGGTCGCCCGGCAGCGGCGGCGGGGCGGGCTGTCCGCCATCGCGGCGAACCGGCCGGAGCAGGAGGCGCCCCCCGCCTGAGCTGCCCCGCCTGAGACGCCGGCCGCCACGGCCCTCCGCCGCCTGCCGCCTTGCGGCGACCCGCCGCGGGGGGCTAGATGACGGCATGAGCCCCGCCCCCCGCTTTCCCGATCCGGCGCCCCCCGCCAGCCCCGCCTGCGAGGTCGTGCTGGCCCTGCCCGACCCCGCCGCGACCGAGGCGCTGGCCCGGCGGATGGCGCCGCTGCTGCGGGCCGGGGATGTCCTGCTGCTGCAAGGCCCCATCGGCGCGGGCAAGACCCATTTCGCCCGCCACCTGATCCAGCAGCTGATGGCCCGCGACGGTCAGGTCGAGGACGTGCCCTCGCCGACCTTCACGCTGGTCCAGACCTATGAGGCCGGCGGGATGGAGATCTGGCATGCCGACCTCTATCGCCTGACCGGCCCCGCCGAGGTCGAGGAACTGGGCCTGATCGAGGCGTTCGACAGCGCGCTCTGCCTGATCGAATGGCCCGACCGGCTGGGACCGCTGGTCCCCGGTCACGGGCTGCGGCTGGAGTTCGGTATCGCGGGCGAGGGGCGGCGGCTGCGCCTGTCGGGCGGGGCCAGCTGGCCGGACCGGCTGGCGGGACTGGCGGGGGCCGGACCGTGACGCCCTCGCGCAGCCCCGCCGCGATGCTGGCCGCCGCCGGATGGGCCGATGCCCTGCGCCGGCCGCTGGCGGGCGACGCCTCGAACCGGAAATACGAACGCCTGACCCGGGCCGGGACCGGGGCCGCTGCGGTGCTGATGGATGCCGATCCGGCGAAAGGCGAGGATGTGCGCCCCTTCCTGCGCATCGCCCGCCATCTGGCCGCGCAGGGCCTGTCCGCGCCCGCGATCCTGGCCGAGGACGTGGCGCAGGGCTTCCTGCTGATCGAGGATCTGGGCGACGCGCTCTTTGCCCGCATCCTCGCCGCCGAACCGGGCCGCGAGGTCGAACTGTACGCCCCCGCCGCCGCCGCGCTGGCCCGGCTGCACGCGGCGCCGCTGCCCCCGGGCATCGCCCGCTATGACGCGGCGCTGATGGGCCGGATGGCGGCGCTGGCGCTCGACTGGTATCTGCCGGGCGCGACCGGGCTGGCGCGCGATCCGGATGCCTCCGCCGCCTTCGCTGCGATGGTCGCCGGGCTGAAGGATCGCCTCGCCCCGGGCGAGCCGGTGCTGGTGCTGCGCGACTTCCACGCTGAAAACCTGCTGTGGCTGCCAGAGCGGGACGGCGCGGCGCGGGTCGGCCTGCTGGACTTCCAGGACGCGATGGCGGGGCCGCGGGCCTATGACCTCGTGTCGATGCTGCAGGACGCCCGGCGCGACGTGACACCCGCGGCCGAGGCCGAGCTGCGGGCGCGGTTCGCCGCGGACGAGGGGCTGGACCCGCAGGCCTTTGCCGCGGAATACGCCTTCTGCGGCGCGCAGCGGAACCTGCGGATCATCGGCGTCTTTGCCCGGCTGTCGATGCATTACGGCAAGCCGCACTATGTGGACCTGATCCCCCGCGTCTGGGATCTGCTGCAGCGCGACCTGTCCCACCCGGCGCTGGCGGACCTGGCGCGCGCCGTCGCGGCCCTGCTGCCGCCCCCCGACCCCGCGACCCTGCGAAGGATCAAGGACGAATGCGGACGCCACCCGCTGCACTGATGCTGTATGCCGCGGGGCTTGGCACCCGGATGCGGCCGCTGACCGACGACCGGCCCAAGCCGCTGGTCGCGGTGGCGGGCCGGGCGCTGATCGACCATGCGCTGGCGCTGGTGCCGGACGGGCTGCGCGTCGTCGCCAACAGCCACTACCGCGCGCCGCAACTGGCCGCGCATCTGGCCGGGCGGGGGATCGCGATCTCGCACGAGCCGGTGCTGCTGGATACCGGCGGCGGCCTCGCCGCGGCGCTGCCGCTGCTGGACGCGGATCCCGTCTATACGCTGAACACCGATGCGGTCTGGACCGGGCCCGGCCCGCTCGCCACCCTCGCGGCGGCATGGGATGCGGCGCGGATGGACGCGCTGTTGCTGGTGGTGCCGCAGGACCGGGCCACGGGCCATGCCGGGGCGGGCGATTTCCGGCTGCATCCCGACGGGCGGCTGGAGCGGGGTCCGGGGGTGGCGGCGGACCGCGTCTATACCGGCGCGCAGATCCTGACGCCCCGCCTGATCGAACCGGGCGACGGCGCGGTCTTTTCCAACAACCTGCTGTGGAACCGCGCCGCCGCGCGCGGGCGGCTGTTCGGCGTGACCCATCCCGGCGGCTGGTGCGATGTCGGCCGCCCCGACAGCATCCCGCTGGCCGAGACGCTGCTGCATGGCTGAGCTGTATGCCCTGCCCTGCGGTGTCGATTTCGCCGAGGCGCTGGTCGCCGGGCTGATCGGGCGGATGGCCGGTGCCCCGCCCGAGGCGATGGCCCGGGTGACGATCTACCTGAACGGCGGGCGGATGCTGCGGCAGGTGCGCCGCGCCTTCGATGCCCGCGTGGCCCCGGGCCGGGCGCTGCTGCTGCCGCGGCTGCGGCTGGTCACCGATATCGGCCAGGACCCGCTGTCGGACCTGCCGCCCGCGGTGCCGCCGCTGCGCCGCCGGCTGGAACTGGCGCAGCTGGTCGCGGGCCTCGTGGCGCGCCAGCCGGATTTCGCCGCGGGCGGCGCGCCCTACGATCTGGCCGACAGCCTGCAGGCGCTGATGACCGAGATGCAGGAAGAGGCGGTCGATCCCGCCGCGCTGGACGGGCTGGATGTGGCCGACCATGCCGCGCACTGGCAGCGCTCGCTGGCCTTCATCCGCATCGTCGCCCGCTTCTGCACCGGGGACGAGCCGCCCGATCCCGGCCTGCGGCTGCGGCTGGCGGTCGAGGCGCAGGCCCGGGCGTGGCAGCTGGTCCCACCCCCCGGCCCGGTGATTGCCGCAGGCTCCACCGGATCGCGCGGGCCGATCGCCGCCTTCCTGCGGGCGGTGGCGGCGCTGCCGGGCGGGGCGGTGGTGCTGCCCGGCTTCGACTTCGACCTGCCGGAGGCCGTGTGGCACATCCTCGATGCCGGGCCGGTCCCGGCCGAGGATCATCCCCAATACCGGCATCTGGCGCTGGCGACCTCGCTGGGCCTGGCCCCGGCCCAGATCCGGCGCTGGCACGACGCGCCCGCGCCCAGCCCGGCGCGCAACGCGCTGGTGTCGCTGGCGCTGCGCCCTGCGCCCGTTACCGACCAGTGGCTGGTCGAAGGCGCGGCCCTGCCGCCCCTGGCCGAGGCCGCCGGGCGGATGACGCTGATCGAGGCGCCCAATCCGCGGGCCGAGGCGCTGGCTGTCGCCCTGCGCCTGCGGCAGGCGGTGGAGGAGGGCACCCGCGCCGCGCTGATCACCCCCGACCGGCTGCTGACGCGCCGGGTGGCGGCGGCGCTGGACCGCTGGGGGCTGGTCGCCGACGATTCCGCCGGGCAGCCGCTGATCCTGTCGCCGCCCGGGCGGTTCCTGCGGCATGTGGCGGACCTGTTCGGCCGCAAGCCTTCGGTGGAATCGCTGCTGACGCTGCTGAAACATCCGCTGGCCCATACCGGCGGCACGGATCGCGGGCCGCATCTGCGCTTCACCCGCGAACTGGAACTGCACCTGCGCCGCCACGGCCCCGCCTTCCCCGCCCCCGAGGATCTGATCCGCTGGGCGGCGAGGGCGGCGGAGGACGGGCGCGAGGACTGGGCACGCTGGCTGGCCGCGCGGATCGGCGGGCTCGACGCGCAGTCGGGCGACCGGCCGCTGCCGGACTGGGTGGCCGCGCATCTGGCCCTGGCCGGGGCGCTGGCGGCGGGACCGGGCGGCACGGTCGAGGCCAGCGCGCTGTGGCGCGACGCGGCGGGGCGCGCGGCTTGGACGGTGATGGCGGAACTGGCGGCAGAGGCCGGGCATGGCGGCGCGATGGGTCCGCGCGATTATGCGGTGCTGCTGGCCGGGCTGCTGGACCGCGGCTCGGTCCGCCTGCCCGAGGGCGCGCATCCGCTGCTGTCGATCTGGGGACCGCGCGATGCCCGGGCGCAGGGGGCGGAACTGGTGATCCTCGGCGGTCTGACCGAAGGCACCTGGCCCGCGATGCCCGCGCCCGACCCGTGGATGTCGCGGCGGATGCGGATGGAGGCGGGGCTGCGCCTGCCCGAACGGCAGGTGGGGCTGGCGGCGCATGACTTCCAGCAGGCTGTCGCCGCGCCCGAGGTGGTGCTGACCCGCGCCCTGCGCGATGCCGAGGCGGAAACCGTGCCCTCGCGCTGGCTGAACCGGCTGACCAACCTGATGGAGGGTCTGCCGGGCCGGGGCGGACCGCAGGCGCTGGCCGCGATGCGGGACCGGGGGCGGGCGATCCTGCGCGATGCGCTGGCGCTGGAGGCGCCGGCGGCGGCCGAACCGCGCGCGCCCCGCCCCGCCCCCCGCCCGCCGCTGAAGGACCGGCCAAGGGAACTGGCCGTCACCGGGATCCGCACGCTGATCCGCGACCCCTATGCGATCTATGCCCGCCATATCCTGCGGCTGCGCCCGCTCGACCCCGTGGGGGCGGCGCCAGACCCACGGCTGCGGGGGCAGGTGCTGCACCTGATCGTCGAGCGCTTCCTGCGCGGGCGCGCCGCGGACGAGACGGCGGAGCTGACCCGCGCCCGGCTGCTGGCCGTGGCCGAGGCGGTGCTGGCCGAAGAGGTGCCTTGGACCGGGGCGCAGCGGCTGTGGCTGGCGCGGCTCGCCCGGGTCGCCGACCGGTTCCTTGCCGCCGAGGCGGGGCGCGCGGCGCGGGGACAGCCCGTGGTGCTGGAACGCACGGGGCGGGTGACGCTACCCGCGCTCGGCTTCACGCTGACCGCAAGACCCGACCGGATCGACCTGCTGGAGGACGGGCGGGTGCATATCTACGACTACAAGACCGGCACGCCGCCCAGCCTCGACCAGCAGGCGCATTTCGAGAAACAGCTGCTGCTGGAGGCGGCGATGGCCGAACGCGGCGGGTTCGAGATGCTGGGTCCGCGCGAGGTCGAGGCGGTGACCTATATCGGCCTCGGCACCAGGGCGCGGCAGGTGACGAACCCGCTGACCGATGCCGACAAGGGCCTGACCATCGGCCAGACCTGGGACGGGCTGAACCGCCTGATGCAGGGCTATCTGGCCGAGGGCCGCCCCTACCCCGCCCGCCGCGCGATGTTCGAGACGCGCAGCGCCAGCGACTATGACCACCTGTCCCGCTTCGGCGAGTGGGAGATCACGGCGGCGGCGCAGACGATCCCGGTAGGCGACGATCCGGGCCAGAACGGCAACGGCGGGGGCGCGGCATGAGCCTGAACGACGCGAGCCTTCGGCAGGTGACGGCGGCGAACCCCGCCGCCTCGACCTGGCTGTCGGCCAATGCCGGATCGGGCAAGACCCGGGTGCTGACCGACCGGGTGGCACGGCTGTTGCTGGGCGGGACAGAACCGCAGCGCATCCTGTGCCTGACCTATACCAAGGCCGCCGCGTCCGAGATGCAGAACCGCCTGTTCGCGCGGCTGGGGCAATGGGCGATGCTGGACGAGGCCGACCTGCGCCGGCAGTTGCAGGATCTGGGCGCCAAAGGCCCCGTCTCCCCGGCCACGCTGGCCGAGGCGCGGCGGCTGTTCGCCCGCGCCATCGAGACGCCGGGCGGGCTGAAGATCCAGACGATCCATTCCTTCTGCGCGGGTCTTCTGCGCCGCTTCCCGCTGGAGGCCGGCGTCGCGCCCGGCTTCACCGAGATGGACGACCGCGCGGCGGAACTGCTGCGGGCCGAGATCTTCGAAGGTCTCGCCGCGGGCGAGGACCGGGACGCGGTGGACGCGCTGGCCGCGATTGCCAGCGGCGACGGGGTGGACGGACTTTTGGCGGAAATCTGTGCCCATGCCCCGGCCTTCGAACCGCCGCTGGACGCAGCCTCCGCGCGCCAGGTCTTCGGCCTGGCCGCCGACCTGACCGAAGAGGCGCTGGCGGCCGAGGTGTTCCTGGGCGGCGAGGCCGAGCTGCTGGCAGAGCTGCTGCCCCTTCTGGAAGGCGGCAAGAGCACCGACCAGAAGGCGGGAACGGTGCTGGCGGCGCTGTCCGGCGATCTGGGGCCGGCCTGTCTGGAACAGCTCGAATCCGTGTTCCTGTATGGCCCCAAGGCCAAGGCCGGTGCCTTCGCCGCCAAGACCGACGCTTTCCCCACCAAGGACCTGCGCGACGGCCCCTGCGCCGCGCTTCTGCCGCGCCTGCACGACCTGATGCGCCGGGTCGAGGCCGCGCGCCCCCGGCGGATCGCGCTGGCCGCCGCGCTGTGGACCGCCGCGCTGCACCGCTTTGCCGGGGCCTTCCTGCCGCGCTACCGGGCGCGCAAGCAGGCGGCGGGCTGGCTCGACTTCGACGACCTGATCCTGCGGGCGGCCGCCCTGCTGTCCGACCGGGGGGTGGCGCAATGGGTGCTGTTCCGGCTGGACGGCGGGATCGACCACATCCTGGTGGACGAGGCGCAGGACACCTCGCCCGGCCAGTGGCAGGTGATCGAGCGGCTGTCCGAGGAGTTCACCGCGGGCGAAGGCGCGCGCGACCGGCCGCGCACCATCTTCGTCGTCGGCGACAAGAAACAGTCGATCTACAGCTTTCAGGGCGCGGACCTTGCCGCCTTCGACCGGATGCGCGGCCATTTCGGCGCACGCTTCGCCGCGCTCGGCACGGCGATGCAGGACCTGACGCTGGACCATTCCTTCCGCTCGGCCCCCGCCGTGCTGCGGGCGGTGGACGAAACCTTCGCCGACACGCGTGGCGGGGGCCTGGGCGGGGCGCCCCGCCACATCGCCTTCAAGGACCGGATGCCGGGGCGGGTGGACCTGTGGCCGCTGATCCCCAGGGCCGAACCGGCCGAGCCCGAGGACTGGTCCGCCCCCGTCGATGCCCTGCCCGAGACGCATCACAACGTGCAGCTGGCGCGGCGGATCGCCGGATGGATCGGGACCACGCTGGCCGCGGGCACCTGCATCCCTGCGCGGGACGGCCCCCGCCCGATGCACGAGGGCGATATCCTGATCCTCGTGCAGCGGCGGTCGGACCTGTTCGCCGAGATCATCGCCGCCTGCAAGGCCGCGGGTCTGGCCATTGCCGGGGCCGACCGGCTGAAGCTGGGGGGCGAACTGGCGGTCCGGGACATCCGGGCGGTGCTGTCCTTCCTCGCCACGCCCGAGGATGACCTGTCGCTGGCTGCCGCCCTGCGCTCGCCGCTGTTCGGCTGGACCGAGCCGCAGCTTTATGCGCTCGCCCAGCCGCGCAAGGGCTATCTGTGGCAGGAACTGCGCGCGCGGACCGATGCCGGCGCGCTGGCCGCACGGGCGGTGCTGGACGATCTGCGCGGGCAGGCGGATTACCTGCGCCCCTTCGAGCTGATCGAGCGGCTGCTGACCCGGCATGGTGGCCGCGCCCGGCTGGTGGCGCGGCTGGGGGTGGAGGCCGAGGACGGCATCGACGAGCTGCTGACGCAGGCGCTGGCCTTCGAGCGGACATCGGTGCCGAGCCTGACCGGCTTCCTCGTCTGGCTGGAAGGCGGCGAGGTCGAGGTGAAGCGCCGCCCCGAGGCGGCGGGCCGGGCGATCCGGGTGATGACGGTGCATGGCGCCAAGGGGCTGGAGGCGCCCGTGGTGATCCTGCCCGACACGATCCGCGGCGATCCGCGGGCCGAGGGCGCGGTGCTGCGCCTGCCTGGGGACGGACCGGCCGGCACCGCCGTCTGGCGGATGACCGCGGACGAGGCGCCCCCGGCGCTGGCCGCCGCCCGCGACGCGCTGAAGGACCGGCAGGCCGAGGAGCGCGACCGGCTGCTCTATGTGGCGATGACGCGGGCCGAATGCTGGCTGGTGGTCTGCGGCGCGGGCGATCCGGGGCGCGGCACGGGTCCGCAATGGTATCTGCAGGTGGCCGAGGCGATGGACCGGTTGCCGACGGAGGCCATCGACACCGGGTCCTTCGGCGAGATCCGCCGCCATGCCGAAGGCGACTGGCCCGCGCCCGCCCCCCGGGCAGAGGCGCCCCCCGCCCCGCCCGCCGCGCCGGCCCTGCCCGGCTGGATGCGGGCCTTCCCCGCCAGCCCCGCGACCGACCGGGTGTTGTCGCCCTCGGACCTCGGCGGGGCGAAGGCGCTGCCGGGCGATGCGGGCCTGCCCGAGGCCGAGGCGCTGGCCTGGGGCACGCGGCTGCATCTGCTGCTGGAATATCTGCCGGGCTGGCCCCCGGCTGATCAGGCGGAGCTGGCCGCGCGGCTGCTGTGCCGGGGCGACGAGGCGATGGACCCGCTGCACCTGCCGGGCCTGCTGGCGGCGGCGCGCGGAGTTCTGGCCGCGCCGGGGCTTGCCCGCTTCCTCGGCCCCGAGACCCTGGCCGAGGTGGAGCTGAGCGCGCGCCTGCCGGAACTGGGCGGGCGGCAGGTCCACGGGACGGTGGACCGGCTGCACGTGGCGGCCGACCGCGTGACCGCGCTCGACTGGAAGTCGAACCGCGTGGTGCCGGACCGGGCCGAGGCGGTGCCCGAAGGCATCCTGCGGCAGATGGGGGCCTATCGCGCGGCGCTGCGCCTTGCCTTCCCCGGCCGGCAGGTCGAGATGGCCGTGGTCTGGACGGCGACCGGCACGCTGATGCCGCTGCCATGCGAATTGGTGGACGCGGCCTTGCGCCGGGCGGGACAGGCGCTGGCCCCGACCTGACGGGGCCGCACCTTGACCGGACGGGGGTGCGTTCATAGGTTCATCCCCAGCCCCGCATTCAGGAGAAGCGTCATGGCCACCACCCCCGTCACCGATGCCACCTTCGACAGCGAAGTCCGCCAGTCCGACATTCCGGTCGTGGTGGATTTCTGGGCCGAATGGTGCGGCCCCTGCCGGCAGATCGGCCCGGCGCTGGAAGAGATCGCCGAGGAACTGGCCGGCAAGGTCAAGATCGTCAAGGTGAACGTCGACGAGAACCCGGATTCCCCCGCCCAGCTGGGCGTGCGCGGCATCCCGGCGCTGTTCATGTTCAAGGACGGTCAGGTCGTGTCGAACAAGGTCGGCGCCGCGCCCAAGGCCGCGCTGCAAAGCTGGATCCAGTCCGAGATCTGATCGCGCCCGGCCCTTGCCCGCAGATTGGGGGGCGCCTGCGGGCGCCCCTTTCGTATCGCGGGCCTACCACAGGTCCGGAAACACCCGCCCCGCCAGCCGCATCAGCGCCTCCATCCGCTGGTCGCGCCACAGGCCCGGCGGCGCGCCCGCCTGCCCCAGACGGGCCCAGTCGGCGACCAGCTGGTTCAGCATCAGGAAGCCGATCGCCCCATCCGCGGCATCCGCCGCCCGGTAGCCGGTGAAGAAGGCCGCCTCCTCTGCCGCGGGCAGCAGCCGGCCGGCCGGCGCCGCGCCGGCGGGCACATAGGCCAGCGCATAGGCCAGCATCAGCCGCGCCACGTCATGGCCCGCCGGGGCGGTCTGCGGCCCGGCGAAGTCGATGCCCCAGGCGCGGTCCTCGTCCATCAGGATGTTGCGCAGGTTCATGTCGCCATGCCGCGCCGCCGACAGCGCGGGCCGTCCCTGCCAGTGCGCGGCCTCGGCCTCGACCCGCAGCGACAGCGCGACGAAGCGGTCCGGCGCCCGCACCCGCCGCCGCCCCTCGGCCACCGCCTGCCGCTGCCGGGCGAGATGCTCGCAGACCTTGGCGGGATTGTAGGGCCGCAGCCCGTTGGAGGTGCCGGCGTGGAAGTCCGACAGCCAGCGCGCGGCGCGGGTCAGGATGGCGCGCATGGCGGCGGGGCTGCGGGCATCGTCGAGCCAGTGTTCCACCGTCCGGCCCGGCACCTGTTCCATCAGGATCAGCCCGGCCCCGGCATCCTCGGCCAGGATCAGCGGCGCCTGCCCGCCCGTCGCCTCGCGCGCGCGGCGCTGTGCCGCGATCTCGGCGGCGACCAGCGCGGGATCGGCCGGGCGGGTCATGTGCTTCAGGACCAGCGCGTCGCCGGTCCCGTCGTCCCGGATAAGCGACAGCACGATGCGGCGGCGGGCGGGTTCGTCGCGGCGGGTGACGATCTCGGCCCGCCAGCCCTCGGGCGAAAGGCCCGCCGCCCGGGCAAGGCGCGGCCAATGCGCCATCGCCCCGGCCAGCTGCGCCGCGCGGTCGCCGGGCACATCCCGCCCGTGGTCCCGCCCGTCGTCGCGCATGGTCCGCCCTCTCTGTCGCCCGCCGCTGGCCCGTCGCCCCGAGCAGAGCCGCAGTCGCGCGCTGGCGCAAGGCCCGGCGCGCGGGCGGCGTCAGCGGAACAGCGTGGCGAAGTCCTGGCGCAACAGGTTCTTCTGCACCTTGCCCATGGTGTTGCGCGGCAGTTCCGGCACCACGGCGATATGTTTGGGCTGCTTGAACTTCGCCAGACGCTCGGCCATCGCCGCCTGCAGCGCGGCATCGTCGACCTGCGCCCCCGGCTGGGCCACGATCACGCCCACCACCGCCTCGCCGAAATCCGGGTGCGGAACGCCGATCACCGCGCTTTCCAGCACCCCCGGCTGTTCGTCGAGGATCAGCTCGATCTCTTTCGGATAGACGTTGTAGCCGCCGGTGATGATCAGGTCCTTCTGCCGGCCGACGATGCTGACATAGCCGTCCGCGTCGATTACGCCGATATCGCCGGTGATGAAGAAGCCGTCCGCGCGCAGTTCCTCGCGGGTCTTTTCCGGCATCTGCCAGTAGCCGGCGAAGACATTGGGGCCGCGCACCTCGATCATCCCGGGCTCGCCCTGCGGCAGGCTGGCGCCGGTGACGGGATCGGTGATCTTCACCTCCACCCCCGGCAGCGGCAGGCCCACCGTCCCGGCGCGGCGGTCGCCGTCATAGGGGTTGGAGGTGTTCATGTTGGTTTCGGTCATGCCATAGCGTTCGAGGATGCGGTGGCCTGTCCGAGTCTCGAACTGCACATGGGTTTCGGCCAGCAGCGGGGCGGAACCCGAGGTGAACAGCCGCATATGCGCCACCAGATCGCGGGTGAAGCGCGGATCGTCCAGCAGCCGGGTGTAGAAGGTCGGCACGCCCATCATCGTGGTGGCGGCGGGCAGGCTGGCAATGACCTGATCGGTCTTGAAGCCGGGCAGGAAGATCATCGCCCCCCGCGACAGCAGCACCACATTCGTCGCCACGAACAGCCCGTGGGTGTGGAAGATCGGCAGCGCGTGCAGCAGCACGTCGCGGTCGGTGAAACGCCATTCCCGGGCCAGAACCTCGGCATTGGACAGAAGGTTCGCATGGGTCAGCATCGCGCCCTTCGACCGGCCGGTGGTGCCCGAGGTGTACAGGATCGCCGCCAGATCGTCCGGCGCGCGCGGCACGGGGGCGAAGCCGGGGTCGGCCCCGGCGGCAAGGTCGGCCAGGCTGCCCGCGCCGGCGGCGTCCAGCGTTTCGAACCGGGCCCCGTTGCGGGCGGCGACGGCGCGCAGGCTGTCGGCCCGGACCGGGCTGCCCACCAGCAGTGCCGCCCCGGCATTGGCCACGAAATACTCCACCTCGTCGGCGGTATAGGCGGTGTTCAGCGGCAGGAAGACGATGCCCGCCGCCAGCGCCGCCAGATACAGCGCCAGCGCCTGCGGCGTCTTGTCGATCTGCACCGCCATGCGGTCCCCCGGCCGCAGGCCCAGACCCGCCAGCGCGGCCGCCTGCGCCATCGCCATCCGGTGCAGGTCGCGGCCGGTCAGCGCGGTGCCGCCGGCATCGGTCAGAACGGGGGTGTCGCGCCCGGCCAGCGGCGCGGCAAGCGCATCGTAGAGCGGATTGGTCATGCTGTCCTTCCCGTGGTCTTCTTGCCCTCTGGCCGGGCCTGCGCCAGCAGCGCCCGCACCTGTCGCGCGGCCGCGACCGTCCGTTCGGTCCCGAACCGTTCGTTGTTCCGCTCGACCTGCGACAGGTCATAGAGGTAGTTCACCATCGCGCTGGCCGACTGCCGCAGGCCGTTGGCCGAGGTATCGGCCAGCGCATGGACGTCGTGCAGGATCGCGCCGTTGCCCAGATGGAAGCGCGCGACCGGATCGGCCGGCAGCCCGTCGCCCCGGCGCGCCTGCAGCAGGAATTCCGCCGTCAGCCGCCGCAGCGTGTCGGCCTCGGGCGCGATCGCCGCGGCATCGCCCGCCGCCACCAGGTTCAGCAGGCGCGCGGCCTCGGGCCGGTCGGGCGCGATGCCCTTCAGCCAGCGCACCAGCCCCGGCACCGGCGAAAGGGTGACGAAGCATTCGATCTGCGGCAGGTCGTGGCGCAGTTCCTCGACCACCTGCTTGATCAGCGAGTTGCCGAACGAGATGCCGCGCAGCCCTTCCTGACAGTTCGAGATCGAGTAGAAGGCGGCGGTGTCGCACTCCGCGGCGGGGACGGGCGTCCGTTCTTCGGCCAGCAGCGCCTGCACCGATCCCGGGATGCCCCGGCACAGCGCCACCTCGACGAAGATCAGCGGCTCTTCCGGCATGGCCGGGTGGAAGAAGGCAAAGCAGCGCCTGTCCTCGGGCCGCAGCCGGCGCTGCAGGTCGTCCCAGTCGTCGATGGCATGCACCGCCTCATATTCGATGATCTTCTCGAGGATGTTGGCCGGGCTGCGCCAGTCGATATGCCGCAGCACCAGGAAGCCGCGGTTGAACCAGCTGGCGAAGAGGTGGCGAAAGTCCCAGTCGATCACCGCCAGTTCCGGCGCCTCGGGCAGCATCCGCAACAGGTCGAGCCGCATGCGCACCAGATCTTCCGTCGCCCCCGGCGCCTGGTTCAGCCGGCGCAGCAGTTCCTGGCGGCGCGGCTCTGCCTCGTGGCAGAGGTCGGCCAGCGCCTCGGGGTCGCCGCTGTCGCGATAGCGGGTCGCGGCCGCGATGACCCGCCCGGGGTCGAGGTCCAGCGCCCGCGCCATGTGGCGGAAGAACTCCTGCCGGTCGGCGGCGGACAGGGCGCGATAGCCCGACAGGATCTCGGCCGCGAGCCGCACGCCGGACACCTCGCCCTGCGCCGACAGCAGCGCCTCGCACAGTTCGGCCAGCGGCCGGCGGCTTTGCGCGGCGGGGGCGGAGGGCCGCCGTTCGAACAGCGTCCCCATCAGGTCGGAGAAGAAGGCGATACGGCTCATCCCGGCCTCCTCAGACCGGGCCCATGACGCGGTCCGGCAGCCATGTCGCCAGTTCCGGCACGAAGCACAGGATGACGATGGCCAGCGCCATGCAGCCGACGAAGGGCGCCGATCCCCAGAGGATCGTCCGCAGCGAGATGTTGGGCGCGATGGAATTGATGACGAACAGGTTCAGCCCCACGGGGGGCGTGATCAGCCCGATCTCCATGTTGATGGTCAGGATCACCGCGAACCAGTAGGGATCGAAATTCGCGGTTTCCAGGATCGGCAGCAGGATCGGCGCGGTCATCAGGATCACCGCGACCGGCGGCAGGAAAAAGCCCGCGACCAACAGGAACAGGTTGATGACCGCCATCAGCACCCAGCGGTTGACCTCCAGCGCGGAAATCCACTGCGCGATGGACTGGGTGATGAACAGCGACGACATCATGTAGGCGAAGACGCCCGAGGCGGCCATGATGAACAGGATCATCACGCTTTCGCGGGTGCTGTCGCGCAGGACACCCCAGATCGCGCGGGGGTTCCACAGCCGGTAGATCGCAATCGCCATCAGCAGGCACAGCACCGCGCCGACCGCCGCCGTTTCCGACGTCGTGGCGATGCCGCCATACATGGCATAGAGCACGCCGGCGATCACCAGCAGGAAGGGCAGGACGCGGGGCAGGATCTCGAACCGTTCGCGCAGGTTGTAGTGCCGCGGCGACAGCACGGCCGCATTGCCCGACCGCCAGGTCGCATAGATCGCCCAGGCCATGAACAGCAGCGTCAGCAGCAGCCCCGGGATGATCCCGGCCAGGAACAGCCGGCCGATCGAGGTTTCTGTGGCGATGCCATAGACGATCAGCGTGACCGAGGGCGGGATCAGGATGCCCAGCGTTCCGCCCGCCGCGATGGCGCCCGCCGCCACCCCGTCCGGATAGCCGCGTTTCTGCATCTCGGGGATGCCCATCTTGCCGATGGCGGCGCAGGTGGCCGGGCTGGACCCCGACATCGCCGCGAACAGCGCGCAGGCCCCGAGGTTGGACACGACAAGGCCCCCCGGCACCCGGGTCAGCCAGCGTTCCAGCGCCTCGAACAGGTCGGCGCCCGCGCGGGTGGAGGCGATGGCCGCCCCCATGATGATGAACATCGGAATCGACAGGATGGTGAAGCTGTTCAGGTCGGCGAAGAAGATCTCCGGCATCATCTCGAGCGAGCGCGCCCCGTCGAAGATCAGCAGGAAGGCCGCCGACACCACCAGCAGCCCCACCGCCACCGACACGCCGGAAAACAGCACGACAATCGTCGCCACCGCCACGAGAAGGCCCAGAACCAGCGGGTCCATCAACGGTCTCCGATACCGAAGGGGGCGTCGGCGCGGGTCAGAAGCCCCACGAGGTCGGCCAGAAGCTGCAGCAGGAACAGCGCGAAGCCCACGGGCAGCGCCAGATAGGGCACCCATAGCGGCGGCGCCCAGACGGTCGAGGATTTCCAGCCCCGGTCGAAGGCCTGATGCCAGACCTCGAATCCGTACCACGCGATGGTCGCCGTCACCGCGATGGTGGCCAGCAGCACCGCAATCGCCAGCACCCGGCGCGCCCGGGGCGGCAACATCTGCGGCACGAGATCCACATTCACATGGCCGCGCAGCCGCTGGACGTAGGGCAGGCCGATCGTCGTCGCCGCGATCATCAGGTAGATCACCGCCTCGGTCTGCCAGATGGTGGACTGGTTCAGAACCGAGCGGACGAAGATCATGTGGCAGGTGACGAACAGCGCAATCACGGTGAGGGCCGCGGCGATCCAGCCGCAGACGGTCGAGATCGCGTGGACGGCCCGGATGAAGGCATTGCCGCCCGGCCGGGCCGGCGTCGCAGCGATGGTTGCTGTCATGGATGGATCACTCCCGGGTCCTTCGGCTGGGACTTTGGCTGGGACTTCGGGAGGCGGCCGCGCCGCCCCCGCCGGTCATTCGACGGCCAGCGCCATGTCCAGCAGCTTCTGCCCGTCGGGCACCTCCTCGACGAAGACCTTGTAGGAGGATTGCTGGGCGAGGTCGCGCCAGGCCATGAAATCCTCTTCCGTCATTTCGGCAATCTCGACACCGGCATTGCGGAACACCTCGACCGAGGCCGCGTCTTCCTTCTTCGCCTCTTCGAGGTAATAGGCCTCGGCCTTGGCGGAGGCGGCACGCAGCGCCTCTTGCTGTTCCGGGGTCAGCCGGTCGAAGGTCGTCTTGTTGATCAGCAGCGGCTGATACATGAACCACAGCGTCACGTCCGAGGCCGGGGTATAGCACTTCGCCAGTTCCTGCAGCCGGAAGGAGACGAAGGAGGACGACGAGGTATTCAGCGCCTGCAGCACGTTCTGCTGCATCGCGTTGTAGGTTTCCGACGAGGGCATCGACGCGATGGAGGCGCCCGCGGCCTGCAGCATCTCCTCGAAGCCCTTGCCGGCGGCGCGGACGGTCTTGCCCTTGATGTCCTCGGGCCGCCGGATGCAGCCATCGGTGCTGGCGAAGCCGCCGGCCAGATAGCCGTGCACCAGCGTCATCACGTCATCCTCGTTCAGGATGCGCTCGATTTCCGCCATGAAGGGCGAGGCGTTCATCCGCGCGGCATGGTCGTGGCTCTTGATCAGGCCCGGCATCAGCGTGAGGTTGTATTCCGGCCGCTGGCCGCCGGCATAGGACAGCGGCAGCACCGTCATGTCGAGCTGACCGCGGCTGAGCGGCAGGTACTGCTCGGTCGCCTTGAACAGCGATCCCGACGGGAAGATCTGGATCGTCAGGTCCACGTCCGCGGCGGCGACATCCTCGGCCACCATCTCGGCGATGCGGTGGCGCAGGTCGCCCGGCGCGAACTGGTGCGACAGGCGCAGCTCCTCGGCCCCGGCGGCACCCGCCCACAGCGGCAGGGCGGCCAAGGCCGCGATCTTCATCAGTCTCATCGGAAACCTCCTCCCAAAGGTGTCGCGAATTCTGCGATATGCACGCAGACTGGCATTGAGTATATTATGGGTCAAGGATATTGTATGCAAAAATGTCCAGTCGAGGATGCAACGTGACCGAAGGCCCCATCGACCGCCGCACCGACCAGATCCGCGAGGCGCTGGAAGAGATGATCGTCGAGGGTCATTTCGCCGATGGCGCGCGCCTGGACGAGGTCAGCCTCGCCGACCGGTTCAGCGTATCGCGCACGCCCCTGCGCGAGGCATTGCAGGCGCTGGCGGCCTCGGGTCTGGTAGAACTGCGCCACCGGCGCGGCGCCTTCGTCCGCTTCCCTTCGCTGGAGGATGTGGTCGAGATGTTCGACGTCATGGCCGAGATCGAGGCCCTGTGCGGGCGCTATGCCGCGCGCCGGATGTCCGCCGAGGACCAGTCAGCCATCGAGGCCGCACTGCTGGCCTGCGAGGCGGCGGCGGCGCAGCAGGATGTCGAGGGTTATTACCGCGCCAACCACGACTTTCACCGGCTGATCTATCACGCCGCGGGCAACCGGTTCCTCGCCGGCGAGGCCGAGCGCCTGCAGCGGCGGCTGACGCCGTTTCGCCGGCTGCAGCTGCGGGTGCGCGGCCGGATGCCCGAAAGCCTGCGCCAGCACCGGCAGATCTTCGAGGCGCTGGTGGCGGGCGATGCCGAACGGGTGACGCGGCAGATGCGCGAACATATCGCCGTGCAGGGCGACCGGTTCAACGACCTCGCCGCCACCTACCGCTCTGCCATCCGCGGCCGCCATGTCGCCTGACGGCTGGGCCTGACGGGGGCGAGGGTTGTTCCCCCGCGCCGCCGGGCCTATCTCGGTCCCGACGCAGGAACAGGAGCGGCGGATGGACAGGGACCAGTTTCCCGGCTGGCACGGGACCACGATCATCGGCGTGCGCAAGGGCGGGCAGGTGGTGGTCGCGGGCGACGGGCAGGTGAGCCTCGGCCAGACCGTCATCAAGGGAACGGCGCGCAAGGTGCGCCGCCTGTCGCCCGGCGGGCGCGAGGTGGTGGCAGGCTTCGCCGGATCGACCGCCGATGCCTTTACCCTGCTGGAACGGCTGGAAAAGAAGCTGGAAGCCGCGCCCGGGCAGCTGGCCCGCGCCTGCGTCGAGCTGGCGAAGGATTGGCGCACCGACAAGTATCTGCAGAAGCTGGAGGCGATGCTGATCGTCACCGACGGCACCGACCTTCTGGTGGTCACCGGCGCGGGCGACGTGCTGGAACCCGAACATGACGTAGCGGCGATCGGATCGGGCGGCAACTATGCGCTGGCCGCCGCGCGCGCCCTGATCGACGGCGATCTGGATGCCGAGGCCATCGCCCGCAAGGCAATGGCGATCGCGGCCGAGATCTGCGTCTACACCAACGGCAACCTGACGGTGGAGCGGATCGGCGGCTGAGGCCGGTTCACGCCTTCCCCGCCTTTTCCGCCGCCTCCTTGTAGGCCCGCAGCACCGCGTTCATCCGGGTCTGATAGCCCTTTCCGCCCTTGCGGAAGAAGTCGAGCACATCGGCATCGACCCGCAGCGAGATCATCGGCTTGCGCCCGGGCTCGACGAAGACGGCCGAGTCCCAGTCCACCTCGAAATCCTCCTCGGGATCCCAGGGCGGGTCCTCCGTCTGGGCGCGCACCCGCTCCCAGTCGGTTTCGCTTTTCATCTTGCGCGCCTCTTCCAGGGTAACGCGCGTGATACGCTCTTCGCTCATTCGTTCGCGCCCTCCTTGCCGTGATCAGCCGCAGCCGTTGCCCGCGCCAGGTGAAGACGACCGCGATCAGCCGTCCGTCCAGCGGACCGATGGCGATGCTGCGGATTTCGCCCGTAGACCGGGCGTCGATCAGCAGCCAGTCGTCATCGAAGATCGCGACCGCATCGACGAAATCCAGCCCGTGCTTGACCAGCGTCGCCTGCCGCTTCGCCTCGTCCCATTCGAATTGCATCGGCAGCCTCCAAACCGGAGCCTGCCGCCGATACATTGCCGAAACCTTAACGGTGTATATACACCACGTCAATACACCCCGCCCGCCTTGGCATCCCCTGCCCCACCGCCTACATCGGGCAGGCAAGGAACCAGCCGTCGAGGACCCCATGACCAACCTCACCCCGCGCGAGATCGTCTCGGAACTCGACCGCTTCATCATCGGCCAGTCCGAGGCCAAGCGCGCCGTGGCCGTGGCGCTGCGCAACCGCTGGCGGCGCAAGATGCTGGCCGACGACCTGCGCGACGAGGTCTATCCGAAGAACATCCTGATGATCGGCCCCACCGGCGTCGGCAAGACCGAGATCAGCCGCCGGCTGGCCCGGCTGGCCCGCGCGCCCTTCATCAAGGTCGAGGCGACGAAGTTCACCGAGGTGGGCTATGTCGGACGCGACGTCGAACAGATCATCCGCGATCTGGCCGACACCGCCATCGCCGATACCCGCGCCCGGATGCGGGACGAGGTGAAGGCCCGCGCCCAGCAGGCGGCCGAGGACCGCGTGATCACGGCGCTGGCCGGCACCGATGCCCGCGAAGGCACGCGCGAGATGTTCCGCGCCAAGGTGAAGCGCGGCGAACTGGACCAGACGGTGATCGAACTGGAAGTGGCCGACACGCCCCCTGCCCTGCCGATGCTGGACATTCCCGGCCAGCCGGGGATGAGCATGGGGGCGATGAACCTGGGCGACATCTTCGGCAAGGCCTTCGGCCAGCGCCGGGTGCGCAAGAAGATGACCGTGGCCGACAGCTATGACGTGCTGATCGGCGAAGAGGCCGACAAGCTGTTGGATGACGAACAGGTGAAGCAGGCGGCGCTGGAGGCGGTGCAGCAGAACGGTATCGTCTTCATCGACGAGATCGACAAGGTCTGCGCCCGGGCCGAGGCGCGCGGCGCCGATGTCAGCCGCGAAGGCGTGCAGCGCGACCTGCTGCCGCTGATCGAGGGCACGACCGTCAGCACGAAATACGGGCCGGTCAGGACCGACCACATCCTGTTCATCGCCTCGGGCGCCTTCCACATCGCCAAGCCGTCGGACCTGCTGCCCGAACTGCAGGGTCGCCTGCCGATCCGGGTGGAGTTGCGGGCGCTGACCGAGGACGATTTCGTCCGCATCCTGACCGAGACGGACAATGCCCTGACGCGGCAATACACCGCACTGATGGCGACCGAAGAGGTGCAGGTCGGCTTCACCGAGGACGGCATCGCCGCGCTGGCCCGCATCGCCGCCGAGGTCAACCGCAGCATCGAGAATATCGGTGCGCGGCGACTTTACACGGTGATGGAACGGGTGTTCGAGGAACTGTCCTTCGCCGCGCCGGACCGGTCCGGCCAGACGGTGACGGTGGATGCCGGTTTCGTCGAACGCAATATCGGCGACCTGTCGCGCTCGGCCGATCTCAGCCGCTACGTCCTGTAGGGACCGGGTTCCGCCGCGACCGGTGCTGCGCTAGCTTGCGCGCGACCGGATCGCGGAGGCCGCCCTGCCCTGTCCCAGCCGTTTCCTGCATCGCATGCTCGTCTGCGCTGTCGCCTGCGGCGCGCTGGCGCTGGCGGGCTGCGCGCCCCGGGGCGCGATCGTGCGCGCGCCAGAAGGCACGATGCCGGCAGCGGATGTCGCGCTGTTCGTCGCCACCAGCCGCGACCCGGATCCGGCGCGGCCCGGCGATTTCGGGCCCGGTCGCAGCCCCTCGCCCCGCTTCGCCCGCTATGACATCGCCGTGCCCGCCGATCACGCGGCGGGGCGGATCACCTATACCCGCCCGGGCGACGTGCCGGACCCGCAGCGCGACTTCCTGACGGTGGGGGACCGGCAGTTTGCCGAACCCGCCGCTTTCCGCCGCGATCTGGCGCGCGCGCTGGCAGAGCGGCCGGCGGGACAGCGCGACGCGGTGATCTTCGTCCACGGGTTCAACACCACCTTCGCCGAGGGCATCTACCGGATGGCGCAACTGTCGCACGACCTCGGGCTGCCGGGGGTGCCGATGGCCTATTCCTGGCCCTCCGAAGGCCAGCCGCTCGCCTATGGCTACGACCGGGACTCGGCGCTGTTCGCCCGCGACGGGCTGGAGCGGCTGATCGAGGAGACGGCGGCGGCGCGGCCCGACCGCATCCTGCTCGTCGCGCATTCGATGGGCGCCGAGATCGTGATGGAGGTGCTGCGCCAGATGGCGATCGGCGGCAACCCCGCGCAGGCGCGGATCGGCGGCGTGGTGCTGATCTCGCCGGATCTGGACGTGGCGCTGTTCCGGGCGCAGGCGGCGCGGATCGGCCCGCTGCCGCAGCCCTTCCTGATCTTCACCTCGCGCCGCGACCGGGCGCTGGCGCTGTCCTCGCGCCTGTCGGGCGAGGCGCGGCGGCTTGGAAACCTGTCGCAGGTGGACGAGCTGGCAGAGCTGCAGGTGACGCTGATCGACGTGACATCCTATTCCACCGGGGTGGGGCACTTCACCCCGGCCACCTCGCCCGCGCTGCTGCGGCTGCTGGCCTCGTTGCGGCAGGTGGATGCGGCCTTTGCGGGCGATCCGTCCGGGCGTGCGGGCCTGCTGCCGGGGGCGGTGCTGACGGTGCAACAGGCGACGCAGGTGGTGCTGCAGCCGGGCGAGGGGCTGGCCGGCGTGCTGTCGCCCTGAGGCGGATCACCTGACGCGGGTCAGCCGCGCCGCAGCCACACATAAAACGCCCCCTCGCCGCCATGCTTCAGATGCGCCTGCGTCACCTGCAGCACGACATGCGACAGCGGCGGCATCTGCAGCCAGTGCGGCACCTGATGCCGCAGCAATCCGCGGCGCTGCGGGATCGGACCGTCATCCAGCCCCCGCCGGCCCTTGCCGGTGATGACCAGCACCATCCGCCGGCCGCGCTCCTGCGAGGACAGCACGAAGCGGATCAGTTCGGGATGCGCCTCGGCCAGCGTCAGGCCGTGCAGGTCGATCCGCGCCTCGGGCTCGATCTTGCCGCGGATCAGGTTGCGATGGGCCTTGCGGTCCATCCGTACCGGCTGGGCCGCCAGCCTCTCGCCCGGGCCGGGGGCCAGGTCGATGCGCGGCGGCAGGCGGGTGGCCGACTGGCCGATGCGGAAGGCGGGCAGGGCCGGCGGCTCGCGCGGCGCGTCGGGATCGGCGCGCGGCACCTCGGGCGGCAAAGGCGGCGCAGGATCGGCCTCCGCCGCCGCGCGGGGATGCAGGGGCGCGGCGCTGGCGGCGATGCGGTCCCACAGCGCGCGCTCTTCCGGGCTCAGCCCGCGGGGCCGGCGGCGCGTCATCGCGATGCCCCGCGGGGCATGAAAAATGCCGCCCCGAAGGCGGCATTTCCGGCGCGGGGCGGCGCGCCACCGGCTTCGGTCATGCCGGTCACCCGCCCGTGGCGACCAGCTGCCAGTTGGGATCGTCGCTGCCCATGCGGCGCCCGAAGGTCCAGACGTCGCGCTGCCGCTTCGATGCCTTGGGATCGCCCTCGACGACATGGCCCTCCGCGTTCCGCGCGGCCGAGATCAGCTCGCCCGTGAACCGGACCGAGATTTCGGCCTCGCCGGTGTCGGGGTTGAACTCCGCCCCGTGCAGCGCAAGCTCGCGCAGGCCCACGAACTGCGCCTCGACCTTCAGGCCCTGCGCCTCGCGCGCGGCGACGACCTCGGCGAAGCTGTCGAAGACCTCGGGTTCCAGATAGGGGCGGACGGGTTCCAGATCGCCCCGTTCGAAGGCCATCAGGATCATCTCGTAGGCGCCGCGCGCGCCCTGCAGGAACTGCCCGACCGAGAAGCTGGGCTCGACCCGCTTCATCGCCGCCAGCGCCTCTGCCGCGGGGGTGCCTTCGGCCACATGGTCGGTGATGTCCCGGTCGGGGCCGCCCTCGATCACCTCGAAGTCGCGGCGCGAGGGGCGATTGTCCGGCACCGGCACCGTCACAGGCGGTTTCTCGAACCCCTCGCGGGTGCCCAGGACCGCGCGCAGGCGCAGGATCAGGAAGATGGCAATCCCCGCGAGCACGAGAAGCTGGATCAGGGAACTTTGCATCGGCGGACCTTTTGACGAACGGGCGGACTGGGGCAGCGGTATCTTGGCGGTCGGGCTGGACGCTGTCCCGTGCGACGGCCTGCAGATGCGGGGCTGCAAGCGGGCCTGTCGGCAACGGTGGCGGTCCTGGCAGACCTTACCTATGTAGGACAGGGGCGGCATCAAGTCCACCGCCCCCCGATGCCCACCCTGCGCGGCCCTGCGCCCGCGCCCCGACCGGAAGGAACCCCGACGATGTGGCTGCTGCTTGCCTTCGTGGCCCTGCCGCTGATCGAGATCGCCCTCTTCGTGCTGGTGGGCGGCTGGATCGGCCTCGGGCCGACACTCGCGCTGGTGGTGCTGGGGGCGGCCGTGGGCATCATGGTGATGCGCGCCGAGGGGATGCGGGCGATGGCCGACCTGCGGCGGTCGCTGGACGAGCTGCGCGATCCGGCGGAACCCCTGGCACACGGGGCGCTGATCCTGCTGGGCGGCGCGCTGCTGCTGCTGCCGGGCTTTCTGACCGATGCGGTCGGGGTGGTGCTGCTGGTGCCGCCGCTGCGGCGGATGCTGCTGGCGCGGATGGGCCGGCGCGTCCGCGTGGCGGGCTTCGCCACCGGCACGGTGCGGACGCGCCCCGAGGTGATCGACGGCGAATTTCACGAGGTCCCGCACGATACGCTGCACAGGCCGGACGACAGCGATGGCCCCGCCCGGCCCGGCGGGTCGGGCTGGACCCGGCATTGAGGCCCGCACCCCAAGCTGATAACACTCGCCCGAGACAGACAGACCAACGGGAGAGACCCATGTCAGAGACCGGCAACGGAGCCGCGCCGCAACCGGCACCGCAGCCCGCCGCCCCCCAGGTGCCGCGCATGCAGGTTCTGGCGCAGTTCATCCGCGACATGTCCTTCGAGAATGTGGTGGCGCAGAAGGGCCTGACCAGCGGCGACGTGCAGCCCGAAGTGCAGGTGCAGGTCAGCCTCGACGCCAAGAAGCGCCCGGCCGACAAGCAGTACGAGGTGGTGACCAAGTTCAAGGTGACCTCGACCAACCGCGCCGACAATACGCCGCTGTTCCTGCTGGAACTGGATTACGGCGGCATCTTCCATGTCGATGGCGTGGCCGAGGATCAGATGCATCCCTACCTGCTGATCGAATGCCCGCGGATGCTGTTCCCGTTCGTCCGCCGCATCGTCGCCGATACCACCCGTGACGGCGGCTTCCCGGCGGTGAACCTCGACACCGTGGACTTCCTCGCGCTTTACCGCGGCGAGATCGCCCGCCGGCTGGAGGCGCAGAAGGCGCAGGCCCCGGCGAACTGACCGCGGCACGGCGGCCCGATGTGGCCGGGCGGGCACAGGCGGCCCGCCCCCGTTTTCCACCGGGAACCGGCAACGGGCCGCGCGATTGTATCTCTGGCTCTGGCACAAGAGGCCCGAAGGTGCAAACCTGCGGGCAGGACGCGAGGGAAGAACCACAGATGCGCAGCTTGTACCGCCGGGTCGCCCCGGTCCTCGCCCTCGGGCTGACGGCATCGGTCGCGGGAACGACGGCGGCGCAGGACGTCACCTTCCGGGTGAAGGCGCAGGATGACGATGCGCTGCGCAACGCGATCCTCGGCGCCTCGCTGATCGCCTCGACCAGACGCGACGAGGAATCGGAACTGCCGGACCTCTACGCCGCAGCACGCGCCGATTACGGGCGCCTGCTGGGGGCGCTTTATGCGCGCGGGCATTATTCCGGCGTCATCAGCATCCTGATCGACGGGCGCGAGGCGGCCGAGATCCCACCGCTCGACATGCCCGAACGGATCGGCCGGATCGACGTTCTGATCGACCCCGGCCCGCAATTCCGCTTTTCCCGCGCCACGGCGGCGCCGCTGGTGCCGGGCACCGAACTGCCCGAAGGCTATGCCCGGGGCGAGCCCGCCTTTTCGGAGGAAATCGCCAATGCGGCCGATGCCGGCGCCGAAGGCTGGCGGCGCGCCGGCCATGCGAAGGTGGACCTCGCGCGGCAGGAGGTGACCGCCGATCACCGGCAGGCGACGCTGGCCGCCGATCTGGTCTTCGCCCCCGGGCCGCGCGTGATCTTCGGCGAGATGACGGTGTCGGGCAACCGCCGCGTCACCACCCGGCGGATCGAGAAGATCGCGGGCTTCCCATCGGGCGAGGTTTACGACCCCGAGGAACTGGAGGATGTGGCGAACCGGCTGCGCCGCACCGGCACTTTCCGGTCGGTGTCCCTGACCGAGGCGGAAACGCTCGGCCCCGGCAATACGCTCGACTACATGCTGGTGGTCAGCGAGGAGCGGCGGCGGCGGCTGAGCTTTGGCGCCGAGATTTCCAGCGTCGATGGCGGGCGCGTCACCGCCGGATGGCTGCACCGCAACCTGCTGGGTGGGGCCGAGAGTCTGAACCTCGAGGCCGAGGTGGCGGGGATCGGCGGCGGCACCGGCGGCGTCGACTATTCGCTGGGCGCGCGGTTCGAACGTCCCGGCACGCCGTTCCGCGACAGCAACGCCTTCATCGAGGCCAATATCGCGCGGCTGCAGGAAGAGGATTACGATTCCGACACGGCGAACCTGACCTTCGGCCTGGAACGCTATATCACCGACCGGCTGACGGGCGAGGTCGGGCTGGGCTACGAGGCCTCGAACGTCACCGACAGCCTTGGCGAGCGCGAATTCCGGCAGATCATCCTGCCGGTCAGCCTGACCTGGGACGCGCGCAACAGCACCACGAACGCCACCGAGGGCTTCTACCTCGAAGGCGGGGTCCTGGCCTTTCGCGGTTTCGCCGATACCGGCAACGGCGCGCAGCTGACCTTCGACGGCCGCGCCTATCAGGGTTTTGCCGATGACCGCTTCGTGATCGCAGGGCGCGCGCAGATCGGCGCCGTCGCGGGGGCCGATCTTCTGGAAACGCCGCGCGACTATCTGTTCTATTCGGGCGGCGGCGGCACGGTGCGCGGCCAGCCCTACCAGTCGCTGAAGCTGACGGTTACCGACGGCACCGACAGCGAGGATTACGGCGGCAACCGCTTTGCCGCCTTTTCGGCAGAGCTGCGCGCGGGGATCACCGAGAATATCGGCGTCGTCGCCTTCTATGACGCGGGCTATGTCGGCGACGGCGACTTTTCCGACGGCGAATGGCACGCGGGCGCAGGTCTGGGCCTGCGCTACAACACCGGGATCGGCCCGATCCGGCTGGACGTGGCCGCCCCGGCCGGCGGCGATACCGGCGAGGGCGTGCAGGTCTATATCGGGCTGGGGCAGGCGTTCTGACGCCCGCCCCGAGGCAGGCGCAGGTTGACAGCGGAAGGCAGGGATTCGGATGATCAGGCACACGCTTCTGTCGCTCGCGCTTTGTCTGCTGCCGGCCGGGCTGCTGCCGCTGGCGGCCGCCGCGCAGGAGGCGGCCCCCGCCGACAGCGCCCAGACCGAAGAGGATCGCGGCTGGATCACGGGCCTGATCGAGGACAACCTGTCCGGCGCCGGGCGTTCGGTGCGGCTGGTCGGGTTCCAGGGCGCGCTGTCGTCCCGCGCCACCTTCGAGGAACTGTCCATCGCCGATGACGAGGGCGTCTGGCTCACGCTGCGCGACGGCGCGATGCAGTGGAACCGCGCGGCGCTGCTGGCGGGGCGCATCCAGATCGCCGAACTGACGGCGGCCGAGATCGACCTGCCGCGCACACCCGCCGCGCAGGAGGACGCCCTGCCCGAAGCCGAGGCCAGCGGCTTTGCCCTGCCCGACCTGCCGGTCGCGGTCGAGATCGGCACGATCCGGGCCGATCGCGTCAGCATCGGCGCGCCGGTCTTCGGCACGGCGGTCACCTTCTCGCTGAGCGGCAGCGCCCGGCTGGCCGGCGGCGAGGGCGAGACGGACCTGTCGGTGACCCGGCTCGACGGGGCGGCGGGGGAGCTGACCTTCGCCGGGTCCTACGACAATGACAGCCGGACCGCGCAGCTGGACCTGATGCTGTCCGAAGGGGCGAACGGCATCGCGGCCGGGTTGCTGGGCGTGCCGGGCAACCCGTCGCTGACGCTGGCGGTCACCGGCGCGGGGCCGCTGGACGATTTCGATGCCGAGATCGCGCTGACGACCGATGGCCAGCCGCGGCTGCAAGGCACGGTCGAACTGCTGGCGACGGTGCCCGAGGGCGCGGCAGAGGGCGCCCCGCCCGTCCGCAGCTTCCGCACCGCGCTGGCGGGGGATGTGGCGCCGCTGTTCCTGCCGGAATATCAGGAATTCTTCGGCGACCGCATCAGCCTCGACCTTGCCGGGACGCGGACGGCGGCGGGCGAGCTGTCGCTGTCGGACCTGACGCTGCAGTCGCGCGCGCTGACGCTGACCGGCCAGCTGCGGACGGATGCCGGGGGCCTGCCGGTGCTGGTGGACCTGCGCGGCCAGCTGGGCCTGCCCGGCGGCGAGCCGGTGCTGCTGCCCGTGGCAGGCGCGGAGACGCGGGTCGGGTCCGCCGACCTGACGGTCAGCTTCGACGCGGCGACCGGGCCGGACTGGCGGGTCGCGGGTCAGGTCCTGGGCCTCGACCGCCCGGACCTCGACATCGCGGACCTGCGGCTGGACGGGACCGGCCAGCTGCAGCGGGCTGAAACGGCGGCGCTGACCGGGCAGCTGATGCTGACGGCCGAGGGGCTGGCCCCCGCCGATCCGGCGCTGGCGCAGGCGCTCGGCCCGCAGGTGACCGGCAGTGCCGGGATCGACTGGCAACAGGGCGGATCGGTGACGATCCGCGATCTGGACCTGTCAGGTGCGGATTACGGGCTGACGGGCGATGCGGTGATCTCCGGCCTCGACAGCGCCTTTACCGTAGACGGGCAGGCGGTGGCGCGGCTGTCGGACCTGTCGCGGCTGTCGGGTCTGGCCGGACGGCCGCTGTCCGGCGCCGCCGAGGCGCGGGTGGATGGGGAATACGGCATCCTGTCCGGCATCTTCGACGCGGAACTGGCGGTGGAGGGCACCGACCTGTCGGCCGGCATCGCGGAACTCGATCGCCTGCTGGCGGGCCGGTCGCAGGTGGCGCTGTCCGCCCGCCGCGACGAGACAGGCACCACCCTGCGCAGCCTGACGCTGGACGCGCAGACCCTGACCGCCGCGGCGCAGGGCACCCTGCGGACCGAGGCGTCGGACCTGACGGCGACGCTGGATTTCGCCGACCTGTCGGTGCTGGGGCCGCAATATGGCGGACGACTGTCGGTCGAGGCGGCGCTGCAAGAGGCCGGGACGCTGCGCCGGTTCAACGTCACCGGCACGGGCGAGGCGCTGGAAGTCGGCATCCCGGAACTCGACGGGCTGCTGTCGGGCAGCACGCAACTGACGCTGACCGGCAGCGAACAGGAGGGCGCGGTGGTGCTGGACGTGGCCCGGCTGGGCAACGCGGCGCTGACGCTCGACGCCAGCGGGCGCTATCAGGCGGGCAACAGCGACCTGACCGCACGGCTGGACTTTCCCGATATGGGCGCGCTCGGCCGGGGCTATGGCGGCAGCCTGACCGCCGAGGCGCGGCTGACCGAAGAGGGCGCGCTGCGCCGGCTGGACCTGACCGGCACCGGGCAGGACCTGTCGCTGGCGCAGGCAGAGCTTGACCGCATCCTCGCCGGCCGCACCGACCTGGCCCTTGCCGCGACGATGGAGGGCGAGGCGATCCGCATCGAGCGGCTGAACCTGACGAACCCGCAGCTGACGGCCACGGCCAGCGGCGGGCAAGCGGCGGATGGCGCCCGGGCGATCACCCTGGACGCGCGGCTGGCGAACCTCGCGCTGCTGGTGCCGGGCTTTCCGGGGCCGCTGACCGTGGAGGGCACGGCCGAGGAGCTGGCCGATGGCGGCTATCGGCTGGATCTGGCCGGGCGCGGGCCGGGCGGCACCGATGCGACGGTGCGCGGCACGGTTGCGGCGGGCTTCGGCACGGCGGATCTTGCCATTGCCGGGTCGGCGCAGCTGGGGCTGGTCAATCCGTTCATCGCCCCGCAGGCCGCCGAGGGGCCGCTGCAATTCGACCTGCGGCTGAACGGCGCGCCGGGCCTGTCGGCGCTGTCCGGGCAGGTCCGGACCTCGGGCGCGCGCGTCACCGCCCCCACCGCCGGCATCGCGCTGGAGGAGATCGCGGCGACCATCGGCCTGTCGGGCGGACGCGCGCAGATCGATCTGCAGGGACGCTTCAGCGAGGGCGGCCGGCTCGCGCTGTCGGGGCCGGTGACGCTGTCGGGCGGCTATGACGGCGCGCTGGACCTGACCCTGACGCGGGCGCATCTGCGCGATCCCGAACTGTACGACACCCGCGTCAGCGGCGACCTGTCCATCGACGGGCCGCTGACCGGCGGGGCCACGATCTCGGGCAGCCTGACGCTGGACGAGACGGAAATCCGCGTGCCCTCGACGGGGCTCGGCGGGGCCAGCACCCTGACCGACCTGAACCATGTGGGCGAGCCGGCGGATGTGCGGCGCACCCGCGTCCGCGCGGGGCTGCTGGATCAGGATGGCGGTTCGGGCGGCGGCGGTGGCGGCCGGCCCTACGGCCTGGACGTGCGCATCCTTGCCCCCAACCAGATCTTCGTGCGGGGCCGCGGGCTCGACGCGGAACTGGGCGGGCAGCTTCTGGTGCGCGGCGACACCAACAACGTGCAGCCGCAGGGCCAGTTCGAGCTGGTGCGCGGGCGGCTCGACATTCTCGGCCAGCGGTTCACGCTGGACGAGGGGCTGTTCCAGCTGCAGGGCAACCTCGACCCCTATATCCGCTTCTCGGCCTCGACCGAGACGGAGGACGACACCGCCACCATCGTGATCGAGGGCTTCGCCTCGGAACCCGAGATCCGCTTCGTTTCGGGCGCGGGCCTGCCAGAGGAAGAGGTGCTGTCGCGGCTGCTGTTCGGGCGCGGGCTGGACAGCCTGACGGCCTTCCAGGCCGCGCAGCTGGCGGCGGCGGTCGCGACGCTGGCGGGGCAGGGCGGCGAAGGCATCATCGGGCGGCTGCGGCAGGATTTCGGCCTGGACGACTTCGACGTCACCACGGATGACGAGGGCAACGCCGCGCTGCGGGCCGGCAAATACCTGACGGACCGCGTCTATACCGACATCACCATCGGCGGTGCCGGCGAAAGCTCGATCAACCTCAACCTCGACGTGACGCGGAACGTCACGGTCCGGGGTCAGGTCGGCAGCGAGGGCGGCGGCGGGTTGGGCATCTTCTACCAGCGCGACTACTGAGGCGGACCGTCGCGCCAAATCCGTTCGTCGAATCGCGCGCGAACATCCTGCGCCGCGATTTGTTCCAGGAACAGATCACAAGAATCTGATTTGTGTCAGGAACTTGCCCAAGGGGTGACGGGTTGTTGCGGCATAGCGGGTCGCATGGCGGCCCACCCTTCATGAGAGGACTGCGACATGAACAAGCTTCTTGCATCGACCGCTATCGTTGCGATGACGGCTCTGCCGCTTGCCGCACAGACCGCGACCGAAACGACCGAGACGACCGCGCCGGAATCCACCGGCTCGATGGCGACCGACGCACCCGCTGCTTCGTCGACCGACACGATGACCGCGCCGGATGCGGCGATGGACACCCAGGACACGGCCGATGCGGCCGCGACCATGGGCACCGACACCATGGGCGGCAGCGATTTTTCCTACATGCCGACCGGCGACGAGGTGATGGCGTCCGACTTCCTCGGCAAGCGCCTGTACACCGCCGAGGGCGACGTGGACACCGCTGCGATCAACGAGGCGGATGCCAACTGGGATGACATCGGTGAAGTCAGCGACATCATCATGAACCCCGAAGGCCAGGCGCAGGCCGTGCTGGTCGATATCGGCGGCTTCCTCGGCATCGGCGAGAAGACCGTCGCAGTCAGCATGGACCAGCTGTCGATCGTTCCCGACGGCGACAACGCCGGCGACTTCTTCGTGGCCTTCAGCTCGAGCCGCGAGGCGCTGGAAAACGCCCCCGAGTTCGACATGGGTCCGATGGACGCGCAGCAGAACGCCGATGCGGGCATGGCTGCCGACACCGGCATGGGCGCTGGCGCCGGCATGAGCGGGACCGACACCGCCGCGATGGACACGACGGCGCCGGCGGCTGACGGCACCACCGATCAGGACATGGCCGCGACCACGACCACGGCCGCCGACCCGGCGATGACGGACAGCACCGCGACCGCCCCGGCTGCCACCGACATGGCCGCGACCGACGCGACGGGCGAGGCCGGCATGGAAGAGGCCGTCGACCCCAACACGCTGACCGCCGAGATGCTGCAGGGCGCCCCGGTCTATGACGCGAATGACGAGCGCATCGGCGACGTGTCGCAACTGGTGGTGGCCGATGACGGCACCATCACCCATACCGTGATCGATATCGGCGGCTTCCTCGGCATCGGCGCCAAGCCCGTCGCGCTCGACTTCGAGCAGATGGAAGTGATGACGGAAGATGGCGGCGAAACGCTGCGCGTCCACGTCACCGCCACGGAAGAAGAGCTGGAGCAGATGCCCGAATATCAGGGCTGATCTGCAATCCCCTGACGACGAAGGCCCGGGCTTTGCCCGGGCCTTTTGCTTTGGCGGGCGGGCGAGGACCGGGTAGCGACGATTGCGTGGTTCGTCCGGGGCCGCGACAGCAGGGGCAGGTGCCCGGGCGCGTGTTACGCCGGACCGCCGGAACCGCTATTTTTCCGGGACCGCCTGTCAGGCGTGACCGCTGCGCAGGCCGAACTGGCCGGGGGTCGCGGGATCGAACTGTGCCACCTCGAACCGCAGCGACAGGCGATAGCACTCGTCGCTGCCGTCAAGCTCGACGGCCGAGCCCAGCTGGCCGGCGAAGGCGTCGATCAGCTGCGTCCCCAGGCCGGAATGCGGCGCCGCCTCGGCCGGGGCGCCGGGGCCGCGCGAATTGGTGACGCTGAGGATCGCGTGGCGGTCGCCATCCGCCTTCAGGGCGATCCGGATCCGGCTGGCCGTTTCGCCCGCCGGAGGGACCGCATACTTGATCGCATTGGTCAGCGCCTCGGTCGCCAGCAGCGACACCGGCACCGCCTGGTCGGGGTAAAGGATGACAGGGTCGAATTCCGTCTCGATCCGCAGGTTGCTGCCCGGGGTCACGGTCATCAGCGTCATCTGCGACACGATATCCCCCAGCAACTTGTCCGCCTGCACCGCCGACAGCGTTTCGGCCTGATAGAGGTTGCGGTGGATGGTGGCGAGGCTCGCCACCCGGTCCTGCACCGATTTCAGCACCGCACGTGCGACGGGTTCCTTCACCTGACGGATCTGCATGTTCATGATCGAGGCGATCAGCTGCAGGTTGTTCTTCACCCGGTGATGGACTTCCTTCAGCAGGACGGTCTTTTCCTGCAGGCTCGCCTCCAGCTCGGCCTCGTCGCGGATCAGGATGCGGGCGAGGTTGTGGAAGGTCTGGCTGACATCTGCGATTTCCGCCGGCGCGGAGGCCAGCACCTCGGGCGCGGTGTTCCGCCGGCCGAGCGCAAAGCGCCGCATCTGGCCCCGCAGTTCCCGGACATGGCGGATCACCAGCCGGTCGATGGCGGCATAGGCAACCACAAGGCTGGTCAGCCACATCGTCAGCGGGAACAGCAGGGTCGTGGGCGCAATCAGGTCGCGGCCCAGTTGCACCGCCTCGGCGGGCCAGCTGCCCAGCACGTTCACCAGCCCCGGCACCGCAGGAAAGACGACGAAGACCCGGTTCTTGCCCTCATGATCCCGCCCGCGAAAGACCTGTGTCCCCGCCTCGGCCAGCACGGTCAGGTCGAGCCCCTGCGGCAGCACCACATCCGTGTCGCCCAGGCTGTGATCGTTCGAGAAAACGGCGGTGCCGTCGCTGGTAAACATTACCAGCGCCAGCGACCGATCGCGCTGTCCCCCGCCGCTGCGCAGCGCCTGCAGCGTGGCATGGGGAACCGAGATGGTGAGCAGCCCCAGAAGCACCCCGTCGCGCGTGACCGGCTGCGAAACGATCAGCACCGGCTGGCCGGTGACACGGCCGCGTTCGTTCGCGGTGACCTGCGCCCCCGGATTTGCCATGAAACTGCGGTAGGTCGGGGTATCCGACATGTCCCGCGGGATCTCGGACGAGGAACAGCGCATCATGCCGTCGGTCTCGATCAACCCGGCGAAGGAGAAAATCGGCGAGCGATTCACGAAATCGGTCAGAACCTGGCTGCAGGCGTCGGCATCGCCGATCCGGTCCAGCACCGACGGGATCAGCGCGGCCGAGGCGCCGAGAGCGTTTTCGAGGATCGCGCGCTCCGACGCGACGGCATCGGAAGTGCGCTGGATCAGCGCCTGTTCCGCCGCCTTGTCGGCATCGCGCGCCATCTGCCAGGTCTGCGCAAGCGCGATCATCCCCAGCGGCAGCAGCGCGACGGACAACAGGAAGGCGAGACGAAACCCGAGCCGCTCGGTGAACCGCAGCCTGCCCCTGAGCCCGGTCTTCATGACGCTCAGGAGCCGGAGCCGGAAGCCGCCATCACTGCCATCGTCGCGGGATCGGTCATCGTCAGCTCCTCGCCTTCGGCCAGCTGCAGCAGTTCGGCCAGACGGCGGCGCCCGCGGTTCGCACGGCTCTTGATCGTGCCGACCGCGACACCGCACATGGCCGCCGCCTCTTCATAGGCAAAGCCCGAGGCACCGACAAGGATCAGCGCCTCGCGCTGTTCGTCGGGCAGCTGTTCAAAGGCGTTGCGGAAATCGGCGAGCGCGAGGCGACCGTCGTGATCCGGCTTCGTCGCCAGCCGCGCGGCATGGATGCCGTCGACATCGGCCACCTCGCGCCGGGTCTTGCGCCGGGCGGAATAGAAGGTGTTGCGCAGGATGGTGAACAGCCACGCGCGCAGGTTCGTGCCGCGCTGGAAGCGGTCGATATTGCTCCATGCCTTCAGGATCGTGTCCTGCACCAGATCGTCGGCCGCGGCCGAGTTGCGGGTCAGGCTCAATGCAAAGGCGCGCAGCGCGCCCAGATGGGTCACCAGCTCTTCGCGCGGGTCGGCGCTGCCCGCGCTCATTTGGACGGATCCTGTTCCTTGAGCTTCTGCAGAAGCTGCATGAACTTGTCCGGAACCTCCTCATCCACCATCTGCTGGTAGACGCGTCGAAGGTTTTCATCAATCTGCCGTTCGACGGTCGGATTCTTCGGGGTGGTTCCGTTCGACTTCATATCTGCAGTACCGGCCTGACATTATTTGAACGCGCGCTGGAACCGAACCGCCGGTCTGGCGTTTGGTTCCCCGGGACAAGGAATATTTCGTTCGGAGATGACATGACAGAAGGCACGTCGACTGACATCTCGGCGCTGATCGGGGCAGAACTGCCTTATCTGCGCCGATATGCGCGCGCGTTGACCGGCAGCCAGGGGACCGGAGACCGTTATGCGGTGGCCACGCTGGAGGCCATTCTTGTGGACCGGTCCGTCTTTGAATCCGGCCTGTCGCCGCGCGTCGCGCTGTTCCGCGCCTTCCACGCCATCTGGTCCTCGGCCGGCTCGCCCGTCGCGGAAGAAGGCAGCGACACGCTGGAAGCGCGGGCGCAAGTGCATCTGTCGGGCCTGACCCGCAACACGCGCGAGGCGCTGCTGCTGCGGACCATCGAGGAAATGCGCTTCGACCAGATCGCGCAGATCATGACGATCAGCCAGGCCGAGGCCGAGGAACTGGTCGAGATCGCCATGCGCGAGATGGAGCGCAGCGTACTGGGCCGGGTGATGATCATCGAGGATGAGACGATCATCGCGATGGACATCCAGAGCATCGTACAGGCGATGGGCCATGAGGTCGTGGGCGTGGCGCGCACGCGAGATCAGGCCGTGGCGCTGGGCGACAAGGAACGGCCGGACCTGATCCTCGCCGATATCCAGCTTGCCGACAACTCGTCAGGCATCGACGCCGTCAACGACCTGCTGACCCTGATGGGCGATGTGCCGGTGATCTTCATCACCGCCTTCCCGGAACGGCTGCTGACCGGCGAACGGCCCGAGCCGGCCTTCCTGATCTCGAAGCCCTATCTCGAGGAACAGGTGCGGTCGGCGGTCAGCCAGGCGATGTTCTTCGCATCGACGGAATCGCTGGCGGCCTGAGCGGGCCATCTGCGGGTCCGGCTTCGGAACGGAAAAGGGCGCCTCCGGGGCGCCCTTTGCATGTGCGGGATCGGTCGGTTGCCGTGGCGATCACTGCGCGACGGTCGCGCGCAGCATCCAGGCCGCCTTTTCGTGGAACGCGGCGCGAGCGGTGACCAGATCGGCGGTGACGATGTCCTTGGCATCCTCGGCCACCTCTGCCACGTCATGCAGGCGCTTGGCCACGGCCTGATGGTCGCCGGCCAGCTCCTCGACCATGTTGGCGGCGTCGGGCAGCTTGGCGGTGTCCTTGATGCAGGACAGCTTTTCCATCTCGGCCAGCGTATGCGGCGCCAGCTGTCCGAGCGCGCGCATGCGTTCGGCCATCTCGTCGGCGGCCTCGAACATGTCCTCGTACTGTTCTTCGGTCAGCATGTGGATCGAGTAGAACAGCGGGCCTTCGACATTCCAGTGATAGGCGTGGGTCTTGAACAGCAGGCGGTAGGTATCGGCGAGCGAGCCCGCCAGCGACTCGGCCACTTTCGAGGGATCAGTGACGCCGGTCTTTACGGCCTTGTCATGGGGGACGACCTTCAGCGGTTCGGTCATGGTCAGCTCCTGTCAGGGGTTGGGGTCTGCTCGCAGGTCACGGCGTCTGGCCGCGCAGGGCCCGCGCAATCAGCGCGACGACGAACAGCACGAGGAAGATGAAGAACAGGATCTGGGCGATCCCGGCCGACGCGCTGGCGATGCCGCCAAAACCGAAGACGCCGGCAATCAGCGCGATGATGAAGAACACAGCGGCCCAGTAGAGCATCGGGGGCCTCCTTTCGCGATACGGGTTACGGGGGCAGCAGGGCGAGGGTAGCCCCGCAGGCTTGGGTGGGGTGCGTCCCCGAGGGGCGCATTGCCTTCCAAACGTCCGGCAGCCCGCGCGGTTCCTGAGCGGCCGGCGCGGGCCTGCGGCGCCGCTCTGCGACGGGCTGTCGCGGAACCTGCCGGAACCCTGTTCGCACGCGGGCGTTACCGTCAGGAATGCCGATTGCCGGAGCATCCCGCCCGGCACCAGTTCAGGAGATGGAAGTCATGGCCCGCGAACCCGATATCACCAACGGCAACGGCAAGGTGGCACAGGCCGACTACGAGGCGCTGTCGCAACAGATCGCCGCGCTGAAATCCGATCTCGCCGGCATCACCGGCACGCTGGCCGACATGGGCCGTCACCAGTCGCGCTATGCCGCGGCCCAGGCCCGCGCCACCGCCGACCAGCTGCGCGACGCCGGCGCCGAACAGGTCGAGGCGCTGCGCCTGCGCGCCAACGATGCGGTCGATCAGGCCGATGCCTTCGTGAAAGAGCGTCCGGGCACTGCGGTGGCGATCGCGGCCGCGCTCGGCTTCATTCTGGGCCTCGCCTCGTCGCGGCGCTGATGTTCGGCCTTCTGAACAACGTCGAATACCGCATGGTCCTTGCCGCACGCCGCGCGGCAAGGACCATCGTCTTCGGCGTGGCGATCGGCCTGTGCCTGATCGGCGCGTCGATCCTGCTGTCGGTCGCGGCCTTCGTGGCGCTGGCCAATGCCTTCGGCACCGCGCTCGCCGCGCTGGTACTGGGGGCGGCCTATCTGCTGCTGGCGCTGCTGCTGACGCTGGTCATGGCGATGCGCCCGCGCCTGCCGCCGCCGGCACCGCCGGTTCCCCTGGGCAGCGCCTTCCTGATGGGCATGCAATCGGGGCGCGCGATGGGGCAGGGGGTCAAACGGGGCCGCTGACGGCGGCCCCGGCATGGCGCGGCAGCGGCCTGGGGATGTTCAGAACCTGGTTCAGCGCCGCGCCCAGCAACACGGCATAGGCCGTGAGGTAGAACCACATCAGCAACGCGACCCCGGCGCCGAGCGAGCCGTAGATGCGGTTGTACGATGCGAAATTCGCCAGATAGACCGAAAACGCGACCGAGGCCGCCGCCCAAAGCAGTGCCGCCAGCGCCGCGCCCGGCGTCAGCCAGGGCGCGCGCTCGCGGATCGGGCTGTTCGGCCCGTAGCGATACACCATCCCCAGCGTCGCCAGCACCAGCGTGAAGCTGAGCATCCAGGGCAGCGCGGCGACGAGGCTGCCCTCGACCGGCCCCAGCGGCAGGAAATGCAGAAGGATCGGCAGGATGACCACCGTCGCCAGCGCGACGATGGCCATCGCCATCACCGCCAGCGTCAGCAGCAGCGCGACAACGATATGGCCGATGCCGCCGCGGTTCGGGAAGGCATGGATCGCGTTCAGCCCCTGCACCACCGAGGACAGGCCCGCGCGCGACGACCACAGCGCCACCATCAGCGACAGGCCCGTGCGCCAGCCGATGCTGGCGCCCGAGCTCTGGATCAGGGCGTCGACCTGTCCGGTGATCAGCCCGAAGGCCTCGGGCGGGATGAAGCCGGCTGCAACCTCGAGATATTCCTGGATCACGGCGGGGTCGGCCATCCAGCTCCAGACAGCGACCAGCGCCGTCAGCGCGGGAAAGACCGCGAACATTGCATAGAAGGCGACCCCCGCGGCGACGAGGCCGATATTGCGGGTGTTCATCACGTCCCACACGCCGGTGACGACGCCCCAGGGGGTCAGGGTGGCCTGTTGTTCGGTCACGCATCCTCCGCTGGATTGTCTGTCCGTCGCGTCCTCAGGGGATGGTAGGCAGATTTCGGCGCACATCAAGGCGTTGACAGCGTCGCGGTCCCGCGGAGGGGCATCCCGTGAAGGGAGCCGCGGAACGGACTTCTGGTGAGGGACAATGGGGAAGTCCGTTCCGCGGCATCCGGCATTGGCGGGGACCTGAAGCCGGATCGCCGTGCGGCCCGGCAAAGCCGCGACGGTCGAGACAAGAACCCCGAGAGGCCACCACGGTTCCAGCGGTTTGCGGAAATTTTCCGCCTCGTGCCGGTGGGTTCCCGGCTTTCCGCTTGCCCCGGCCGCCCCGCGTGGTTCAGTGCAGCGGGCAGGACCGGCAGAACGGGGGGAAGCGCATATGTTCATCGGGCTGGATCTGGGGACCTCGGGGCTGAAGGGCGTGCTGATCGACGACCGGCAGCAGGTGCTGGCCGAGGCGACGGCCACCCTGACGGTCGACCGGCCCGCCGAAGGATGGGCCGAGCAGGACCCCGCGCGATGGATCGCCGCGGCCGAAACGGTGCTGGCGGCGCTGGCCCGGCATGGGCTGGCGGCGGTGCAGGGGATCGGCCTGTCCGGCCACATGCATGGCGCGACGCTGCTGGATGCCGGCGACCGGGTGCTGCGCCCCTGCATCCTGTGGAACGACACCCGCAGCCATGCCGAGGCGGCGGCGCTGGACGCGGACCTGCGCTTTCGCGCCATCAGCGGCAATATCGTCTTTCCCGGCTTCACCGCGCCAAAGCTGGTCTGGCTGCGCAAGCACGAACCGGAGATCTTCGCGCAGGTCGCGCGCGTCCTGCTGCCCAAGGACTATCTGCGCCTGTGGCTGACAGGCGAACATGCGGGCGACATGTCGGATGCCGCCGGGACCAGCTGGTTCGACACCGGCGCGCGGGACTGGTCCGACACGCTGCTGGCGGCAAGCGGGATGACCCGGGCGCATATGCCCCGGCTGGTCGAGGGGTCCGAGGTCTCGGGCCAGCTGCGCCCGGCGCTGGCGGACCGCTTCGGCATGGGCACGGGCGTCACCGTCGCGGGCGGGGCCGGCGACAATGCCGCCTCGGGCATCGGGGTGGGCGTGGTGCGGGCGGGGCAGGCCTTCGTCAGCCTCGGCACCTCGGGCGTGCTGTTCGCGGCCAATGACGGCTATCGCCCGGATCCGGCGACGGCGGTGCATACCTTCTGCCACGCGCTGCCGGGAACCTGGCACCAGATGGGGGTGATCCTCGCCGCCACGGATGCGCTGAACTGGTTCGCGCGGCTGGCCGGCAGCGATGCAGCGGACCTGACGCGCGGGCTGGGGCCGCTGGAACCGCCCGGCAAGACGCGTTTCCTGCCCTATCTGGGGGGCGAGCGGACGCCGCTGAACGATGCCGCGGTGCGCGGGGCGTTCCTGGGGCTGGAACATGCGACCGGCCGCGACGAGGCGACGCGGGCGGTGCTGGAGGGCGTGGCCTTCGCCATCGCCGATTGCCGCGACGCGCTGGCTGCCACCGGGACCCGGATCGACAGCCTGATCGCCGTGGGCGGCGGGTCGCGGTCGGATTACTGGCTGCAGGCCATCGCCACGGTGCTGGGCATGCCGGTGCAGGTGCCGGAGGCGGGCGACTTCGGCGGGGCCTTCGGCGCGGCACGGCTGGCAATGATGGCGGCGACCGGCGCGGGGGCCGAGATCGCAGCGCCGCCCCGGATCGCCCGCACGGTGGACCCGCAGGCGGCACTGGCCGGGGCCTTTGCCGATGGCCATGCCCGCTGGCGGGCGGCGCGCGACGCGGTCCGGGCGCTGGCCTGACCCGGTCTGCCGCGCCTCAGCGATAGCGGTTCCACAGCGCGGCCTCGCCCATCCCAGCCACGAAGGCGGCATGGGCGGCCGCCTCGGCCTCGGTCAGGCGGGGCGGCAGGGGCACGGGGCGCGGGCGGGGCCGCCAGCCGGCGGGCTGTCCGGCCGCCGTGGAAAGTCCGGTCGCCATCGGACCGCCGAGCGCGAAATCCGGCTGCCGGCCGCCCAGAAGTTCCAGATAGACCTCGGCCAGCAACTCGCTGTCGAGCAGCGCGCCATGCTTTTCCCGCGACGAGTTGTCGACGCCGAAGCGGCGGCACAGCGCGTCGAGCGAGCCGGGCGAGCCGGGGAACCGGCGGCGCGCGATGGCCAGCGTATCCACCGCCCGGTCCTGCGCGATCGGGGGACGCCGGCACCAGGACAGTTCGGCGTTCAGGAATTTCATGTCGAAGGCGGCATTGTGGATGACCAGCTTCGAATCGGGGCCGATGAAGGCGAGGAAGGCATCCGCCACCTGCGCGAAGACCGGCTTGTCGCGCAGGAAGTCGTCGCCCAGCCCGTGCACGTCGAAGGCCTCTTGCGGCATGGCGCGTTCGGGGTTGATGTACTGGTGATAGGTCCGCCCGGTGGGCATCAGGTTCACCAGTTCCACCGCCCCGATCTCGACGATCCGGTGGCCCTCGCCGGGTTCGAAGCCGGTGGTTTCGGTGTCGAGAACGATTTCACGCATCGGGTCGGTCCTTCAGCCGGGACACCAGTGCTGCCACGGCGGCGCGGGTCTGCGCAAGATCGACGGTGGGGATGACGTAATCCGCGCGGGCACGCTTGTCGGCATCCGGCATCTGCCGCGCGAGGATCAGCTCCAGCTGCGCCTCGGTCATGCCGGGCCGGGCCAGCACCCGCGCGCGCTGCACCTCGGCAGGGGCGGACACGACGGCCACCGCATCGACCTGCGCCTCGCCCCCGGTCTCGTACAGCAGCGGGATGTCCAGCAGCACCAGCACCGCGCCCTGTGCCGCCGCCTGCGCGACGAATTCGGCACGGTCGGCGGCAACCAGCGGATGCACCGCCGCCTCGATCCGGGACAGGGCGGCGGGGTCGGCGGCGATCCAGTCTTTCAGCACGCCGCGATCGACCGCGCCATCCCGCACCGCCGCCGGGTGCAGCGCGGCGATTGCCGCCACCGCCGCCCCGCCCGGCGCATAGAGCCGATGCACCGCCGCATCCGCATCCCAGATCGGCACGCCGAGTTCGCCGAACATCGCGGCCGTCGTCGACTTGCCCATGCCGATGGAGCCGGTCAGGCCCAGCCGGAACGGCCTCATCCGGCCAGAACCGCGGCGCGGGTCTCTGCATCGACCTCGGGCCGCTGGCCGAACCAGCGCTCGAACCCCGGGGCCGCCTGATGCAGCAGCATGCCCAGACCGTCCACCGTGGTGCAGCCCATCTCTTCAGCCGTCTTCAGGAACCGGGTCTTCAGCGGGGTATAGACCAGGTCCGTCACCACCGCCGTCTGCGGCAGCGCATCCATCGGGGCCAGGAACTCGGGCTTGCCGGTCATGCCGAGCGAGGTTGTGTTGACCGCGGTGGCGACGTCTTCCAGCATCGCGCCCGCCTGCACCCAGTCATGCACCACGATCCGCGCGCCGAATTCCGCGCGCAGCGCCTCGGCCCGCGGCCGCGTACGGTTCGTGAGACGGATTTCCGGCACGCCCACTTCAAGCAGCGAGGCGACGACGGCGCGGGCCGCGCCGCCCGCGCCGAAGACGGCCGCCGGACCCGCCGCGGGTGCCCAGAACGGCGCCTGCTGGCGCAGGTTGGCGATGAAGCCATAGCCGTCGGTATTGTCGGCATGCAGCTTGCCGTCCTTGCGGAAGATCAGGGTATTGGCCGCCCCGATCAGCGCGGCGCGGTCGGTCACCACATCGGCGATCTGCAGCACGCTTTCCTTGTGCGGGATGGTGACGTTGCAGCCGACGAACCCGGCCTTGGGCAAGGCCGCCAGAACATCGCGCAGGTCCGCCTGCGCGATGTCGAGCGGGACATAGGCCCCGGCGATGCCATAGCGCCGCAGCCAATAGCCATGCAGCGCGGGCGAACGCGAATGCGCGACCGGCGAGCCGATGACGCCCGCCAGCGGGATCCGCGGATGATCTGTCATGGCGCGAGCTCCCCCCGCAGCCTCAGCCAGTTCAGCAGTTCCACGAGCGGCAGGCCCAGAATGCTGAAATGACTGCCTTCGATGCGCGACATCAGCCGCACGCCCTCCTTCTCGATCTGGTAGCAGCCGACGGAATGCCGGATGTCCTCCCAGGTGCGCGCCACATAGGCGTCTATTTGGCCCTCGGTCAGGTCATGCAGGGTCAGCCGCGCCTCGCCCACATGCCGCCAGAGCGGTTGACCCGCGCGATATACCACGGCGGCCGACAGCAGGCGGTGGGTTTTTCCCGCAAGCTCGGCCAACTGTGCCCGGGCTGCATCAGGCGAGCCGGGCTTGGCGAAGACCTTTCCCTTCAGCTCCAGCACCTGATCGGCGCCGATCACCAGCGCCTCGGGCCACCGCTCGGATACCTTGCGCGCCTTCATCTCGGCCAGGGCATCGGCGATGTCGCGGGGCGTCGCGCCCTCGGCCGTCAGCGCGTGGCGGATCGCCTCTTCATCGACGCGGCCGGGATGGACCTCGAAGGCCAGTCCCGCGTTGCGCAAGAGGCTGGCCCGCGTTTCCGAGGCAGAGGCGAGGATGATCGGCGTCACGCGGGCAATCCTGTGGAAAAGTGGCGGGCAACCGGCCGGGGGCGGCGGGGATATCGGGCGGTCCCCCTTCGGTCACCGGATTCCGCCCGCTCTGTCAACCGCGCGAGGGCGGGTTTTTCACATGTGCGCGGCGCCGTCCACGGGGTGTGGACAGCGCCCGGTCGGCCGGGATCTTCAATAGTTATCCACAGCTATCCTGTGAAACTTCCCCTCGCAACTCTCTGTTCTAAAATGGCTTTCCGTATATCTTGACTCTGCGGCAGAACTGCCAACAGGTCTTTCCACACCCTGCGGACGATGTGGATGAACCCCGTCGAAGGCCCGTGATCCCGTTACCCACAGGCCCTACGACATCATCTACTCTTCTCTCTTTATTCTTTGTCTTTAAGAAGAGCTGAAGACTGACGGAGCACGAAGATGACCGACCTGCTGGCGACGATCTATCCCTGGACCAAGAGCCTGCACGTGATCGCGGTCATCACCTGGATGGCGGGGATCTTCTATCTGCCGCGGCTCTACGTCTATCACGCCGAACGCGGGCAGGCGCCGGGCGAACCGGGCGACAGCTTCACGGTGATGGAACACAAGCTGCTGCGCTACATCATGAACCCGTCAATGTTGGCAGTCTGGATCTTCGGGCTGGCGCTGGTCTTCACGCCGGGGATCGTGGACTGGACGATGGTCTGGCCCTGGACCAAGGCCGCGGCGGTGCTGGCGATGACCTGGTATCACCACTGGCTGGCCCTGCGCCGCAAGGAGTTCGCCCGCGGCGACAACAGCCGCAGCGGCCGCACCTACCGGATGATGAACGAGGTGCCGACGCTGCTGCTGCTGGTCATCGTCTTCTCGGTCATCGTGAAGTTCTGAAGGCGGGTTTCTCGCCGTCGAAGGGCCGGCAGCGTTGACTCGCGGCCCGGGCATCCTTATGTGACGCCACCAGCAGGGCCGTCCGGCCCGATGCGCCCCCCGTAGTCTTTTGTCCGCCGCCCCGCCTTCGGGGTGTGCCCGCATGTTCCGAGCGCCATGACCGATACCCAGGACCGTCTCAACCTTTTCGAACTCAAGGCCAAGAGCCCCGCCGACCTGCTGGCGATGGCCGAGGAGCTGGAGATCGAGAACGCCTCGACCATGCGCAAGGGCGAGATGATGTTCTCGATCCTGCGCGAATATGCCGACGAGGAAGGCTATGACATCGGCGGCGACGGCGTGCTGGAGGTGCTGCAGGACGGCTTCGGCTTCCTGCGGTCGACCGAGGCGAACTATCTGCCGGGTCCGGACGACATCTACGTTTCGCCTGACATGATCCGCCAGTATTCGCTGCGCACCGGCGACACCGTGTCCGGCATCATCCGCGCGCCGGGGGAGGCCGAGCGTTACTTCGCGCTGACCAAGGTCGAACAGATCAACTTCACCGATCCCGACCGCGCCCGCCACAAAGTCGCTTTCGACAACCTGACGCCGCTTTACCCGAACGAGCGGCTGAAGATGGAGATCGAGGATCCGACGATCAAGGATCGCTCGGCCCGGATCATCGACCTTGTGGCGCCCATCGGGAAGGGGCAGCGCGCCCTGATCGTGGCACCGCCGCGCACCGGCAAGACGGTGCTGCTGCAGAACATCGCGCATTCGATCGAGGTCAATCACCCCGAATGCTATCTGATCGTGCTGCTGATCGACGAGCGGCCCGAGGAAGTGACCGACATGCAGCGCAGCGTGAAGGGCGAGGTCGTGTCCTCGACCTTCGACGAACCGGCCTCGCGCCACGTTGCGGTGGCCGAGATGGTGATCGAGAAGGCGAAACGTCTGGTCGAGCACAAGCGAGATGTTGTGATCCTGCTCGACTCGATCACCAGACTTGGGCGCGCCTACAACACTGTGGTGCCGAGCTCGGGCAAGGTGCTGACCGGTGGTGTCGACGCGAATGCGCTGCAGCGCCCCAAACGCTTCTTCGGCGCCGCGCGGAACATCGAGGAAGGCGGCTCGCTGACCATCATCGCCACGGCGCTGATCGATACCGGCAGCCGGATGGACGAGGTCATCTTCGAAGAGTTCAAGGGCACCGGCAACTCCGAGATCGTGCTGGACCGGAAGGTCGCCGACAAGCGGGTGTTCCCGGCAATGGACATCCTGAAATCCGGCACCCGGAAGGAAGACCTGCTGGTGGAATCGCGCGATCTGCAGAAGACCTATCTGCTGCGCCGGATCCTGAACCCGATGGGCACGACCGATGCCATCGAGTTCCTGATTTCCAAGCTGAAACAGACCAAGACCAACGGCGAATTCTTCGAATCGATGAACGGCTGACGCCGGCCAGGACCGATCCGGCAGGAGACGATGAAGACGATTTTCGCCTTGGCCTCTGCGCGTGGCCGGGCCGGGGTGGCGGTCATCCGCATCTCGGGTCCCCGGGCGATGGAGGCCGGGCAGTCGCTGGCCGGCAGCCTGCCCAAGCCCCGGCACAGTGCGCTGCGGCTGCTGCGCCACCGGGGCGAGCCGCTGGATCAGGCGCTGGTCCTGTGTTTCGGGGCGGGCGCGAGCTTCACTGGCGAGGATGTGGTCGAATTCCAGCTGCACGGTTCCATCGCCACGGTGAATGCCGTGCTGCGGGTTCTGGGCGACCTGCCGGGCCTGCGGCTGGCGGAGCCGGGTGAGTTTACGCGGCGGGCGCTGGAAAACGGCTGTCTGGACCTGGCGCAGGTCGAGGGCTTGTCGGACCTGATCGAAGCCGAGACCGAGGCGCAGCGGCGTCAGGCGCTGCGGGTGCTGTCGGGCGCGGTAGGTGCACGGGCAGAGGCGTGGCGTGCGCGGCTGATCCGTGCGGCGGCGCTGATCGAGGCGACCATCGACTTTGCGGATGAGGATGTACCGGTCGATGTGACGCCCGAGGTGACGGTGCTGCTGGAAGGCGTTCTGGCCGAACTGCGGCGCGAGGCGGCGGGCGCCCTGGTTTCCGAACGCATCAGGGACGGGTTCGAGGTCGCCATTGTCGGGCTGCCGAATGCGGGGAAGTCCACGCTGCTGAACGCGCTGGCGGGGCGCGAGGCGGCGATTACCTCCGAACATGCCGGCACGACGCGCGACGTGATCGAGGTGCAGATGGATCTTCGCGGCCTGCCGGTGACGGTGCTGGACACCGCCGGCCTGCGCGCGACCGAGGACGCGGTGGAGGCGATCGGGGTGGAACGGGCGCTGGCGCGGGCGAGGGCCGCGGACCTGCGCGTGTTCCTGATGGTCGATGACGGTCTGCCCGAGGGGCTGGAACCCGCGGGCGAGGACATTGTCATCCGCGGCAAGGCGGATGCGGGCGGCGGCGTCTCCGGCCGGACCGGGGCAGGGGTGCCGGAGCTGATGGACCGGATCGGCGCGATCCTGTCGGCCCGTGCGTCGGATGCCGGGGTCGTGACCCGCGAGAGGCAGAGGCTGGCAATCCTTCGCGCCATCGAGGCTTTGGAATCGGCGCGGGATGATGTAAGGGAAGGCTCCCACAAGGCAGAGCTGGCGGCGGAGGAGATGCGGCGCGCGATCCGCGCGCTCGACTCGCTCGTCGGTCGCGTCGACGTGGAGCATCTGCTGGGCGAAATCTTCTCCAGCTTCTGCATCGGCAAGTAGGAGTGTTTCACGTGAAACAGTTCGATGTCATCGTCATTGGCGGCGGTCACGCCGGGTCGGAGGCCGCACAGGCCGCCGCGCGGATGGGTGCGACCACGGCACTGGTGACGCTGCGCGCCGATGCCATCGGCGTCATGTCCTGCAATCCGGCCATCGGCGGGCTCGGCAAGGGCCATCTGGTGCGCGAGGTTGACGCCATGGATGGCGTGATGGGTCGCGTGGCCGACAAGGCCGGCATCCAGTTCCGCCTGCTGAACCGGCGTAAGGGGCCGGCGGTACAGGGGCCGCGGGCGCAGGCCGACCGCAGCATCTATCGGCAGGCGATGCAGGCGGAAATGGCGGCGCGGCCGGGCCTGACCGTGATCGAGGGCGAGGCGGCAGACTTCCTGATGCAGGGGGACCGGGTTGCCGGTGTCGTCTTGGCCGATGGCAGCGAGCTGGCGGCGCCGGCGGTGGTGCTGACCTCCGGCACCTTCCTGAACGGCGTGATCCATATCGGCGATGTGCGGCGGCCGGGCGGGCGAATGGGCGACCGGCCCTCGCTGCCGCTGGCGGCACGGATGCGGGCGCTGGACCTGCCGATGGGGCGGCTGAAGACCGGCACCCCGCCGCGGCTGGACGGCCGCACCATCGACTGGTCGGTGCTGGAAGATCAGCCGGGCGACGAGGATCCGGTGCTGTTCAGCTTCCTGCACAAGACGCCTTTCGTCCGGCAAGTCGCCTGCGGCATCACCCATACCAATGCCCGGACGCATCAGATCATCCGTGACAACCTGTCCCGGTCTGCGATGTATGGCGGCCATATCGAAGGCGTCGGCCCGCGCTATTGCCCCTCGATCGAGGACAAGGTGGTGCGCTTCGCCGACAAGGAGTCGCATCAGGTGTTTCTGGAGCCGGAAGGGCTGGACGATCACACCGTCTATCCCAATGGCATCTCGACCTCGCTGCCCGAGGATGTGCAGCACGACTATGTCCGGTCGATGCGGGGGCTGGAGAATGTCGCGATCCTCCAGCCAGGCTATGCCATCGAATATGACTATGTCGATCCGCGTGCACTGTCCGCCACGCTGCAGCTGAAGGCGGTGCCGGGGCTGTTCCTCGCCGGGCAGATCAATGGCACGACCGGCTATGAAGAGGCGGCGGCGCAGGGTCTGGTCGCCGGACTGAACGCGGCGCTGCTGGCGCAAGAGCGGGACGAGGCGATCTTTTCGCGGTCCGACAGCTATATCGGCGTGATGATCGACGATCTGGTGACCCGCGGCGTCACCGAACCCTACCGGATGTTCACCTCGCGGGCCGAGTTCCGGCTGTCGCTGCGGGCCGACAATGCGGATCAGCGCCTGACCCCGCTGGCGCTGCGCCTCGGTTGTGTGGGGGAAGACCGGGCGCGGGCCTACGGCGAGAAGATGGAGGCGTTGCAGGCCGGTCGGTCGCGGCTGGAGGCGATGAGCCTGACACCGAAGGAAGCGGCCGAGATCGGTATCAAGACGAGCCAGGACGGGTTGCGCCGCAACGGGTTTGCGCTGCTGTCCTTCCCGGATGCCAGCTTCGACATGCTGATGCAGGCCGATCCAGCCCTGGCCGAGATCGCGCCGGGCATCCGCGAACAGCTGGCCCGCGATGCGCTTTATGCCAACTATATCGCGCGGCAGGAGGCCGACGTGCAAGCGATGCGGCGGGACGAGACGCAGGAAATCCCCGCCGGGTTCGACTATTCGAGCCTCGGCGGGCTGTCGAACGAGTTGAAGGGCAAGCTGGCGCGGGTGCAACCGAAGACGCTGGCGCAGGCTGGTCGCATCGACGGCATGACGCCGGCAGCGCTGACGCTGATCCTCGCCAGGCTGAAGGCGATGGGGCGGGACAACCGCCGCGCGGCGGGATGACCGGCGCCGATTCGCTGGCAGATGTTTCACGTGAAACACGCGACCGGCTGGAAACCTATGAGTCGCTGTTGCGAAAGTGGAATCCAGCGATCAACCTCGTCGCGAAGTCCACGCTGGGCGACCTCTGGACCCGCCATTTTCGCGACTCGGCCCAGCTGTTCGACCTCTGCCCGGCGGGCGCGACCCGCTGGGCCGATCTCGGGTCTGGCGGCGGGTTTCCGGGGCTGGTGGTGGCGATCCTCGCCGCAGAGCGCGCCCCGGGTCTGGCGGTAACGCTGGTCGAATCCGATGTGCGCAAGGCCGCGTTCTTGTCCACCGTCGCGCGGGAAACGGGGCTGAACGTCCGGGTGCTCGCCGATCGGATCGAGGCTGTTGCGCCCCTGTCTGCCGATGTGCTGTCCGCCCGCGCGCTGGCCCCCTTGCCGCAGCTGCTGGCCTTTGCCGAACGGCATCTGGCGCCGGGGGGCAGGGCGCTTCTGCCGAAGGGTGCCAATCATGCCGCAGAGATTGCCGAGGCGCTTGCCAGCTGGCGCTTCGACCTGCAGAAACATCCCAGCCAGACCGACTCGCAGGCGGTCATCCTCGAAGTGACAGGTGTTGCCCATGTCTGATCCGTCCCGCCCGCCCGGACCGCGCATCATCGCCGTTGCCAACCAGAAGGGCGGGGTGGGGAAGACGACGACGGCGATCAACCTCGCCGCCGCGCTGGCAGAGGCCGGGCATCGCGTGCTGATCGTCGATCTGGACCCGCAGGGCAATGCCTCGACCGGGTTGGGGCTGGAACCCGGGGATCGGGGGCTGACCAGCTATGACTTGTTGCTGGAAGATGCGCCACTTCAAGATGTTGTGCGTCCCTCCGGTATCGCCAATATCTGGATCTGTCCCGCGACCACCGACCTGTCCTCGGCCGACATCCAGCTTGTCGCCAATGAAAAGCGCAGCTTCCTGCTGCACGATGCGCTGCGGCAGGTGGAAATCGACGACTTCGCCCTGGGCTTCGTGCTGATCGACTGCCCGCCGTCGCTGAGCCTGCTGACCGTCAACGCCATGGTCGCCGCGCATTCGGTGCTGGTGCCGCTGCAGGCGGAATTCTTTGCGCTGGAAGGCCTGTCGCAGCTGATGCTCACCATCCGCGAGGTTCGCGCCACCGCCAATCCCGACCTGCGGATCGAGGGTGTGGTGCTGACCATGCACGACATGCGCAACAACCTGTCGCAAATGGTTGAAAAGGACGCGCGCGACACGCTGGGGGACCTGGTCTTCGACACGGTGGTACCGCGCAACGTCCGGGTGTCCGAGGCGCCGTCCTATGCGGTGCCGGTGCTGCAATATGACAGCCTGTCGAAGGGCAGTCAGGCCTACCGAGCCCTGGCGCAGGAACTGCTGGCACGCTGCATGATGCCGGCCTGAGAAACGAAGAGGACGGGATGAGCGACAAGAAACCCGAACGCCGGGGCCTCGGCCGCGGCCTGTCGGCGCTGATGGCCGATGTGAACCTGACCCCGGCCAGCGAAACCCGCGATCAGCCGCGCCGCGCCGACCTGCGCCTGCCGGTGGAAAAGCTGGTTCCAAACCCGAACCAGCCGCGCCGCGACTTCGCCCAGGCCTCGCTGGAGGAGCTGGCGGCCTCGATCCGCGAAAAGGGCGTGATCCAGCCGCTGATCGTGCGCGAGGCCGGCGATGGCCGCTTCGAGATCGTCGCGGGGGAACGCCGCTGGCGGGCGGCGCAACTGGCGCAGGTGCATGACCTGCCGGTGATCGTCCGCGACCTCGACGATACCGAGGTGCTGGAAGTCGCGATCATCGAGAATATCCAGCGCGCCGACCTGAACCCGATCGAAGAGGCGATGGCCTATCGCCAGCTGATGGAACGCTTCGGCCATACGCAGGAAAAGCTGGCCGAGGCGCTGTCGAAAAGCCGCAGTCACATTGCCAACCTGCTGCGGCTGCTGAACCTGCCGCAAGAGGTGGTGGACCATGTGCGCGAGGGCCGGCTGACGGCGGGCCATGCGCGGGCGCTGATCGTGACCGACGATGCCGCCGACCTGGCGCGGCAGGTCATCGCCAAGGGCCTGTCGGTGCGGGAAACCGAACGGCTGGCCAAGGGCGTGGGCGAGCCGCGCGCGCCCCGGGACCGGCCCGCGCCCACGGCAGACAAGGATGCCGATACGCGGGTGCTGGAACAGGATCTGACCGCTACCATTGGTATGAAGGTCCAGATCGACCACAAGGGGGAGGGGGGAACCATCTCCATCGCCTACAAGTCGCTGGACGATCTGGACGAGATCTGCCGCGTCCTGTCGACGATGCGCTGAGGCGGGATCAGGCGCTCGGCCGCGTCCAGATGAACAGCGCCGTGCAGGCAAGCGCCAGCGCCTGCCCGGCGATGGCCAGCGGCGGCAGCCGCAACAGCACCGCCAGACCGAGGCTTCCCACAAAAGACAGCGAGGCGAGCTGCTTGCCGCGCAGCGGGATCGCCCCGCGCTCGCGCCAAGCGAGGATATGGGGGCCGAAGGTCGGGTGCGTGACCAGCCAGTGATGCACCCGCTCCGACGACCGGGCAAAGGCGAAGGCCGCCAGCAGCACGAAGGGCACCGTCGGCAGCAGCGGCAGCACGACGCCGATCGCGCCCAGCCCCAGGGCGGTCCAGCCCAGACCCGCCCACAGCATCCGCGCGATCATGCGGCCAGCTTCCGGATCACGGCGTTCAGCACGGCCCGGCCCCGTTCGGTGGCGCGCAGCCGGTCGGCATTGGTCTCGATCATCCCCAACTCCCGGAGGTCGCGGATCGCGTCGCCTGGTATCGGCGATCCGGCAAGGGCTTCATGTCGGGCGAGGCTGATCCCTTCGGCCAGCCGTAGCCCCATCAGCAGGTATTCATCCGCCTGTTCCGTCAAGCCCAGTTCCTCGCGCGGGGCTTCGCCATTGCCGGCCTCGGCCCGTTCCAGCCAGACCTGCGGCGCCGTCGGGGTCTGGGTGCCGAATTTTCGGCCCCCCAGCGTCAACCGCCCATGCGCCCCGGGACCGATGCCTGCATAGTCGCCATAGCGCCAGTAGATCAGGTTGTGGCGGCTTTCCGCACCCTCGCGCGCGTGATTCGACACCTCATAGGCCGGCAGGCCGGCGGCGGCGCAGATGTCTTGCGTCAGCGCATACATGTCCGCGGCGTCATCCTCGACCGGCAGACCGCGCAGCCCGCCCGCCGCATGGCGGGCACCGAAGGCCGTGCCCTCCTCGATGGTCAGCTGATAGAGCGACAGGTGATCCACGGCCAGCGCCAGCGCCGCCTTCAGCTCCGCCGCCCAGTCCTGCGGGCTCTGGTCCTGCCGGGCATAGATCAGGTCGAAGCTGACGCGGTCGAACTCCGCCCGCGCCACCTCGAAGGCCGCCCGCGCCTCGGCCGCTGTATGCAGCCGCCCCAGACGCCGCAGATCGGCATCGTTCATCGCCTGCATGCCCATCGACACCCGGTTGACCCCGGCCTGTCGATAGCCGCGAAACCGCCCGGCCTCGATGCTGCCGGGATTGGCCTCCAGCGTGATCTCGGCATCGTTCCGCATCGGCCATGTCGCCCGCACCCTGTCGAGGACCGCGGCCACGAGCTCCGGCTCCATCAGGCTGGGCGTGCCGCCGCCGAAGAACACGGTGTCAAGGATGCGGCCCCGTGTCTCTGCGCCGATGCGGTCGATTTCCGACAGGAAGGCCGCCTGCCAGCGGCGCTGGTCCACCCGTGCCGCGACATGGCTGTTGAAATCGCAATAGGGGCATTTCGAGGCGCAGAACGGCCAGTGCAGGTACAGGCCGAAGCCACCGTTCCGCCAGTCCTCGAGGCTCTCGTCCATCGCCGTCTCCCGGGGCCGCGTACTCGGCCACCGGGTCCAGATAATCGCTGAGGGTCAGCCGCGAAAGGCGGTGACCTCGATTTCCACCTTCATCTCGGGGCGGATCAGGTCGGCGATGACCATCGTCGCCGCCGGCCGGACCTCGCCGAAATGGCGCCCGAGCACCGGCACGATATCCTCGACCCAGGCCGAGTTGGTGACCGTGTATTGCACCCGCACCACATCGGCCATCGAGAAGCCGCCCTCGGCCAGCGCCCCGGCGATGGTGGCAAGGCAGTTCTCGGCCTGCTCGGCGGCGGTGTCGGGCATGGTCATCGTGGCATAGTCATAGCCCGTGGTCCCCGAGACGAAGCACCAGTCGCCCGCCACCACGGCGCGCGAATAGCCCATCGTCTTCTCGAACTCGGAGCCAGAGGAGATCAGCTTTCTCATGCGAAACATCCTTCGATGAACTTGCGGAAGGCATCGGCCCGATGGCTGATGCGGTTCTTTTGGGCGGGATCCATTTCGGCGAAGGTGATGTCGAACCCCTCGGGCTGGAACATCGGGTCATAGCCATGACCCTGCGTGCCGCGCATCGGCCAGACCAGCCGGCCTTCCACCTTGCCCTCGAATACCGCGTCGGTCCCGTCCGGCCAGGCCAGGACCAGCGTCGAGCGAAAGCGCGCGGTGCGGGGCAGGGGGGCCGCGATGGCCTCGCAGTCCGCCCAGGTGCGGGTCATCGCCATCGCGAAGTCGCGGCCGGCCGGGGTTTCGGCCCAGTCGGCGGTGTGGACGCCCGGCGCGCCGCCCAGACAATCCACCTCGATGCCGGAATCGTCGGCCAGCGCCGGCAGGCCCGTGGCCTTCGCCGCAGCATGCGCCTTGATCCGGGCATTGCCGACGAAGGTCTCTTCCGTCTCCGCAGGCTCCGGCAGCCCCATCTCGGCCGCGCCGACGACGCTGACGCCATGGGGCGCCAGCAGCGCCGCCATCTCTTCCAGCTTGCCGCGGTTGTGGGTGGCGACCAGCAGCCGGTCGCCGCTGAACCGCCGGGTCATGCCGTCGCGGCCTTCTGCGCCTTGACCAGATCGGCCACGCCCGCCTCGGCCAGGTCCAGAAGCTGCCCCATCTCGGTGCGCGAGAAGGTGGCGCCTTCCGCTGACATCTGCACCTCGATCAGCTTGCCTGCGCCGGTCAGGATGAAGTTGCCGTCGGTGCCCGCCTCGCTGTCCTCGGCATAGTCGAGGTCCAGCACCGGCTGCCCGCCATAGATGCCGCAGGACACCGCCGCGACATGGTCGAGGATCGGGTCGCTGGTCAGCGCCCCGGCCGCCAGCATCCGCTTCACCGCGATCCGCAGCGCCACCCAGCCCCCGGTGATCGAGGCGCAGCGCGTGCCGCCATCGGCCTGGATCACGTCGCAGTCGATGGTGATCTGGCGTTCGCCAAGCGCGCGCAGATCCACGCCCGCCCGCAGCGCGCGCCCGATCAGGCGCTGGATTTCCTGCGTGCGGCCGGATTGCTTGCCTGCCGCCGCCTCGCGCCGGTTGCGGCTGTGGGTGGCGCGCGGCAGCATCCCGTATTCGGCCGTGACCCAGCCCTTGCCGGTGCCCTTCAGGAAGGGCGGCGCCTTCTCCTCGATCGAGGCCGTGCACAGTACATGCGTGTCGCCCATCAGGATCAGGCACGAACCTTCGGCATGTTTCGTCACCCCGGTCTCGATCGAGATCGGGCGCAGTTGGTCGAGCTTCCGGCCAGAGGGGCGCATGACGTGGTCCTTTGCTGTCGGGCGTGTCTTTTTCGTCTGGCGCCCATTAGAGGGGCGGCCCCCGCCGATGCAACCCGCCGATGCGACCCGCGGTGCAGCGCGGCGACATCGCCGGCACCGTCCGGGGTCGCGGCGACGCGCCCGGTTGACGCCGGCGGCTGCCGCTCAATAATTGTCTTCCATCAGGGGCTCCGCTGCAGCGGACAGGCAGAAGGGTCGCGGGCGGGCGTGGCGGAACGGCGGCGATGAGCGACGGCAGCAAGATCCTCGCCGAACTGAACGACCGCAGCCGCGAGGTCTTTCGCCGCGTCGTCGAAAGCTATCTCGACTCGGGCGAGCCGGTGGGATCGCGCACCCTGACCCGCAGCATGAGCGAGAAGGTCAGCGCCGCGACCATCCGCAACGTCATGCAGGATCTGGAATATCTCGGCCTGCTCGACAGCCCGCATGTCTCGGCCGGTCGGGTGCCGACGCAGCTTGGCCTGCGGATGTTCGTCGACGGGCTGATGGAAGTCTCGACCGTGTCCGCCGCCGACCGCGAGCGCCTTGACGCCACGCTCGGCACCAACGAGGCCGACACCGCCGCGCTGTTCGACCGGGTGGGCTCTGCCCTGTCGGGCATCACCCGGGGCGCGAGCCTCGTGCTGGCGCCCAAGCACGAGGCGCCGGTGCGGCATATCGAATTCGTGCAGCTGGGTCCCGACCGGGCGCTGGTGGTGCTGGTCTTCGCCGACGGCCATGTGGAAAACCGCGTCTTCCGCCCGCCGCTCGGCCAGACCCCGAGCTCGATGCGCGAGGCGTCGAACTTCCTGAACGCGCTGGCCGAGGGCAAGACCCTGTCGGAACTGCGCAGCCATATCGGGCGCGAGATCGTGGCCCGGCGGCAGGAGCTCGACATCCTCGCGCGGGAACTGGTCGAATCGGGCGGGGTGCTGTGGGAAAACGAGGGCGGGCCCTATGAACGGCTGATCGTGCGCGGCCGCGCCAACCTGATCAACGCGGCCGAGGCCGAGGAGCTGAACCGCATCCGCGAACTCTTCGACGATCTGGAACGCAAGCGCGACATCGCCGACTTCCTCGAACTGGCGGAAACCGGCGAGGGCGTGCGCATCTTCATCGGATCCGAAAACAAACTCTTCTCACTTTCGGGTTCCTCTCTGGTGGTCTCTCCCTATATGAACGCTGACCGTAAGATCATCGGCGCCGTCGGCGTCATCGGCCCGACCCGGCTGAACTATGGGCGGATCGTGCCGATCGTCGACTATACGGCGCAACTGGTCGGGCGCCTGCTGTCCGACCGGCGCAAGGGGTAGACATGAGCGAGACGAAGAAAGACGAGATTCTCGAGGATCAGGCGCAGATCGCCGAACCCGCCGACGAGGCCGGCTTCGACGAGATCGAGGCGATCCGGGCCGAACGCGACGAGCTGCGCGACCGGTTCATGCGCGCGCTCGCCGATGCCGAGAACTCGCGCAAGCGGGCCGACCGCGACCGGCGCGAGGCCGAACAATATGGCGGATCGAAGCTCGCCCGCGACCTGCTGCCGGTGCATGACGCGCTGAAGCGGGCGCTCGACGCGGCGGGCGACGAACAGCGCGCCGCCGCCGCCGCGCTGATCGAGGGCGTGGAGCTGACCCTGCGCGAACTGACCAATGTCTTCGTCAAGCACGGCATGACCCCGGTGGCGCCCAAGGTCGGCGATACCTTCGACCCGCAGCTGCACCAGGCGATGTTCGAGGCGCCGCTGCCCGGCACCAAGGCCGGCGACATCATCCAGGTGATGGCCGAGGGCTTCATGCTGCACGACCGGCTGCTGCGCCCGGCGCAGGTGGGCGTCAGTTCCATGCCGAAGTCCTGACGGCTGCCGTCGCCCGCGGGGGTTTCACACCCCCGCACCCCCGCGGGATATTTCCGCCGACAAGAAGGTGCCCGCCGGCTTCGGGCGGCACGGCCCGCCCTTTTCACAGGGGCGGGCCGCTTCTCGTCGGGCGGTCATCGGCGTCCCCGCCTGTACCGCATCCCGATGCTGCGGCATCCCGGTTAAGGAAAGCTTGCGCGCTTCTTGTCGGCGCAAATATCCCGGGGGAGTCCGCCGCAGGCGGACGGGGGCAGCGCCCCCATCCCGTTACCCCTCCAGCAGTGCCTTCAGGTCGTAAAGCGCCTGCAACGCCGCCCGCGGCGACAGCTCGTCGGGGTGCAGCGCCGCGAGCCGTGCCTCGACCGGCGAGGGGCCTTTCGGCACGGCGGCCGAGGCGGGCGGCGCTGCCCGGCTGAACAGCGGCAGGTCGTCGACGATGGCGGCCTTGCGCGCGCCGCCTTCGCGGTCGCCCTTTTCCAGCGCCTCCAGCACCACGCGGGCGCGGTCGATCACCGCGGGCGGCAGCCCCGCCAGCCGCGCCACCTGCACGCCATAGCTGCGATCGGCCGCGCCCTGCCGCACCTCGTGCAGGAAGATGACCTCGCCCTCCCATTCCTTCACCGCGACGGTGGCATTCTCGACCCCCGGCAGCTTGGCGGCGAGCGCCGTCATTTCGTGATAATGGGTGGCGAACAGCGCGCGGCAGCGGTTGACCCCGTGCAGATGTTCCAGCACCGCCCAGGCAATCGACAGCCCGTCCCAGGTCGCGGTGCCGCGCCCGATCTCGTCGAGGATCACTAGCGCGCGGTCGTCGGCGCGGTTGAGGATCGCCGCCGTCTCGACCATTTCGACCATGAAGGTGGACCGGCCGCGGGCCAGGTCGTCGGCGGCGCCGACCCGGCTGAAGAGCTGGCTGACGAGGCCGATATGCGCCCGCTCTGCCGGAACGAAGGCGCCGGCCTGCGCCAGCAGCGCGATCAGCGCGTTCTGCCGCAGGAAGGTGGACTTGCCGGCCATGTTCGGGCCGGTCAGCAGCCAGACCGCCGGGGTCCCGCCCTCGGTCAGCGCGCAATCATTGGCGACGAAGGGCTGCCCCGCCCGGCGCAGCGCCGCCTCCACCACCGGATGCCGCCCGCCCGCGATGGCGAAGGCGCGGCTGTCATCCATCTGCGGCTCGCACCAGCCGGCCTCGGCGGCGATCTCGGCGAAGGCCGCGGCCAGGTCGATCTGCGCCAGCGCCTGCGCCGCCTGCCTGATCGCCGCCGCCTCGGCCAGCACGGCGGCGCGCAGGCCGTCGAAGATCCGCTTCTCGATCGCCAGCGCGTGCTGCGCCGCGTTCAGGATGCGGGTTTCCAGCTGGCTCAGCTCTACCGTGGTGAAGCGGACCTGGCTGGCCGTGGTCTGGCGATGGATGAAGCGGTCGGACAGCGCCATCATCCGCTCGGCATGGGCGGAGGTCGTTTCGATGAAATAACCCAGCACGTTGTTGTGCTTGATCTTCAGGCCCGCGATGCCGGTCTCGGCGCAATAGTCGGCCTGCATCCGGGCGATGACGCCGCGCCCCTCGTCCCGCAGCGCGCGCGTCTCGTCCAGTTCCGAGTCATGTCCGGCCGCGACGAACCCGCCGTCCCGCGCCAGCAGCGGCGGTTCCGCCACCAACGCAGCGTCGAGCAGCGCCAGCACCGCCTCATGCCCGGTCAGCGCCGTGGCGGCCTCGCCCAGCAGCGGCGGCACCTCGCCGTCCAGCAGCGTCGCCACCTGGCCGGCCTGCGTCAGCCCGGCGCGGATCGCCGCCAGATCGCGCGGCCCGCCCCGGTCCAGCGCCAGCCGGCCCAGGGCGCGGTCCATGTCGGGCGCGCGGCGCAGCCGGTCGCGCAGGTCGGCGCGCAGGCGGTTGTCCTCCAGCAGCCAGCGCAGGGCGGCGTGGCGCGCGCGGATCGCGCCGAGGTCGCAGGAGGGCGCGGCGATCCGCCGGTCGAGCAGCCGCGCGCCCGCCGCCGTCACCGTGCGGTCGATGGCCGCCACCAGCGATCCCTCGCGCCCGCCCGACAGCGATTGCGTCAGTTCCAGGCTGCGCCGGGTGGCGGCGTCGATCTGCATCGCGCTGCCGGCGGTTTCGCGCAGGGGCGGGCGCAGCAACGGCAGCCGGCCGCGCTGCGTCAGGTCGAGATAATCGACGATCGCCCCCATCGCCGCCAGTTCCGCCCGGCCGAAGCTGCCGAAGGCGTCCAGCGTGGCGGTGCCGTACAGGTCGCAGAGCCGCCGTTCCGCCCCGGCGGAATCGAAGCTGGCGCGCGCCAGCGGCGTCAGCGCCGCCTGCGCCTCGGCGGCGAGCGGGCGCAGGTCCGCCTCGCGCGCATCCGCCACCAGCAGCTCGCGCGGGGCGAGCCGCGCCAGTTCGGGCGGCAGGCGCACCAGCGGGCAGTCGGCCACCCGGAATTCGCCGGTGGAGATATCGACCCAGGCCAGCGCCGCCGCGTCGCGCACCTCGGCCCAGGCGGCGAGGAAGTTGTGACGCCGCGCCTCCAGCAGCGATTCCTCGGTCAGGGTGCCGGGGGTGACCAGCCGCACCACGTCGCGCGCCACCACGGATTTCGCCCCGCGCTTCTTCGCCTCGGCCGGGTCTTCCAGCTGTTCGGCGATGGCGACGCGAAATCCCTTGCGGATCAGGGTCAGCAGATAGCCCTCGGCCGCATGGACCGGCACGCCGCACATCGGGATGTCCTGCCCCAGATGCTGGCCCCGCTTCGTCAGCGCGATGTCGAGCGCCGCCGCCGCCGCCACCGCGTCGTCGAAGAACATCTCGTAGAAATCGCCCATCCGGTAGAACAGCAGCGCGCCCGGATTGGCGGCCCGGATCTGCAGATATTGCGCCATCATCGGCGTTGCGGTCGGTTCGGACAACCTGCCCCCTTTGCCTGCCCCGTCTTGGCTGTCCGCGGACCCTAGCGAAGCCCGGGCGCAGGGAAAAGGCCGGGCGCGCGGATCGGTTGTGGGGGCCGGTCCGCGCAGCTAGGATTCGCCCGGACGCAGGATCAGGCAGGGCGGCGATGACGATCTACAACCTCGGCTCGATCAACATCGACCATGTCTATCGCCTGCCGCATCTGCCCGGCCCGGGCGAGACGCTGGCGGCACTGGACTACCGCACCGGTCTGGGCGGCAAGGGCGCCAACCAGTCGGCGGCGGCGGCCCGGGCGGGCGCGCGGGTGGTGCATCTGGGCGCGGTGGGGCCGGATGGCGGCTGGACGCTGGACCGGCTGCGCGGCTGGGGGGTGGAGGTGGACCATGTGGCACGGGTCGAGGCTGCCACCGGCCATGCGATCATCAATGTCGATGCGGCGGGTGAAAACAGCATCGTCATCCATCACGGCGCCAACCACGGCTTCGCCTTCGACGCGGTGGACCGGGCGCTGGCGGGGGCCGCGCCGGGGGACCTGTTGCTGCTGCAGAACGAGACGGCGCATCAGGCGCGGGCGGCGATGCTGGCGGCGGGGCGGGGGCTGCGGGTGATGTATTCCGCCGCCCCGTTCGAGGTGGCGGCGGTGCAGGCGGTGCTGCCGCATGTGACGCTGCTGGCGCTGAACGCGGTCGAGGCGGCGCAGCTTTCCGCGGCGCTCGGCTGCGCGCCCGAGGCGGTGCCGGTGCCGCAGCTGCTGATCACCCGGGGGGCGGCGGGGGCGGACTGGATCGAACCTGCGCGCGGGCTGCACCTGCATGTGGCGTCGCCGAAGGTGGCGGCGGTGGACACGACCGGGGCGGGCGATACCTTCGCCGGCTATCTGGCGGCGGGGCTGGATGCGGGCGACCCGCCCGAGGCGGCCCTGCGCCGGGCGGCGGCGGCGGCGGCGCTGAAGGTGACGCGGCACGGCACGGCGGATGCGATCCCGGCCCGGGCCGAGGTCGAGGCCTTTCTGGCGGGGGCGGGCGCATGAACATCGCGATGTGGTCGGGGCCGCGCAACCTGTCGACGGCGATGATGTATGCCTTCGCGGCGCGGGGCGATTGCGCGGTCTGGGACGAGCCCTTCTATGCGGCCTATCTGGCCGCGACCGGTATCGACCATCCGATGCGCGAGGCGATCGTCGCCGCGCATGAGGCCGACCCGGACATCGTCGCCCGCGCCTGCGCCGCGCCCGCGCCGGGGGGCGCGCGGCATTTCTACCAGAAGCACATGACGCTGCACATGATCGACGGTTTCGACCGGTCCTTCATCCGCGATTGCACCAACGTCTTCCTGATCCGCCATCCCGCCCGGGTCGTCGCCTCCTACGCCGCCAAGCGCGAGGGGCCTACGCTGGCCGATCTGGGCTTCGTCCAGCAGGCGGAGCTTTACGATCAGGTGGCGGCGATGACCGGCCGCGCGCCGGTGGTGGTGGACAGCGGCGATATCCGCGCCGATCCGGCGGCGGTTCTGTCGCGGCTCTGCGCGGCGATCGGGCTGGACTTCACGCCGGCGATGCTGCACTGGCCGGCGGGGCCGAAGCCCTTCGACGGGGTCTGGGCGCCGCACTGGTACGGGGCGGTCCACCGCTCGACCGGCTTCGACGGGGCGGAAGGCCCGCTGCCGGAGCTTGCCCCGGACTATGCCGCGCTGGCCGCGGCGGCGCTGCCCTTCTACGACCGGCTGGCGGCGGTCAGGATCTAGCCGATCAGCTTCGACAGCTTCATCGCCACGGCGGCATTGCCCTGCAGCTTGATCTTGCCGGTGACCAGCGCGGTCATCGGGTTCAGGTTGCCCGACAGCAGCTTCACCAGGTTCTCCTCGCTGATCTTCAGCGTGCAGTCGGTATCGCGATCCACCCGGCTGGCGCCGCCATCGGCCAGCACGATCACGCCGCCTTCTCCACAATCAAATTTCAGCGAGCCCTCGAAGGGCTTTTCCTTCAGCTTGCGGTCGATGCGGGCGGCGATGTCGTCGAGTGTCATCTGGATCTCCGGCTGTGCGGGGGCATCTGGCGCGGCGGGCGGGGCGCTGTCCAGCGGGGCGCGGCGTCACGGGCGCGAATTCGCCAGAGGGCCGCGATCGGAAATCCACGCCCGGAAACCGGCGGACAGGCGGGGCGGCTCGTGTCAGGATCGGCGCATGACCCTGTTCCCGCTTCCCCCCGACGACGTGCTTTATGACGCGCTTCTGGCCCGCGATCCGGGCTGGGACGGGCGCGCCTATGTCTGCGTCGCCTCCACCGGCATCTTCTGCCGGCTGACCTGCCCGGCGCGCAAGCCGCTGCGCGCCAATTGCAGCTTTCGCGCGACGGTGGCCGAATGCCTCGACGCCGGGTTCCGGCCCTGCCGACGCTGCCATCCGCTGGCGCCCGAGGCCGGGGCCGACCCCGCCATCGCCACCCTGACCGAGGCGCTGGAGGCCGATCCCGCCCGGCGCTGGAGCGAGGCGGACGTGGCCGCGATGGGCTTCGACCCCTCGACCGTGCGCCGCGCCTTTCGCCGGCAGTTCGGCATCACCTTCCTCGACATGGCGCGGCTGCGCCGGGTGCAGGCGGGCATGACGGAAATTGCCCGCGGCGGGCGGGTGATCGACGCGCAGCTGGAGGCGGGGTTCGACAGCCCGAGCGCCTTTCGCGCCGCCTTCGCCCGGCTGATGGGCGGCAGCCCGGCAGAATTCGCGGGCGACGCGCTGCTGCGGGCGGACTGGATCGACACGCCACTGGGGCCGATGGTGGCGGTGGCCGATGCCCATGCGCTGCACCTGCTGGAATTCGCCGACCGCCGCGCGCTGCCGTCGGAACTGGCGGTGCTGCGGCGGCAGGCGGGCGGCATCGGGCTGGGCCGCACCGCACCCATGGAGCAGGTGGCCGGGGAACTGGACCGCTTCTTCGCCGCCCGCAGCGCCCGGTTCGAGGTGCCGCTGGCCCTGGCCGGCAGCCCCTTCACCCGCATGGTCTGGCAGGAACTGCGCCGCATCCCGGCGGGCGAGACGCGCAGCTATGCCGCGCTCGCGCAGTCCATCGGCAGGCCCACGGCGGTGCGGGCGGTGGCGCGCGCCAATGGCGCCAACCGCATCGCGCTGGTGATCCCCTGCCACCGGGTGATCGGCGCCGACGGCTCGCTCACCGGCTATGGCGGCGGGCTGTGGCGCAAGCAGGCGCTGATAGACCTGGAACGCCGGCTACAGCAGCACCAGCCGGATCAGGAAGGCGACGCTGCCCACCGCCGCCACCCCCGCCAGCCACAGCAGCACGAACCAGCCCAGCCGGCGCAGGACCTGCGGCATCAGTGATAGCCCTCTTCCGGGTCGATCTTGCCGCGGAACACCCAATAGGCATAGGCGGTATAGGCGAGGATCATCGGCAGCAGCACGACCGCCCCCGCCAGCATGAAGACCAGCGAGGATTGCGGGGCGGCCGCCTGTTCGATCGTCAGCGCGAAGGGCACCATCCAGGGGAAGAAGCTGATACCCACCCCGGCATAGCCCAGCACGAACAGGCCGAGCGCGCAGAGGAAGGGCTGCCAGTCCGGCCCCCGCTGCAGGCCGCGCCACAGCAACAGCGCCATCCCCGCCACCAGCGCCGGGACGATGAACGAAAAGATCATCGTCGGCCATTCGAACCAGCGGTCGAGATAGCCCAGCTGCAGGAACGGCGTCCACAGGCTGACCACGCCCATGCCGGCGAGCGTGCCCGCCAGCGCCCGCCGCGCCATGTGCCGCGCCTCGTCCCGCAGGCCGCCTTCCGTCTTCAGCACCAGCCAGCAGGCGCCCAGCAGCGCATAGCCCAGAACCAGCGCCACGCCGGTCATCAGCGAAAACGGCGTCAGCCAGTCGAACCAGCCGCCGGCATAGGCGCGGTTCTCGACCCGGATCCCCTGCACCAGCGCGCCGAGCGCGATGCCCTGCGCGAAGGTCGCGGTGATCGAGCCGCCGAAGAAGGCCGCGTCCCAGCGGCGCGAGTCCGTCCGCCAGCGGTATTCGAAGGCGACGCCGCGAAAGATCAGCGCCAGCAGCATCACGATCAGCGGCGCGTAAAGCGCGGGCAGGATCGTGGCATAGGCCAGCGGAAACACCGCCAGCAGCCCGCCGCCGCCCAGCACCAGCCACGTCTCGTTGCCGTCCCAGACCGGCGCGACGGAGTTCATCATCACGTCGCGGTCGTGCTTCTCCGGGAACAGCGGGAACAGGATGCCGATGCCCAGATCGAAGCCGTCCATGATGACATAGGCCAGCACCGCGAAGGCGATGATCGCCGCCCAGACATAGGCGAGGGGCAGGGACGCAAGGTCAAAGGGCATGGGGCGTCTCCTTCGCGGGTTCGGGATTGGCCGGGCCGGGGGTGATGCCCGCGGTCCGGATCGGCGCATCGACCAGTTCCTGTTCGTCGACCTCGGGCAGGCGCGCCATCAGCCGCAGCAGGTAGAAGACCCCGGTGCCGAAGATCAGGAAATAGACGACGACGAAGGCCACCAGCGACGCGCCCACCGCCGGGGCCGAGACGGGCGACAGGCTGTCCGCCGTCAGCATATGGCCATAGACCGTCCAGGGCTGACGCCCCACCTCGGTCGTGACCCAGCCCGCCAGCACCGCGACGAAGCCCATCGGCCCCATCGCCAGCGCATAGCGGTGCAGCCACGGGCTGTGATGCAGCCGGCCACGCAGGAACTGGACCAGCGCAAAGCCGCCCAGCCCCAGCATGGCGAAGCCCAGTGCCACCATGACGCGGAACGACCAGAACACGATCGGCACCGGCGGCTGTTCGTCGCGCGGGATGGTGTCCAGACCCGCCAGCGGCGCATTCAGGTCGTGCTTCAGGATCAGCGAGGACAGTTTCGGTATTTCCACCGCATAGCGCACCGTCTGCGCCTCCTGGTCCGGAAGGCCGAACAGGATCAGCGGCGCGCCCTCGGGATGGCTTTCGAAATGCCCCTCCATCGCCATGACCTTGGCGGGCTGGTGTTCCAGCGTGTTCAGCCCGTGCATGTCGCCGGCGAAGATCTGGATCGGCGCGACCACCAGGATCATGCCCATCGCCATGGTGAACATGCGATGCACCTCGGCCACGTCGCGGCCGCGCAGCTTGTGCCATGCCGCGACCCCGCCCACGACCAGCGCCGTGGTCAGGTAGGCCGCCAGCACCATATGCACCAGCCGGTAGGGGAAGGAGGGGTTGAAGATCACCGCCCACCAGTCCACCGGCACGAACTGCCCGACCTCGTTGATCGCAAAGCCCGCGGGCGTCTGCATCCAGCTGTTCACGGCGAGGATCCAGGTCGCCGACAGCAGCGTGCCGAAGGCCACCATCAGCGTGGCGAACAGGTGCAGCCCCTCGCCCACCCGCTTGCGCCCGAACAGCATGATCCCCAGGAACCCGGCCTCGAGGAAGAAGGCCGTCAGCACCTCATAGCCCATCAGCGGCCCGATCACCGGCCCGGCCTTGTCGGAGAAGGCCGCCCAGTTGGTGCCGAACTGGTAGGACATGACGATGCCCGACACGACGCCCATGCCGAAGGACAGGGCAAAGATCGTCTTCCAGAAATCGAAGAGCCGCAGATAGACCCGCTCGCGCGTCGTCAGCCACAGCCCCAGCAACACCGCCAGAAAGCTGGCAAGGCCGATGGTGAAGGCCGGAAAGACGATGTGGAAGGCGACGGTGAAGGCGAACTGCATCCGCGCCAGCACCTCCGCGTCGAAAGCGTCGAACATCGGTTTTCCCTTCTTGTCGGCGGCGGCCCAGGGGGTCGCGTCCCTGAACATATTCTGCCTTGTAAATGTGTAGATTGCACCCTTCATCGAGGGACGTGTCGTCGCAGCGCGTCGGCAGGTCGCAGCGGCAGGGTGCCGCGGCGGGTGACGCATCGGGTCCCCGGGCCGGATCGTGCCTGTCTCGTCCCGGAACATCGCGCGGCGGGGGCTGTTCCCTTTAGGCGGGCGTCGGGATGCCACAGCCGGTGCCGCGCCCGGAAATTCATGTTCGACCGAAAGGAACGCCATGTCCCGCACCAGCCTCGCCACAGCCCCGGCCGCCTGCGCCGCCGCCCTTGCGGCGCTGCTCGCCTCGCCCGCCGCGGCGCAGGACGCGCCCGCGCAGACAGCGCCCACGAACAGCGATCCCGCCATGGCCTCCGGCACGGCCGAGTTCATCGACGCCGAAGGTGCCTCGCTCGGCAGCGCCGAACTGACGGCCACGCCGCATGGGGTGCTGATCGCGCTCGACATGACCGGCCTGCCGCCCGAGGGCTGGGTCGCCTTCCACATCCACGAAGGCACCGCCTGCGACCCCGGCGAGCGGTTCGAGACGGCGGGCGGGCATTTCAATCCCAACGAGTCCGACCACGGCTTCATGGTCGAGACCGGCCCGCATGCCGGCGACATGCCGAACCAGTGGGTCGACAGCGACGGCAACCTGCGCAGCGAGGTGTTCAACACCTTCGTGACGCTGGGCGATGGCGCGCCGGGTGATGTCTCGGGCCATGTGCTGATGCTGCATGCCGAACCCGACGACTATGAATCGCAGCCCGCGGGCGGCGCCGGCGAACGGCTGGCCTGCGCGGTCATCGAGTAGGGGACGCCGCGCGGCCGGGCCGGCGCTCAGGCCGCGGCGGGGACCGGGGCGCGGCGGCCTGTGCCGCCGTGCCGCAGATAGCGCGCATAGCCCAGATCGGCGGCCGCGATATCGGTCGCCCGCCCCGACATCTGGTCCGCCAGCAGCCGGGCCGAACCCGCTGCCATCGTCCAGCCCAGCGTGCCGTGGCCGGTGTTCAGCCACAGCCCGGCCACCGGCGTGGGTCCGACCACAGGCGTGCCATCCGGCGTCATCGGGCGCAGGCCGCACCAGAACTGTGCCGTCGCCGCATCGCCGCCGCCCACGAACATCTCACCCACGGATTTTTCCAGCGTCGCCCGACGGGATTTGCGCAGCGACAGGTCGAAGCCGGCGATCTCCGCCAGACCGCCCACGCGGATGCGGTCGCCCAGCCGGGTGATCGCCACCTTGTACGTCTCGTCCATCACCGTCGACACCGGGGCGCGGGATTCGTCGCGGATCGGCATGGTCAGCGAATAGCCCTTCACCGGATAGACCGGCAGGCGCAGCCCCAGGGGCGCCACCGCCCGCGGCGAATGGCTGCCAAGCGCCACCACCACCGCATCGGCGGCCAGCGGCCCGTCGGAGGTCAGCACGCCGGTCACCCGCCCGGCCTCGGCGATCAGCCGGGTGACGGCGACGCCATAGCGCAGGGTCACGCCCTTGGATGCGGCCAGCGGGGCCAGCGCCGCGGTGAACTTGAAACAGTCGCCGGTCTCATCCCCCGGCAGGCGCAGCCCGCCCGCAATCCGGTCGGCCGCCCCGGCCAGACCCGGTTCGGCGGCAAGACAGCCGGCACGGTCCAGCACCTCGAACGCCACGCCATCGGCCCGCAGCACGGCGATGTCCTTGGCCGCGGCCTCGACCTGTTTGTCGCTGCGGAACACCTGCAGGGTGCCCTGCATCCGTTCGTCATAGCGGATGCCGGTTTCGGCGCGCAGCGCGATCAGCCGGTCGCGGCTGTATTCGGCCAGCCGGACCATCCGGCTCTTGTTGCGGGCATAGGCGGCGGCGTTGCAGTTAGCCAGCATCCGCGCCATCCAGGCCAGTTTCACCGGATCGGGCGCGAGACCCACGACCAGCGGCGCATGGCGCTGGAAGGCCCATTTCAGCGCCTTCAGCGGAATGCCGGGCGCGGCCCATGGCGCGGAGTAGCCGGGGCTGACCTCGCCCGCATTGGCAAAGCTCGTCTCCAGCGCCGGGCCGGGCTGCCGGTCCAGCACCGTCACCTCATGCCCCGCCCGGGCGAGTTCATATGCGGTGGTGATGCCGATGACACCCGCCCCGAGGACGACGACCTTCATGACCGGAAACTCCTGCTGCACCTGTTCGCGTGGTGCGGCAGAAGATGCATCCGCCGCGACGGAATGTGCTGGCGAACTTGGCCGCCGGATCGGGGATCTGCGGCGGAATCTACGGCGGAATACGTTTCGGCAGCAAGATCATTCGCGCGAGTAGCCGAATCACCGCCGTCTGTCCCTCAGCCGGCCCCGGCCTCGCCCGAATCTTCTGTCGTGACCAGCCGGTAGTCGCGCAGCGCCTCGGCATCCAGCAGGAAGATCTCGTCGGGCGGCGTCGTCAGCGCATCGCGCATCAGCATCGGGTCGACGCCCATCCGGTCCAGATAATCCATCACCGCCGCCTGCCCGCGCTGCACATCCTCGACGGCGAGGAAGGCGGGCAGGATCGAGTTTTCGCCGAAATAGTGCTGGTGCACGCCCACCCGCCCGCCCTCGGCCACCCGCCGCTCCACCCCGCCGGCGAGAATATAGGGACAGGCCGACAGGCAGACCGCGCCCTCGGCCACCTCGGTCGCCATTCCCGCGGCCCGCGTGGCGCGGCCGATTTCCAGCGCATCCGCCACCGAGCCGCCGGAACTGTCCAGCCGCAACAGCGTCGCCCGCGCGCCGGCATCGCGCCGTTCCTGCAGATAGGCGGCAAAGCGGTCGGCATCGCCCTCGGCGATCTGGCCCAGCAGGGTGACGGCGGTGCCGTCGGCAGAAAATTCCAGCCGTTCCGGCATCGGCTGCATCGCGGGGGCGCCCGGCGTGCCGCCTGGGCGGACATCGGGGCGGTAGGGGCGCGTGGCGGGGCCGCTGCCGGGCGGGGCGAAGGTCGCCGGATCGGCGGCCTGACGCGCCGCGGGCGCAAGGTCCAGCGCCACCACCGCCAGCGCGATGGCGATCTGGCCCACCATCACCGCGCGCAGGGCGCGGTCGGGCGTGCTGCGCCGCGCCTCGGTCATGGCCGGTCCGGACCCGGCTGGTCCAGCGGATGCTGGCCCGGCAGGCTGCGCACCGTGGCCAGCGCCGCGCGCAGTTCGGCGACGGTCATCGTATCCTCGACCGTGCTGTCGCCGCGCCCGGCCCGGATCGCGGCCTGCGTCACCATCAGGATGAAGACCAGCACCGCGGGCAGCAGGTCGATGGCCACGGCGCCCGCCCAGCTGGGAATGAAGTTGCCGGCATAGCGGATCACCGCATCGGCGGCCGAGATCGGGGTATAGACCGTCTCGTCCGGCTGCGGCAGGGCGATGACCTCGGCCGCGGCCGCCGCCAGCGTCTGTGCCCGCAGCGCGACCAGCCCCAGCACGGAATCGATGGTGCTGGCCTGACTGCTGCGCGCCAGTTCGCTGCCGCCGTCGAGTTCCGGCAGCACCACCGAATCCGCCAGATCCTGCGCCGCCCGGTCCACCAGCGGGGCCACGTTCAGCTGCCGCAGCTGGGCCACGATCCCCGACAGGCGCACCGCCTCTTCCGAGAAGCGCACCGACCGTTCCTCGACCGGACCCGGCTCCACTGTCAGCGCTCGCATCCGGCTGAGGATGCGGTTGCCCTCGGCAAAGGCGGTGGCAATGGGTTCGTCCTGCGCCGCGATCTGCGATTCCAGCGCGGCCAGTTCCGCGGCCTTCTGGGTCAGCACCCGGAACACCGCGCCCTGGCCGGCAAAGCCCGACAGGCCGCCCCCGGCCTCCTGTTCCGAAAGGTCGCCGAAGCTCTGGCTGACGCGCGACACGTCCCGCGCCAGCCCCTGTCCCGCGACGGCATTGGACTGCGCCCGTTCCAGCGCCGCCTGATAGGTCTGCACCGTGGTCGCCAGATGCTGTTCCACCGCCGCGGACCCGGCCAGCGCCGCGGCGTTCAGCCAGGAGGACATGGCGACGATGGCCAGACAGCCCAGACCCATCGACAGGAACAGCCCCACCCGCGCCGCCGCGGTGCGCACCGCCGGCAGAAGCCGCATCATGTAGGACCAGAAGACGAAGATCCCGACCGAGACGGCGATGGAATAGGAGAGCGCCGCGAAGGTGGTCCAGACGCCGCTGCCGTCCAGCAGCGTCCGCACGCCCAGATAGGTGTAAATGCCCGAGGCCGCCGACAGCACGCCCAGGGCGGTGCCGGTGAAGCTGTCCAGCCAAGTCAGGTGCCGTTCCAGTTCGCGCGCGTGGCGGATACCGGGGCGTTCCGCAACGGCGGCACCGGGCGCTTCGGCATAGGCAGGGTCGATCCGGGCGGGATGCGGCGGGGCGGGGTGCGCGGTCAGATCCTCGGGCATCGGGTCTCCAGCGGGGGCCGCGACCACAATTCCGCGCGGAATCCCGGAAATCTAGACGATCCTGCGCGGGGTAAAAGCCCTCGGCCGCCCCGCGCCGGTCAACTGCGCGCGAGCCGGCCGTGGCGTTTCGTCGGCGGGAGTATCCCGGGGGCGGCCGCCCGCGTCGGTCAGCCCTTCTGCGCGACCCGGGCGTTGCGGGTGGCGATCAGCTTCAGCCGCAGCGCGTTGAGGTGGATGAACCCCGCCGCGTCGCGCTGGTCATAGGCGCCGGCATCCTCCTCGAAGGTCACGTGCTTCTCGCTGTAAAGCGACTCGTCCGACCAGCGCGCGATCACCCGCGCCATGCCCTTGTAGAGCTTCAGGCGGACCGTGCCCGAAACATGTTCCTGCGTCTTGTCGATCAGCGCCTGCAGCGCCTCGCGTTCCGGGCTGAACCAGAAGCCGTTGTAGATCAGTTCCGCATAGCGCGGCATGATCGAATCCTTCAGGTGGCCCGAGCCGCTGTCCAGCGTGATCTGCTCGATGCCGCGATGCGCCGCCAGCAGGATGGTGCCGCCGGGGGTTTCGTAAAGACCGCGGGATTTCATGCCGACGAAGCGGTTCTCGACGAAATCCAGCAGGCCGATGCCATGCTTGCCGCCCAGTTCGTTCAGCCGGGTCAGGATGGTGGCGGGCGACAGCGCCTGGCCGTCGATGGCGACGGCATCGCCCTTGTCGAAGGTGATCTCGATGATCTCGGCGGTGTCGGGCGCCTCTTCCACCGGCACGATGCGCTGCGCGACGTAGTCGGGCGCCTCTTCGGCGGGGTTTTCCAGCACCGTGCCTTCGGACGAGGTGTGCAGCAGGTTCGCATCGACCGAGAAGGGCGCCTCGCCGCGCTTGTTCTTGGCGATCGGGATCTGGTTGGCCTCGGCAAATTCCAGCAGCTTCGTGCGGCTGGTCAGGTCCCACAGCCGCCAGGGCGCGATGACCTTGATCGCCGGATCGAGCGCCGCGACCCCCAGTTCGAAGCGCACCTGATCGTTGCCCTTGCCGGTGGCGCCATGGGCGACGGCATCCGCCCCCGTTTCCTGCGCGATCCGTACGAGGTGCTGCGAGATCAGGGGCCGGGCGATCGAGGTGCCCAGCAGGTATTCGCCCTCGTAGAGCGCGTTGGCCCGGAACATCGGGAAGACGAAGTCGCGCACGAATTCCTCGCGCACGTCGACGATGTGGATGTTCTCGGGCTTGATCCCCAGCAGCAGCGCCTTCTGCCGCGCCGGCTCCAACTCCTCGCCCTGGCCCAGATCGGCGGTGAAGGTCACCACCTCGCAGCCATATTCCGTCTGCAGCCATTTCAGGATGATCGAGGTATCGAGGCCGCCGGAATAGGCGAGCACGACTTTCTTGGGCGCGGACATCGGCGGCTCCGTGGGGTCAGGGTCAACTGGCTCGCCGGAATAGGCAGTTTTGCCCCGTGCAGCAAGGGCGGCGGCCCGCAGGGGGACGGTAAACTTGTACCCGGGGCAATGTGCCCCCGGCGGCGCGCCCTGCCGCCCGGGCTTGCGGGGGGCAGGCGCTTGGCTATGCTGGGCTTGGCCATGCCGGACCGGCATGCCGCGAAAGGAAGACCATGTTTTCGGCCAATACCGAATGCGCCCGGCTGATGCGCGAATTCGACTGGGCGGCCAATCCGCTCGGCCCCGCCGAAAGCTGGCCGCCGGAATTGCGCACGCTCGTCAGCGTCATGCACGGGTCCGGCCAGCCGATGTTCCTGACCTGGGGGCCGGAACAGATCATGCTGTACAACGACGGCTATGCCGAAATGTGCGAGGCGCGGCACCCGGCCATCGGCAAGACCTTCCGCGAGTTGTGGTACGACATCTGGGACGATGTCTCGCCGATCCTGTTCCGCGCCTATGCCGGGCAGGGGACGCAGATGGATGACATCTCTTTCATCATGCACCGCAACGGCTATCCGGAAGAGACGCATTTCGCCTTTTCCTATACCCCCGTGAAGAGCGAGAGGGGCGAGGTGCTGGGCATGTTCTGTTGCTGCACCGAAACCACCGCGCAGGTCATGGCCCGCCGGCGCGAGGAGCAGGAACGCGAGATCCTCTATACCTGCTTCCGGCTGTCGCCCGGGGCTGTGGCGCTGTTGCGCGGGCCGAAGCACGAATTTCGCATGGTCAACCGGGCCTATTCCGAACTGATCGGGTTCCGCGACGTGATTGGCAAGCCGGTGGCCGAGGCGCTGCCCGAGGTGGTGGAGCAGGGCTATGTCGATCTGCTGGACCGCGTGTACGAAACGGGCGAGCCGCATGTCGGCGAGGGCGTGACGATCACGCTGCAGCGCGACCGGGACAGGCCCCCGCAGCAGCGCGTGCTGGATTTCGTCTTTCAGCCCTTCCCGGACGACACCGGGGCGACCGCCGGCGTGCTGGTGCAGGCGGTGGACGTGACCGACCGGCACGAGGCGGAACGGCGCCAGCAGATCGTCAATGCCGAACTGTCGCACCGGATGAAGAACCAGCTGGCCGTCGTGCGGGCGCTGGTGTCGCAGACGCTGCGCACCGTCGACAACACCAAGGCCGCGCTGTCGGCGGTGGGCGAGCGGCTGATGGCCCTGTCGCGGGCGCAGGACCTGCTTCTGGGCGTGGGCAGCGGCGATGGCGAGGTGGGCGCGCTGGTGGCGGTGGCGCTGGAACCCTGGCAGGCGGAACCGGGCCGCATGTCCTTCGGCGGACCGCCTGTCCCGATCGCGCCGCAGGCGATGCCGGCGCTGGCGCTGATCCTGTATGAACTGGCGACCAACGCGGTGAAGCACGGTGCGCTCGCCGCCCCGGACGGGCATGTCGCGCTCGACTGGACCATCGACCGGACGGGGGGCGAGCCGGTCTTCACGCTGTGCTGGCGCGAAAGCGGCAACCGCGACGTGCTGCGGCGCCCGCCGGACCCGCGGCACCGGGGGGCAGGCCTGCGCCTGATCGCGGCCAGCGCCGGCTCGCTGGGCGGCACCCATGAACAGGAGATCGGCGAGGAAGGGGCGCAGTTCCTGCTGCGGGTGCCGCTGTCCGCCCTGTCCCGGTCCGCGGGGGCGCCGCGGCCGCTCGCCTCGGCCGCGGGCTGAGGCCGGGGAGACAGAGGCCGGGGCGGCGCCGGCCGAACTTGCTGTCGCGGCCGGTGGCGGCTATGCCCGCTCCATGACCCGTTTTGCCGACGATGCCCGTTCCGCCACCGAATCCCTGCGCGGGTTGTTCCCTGCCACGCCGCTGCAGCGCAACGACTTCCTGTCGGACCGCCACGGCGCCGACATCTGGCTGAAGCGCGAGGATCTGACGCCGGTGCGCAGCTACAAGCTGCGCGGCGCCATCACCGCGATGCGGCGGATGCGGGCCGCCGATCCGCGGCTCGATCATTTCGTCTGTGCCAGCGCTGGCAACCATGCGCAGGGCGTGGCCTATGCCTGCCGGGAATTCGGGGTGCGGGGGACGATCTTCATGCCCGTGACGACGCCGCAGCAGAAGATCGACAAGACCCGCGCCTTCGGCGGTGCGCAGGTGGACATCCGGCTGACCGGCGACTGGTTCGACCAGACGCTCGCCGCCGCGCAGGCCTTCTGCGCCGAGGCGGGGGCGCGGTTCCTCGCCCCCTTCGACGATGCCGACGTGATCCTGGGTCAGGCCTCGGTCGCGGTCGAGATGCTGGACCAGCTGGGCCGCGCGCCCGATCTGGTGGTGCTGCCCGTGGGCGGCGGCGGGCTGGCGGCGGGCATCGCCGGCGTTCTGGCCGACCGCGCGCCCGGGACGCAGTTGCGCTTCGTCGAACCGGCGGGGGGCGCGAGCCTGACGGCGGCGCTGGCGGCGGGCGCGCCGGTCACGCTGCCGCGCGTGAACAGCTTCGTCGACGGGGCGGCGGTGGCGCGGATCGGCGCGCTGCCCTTCGCGCGGCTTGCGGGCGTGGACCCGGCGCAGGTGCTGCTGGCGCCCGAGGACCGGATCTGCGGCACGATGATCGAGATGCTGAACGTCGAGGGCATCGTGCTAGAACCCGCGGGCGCCCTGTCCATCGACGTGCTGCCCCAGCTTGCGCCCGACATCGCCGGCAAGACCGTCGTCTGCGTGACCTCGGGCGGCAATTTCGACTTCGAGCGTCTGCCCGAGGTGCGCGAACGCGCGCAGCGTTTTGCCGGGCGGAAGAAGTATTTCATCCTGCGCCTGCCGCAGCGACCCGGCGCGCTGCGCGATTTCCTCGGCCTGCTGGGGCCGACGGATGACATCGCGCGCTTCGAGTACCTGAAGAAATCCGCCCGCAACTTCGGTTCGGTGCTGATCGGGATCGAGACGGCGGAAGCCGAGAATTTCGCCCGGCTGGAGGCCGCGCTGCTGGAAGCCGGCTTCGTCTGGCGCGACATCACCGAGGACGAGACGCTGGCCGAGTTCCTGATCTGACCGGCGCCGCCCATCCGGCGCCCGGGCAGCCGGGGCCGGCGGTCAGGCCGGAGGGCCGGACAGGAGCGCGCGCCGCGAGGCCGCGAAACAGGCGATCCCCGAGGCGAGGTCCAGCGCCGCGCCCATCTGCCGCCCGGCCGGACCCGCCAGCGCCACCAGTGCCTCGGCCCGGGCACAGAAATCGGCGAAGCGCGCGAAGCCCAGGTTCCAGGCGCTGCCCTTCAGGAAATGCAGGTCATCGGCCAGCGCGGCCGCGTCGGCCTCCATCCCGCCGGGGCCCGAGAGGCGTGCCAGCACCTGTTCCACCTCGTCGAGGAACAGCTCCACCACCTCGGCAAAGCTGTCCTCGCCGATCTCGTCGCGCAGGTCACGAACGCGCGCCCAGTCGATCAGGGGCGCGTCCGCCGCGCCCGCGGCCCCGCCCTCCGCCCTTCCGTCCATCGCCGCCTCCGCCAGTGTCGCCCGATGATCGGCGGCGGGGCTGAAGGCGGGGTTAAGCACCGGCGGGTCCGGCGGCGTTTCACCCGCCCTTAACGCCCGGCCGGACACAGTGGCGCGCGCCAGACCGCGAAGGGACCCCGTGACGCCGCCCGCCCGCCTTCCGCCCGGCCCGCCCGGCACCGATTCTGCCGGCCCGCCCGCCCCGGGCGGGGTGCGGCGGGCGCTGGTGGTCGATGACAGCCGGGCGCAGCGGCGGATGCTGGCCGCATTGCTGGGCCGCGACGGGATCGAGGTGGTGGAGGCCGCCTCGGGGCAGGAGGCGCTGGAGATCGCCCTGCGCGACCGCTTCGACCTTGTGCTGTCGGACTGGGTGATGCCGGGCATGGACGGCCCGACCCTGTGCCGCGAGATGCGGGGCAGGCTGCCCGGCCGCTATGTCTATTTCATCCTGCTGACCTCGAAGCGCGGGGCGGGCGAGGTCGCGGCGGGTCTGGGATCGGGGGCGGACGACTTCCTGTCGAAACCGGTAGACGGGCAGGAACTGCGCGCGCGCATCGCCGCGGGCGGCCGCATCCTGCAGATGGAACGCGAACTGACGCAGAAGAACCGCAGCCTGACCGCCGCGCTGGCCGACCTGCGCCGCATCCATGACGCGCTGGACCGCGATCTGGCCGAGGCGCGGAACCTGCAGCAAAGCCTCTTGCGCGAACGCCACCGCAGCTTCGGCAGCGCCGAGGTGTCGCTGGTCCTGCATCCCTCGGGCCACGTGGGGGGCGACCTCGTGGGCTTCTTCCCGATCAACGCCCGGCGCGTGGGCCTGTTCGCGCTGGACGTGGCGGGGCATGGCGTCGCCTCGGCGCTGATGACGGCGCGGCTGGCGGGGCTCCTGTCCGGCAGCTCGCCCGACCGGAACCTCGCGCTGGTGCAGACGGATTTCGGCATCTATGACGGGCGCCCGCCGGCGGAACTGGCCGCGCAGCTGAACGCGATCCTGCTGGCCGAGATGTCGGAGGCCAGCTACCTGACCCTGCTTTACGCCGATGTCGATCTGGTGTCGGGGCGGGTGGCGATGGTGCAGGCGGGGCACCCGCATCCCGCGGTGCTGCGCGCGGGGGGCAAGGTCGAGTTCTGCGGCAGCGGCGGCCTGCCGATCGGCCTCTTGCCCGGCGCGCATTATGCCGAGGTAGAGCTGCGGCTGAACCCGGGTGACCGGCTGCTGCTGATCTCGGACGGCGTGATCGAGGCGGCGGATGCCGAGGGCCGGCTGCTGGAGGAGGAGGGGTTGGCCCGGCTCTTGCAGGGCGCCGCCGGCCTGCCGGGGCCGGACCTGCTGACCGCGCTGGTGGCCGGCGTCACCGCCCATGCGGCGGGCGAGCCCGCGGATGACGTGTCCGCCGTCTGCCTCGACTTCCACGGGGCAAAGCGCAACGCGGATTGACCCGGCCGCGCGGGGCGGTCGTCAGGCCAACCCCATCGCCTGCCGCAGGAAAAGCCGGTCCCCGTCATTGCCCAGCAACTCGGCCGCCTCGGCGGCGGGCAACCAGATTGCCAGATGCCCCGGCTCCGTCGGCGGGCCCAGTGGCCGCACGGGCCGGGCCAGATAGACGGTGCACAGCTTTTCCGCCCAGCGGTCGTATTCGGGCATGTAGGTGAAGCGGCGGAACGCCCCCAGCCGCCGGGGCCGGGCGATGGACCAGCCGGTCTCTTCGTAGACCTCGCGGTGCAGGGCGCGGATCGGCTGTTCGCCGCGGTCGATCCCGCCGCCGGGCAGCTGGAATTCGGGCACCGGCCGCGCCTGATGCGTCAGCAGGACCGACGATCCCAGCGCCAGCACGGCATAGACCCCGGGCCTGCGCCCATAGCTGCGTCCCGCCTCGGGCGGCTCGCCCACGCGCCTGATCATTGCCCTTGGTCCTGTCGTTGCCGTCCCTATATGGACCGGGTATGCCAAGGGGCGAGCACCATGAAAAGCCCCGCCCGGCCAACCCCGACAATCCACGAAGCCCGAGACTCCCAAAAGGAGGACATATGACGACCCTGTCGCAGATCGCCTGGGACGATACCGTCCTGCCATTCCAGCTTGACCGCAGCGATATTCGCGGGCGGGTGGCGCGGCTCGACGGCGTTCTGGAAAAGGTGCTGGAACAGCACGACTACCCGCCGCAGATCGAGGCGCTGGTGGCCGAGGCGGCGCTGCTGACGGCGCTGATCGGCCAGACCATCAAGCTGCGCTGGAAGCTGTCGCTGCAGATCCGCGGCGACGGCCCGGCGCGGATCATCGCCACCGACTATTACGGCCCCGGCGCCGATGGCGAGCCGGCCCGCGTGCGCGGCTGGGCCAGCTTCGACCGCGACCGGATGGAGGCGCTCGACGCCCCGCAGCCGTTCGACCTGATCGGACAGGGCTATTTCGCCATCCTGATCGATCAGGGCCCGGGAACCACGCCCTATCAGGGGATCACGCCCATCGCGGGCGGCTCGCTCGCCGCCTGTGCGGAAACCTATTTCGCGCAGTCCGAACAGCTGCCCACCCGCTTCGCGCTGTCCTACGGCCGGTCCACCCTGCCCGGAAAGCCGGAACAGTGGCGCGCGGGCGGGGTGATGCTGCAGCACATGCCGAAGGCCAGCCCCTTCGCCGCGGGCGAGGGCGGCTCGGGCGAGGGCGGGCTGCTGGCCGCGGGCGACATCCTGCAGGGCGAGGACGAAGAGAACTGGGGGCGCGCCAACCTCCTGCTCGACACCGTCGAGGATCTGGAACTGATCGGCCCGACGGTGCACCCGACCGACCTGCTGGTGCGGCTGTTCCACGAGGAGCGCCCCCGCGTCTACGATCCGCAGCGGGTGGAGTTCGGCTGCACCTGTTCGGCCGACAAGGTGCGGCAGAGCCTGTCGATCTATTCGACGAAGGACATCGCCACGATGACCACCGACGAGGGCACGGTGACGGCGGATTGCCAGTTCTGCGGGGCGCATTACGTCTTCGATCCCGCGACGCTGGGCTTCGAAGCCGCGACCGCGCCCGAAGACGACGAGACCGGGCCGGAGGGCGAGGGTGACCGCTGACCCCGCCGACCCGCTGCAGGCGCTGCGCGTCGCGCTGGCGCGCCCGCTGCGGCCCAGTTCCGACTATGACCTGAACCCCGGCACCGTCCTGCCGCCGTCCCGCGCGCTGCGGGCGGCGGGGGTGCTGGTCGCCTTCCAGACCGGTCGGGCGGGGCCGGACCTGGTGCTGACCAAGCGTTCGTCCCGGCTGAAGCATCATCCGGGGCAGATCGCCTTTCCCGGCGGCAAGGTCGAGCCGGCGGATGACGGTCCGGTCGGCGCCGCCCTGCGCGAGGCGTCCGAGGAGGTGGGGCTGCCCGTCGCCTCGGTTCAGGTGCTGGGCGTGCTGCCGCCGCATGAAACGGTGACGGGCTTCGTCTGTACGCCGGTAGTCGCCCAGATTGTCGGGCCGTTCCGGCCGGTGCCCGAGGCGGGCGAGGTGGACGAGGTGTTCACCGTGCCGCTGGCCCATGTCGCGCGCCTGTCGAACTATCGCATCGAGCGGCGGCGCTGGCGCGGGACATGGCGGGCCTATTGGGCGGTGCCCTACGGCCCGCATTACATCTGGGGCGCGACGGCGCGGATGCTGCGCGCGCTGGCCGAGGCGATGGCGGATGCGGGACATGCGGATCACGGCTGACTGGCTGACCGCACCGGGGCTGGTGGCGGTGCTGGACGCGCTGACCGGGGCCGGGCAGCGGGCGCTGCTGGTGGGCGGCTGCGTGCGCAACGCGCTGATCGGGGCGCCGGTCAGCGACCTCGACATCGCCACCGATGCGGAGCCCGACCGGGTGATCGCGCTGATGCAGGCGGCGGGGCTGAAGACGGTGCCCACCGGGTTGGTCCACGGCACCGTCACCGTCGTCGCCGGGGGTGTCCCGCATGAGGTGACGACCTTCCGCCGCGATGTCGAAACCTTCGGTCGGAACGCGACCGTCGCCTTCTCGACCCGGATCGAGGACGACGCGGCGCGGCGCGACTTCACCATGAACGCGCTTTATGCCGAGGGGGGCGGCCGCGTCATCGACCCGCTGGGGACCGGCCTTGCCGATCTGGCGGCGCGGCGGCTGCGTTTCGTTGGCGAACCGGCGGACCGGATCGCCGAAGATTACCTGCGCATCCTGCGCTTCTTCCGGTTCCACGCCTGGTATGCCGATCCGGCCGGGGGACTCGACCCCGAGGGGCTGGCCGCCTGCGCCGCCGGGGCCGAGGGTATCGAGCGTCTGTCGCGGGAACGGGTGGGGGCCGAGATGCTGAAGCTGCTGGCCGCGCCCGACCCGGCCCCCGCCGTCGCAGCGATGCGGGCGTCGGGGGTGCTGGCGCGGGTGCTGCCCGGGGCGGATGACCGGGCGCTGGCGCCGCTGCTGCATCTGGAGGAGGGCGCCGCCCCCGATCCGCTGCGCCGGCTGGCGGTGCTGGGTGGCGCGGCCCCGGACGAGGCGTTGCGCCTGTCCCGGGCGCAGGCGCGCGACCTTGCCGACCTGCGCGCGGCGGCGACGGGCGGGCAGGGGCCGGCGGAACTGGGCTGGCGCCTGGGGGCCGACCGCGCGCGCGATGCGCTGATGGCCCGCGCCGCGCTGCTGGAACAGCCGCTGCCCCAAGGCTGGCAGGAGGCGGTCGCGCGGGGGGCGGCGGCGCAATTCCCCCTGACCGCCGCCGACCTGATGCCCGCCTTTGCCGGCCCGGCGCTGGGGGCCGAACTGAAGGCGCGCGAGGCCAGATGGATCGCGTCGGACCTGACCGCCAGCCGCGACGACCTGCTGGGCGACGACGGGACGGGCGGCGGAGAGGGCGGGGGCAGCGACGGGCAAGACTAGCCTTCCCGGTTTTCCTTCGCCCGCGCAGCCGCTATATGCACGGGGCAACGGAAAGGCGCATTCCCGTGTTCCGCTTCTTCGAAAACCTCGTCGATCCCTACGCCCCCTATCCCGAGGCGGATACCCCGCCCCGGACGCTGTGGGCGTTCCTGTGGTCCTATTGCGGGCCGTTCCGCAGCGTGTTCGCGGTGACGGCGATCCTGTCGGTGCTGGTCGCCTCGCTGGACGTGGCGCTGATCTGGTATGTCGGCCGGGTGGTGGACCTGCTGTCCTCGGGCGATCCGGGGGCGGTGCTGGCGGCGCATGGGCTTGAATTCGCGGGTGCGGCCTTCGTCATCCTCGTGCTGCGGCCGATCATCGCCGGCGCGGACATGGCGCTGCTGCACAACACGATCCTGACCAATTTCGGCACGCTGATCCGCTGGCGCGCGCATCGGCATGTGCTGCGCCAGCCCGTCGGCTGGTTCGAGAACGACTTCGCCGGGCGCATCGCCAACCGGATCATGCAGACCCCGCCCGCGGCGGGGGATGCGGTGTTCCAGACTTTCGACGCGATGGCCTTCGCGGTGACCACGGTCATCGGGTCCTTCGCGATGCTGGCCGGGGCGGACCTGCGGCTGACGCTGCCGCTGATCCTGTGGCTGCTCGCCTATCTCGCGCTTCTGCGCTGGACGGTGCGGCGGGCGGGGCCGGCGTCGAAGGCATCCTCGGACGCGCGGTCGGCGATCACCGGGCGCGTGGTGGACAGCTATACCAACATCCATTCGGTGAAGCTGTTCGCGCATCACGACCGCGAGATCGGCTATGCCAAGGACGCCATCGAGACTGCCCGCCGGACCTTCCAGAAGGAAATGCGGATCATCACCTCGATGGACGTGATGCTGACGGTGCTGAACGGGCTGCTGATCGTCGGGGTCACCGGCTGGGCGATGGCGCTGTGGCATGGCGGGCAGGCGACGGTGGGCGTGGTCGCGGCGGCGGCGGCGCTGGTCCTGCGGCTGAACAACCTGACCTACTGGATCATGTGGGCCACCACTGGGCTGGTGCAGGCGCTGGGCACGGTGGCCGAGGGGATGGAAACCATCGCCCAGCCCATCGCGCTGACCGACCGGCCGGCCGCGCCGCCGCTGGCGCTGCGCGAGGGCCGGATCGAGATCGACGCGCTGACCCATCACTACGGGCGCGGCAGCGGCGGGCTCGACCGGCTGACGCTTTCCATCGCGCCGGGCGAGAAGGTGGGCATCGTCGGGCGGTCCGGCGCGGGCAAGTCGACGCTGGTGAAGCTGATCCTGCGGTTCTACGACCCCGAGGAGGGGCGCATCCTGATCGACGGGCAGGACATCGTGCAGGTGTCGCAGGATTCGCTGCGCGCCAAGATCGGCATGGTCCAGCAGGATTCGAGCCTGCTGCACCGGTCGGTGCGCGACAACATCCTCTACGGCCGCCCCGATGCGACCGAGGCGGAGATGATCGCCGCCGCCCGCCGGGCCGAGGCGCATGACTTCATCCTGACGCTGAAGGACCCCGAGGGCCGCAGCGGCTATGACGCGCAGGTGGGCGAACGGGGGGTGAAGCTGTCGGGGGGCCAGCGGCAGCGGGTTGCGCTGGCGCGGGTGATCCTGAAGGACGCGCCGATCCTCGTGTTGGACGAGGCGACCTCGGCCCTGGACAGCGAGGTCGAGGCGGCAATTCAGGACACGCTTTATGGCGTGATGGAAGGCAAGACGGTGATCGCCATCGCGCACCGGCTGTCCACCATCGCGCGGATGGACCGGATCGTGGTGATCGAGGCGGGCCGCATCGCCGAGGAAGGCAGCCATGCCGACCTGCTGGCCGCGGGCGGGCTGTATGCCCGGTTCTGGGATCATCAGTCGGGGGGCTTCATCGGCACCGATCTGGACGAAAGGGCCGCCGAATGAACACCGACCGGATGATCGACGCCTTCAGCCCCGCCGAGGGTCCGCCGCCGCAAAGCCTGGGCGCGTTTTTCGCCTGGTGCCTCGCCGGGGCGTGGAAGGTGCTGGTCTGGGCGGGGCTCTTCTCGGTCGCGGCCGGCGCGCTGGAGGTGGTGTCGGCGGTGGTGCTGGGCCGGGTGATCGACGGGGCGCTGTCCTCGACCCCCGAGACGGTGTTCCGCGATCACTGGCCGCTGTTCCTGTCGGCGGCGCTGTTCTACATGGTGGTGCGGCCGGGCATCTTCGGCCTGTCCTCGGCCTCGAACAGCATCCTCGTGCAGCCGAACCTGCTGCCGCTGGTGCTGTCGCGGCTGCACCGCTGGACGATGGGGCAGGCGGTCACCTTCTTCGATAACGATTTTGCCGGCCGCATCGCGCAAAAGCAGATGCAGACCGCCCGCGCCGTCACCGATGTGGCGAGCGAGGTGATCAACGTCGTTGCCTTCGCGCTGGCCTCGGTGATCGGGTCGGTGATCTTCCTCGTGGCCATCGACGCCTGGATCGCGGTGGCGCTGGCGGCGTGGCTCGTCGTCTATCTGGGGATGATCCGCTGGTTCCTGCCCCGGGTGCGCGGCCGGTCGGCCGCCCGCGCCTCGGCCCGGGCGATGGTGACGGGGCAGGTGGTGGACACGATCACCAACATCAAGACCGTCAAGCTGTTCGCCCATGCCGATCACGAGGATCGCGCCGCCCTGTCGGCGATGGCGGGGTTCCGCGACCGGGCGCTGGATTTCGGCTATGTCTCGGCCTCGTTCCGCTTCTCGCTGATGACGCTGTCGGGGCTGCTGCCGATCATCCTGATCGGTGGCGCGATCCTGCTGTGGCAACAGGGCGGGGCGACGGCGGGCGACATCGCCGCCTCGGGCGCCATCTCGCTGCGGATCGCGCAGATGTCGGGCTGGGTCAGCATGACGCTGATGTCGATCTATGGCAGCGTCGGCGAGGTCGAGGACGGGATGCGCACCCTGTCGCCGCCCCACAGCCTGACCGACGCGCCGGATGCCGAGGTGCTGGGCCGCGTCACCGGCGCGGTGGCCTTCGACCGGATCACCTTCACCTATGGCCGGGGCGGCGGCGGCGGGGTGCAGGGCATCGACCTGACCATCCACCCGGGCGAACGCGTGGGCATCGTCGGCGCCTCGGGCGCGGGCAAGTCCACGCTCGTGGCGCTGTTGCTGCGGCTCTACGATGTCGAGGCCGGGGCGATCCGCATCGACGGGCACGACATCCGCCGCGTGACGCAGGAAAGCCTGCGCCGGCAGATCGGCATGGTCACGCAGGAAACCGCGATGTTCAACCGCTCGGCCCGCGAGAACATCCTCTACGGCGATCCCGGCGCCAGCGAAGAGGCGATGATCGCCGCCGCCAGGGCCGCCGAGGCGCATGAGTTCATCCTCGGGCTGCGCGACCATGCGGGGCGGACCGGCTATGACGCCCATCTGGGCGAGCGCGGGGTAAAGCTGTCGGGCGGCCAGCGGCAGCGGATCGCGCTGGCCCGTGCCTTCCTGAAGAACGCGCCGATCCTGGTGCTGGACGAGGCGACCTCGGCCCTGGACAGCGAGGTCGAGGCCTCGATCCAGACCGCGCTGACGCAGGTGATGCAGGGCAAGACGGTGCTGGCCATCGCGCACCGGCTGTCCACCATCGCGGCGATGGACCGGATCGTGGTGATGGATGCCGGCCGGATCGTCGAACAGGGCAGCCATGACGAGCTGCTGGCGCGGGGCGGGCTGTATGCCCGCTACTGGAACCGGCAGTCCGGCGGCTTCATCGGCACCGACGAGGACGAGACCGGGGCGGAGGCCGCCGAGTGATCCTGACGGTCGAGCGGCTGGGGCACCGGGGCGATGGCATCGCCCAGGGACCGGACGGGCCGGTGCGGGTGGCGATGGCGCTGCCCGGCGAGGTGGTGGAGGGCGAGCCCGAGGCGGGCCGCATCGCCGCGCCGCGCATCCTGACGCCCTCGCCCGACCGGGTGCGCGCGCCCTGCGCCCATTTCCGCGCCTGCGGCGGCTGTTCGCTGCAACATGCCTCGGATCCCTTCGTCGCCGGCTGGAAGGCACAGGCGGTGCTGTCGGCCCTGTCCGCGCGCGGCATCGCGGCCGAGGTGGCGGCGGTCCGGACCTCGCCCCCCCGGTCGCGGCGGCGGGCGGTGCTGGCCGGGCGGCGGACGAAGAAGGGCGTGACCCTGGGCTTTCACGCCCGAGCCTCCGACACGGTGGTCGAGATCGCGGATTGCCACCTGCTGCACCCGGCGCTGATGGCGGCGCTGCCGGTGCTGCGCGCCGTGGTGGCGGCGGGGGCCAGCCGCAAGGGCGGGCTGGACCTGACCGTGACGCACAGCAGCGGGGGCATCGACCTTGCGGTGGCGGGCGGCAAGCCGATGGACGCGGGCCTGTTCCAGACGCTCGCCGCGCTGGCCGAGGGCGCCGACCTTGCCCGCCTGACCTGGGAGGGCGAGCCGGTGGCGACCCGCCGCCCGCCCGCGCAGGAGTTCGGGCGGGCGCGGGTGGTGCCGCCGCCCGGCGGCTTCCTGCAGGCGACGCAGGCGGGCGAGGCGGCCCTGGTCGCCGCGGTGCGCGCCCATATCGGCGCGGCGCGGCAGGTGGCGGACCTGTTCGCGGGGGCGGGCACCTTCGCACTGCCCCTGGCCGAAACGGCCGAGGTGCATGCGGTCGAGGGTGAGGCGGCGCCGCTGGCCGCGCTGCAGGCTGGGTGGCGGCAGGCACCGGGCCTGCGGCGGGTGACGGTCGAGGCGCGCGACCTGTTCCGCCGGCCGCTGCTGCCGGACGAACTGGCGGGGTTCGATGCGGTGGTGATCGACCCGCCGCGCGCGGGCTGCGAGGCGCAGGCGGCGGAGCTGGCGCGGTCGAGCGTGCCGGTGATCGCCGCGGTGTCCTGCAACCCCGTCACCTTCGCCCGCGACGCCCAGACGCTGATCGCCGGCGGCTATCGCATGGGTCCGGTGACGGTGGTGGACCAGTTCCGCTGGTCGCCGCATGTCGAGCTGGTCGCGCCCTTCCGGCGCTGACGCTTTCGTGAGCGGCTTCCCGCCGTCTAGGCGCTGCGGCGAAATCGGTGTATGACCGCGGAAAACGGGACAGGCACCGCTTCCATGCGTTTCTTCAAGGTATTCCTGCTGCTTGCCGGGCTGGCCATGCTCGCCGCCTGCGGCGATTCCAAGTTCAAAACCTATCACGGGCCCGAGGTCACGCAGGTCTATGTCAGCAAGACCGACCGCAAGATGTACCTGCTGCACGGCAACCGCGTGCTGGAGGCCTATGACATCTACCTCGGCAATGCGCCGCAGGGACCGAAGCAGTTCGAGGGCGACGGCAAGACGCCGGAAGGGGTCTATTACATCGACCGCCGCAACCCGAACAGCCGCTATCACCTGTCGCTGGGCATTTCCTACCCGAATCCCAACGACGTGGCCTTCGCCCAAGAGGCCGGCAAGCGCCCCGGCGGCGACATCTTCATCCATGGCGAGGGCGACCTGCGGCGGGGCAAGGCGGACTGGACCGCCGGCTGCATCGCGGTGCGCAACAAGGAAATCGAGGACATCTACGCGATGGTCCGCGACGGCACGCCGATCATCATCTATCCGTGAGCGCCTCGGGGCGCCTCAGCCGCGGGCGCCTCAGCCGCCGGTGACCATGGTCCACCAGATCTTGCCGGCGGGTTCCTGATACCAGGCAAAGCCCATGTCGCGGGCCATCGGGTCCACCACCACCTGCGCGGTGGTCGGGTCCGCCATCCAGGCCGACAGCGTTTCCAGCTCGGTCTCGAAGCTTTCCGAGATGTTCTCGCCCAGCATGGTGCCGGGATAGCCCGCGCGGCGCACCCGGTCGATCGGCGAGGATCCGTCCGAGCCGAAATGCCAGGGCCGGTTTTGCACATGCATGTCGCGGGCATGGGTGGCAGCGGCGGCGTTCAGCTGCGCGTTCAGCTGCAGGGGCGTCAGCCCGCGGGCCTGGCGCAGCGCGTTCACGGCATCCAGCATCCGGTACTGGATCTGGCCCTCGCTGCCCGGCCGGATCGCATAGACCCGCGGCAGCGGCTTGCCATCGGCCCCCAGCCGGGGCGGCTCGCCGACGCTGCAGGCGGCGAGGACGAGGGCTGCGGAAAGCAGGAGGCCGGTGGTGCGGGTCATGTCTGGTCCTGAGCGGGGTGCATCATGCGGCTTGCAGCTGTAGCGCCTTCACCGCGGCGGTTCAAACGCAACGTGCTGCCGCTGACGGCGGTTTGAATTGCGGAATTTCGCGGCCGCGCCTATCTTCCGGCCGGTTTTCGCAACCGGCGGCGGACCTTCGCCGGCCGGTCGAGGGGCAGGGTCCGGGAACAGGGCCATGGCAGCGGTGCAAGGAGAGAAACGGATGCAGAACCAGCGGACAGGCGGTCGGCCGGGCGGGCTGGGCCGCCGGGCCTTTCTCGGGACGGCGGCGGCGTTGGCGGCGACGCCCGCGCTGACCCAGTCGGCGCTGGCCCAGTCGGGCGGGCAGCTGATGAACGGCAGCACCCAGATGGAAACCGCCGTCACCTCGGTCTCGCGCCGCAATGCGTCAAGCTTCCGGTCGCTGCAGTGGCAGCCCTATTTCGGCAGCCTGAAGAACGGCGCCATCCTCGTCGACATCACGTCCCGCGCGCTGCACTACTGGTCCGAGGATGAATCGGTCTACAAGCTGTATCCGACCTCGGTTCCCGTCTCGGACGAACTGACCCGGCTGGGCGAGACCGAGGTGATCCAGAAGGTGGTGGCGCCGACATGGCGGCCGACGCCCTCGATGAAGGAGCGCAACCCCGAATGGCCGGATGTGGTGGAAGGCGGCGCGCCCGAAAACCCGCTCGGTCCCTATGCGCTGTACCTGTCGTGGCAGTACTACCGGATCCACGGCACACATGACACGCGCAAGATCGGTCGGCGGTCGTCGAACGGCTGCATCGGGCTCTATAATGAGCATATCACGGAACTTTTTTCGCTGGCGAAAGTAGGCACGCAGGTGTTGCTAATTTGACGACATCGAAAGGCCGTCTTCTGCGGCTGCGCGAGGTGCCCGTTGCAAATCACTTCGGTAGCTGCTTAGACGGAGACACGAGGTACAGACTTGAGCCTTCTTGCCGTCCTCACAAAGAATCGGCACGGGGCGTAACTGGAGGTTACTATGAAGAAAATCGCGCTCGCCGCTGCTCTGTCGGTCGCCGCTTCCACCGCTTTCGCCGGCGGCTATGTTGAGCCGATCATCGAGCCGGAAGTCATCGTCGAGGACACCTCGTCCTCGTCGGCCGGCATCGTTGTTCCGCTGCTGCTGCTGGTTCTGGTCGCTGCCGCCGTGGCCGCCGACTGATCGAACCGCAAGGTTTCAGACGACTGGAAAGGCGGTGGCATGTCCACCGCCTTTTCGTTTGCCCCGACGGGTTCTCTGACAGGCGCCGGAACCGGGCGGGCCCGGTCCGGGCGGGCCAGGTCAGACCCAGCCCGCGAGGTTCTCCCCGATCACCGCCATCAGCGCCGTCACATGCGCCGGATCGGCGTTGAGGCAGGGGATATAGGTGAAGGTCTCGCCCCCGGCATGGAGGAAGCTTTCGCGGATCTCGCCGTTGATCTCTTCCAGCGTCTCGATGCAGTCGGCGCTGAAGGCGGGCGAGACGACGGCGATGTGGCGCCTGCCCTGCCGCGCCAGCTCGGCCACGTGTTCCACCGTATAGGGCCGCAGCCATTCCTCCGGGCCGAAGACCGACTGGAAGGTGGTGTCGATCGCGCCCCTGTCCCAGCCCAGCCGTTCGCGCAGCAGGCGCGAGGTCTTTTGGCACTGGCAATGGTAGGGGTCGCCCTGCATCAGATAGCGCTTCGGCATCCCGTGATAGGAGGCCACCAGCACATCCGGCCGCGCCGGCAGCGTGGCATAGACCCGCTCCACCGATTGCGCCAGCGCCTCGATATACAGCGGATGCGCGCAATATTCGGGCACGGTGCGGCTGGCGGGCTGACGTTTCTGCCGCATCAGCGCGCGGAAGAACTGGTCGTTCGCGGTGGCCGAGGTCGCGCCCGCGTATTGCGGATAGAGCGGGAAGAACAGGATGCGGGTGCAGCCCGCCTTCACCATCCGGTCTACCACCGAGGCCGTGGACGGGTTGCCATAGCGCATGCAGAAATCGACCAGAACCTTGTCGCCCCAACGGGATAGGGCCGCGGCGGCGATGGCGGCGGTCTGGTCGCGGGTGATGGTCATCAACGGGCTTTCGCCGCGCTCCTCGTTCCAGATCGACTTGTAGTTCGCGCCCGAGGTGAAGGGGCGCTTGGCCAGGATCACCGTCTGCAGCAGCGGCTGCCATTTCCAGGACGGGTAGTCGATCACCCGCTTGTCCGACAGGAACTCGTTCAGGTACCGTCTCATCGACCAGTAGTCATAGCCGTCCGGCGTCCCGAGATTGGCAAGAAGGATGCCGATCCGTTCCGCCGGCAGGGCCGGATGGTCTGCGGGGGCATGGGCGGGTCGCTGGGCAGGCGGCAGGACGCGCGGCTGCGGCTCGGTCATCTGGATCGTCCTCGGACTTGGCTTCTGGTCGGAACCGAACCGCAGATAACCTGTTTTGGCTATGGGTCAATCGGAACCGCCCCCGGCAGATTGCCGCAAGTCCGAACCGCCAGGGGCGACTTCGGAACCATGACGATGACAGGAAGGACGACCGACAGGATGACATTTCAGGAACCGCCGGGACTGGACCCGCGCGGCGATGCCATTTTTCTGGATTTCGACGGCACACTGGTCGAGATCGCCCCCACACCCGATGCGGTAGAGATCCCGCAGGGCATGGCGGACCTGCTGAACCGCCTGCACGACGCCTCCGAAGGCGCGCTGGCGCTGGTCTCGGGCCGCGCCATCGCCGATCTGGCAGGCTTCCTGCCCGGCTATCGCGGGCCGATCATCGGCAGCCACGGGGCCGAGGCGCGGGGCCTGCCCACGCTGGCCGCTGCGGATGGCGCGGCGCAGGACCTTGCGCCGCTGCATGCGCGCTTTGCCGACTTCGCCGCGCCGCGCGGCCTGCTGGCGGAACCGAAGCCGCATGGCGCGGCGATCCATTTCCGCGGCAATCCCGAGGCCGAGGACGAGGCGCGCGCCTTTGTGGAAGAGGTGCTGGCCGACTGGCCGGACCTGAAGATCCAGCCCGCGAAGATGGCCTTCGAGCTGAAGCCGAAATCCGCGTCCAAGGACATCGCCCTGCGCCGGATCGCGGACGAGCCGCCCTTCGCCGGCCGCCGCCCGGTCTATGCCGGCGACGACGCCACCGACGAGCCCGCCATCGGCTGGGCGCAGCAGGCCGGCGGGCTCGGCGTCAAGATCGGCGACGGCGCATCGCAGGCGCGGCACCGGCTGGCGGGGCCGGCCGAGGTGCTGGTCTGGCTGCGCGCGGCGGATATGTAGGGGGCAGGGGCATGGGACGACTGATCTGCATTTCCAACCGGATCCCGCTGGGGCCGAACCCCTCGGGCGGGCTGGTGGTGGCGCTGCAGGACGTGCTGGAGCGTACCGGCGGCATCTGGATCGGCTCTGCCGCCGAGACGGTCGAGGAACCGGCAGAGACGCTGACCGAGGTGGAGGGCGGACCCTTCCGCCGCCTGTCCTTCGACCTGTCGGCGGACGAGAAGGAAAACTACTACGCCGGCCATTCCAATTCGATGCTGTGGCCGCTGTTCCACGACCGCGCCGACCTGATCGAGATCCGCAGCGAATATTACGATGCCTATCGCACGGTGAACCGGCGCATCGCCCGGCTGGTGGCCACGATCCTGAAGCCCGACGACCGGATCTGGGTGCATGACTTCCACCTGCTGCCGCTGGCGCACGAGCTGCGGGCACTGGGGGCGAAGAACCCCGTGGGCTTCTTCCTGCACACGCCCTTCCCGACCCCGCTGGGCCTGCAGGCGATGCCCTACGGGGCCGAGCTGTGCCACTGGCTGATGGAATACGACCTTGTCGGCCTGCAGGCGGAACGCGACGTGGTTCATGCGGTGGGCGGGATGCAACTGCTGGGCGGGGCCGAGCTGCAGGACGACGGCCGGATGCGCATGGGGGCGCTGTCGACGCGGATCGCGGCCTTCCCCATCGGCATCGACACGGACGATTTCGCCCGTCTGGCGGCGACGCAGTTCGACCTCTTGCCGCAGGGGATCGTGAAGCCGACGCGGCAGATGATGATCGGCGTGGACCGGCTGGACTATTCCAAGGGCCTGCCGCAACGCTTCCGCGCTTTCGGAACCTTCCTCGAACGCAACGAGGAATGGCACCGCCACGTCTCGCTGCTGCAGATCTCGCCGCCCACCCGCGAGGGGGTGAAGGCCTATGATGCGATCCGGGACGAGCTGGAATCGCTGTCGGGCCGGGTCAACGGCCGCTTCGCCGACATCACCTGGCAGCCGATCCGCTATATCCACCGGCCGATCCCGCGCGACACGCTGGCGGGCCTGTACCGCGCCGCGCATGTGGGGCTGGTGACGCCGCTGATGGACGGGATGAACCTCGTGGCGAAGGAATTCGTCGCGGCGCAGAACCCCGACGATCCGGGCGTGCTGATTCTCAGCCGCTTTGCCGGCGCGGCCGAACAGATGGAGGCGGCGCTGCTGGTCAATCCCCATGACGAACAGGGCGTGTCCGACACGATCCTGACCGCGCTGACCATGCCGCGTCACGAACGGCAGGAACGCTGGGAGCTGCTGATGGCCGGTGTGCAGGCGCAGGACGTGCACTGGTGGTCAGAGGCCTTCCTGTCGGCGCTGGACGGGGCGGTAGAGGGGGCGGTAGATCGCGCAACACAGGCCGAGGAGCCGCCGCAGGAGGCCGAGGCGCCGACCGGGGCCGCCTGATCCCGGCCCGCCTGAACCCGGCCCGTCAGTCGCGCGGCCGCAGCGCATCGGCCAGCCGGGTGGCGGCGGAACCGGGGCGCAGGGGCTGCTGCTGGCTGTCATGCGGGGCCCATCCGGTCAGGAAGATCGTCTCGACCGTGGCGCGGATGCGGCCTTCGGGCGCGGGGTAGCCGGCAGCATAGCGCCGCCCCGCCTCCGCCAGCATCGCGGCGGGCATCGGCGCCGGGTGGCGGGCGGCCAGCGCATTCGTCTCGCCCATCGCCCGCAGGTCGCGCACCAGATGCGGCAGGCCCCGATATTCCACCTGCCGCGTCACCGCGTCGGCCACCGGCAGCGCGAAGCCCGCGCGCTGCAAGAGCCCGCCCAGATCGCGGATCTCCGCCATCGGCAGCACCCGGGGCGACAGCCCGCCGGTCACCGCCGACTCGGCCTCTGCCAGCACGGCGCGCAATTCCTGCAGGCTGCGCCCGCCGAACAGCACGCCGAGGAACAGCCCGTCGGGCCGCAGCGCGCGGCGGCACTGCACCAGCTGCCCCACCGGGTCATCGGCCCAGTGCAGCGCCAGCGCGTGGATCACCAGATCATGCGCGCCGGGGCCTAGCCCCAGATCCTCGGCATCCGGCAGGATCAGCGCATCGGGAAAGGCCTGCCATGCCTCGGGGAAGGGCGTCACGATGGCGGGGGCCGTAAACGCCCTGTTAACCTCGGCCAGCCTTTCCTGAACCTCGTCCGCTGCCTCCTGGTGCAGGAACAGCGCCGGCCCCTGCCGCCGGGCGCGGGCGCGGTGGCGGGCAAGCGCGGCGCGGTCGGTCAGGCGCGGGGCGGCGGGGGAATTCGACTGGGTCATGATGGATGCATCTAGGGGCGGTCCCGATGGAATGCAAAGCCCGGCAAGGCCGGCGGCGGCCCTGCGCCGGATCGCGCGGCGCGGCTGGCGGGGCGGGATCGACCTGATCTTTCCGCCGCAATGCGTCGCCTGCGACGCCCCGGTCGCCGAACCCTTCGGCCTGTGCCCGGCCTGCTGGGGCAATGCGGGTTTCATCCGGGGGCTGGCCTGCGACCTCTGCGGCGCGCCCCTGCCGGGCGAGGCCGAACCGGGCCGGGCCGAACATTGCGACGACTGCCTGCGCGTGGCGCGGCCCTGGGTGCAGGGGCGGGCGGCGATGGTCTATGAGGGCACGGGGCGGCAGCTGGTGCTGGCGCTGAAACATGGCGACCGGCTGGACCTGGTGCCGGCGCTCGCGCGCTGGCTGGCGCAGGCGGCGGCGCCGCTGATCCGGCCGGGCACGCTGATCGCGCCGGTGCCGCTGCACTGGCGGCGGCTGCTGGCGCGGCGGGCGAACCAGTCGGCGCTGCTGTCGGGGGCGCTGGCGCGGGCGGTGAATTGCGACCATTGCCCCGACCTGTTCCGCCGCCGCCGCGCTACGCCCAGCCAGGACGGGCGCAGCCGCGACGACCGGTTCCGCAACCTCGCGGGCGCGATCCGAGTCGCCCCCGCCCGCGCGGCGCGGCTGAGGGACCGCGACCTGCTGATCGTCGATGACGTGATGACATCCGGCGCCACCTTCGCCGCCGCGGCCGAGGCGGCGCTGGCGGCCGGCGCAGGCTCGGTGCGTGTTCTGTCGCTGGCGCGCGTTGCGAAGGACGGCTGAAGTCCTATAGTCCTTGCCAACCGGAAAGGACCACCATGCAGCCCGTCGAGATCTACACCACCCCCACCTGCCCCTATTGCCATGCGGCCAAGCGCCTGCTGGCCCGGAAGGGCGCCGCCTATACCGAAATCGACGTCAGCCGCGATTTTGCGCTGCGCGAGACAATGATGGAGCGGGCCGGCGGGCGGCGCACCGTGCCGCAGATCTTCATCGGCGGCCAGCATGTCGGCGGGTCCGATGACCTGCACGCGCTGGACCATGCCGGCCGGCTCGACCCGCTGCTGAAGGGGTGAGGCGATGCGCGTCGCGCTGCTGCAGATCACCTCGACCGACCAGCCCGCCGAAAACCTCGACATGGTGCGCCGGATGCTGCGCGAGGCGGCAGCGCGCAGCGTCGACTTCGTGCTGACGCCCGAGGTGACGAACTGCATTTCGTCGGACCGGACCCATCAGCAGGCGGTGCTGCGCACCGAGGAGGAGGACGAGACGCTGCCCGCGCTGCGGGCCGAGGCGGCGCAGGCCGGCATCTGGCTGCTGATCGGCTCGCTGGCGCTGAAGACCGGCGACGCGGATGGCCGCTTTGCCAATCGCAGCTTCCTGATCGGCCCGGATGGCAGCGTGGTGGCGCGCTACGACAAGATCCACATGTTCGACGTGACGGTGTCCGAGACCGAGCAATATCGCGAATCCGCCGGCTACTGCCCCGGCGATCACGCCGTGCTGGCGGAAACGCCCTTCGCACGGATCGGGATGACCGTCTGCTACGACGTGCGCTTCCCGCATCTGTATCGCCGGCTGGCGCAGGCGGGGGCGCAGGTGCTGACTGTGCCCGCCGCCTTCAACGACACCACCGGCGCCGCGCATTGGGAGGTGCTGCTGCGCGCCCGCGCGATCGAGACGGGGTGCTGGGTGCTGGCGCCCGCGCAATGCGGCAGCCATGCCGACCACGGCGGACGCCCGCGCCGCACCCATGGCCACAGCCTGGTCGTCGCGCCCTGGGGCGAGGTGGTCGCCGATGGCGGCGCCGCCCCCGGCATCGTCGAGGCGGTCATCGACCTTGCGCAGGTAGACCGGGCGCGGGCGCGGGTTCCGTCGCTGTCCCACGACCGGCCCTTCGACAATCCCTGATGAGCGATGGCGTCGAATCCCTTGCCGCGGCGCTGTTCGCCGAAGTGTTCATGGCTGACCAGCTGGCCCGCGGCGTCGTGTCGAAGGCGCTGCCGAAAGGCATGGAGATCTCGCATTTCTCGGTGCTGAACCATCTGGCTCGCTCGGCCGAGGAACGCACCCCGGCGCAACTGGCGCAGACCTTCCACGTCACCCGGGGCGCGATGACCAACACCCTGTCCAAGCTGGAATGGGCGGGTCATGTCCATATCCGCCCCGACTGGGACGACGCGCGACGCAAGTTCGTGTCGATCAGCCCGGCGGGGCGTGCGGCGCGGGACGCGGCGCTGGCGGCACTGACCCCGGTCATCGCCGAGGTGGTGAAGGCCATCGGCGCCGACAAGGTGCGTGCCGCGCTGCCGGTGCTGCGCGAATTGCGCGCGCGGCTGGACGTCAGCGGCGGATGAACAATCCGCGGCGGTGGGTGTTTCCTGTCTAAAAGGAGAGCCACCATGCCCAATTCACCCAAGTCGCGCGACAAGGCCGATCCGCCCGACCGGCGCAACGACCAGGACGATCACGAGGGCTCGAAGCACCGGCCCGAGGAGTTCGACGTGCAGAACCCGGCGAAACAGGTCGAGCGTCCGACCGAGGAGCCGCCCGTCCGCCGGCGATGATCAGCGGCGGACGCTGGCGGTGACGTAGTTCACGCTCAGGTCGCGGTCGGACAGGGACCAGCTCCACGCGATCGGATTGAAAACCATTCCCCTGCGGTCCGCCGGGTCCAGTCCGGCGGCGCGGATCATCGCGAACAGCTCGTCCGGGGTGATGAACTTCGCCCAGTCATGGGTGCCCTTCGGCAGCCAGCGCATCACCCATTCCGCGCCGACGATCGCCATCATGAAGGACTTGGCGTTGCGGTTGAGGGTCGAGCAGATCATCAGCCCGCCGGGGCGCAACAGGTCGTGGCAGGTGCGCAGGAAGGCGGGCGGGTCCGCCACATGTTCCACCACTTCCATGTTCAGCACCACGTCATAGGCCTCGCCCGCCCCGGCCAGCGCCTCGGCCGTGGTATGGCGATAGTCGATGGCCAGCCCCGACTGTTCGGCATGCAGCCGCGCCACCGGAATGTTGCGCGCGGCAGCGTCGGCACCTGTCACCGCGGCCCCCAGCCGCGCCATCGGTTCCGACAGCAGCCCGCCGCCGCAGCCGATGTCGAGGATCCGCAGCCCGGCGAAGGGCAGGGGCGCGGTCAGGTCGCGGTCGAACTGGGCCGCGATCTGCCGGGTGATATAGTCCAGCCGGCAGGGGTTCATCAGGTGCAGCGGCTTGAACTTGCCCTCGGGGTCCCACCATTCGGCGGCCATCGCCTCGAATTTCGCGACCTCGGCCGGGTCGATGGAGCCGGTCGCGGCGCTGGCGGTCTCTGCTGTCATGGCGGCAACTCCTTCCGGGTGCAACGCCCGGTGGCGGGCGAATATTTTGCGTTATATAGTCCGATCATGGACAGAACCGCAGGTCAAAAGCGCGCGCCCGGCGCCTTGCTCTATCCCCCGTGCGATCCCTACGACCAGCGGCTGCTGGACGTGGGCGAGGGGCATCGCCTGTATGTCGAACAATGCGGCCATCCGAACGGGCTGCCGGTCGTCATCCTGCATGGCGGGCCGGGCGGCGGTTGTTCGCCGGCGATGCGGCGCTATTTCGACCCGTCGGTCTATCGCATCGTGCTGTTCGACCAGCGCGGCTGCGGCCGGTCGCGGCCCCATGCCAGCGTCGAGGCGAACACGACATGGCATCTGGTCGCGGATATCGAGCGCATCCGCAAGGCGCTTGGCATCGACCGCTGGATCGTCTTCGGCGGCAGCTGGGGCGCGACGCTGGGGCTGATCTATGCGCAGGCGCATCCCGACCGCGTGGCGCATCTGGTGCTGCGCGGGGTGTTCCTCGCCACCCGGGCAGAGCTCGACTGGTTCTATGGCGGCGGGGCGGGGAAGTTCTGGCCCGATCTCTGGGCGGGGTTCTGCCAGCCGATCCCCGAGGCGGAACGCGGCGACCTGATCGGCGCCTATCACCGGCGGCTGTTCAGCGGCGACTACGCGACCGAGGCGCGGCATGGCCGGATCTGGGCGCATTGGGAAAATGCACTGGCCTCGGTCGACCATGACCTGCCGCTGGGCGAGGCGGCGCCGGACTATGCCCGTGCCTTCGCCCGGCTGGAGAACCATTATTTCCACCATGACGCCTTCCTGCGCGAGGACGGGCAGATCCTGAAGGACCGCCACTTGATCGACCATGTGCCCGCCACCATCGTGCAGGGGCGCTATGACATGATCTGCCCGCCGGTTTCCGCCTGGCGGCTGGCGCAGGGCTGGACGCGGGCCGATCTGCGGCTGATCCCGGTCGCGGGCCACGCGCTGTCGGAACCGGGGATCAGCGCCGAACTTGTCCGGGTGATGAATGCCCTGCGCGACGGCCCCGCGCGCTGAACCGCCGGAGAGCGCGATGACGACCCTGCCCCTGTTCCTGACTTTCCTTGCCGCCTGCGTCGCTGCCGGCGCCACCGGGTTCCTGTTCAAGCCGGGCCCCTGGTACGATGGCCTGCGCAAGCCCTCCTGGACACCGCCGAACTGGGCCTTCCCGGTGGTGTGGACGGTGCTGTACCTGCTGATGGCCTGGGCCGCGGCCCGGGTCGCCGTGCTGCCCGGCAACGGCCAGGCGCTGGCCTTCTGGGCGATGCAGATCGCGCTGAACACGCTGTGGACGCCGGTGTTTTTCGGCCTGCACCGGATGCTGACGGGGCTGCTGGTGATGGGGGCGCTGCTGGTGGCGGTGGTGGGCACGCTGGTCACCTTCTGGACGCTCGACACGCTGGCGGGGCTGATGATCCTGCCCTACCTCGCCTGGCTGGCGGTGGCGGCCGCGCTGAACCTGTGGATCTGGCGCTTCAATCCGAAGGTCTGACCCGGCCGGCCCCGGCCGCGGGGCCGCCGAAGACTCCGCTTGCAGACTCTGCGGCCTTTGCCTATATCCGCGTCAACAGCGGCGCTGCGGGGTCCAAACTCGCAGCCCAACCGGAAGATGTGCGGGCCGCTTCGGCCCGTTTTTCGTTTTGAGGCACCGGAATGACCGACCTTATCGCCAAGACCGCGATCGACCGTCGCCTGGCCGAGATCGTGCAGCCCGCCATCGAGGGGCTGGGGTTCGAACTGGTGCGCATCCGGCTGATGGGCGGGCAGACCAAGACACTGCAGATCATGGCGGACCGGCCCGAGGGCGGGATCGACGTCGAGGATTGCGCGAAGATTTCCACCGCCGTGTCGGCCGTCCTCGATGTCGAGGACCCGATCGAGGACAACTACAACCTAGAAGTTTCCTCGCCGGGCATCGACCGGCCGCTGACCCGGCTGAAGGATTTCGACGCCTGGGCCGATTACGAGGTGCGGCTGGAGACGACCGAGCAGATCGACGGGCGCAAGCGGTTCAAGGGCATGCTGCGCGGCACCGAGGGCGACGAGGTGCTGATCGAGATCGAGAACGGCGGCGAGTCGGTGGTGATCGGGCTGGAATTCGACTGGCTGGCCGATGCCAAGCTGGTGCTGACCGACGAGCTGATCGCCGAGATGCTGCGCCAGCGCAAGGATGCCGGGATCATCGACGAAAGCCAGTTCGACGAGATTGACGAGACGGACGATACGGAAGGCGCCGAGGATGACGACGCCCCCGCGGTGAAACACTAAGACCAAGAACCCCAGACCGGGAGTGACGACAGATGGCGATTACCTCTGCCAACCAGCTTGAACTTCTCCAGACGGCCGAGGCCGTCGCGCGCGAGAAGATGATCGACCCGGAACTGGTGATCCAGGCGATGGAGGAAAGCCTCGCCCGCGCCGCGAAGTCGCGTTACGGCGCCGAGATGGACATCCGCGTGTCGATCGACCGCAAGACCGGCCGCGCCACCTTCACCCGGGTGCGCACTGTGGTCGAGGACGAGGCGGTCGAGAACTATCACGCCCAGCTGACCGCCAAGCAGGCCAAGCAGTATCTGGCCGACCCGCAGATCGGCGACGAGATCGTGGACGAGGTGCCCCCCGTCGATCTGGGCCGCATCGCCGCGCAGTCGGCCAAGCAGGTGATCCTTCAGAAGGTGCGCGAGGCCGAGCGCGACCGCCAGTTCGACGAGTTCAAGGACCGCAAGGGCTCGATCATCAACGGCATGGTCAAGCGCGAGGAATACGGCAACATCATCGTCGATATCGGCCGGGGCGAGGCAATCCTGCGCCGGAACGAGAAGATCGGCCGCGAAAGCTATCGCCCCAACGACCGCATCCGCGCCTATATCAAGGACGTGCGGCGCGAGGCGCGGGGCCCGCAGGTCTTCCTCAGCCGGACCGACCCGCAGTTCATGGCCGAGCTGTTCAAGATGGAAGTGCCGGAAATCTACGACGGCGTCATCGAGATCAAGGCCGTGGCCCGCGATCCGGGCAGCCGGGCGAAGATCGCCGTGATCAGCTATGACAACTCCATCGACCCGGTCGGCGCCTGCGTCGGCATGCGGGGCAGCCGCGTGCAGGCGGTGGTGAACGAGTTGCAGGGCGAGAAGATCGACATCATTCCGTGGAACGAGGATCAGGCCACCTTCCTCGTGAACGCGCTGCAGCCCGCCGAGGTGTCGAAGGTCGTCATCGACGAGGAAGCCGGCAAGATCGAGGTCGTGGTGCCCGACGAACAGCTGAGCCTCGCCATCGGCCGGCGCGGCCAGAACGTGCGGCTGGCCAGCCAGCTGACCGGGCTCGACATCGACATCATGACCGAGGCGCAGGAAAGCGAACGCCGTCAGGCCGAATTCACCGAACGCACGCAGATGTTCATGGATGCGCTGGATCTGGACGAGACTTTCGCCCAGCTTCTGGTGGCGGAAGGCTTCACCAATCTGGAAGAGGTCGCCTATGTCGATCTCGACGAGCTGCTGGTGATCGACGGGGTGGACGAGGGCACGGCCGAGGAATTGCAGGCCCGCGCCCGCGACCGGATCGAGGAACAGAACCGCAAGGCGCTGGAAGCGGCCCGCGAGCTGGGAGTCGAGGACAGCCTTATTGAATTCGAGGGCCTCACTCCCCAGATGGTGGAGGCGCTGGCGAAGGATGGCGTGAAGACGCTGGAAGATTTCGCCACCTGCGCCGACTGGGAACTGGCCGGCGGCTGGACGACGGTCAATGGCGAGCGCGTCAAGGACGACGGCATCCTCGAGAAGTTCGACGTCAGCCTCGAAGAGGCGCAGAACCTGGTGATGACCGCCCGCATCCAGCTGGGCTGGGTCGATCCGGCGGAACTGTCCGGCGTCGAGGAGGACGCGACCGAAACCGAGGAGGACGAGGCCTGACCGGCCTCGGGACGCAGCGGGCATGACGCGCGGGGGCCGCAGGGACGAAACGGACGGGCCGGAACGGAAGTGCATCGCCACGGGCGAGGCGCAGCCGAAGACGGGGCTGATCCGCTTCGTCGTCGGCCCCGACGCGGTGGTGGTGCCCGATCTGGCGGAAAAGCTGCCCGGCCGGGGCATCTGGGTTTCGGCCGACCGCGCCGCGCTGGACCGCGCGGCGAAGAAGGGACTGTTCTCGCGCGCCGCGAAGGCGCCGGTGACGGTGCCGCCCGATCTGGCCGACCGCGTCGAGGCGCTGCTGGTCGACCGGGTGGTGCATCTGGTGTCGCTGGCCCGCAAGGCGGGCGAGGCGGTCACCGGATTCGAGAAGGTGAAGGAGTGGCTGGCCCAGGGACGGGCGCGGGTGCTGCTTCAGGCTTCGGACGGATCGGAGCGCGGCAAGGCCAAGCTCTGGACCCCGCCCGGAGGACGATATTTCGGCTGTCTGACCGCCGGGGAATTGGGTTTGGCATTCGGTCGGGACTATGCGATACACGGCGCGCTTGCGGCTGGCGGACTCGCATCGCGTGTTGTAGAGGAAGCGGCAAAGCTGTCCGGGTTGCGCTTGGCGCAGACCGCTGACGGACAGCAGGACGGCGGCGAGTCCGCCGGGAAGGATACGAAATCGGAATGAGCGATACGGACGGCAAAAAACCCCTTGGGCTCGGCGGCGGGCGTCCCGGTCAGGTGAAGCAGAGCTTCAGCCACGGCCGGACCAAGACCGTTCAGGTCGAGACCAAGCGCAAGCGCGTGGTGGTGCCGAAGCCCGGCACCCCGTCCGGCAAGCCGGCGGGGTCCGGCGGTTCGGGCGACCCCTCGCGCCGGCCTGCCGGGATTTCCGACGCCGAGATGGAACGCCGTCTTGCGGCGCTGCGCGCGGCCAAGGCCCGCGAGGTCGAGGAGGCCGCGCAGCGCGCCGCCGACGAGGCCGAGCGCGAGCGCGAGCGCGAAGAGCGCCGCCGCGAGATCGAGCAGAAAGAGCGCGACGAGCGCGAGCATCAGGAAGCCCTGCGCCTGAAGGCCGAGGAAGAGGCCCGCAAGCTGCGCGAGGCCGAGATCCGCGCCCAGAAGAAGGAAGAGGTGCGCAAGCCCGCCCCGGCCCGTCCGGCGGCGGTGGATCCGGCTGCCGCGCAGGCCGCCGAGGCGCGCGCCGCGACCAAGGGCGTCGCCGCCGCCGGCCCGCGCAAGACGGACCGCGAGCGCGAGGCGCAGGACCGGGACAGCCGCGGCAAGGGCAAGGGCGACGACAACCGCCGCTCGGGCAAGCTGAGCCTGAACGAGGCGCTGAACAGCGAGGGCGGCCGCACCCGGTCGCTGGCCGCGATGAAGCGCAAGCAGGACAAGGCCCGGCAAAAGGCGATGGGCTATGGCGCCAGCGCCGAAAAGCAGGTCCGCGACGTGCAGCTGCCTGAAACCATCGTGGTGCAGGAACTGGCGAACCGGATGAAGGAACGCGCCGCCGACGTGGTCAAGGCGCTGATGAAGATGGGCATGATGGTTTCGATGAACCAGCCCATCGACGCCGATACCGCCGAACTGGTGATCGAGGAATTCGGCCACCGCGCCGTGCGCGTGTCGGATGCCGACGTGGAACAGGTGATCGACACGGTGCAGGATGCCGCGTCCGACCTGCGGCCGCGCCCGCCGATCGTCACGATCATGGGCCATGTCGACCACGGCAAGACCTCGCTGCTGGACGCGATCCGCAAGACCAGCGTCGTGTCGGGCGAAGCCGGCGGCATCACCCAGCATATCGGCGCCTATCAGGTGACGACGGAACGCGGCTCGGTGCTGACCTTCCTCGACACGCCCGGCCACGCGGCCTTCACCTCGATGCGGGCCCGTGGCGCGCAGGTGACGGATATCGTGGTGCTGGTGGTCGCGGCGGACGACGCGGTGATGCCGCAGACGGTGGAGGCGATCAACCACGCCAAAGCCGCCGGCGTGCCGATGATCGTGGCGATCAACAAGGTCGACAAGCCGGATGCCAACGCGCAGAAGGTGCGGACCGACCTGCTGCAGCACGAGGTCGTCGTCGAACAGATGGGCGGCGAGGTGCTGGACGTCGAGGTGTCGGCCAAGACCGGCAAGGGCCTGGACGACCTGCTGGAAAACATCGCGCTGCAGTCCGAGATCCTCGACCTGAAGGCCAACCCGGACCGCGCGGCCATGGGCGCGGTGATCGAGGCCAAGCTGGATGTGGGCCGGGGTCCGGTCGCGACGGTTCTGGTGCAGCACGGCACGCTGAAGCGCGGTGACATCTTCGTCGTCGGCGAACAGTGGGGCAAGGTGCGGGCCCTGATCAACGACAAGGGCGACCGCGTCGACGAGGCCGGTCCCTCGGTGCCGGTCGAGGTGCTGGGCCTGAACGGTACGCCCGAGGCGGGCGACGTGCTGAACGTCGTCGAGACCGAGGCGCAGGCGCGCGAGATCGCTGCCTATCGCGAACAGGCCGCCAAGGACAAGCGCGCCGCCGCCGGGGCCGCCACCACGCTGGAACAGCTGATGGCGCGGGCCAAGGCCGACAAGGACGTGTCGGAACTGCCGATCCTGGTGAAGGCCGACGTTCAGGGTTCGGCCGAGGCGATCGTGCAGGCGATGGAGAAGATCGGCAACGACGAGGTGCGCGTGCGCGTGCTGCATTCGGGTGTCGGCGCCATCACCGAAAGCGATATCGGCCTTGCCGAGGCGTCGGGCGCGCCGGTCATCGGCTTCAACGTCCGGGCGAACGCCCCGGCGCGGGCCGCGGCGAACCAGAAGGGTGTCGAGATCCGCTATTACTCGATCATCTACGATCTGGTGAACGATATCCGCGATGCCGCCTCGGGCCTGCTGAAGAAGGAAGTGCGCGAGAACTTCATCGGCTATGCCGAGATCAAGGAGGTCTTCAAGGTCTCCAACGTCGGCAAGGTCGCGGGCTGTCTGGTCACCGAAGGCATCGCGCGCCGTTCGGCGGGCGTGCGCCTGCTGCGCGACAACGTGGTGATCCACGAGGGCACGCTGAAGACGCTGAAGCGCTTCAAGGACGAGGTCAAGGAAGTGCAGTCCGGCCAGGAATGCGGCATGGCCTTCGAGGCCTATGACGACATCCGCCCGGGCGACGTGATCGAGATCTTCGAACGCGAAGAGGTCGAACGCAAGCTGGCCTGACCCGGCCTGCCGGAAATGACGAAGGGCGCCCGGTGGGCGCCCTTTTTGCATGGCCGTTGCCGGCCCGGAAACGGGTGGAAAAGGCAAAGGGGGGCCGCGAAGCCCCCCTTCCGAGGTGAAGACCGACCTTCCTCCCTCAGTCGGTCTTCCTGTTCACCGGGTTCCCGACATAAAGCCGTTCCCCGACGCGCACCTGAATCTTGCCGTTGTCAAGCTGTGCCTCGAACGTCCCCTGGACGGAAACGCAGCTGCCGACGGTGATAGTCCTGATCATGGCCCCAACCCCCAGTTATTGAAGCGATTCGCACGCTGATCAATTTCGCGCCGCTTCTCGCCACCCCATGTCTTAATCTGACACAAATTCGACATCATCGACAAGACAGAAAATTGCGCTGTCGTTAATATCTCCGCAAGATCGCTGCGCTGCGGCGAAGGCGCCGCCCTGGGTCACAGCCAGTCGCGCAGGATCGGGATCAGCGGAATGTCGGCGGGCGGCATCGGGTAGTTCGTCAGATCCCGCGCCCGCACCCAGGCCAGCGCCTGCCCCTCGCGCCCTGTCACCGTGCCCTGCCAGCGCCGGCAGGCGAAGAGCGGCATCAACAGGTGAAACGTCTCGTAACTGTGGCTGGCGAAGGTCAGGGGCGCGAGGCAGGAGGACCAGGTCTCGATCCCCAGTTCCTCGTGCAGCTCGCGGATCAGCGCGGCCTCGGGCGTCTCGCCGGGCTCGACCTTGCCGCCCGGAAATTCCCACAGGCCCGCCAGCGCCTTGCCCTCGGGGCGCTGCGCCAGCAGCACGCGGCCGTCCGCGTCGATCAGCGCGACGGCCGCCACCAGCACGATCTTCATCGCGTCAGGACCGGTAGTCGGCGTTGATGTCGATATAGCCGTGGGTCAGGTCGCAGGTCCAGGCGGTGAAGCGGCCGCGGCCCAGCCCCAGATCGACCCCGATCACCAGCGCGTCGTTCTTCATGTAGGCCGAGGTTTCGGCCTCGTCGTAGCCGGGCGCGCGCCAGCCCTTCTCTGCCACAAGGATGTCGCCGAAACGGATGGCGAGCCGGTCACGGTCGGCCTGCGCGCCGGACTTGCCGACGGCGGCGACGATGCGGCCCCAGTTGGCGTCCTGCCCGGCGATGGCGGTCTTGACCAGCGGCGAATTGGCGATGGACATGGCGACGCGGCGCGCATCGGCGGCATCGGCGGCGCCGGTCACGCGGATTTCCACGAACTTCGTGGCGCCTTCGCCGTCGCGCACCACCTGCTGCGCCAGATCGGTCATCACCGCCTTCAGCGCCGCCTCGAAATCGCGGGCGACCTTGCTGCGCAGGTCGGTGATCGGCGCGGCGGGCGAGGTGCCGGTCGCGGCGAGGATCAGCGCGTCGGAGGTCGAGGTGTCGCTGTCCACGGTGATCGCGTTGAAGGTCGTGTCCACCTGCCGCGACAGCATCTTCTGCAGCGCCTTGCGGTCGATCCGGGCATCGGTGAACAGATAGACCAGCATCGTCGCCATGTCGGGCGCGATCATCCCCGACCCCTTGGCGATGCCGGCGATGCGGATCGGTCCGCCCTCGCCCTCGATCTCGGCTGCGGCGCCCTTGGGGAAGGTGTCGGTGGTCATGATCGCCCGTGCCGCATCCTCGATCGCGGCATCGTCCAGCGCGCCCTTCAGCTCGTCGATGCGCGCGGCGATCCGTTCCCAGGGCAGCGGCTCGCCGATCACCCCGGTGGAGGAGGAGAAGACCCGCGACGCCGGCACGTCCAGCGCCGCCGCGACCGCGCCCGTCAGCCGGTCCACCGCCTCTTGCCCGCCCGCGCCGGTGAAGGCGTTAGCATTGCCGGAGTTGACGATGATCGCCGCGCCGGCCGTGTCATCGACGCGGCCCGCCAGCTTCGCCTGACAGTCGAGCACGCAGGCGGCGCGGGTGGAGGACCGGGTGAACGCCCCGGCGATGGCCGCGCCCGGCGCGATGCGCACCAGCATCACGTCGGTGCGGCCGGCATAGCGGACGCCGGCGGCGGCGGCGGCGAATTCCACCCCGCCGATCACCGGCAGGGCAGGGAAGGCGGCGGGGGCCAGCGGCGACACCGCCAGCGCCTTCTTCTTCGCCGGGGCCGCCGGGGCCTCGGCCGCGGCCGGCGGGGCCAGCTGCGACTTCAGCTTCTCGACCTTCGCCTTCAGCTTCCGGACCTTGTCCTTCGCCTTGCCGTCCTTGTCCTTCGCCATCCGCGCCGTTCCCCGTTCAGGCTGCCTTGCCGTCACTCGGCAAGGATCGTGTCGTCTTTCAGCACTGCCGGGTCGATCCCGTCAACCATCCGTTCGACGCTGGCCGAGGCGGTGACCTCGGTGATGCGGTCGGCGACGGCCTGCTGCTGGATCTGCGCGGCCAGTTCGTCGCGCACCTGATCCAGCGGCGGCGCCTCGGACTGGCGGGTCTCGTTCAGGCGGATGATGTGCCAGCCGAACTGCGTCTGCACCGGGTCGGACAGCTCGCCCGGCTCCAGCGCCACCACGGCGGTCTCGAAGGGCTCGACCATCATCCCCAGCCCGAACCAGCCGAGTTCGCCGCCATTCGGGCCCGAGGGGCCGGTCGAATGTTCGGCGGCGACGGCGGCGAAATCCTTGCCGCCCTCGATCTCGGTCTTCACGGTCTGCGCCTCTTCCTCGGTTTCCACCAGGATATGCGAGGCGTTGTATTCCGTCTGCGGTTCGGCATTGGCATAGGCCGCGTCATAGGCCGCCTGCAGCGCCTCGTCCGTCACCGCGTCCACCGCCACGTCGTCCAGCGCCACGCCCGCCAGATAGCCCAGCCGTTGCGTTTCAAGGATCAGCTCGTCACGGCGGGTCAGCCCGGCCTCGCCGGCCTCGGCCAGCGCGGTCTGCTGCACCAGCTGGTCGAGGATGCCCTGGAACAGGATGTCGTCCGGCAGGGCGAGGTATTCCGCCGGCAGGGTGGCGCGCAGGGCGATCATGTGGCCCAGCGTGATGTCGCGGCCGTTGACCGTGGCCACGACCGTATCCGCCGTGGGGGCCGGGGCGTCGGGGTCGGCCGCCGTTTCGGTCCCGGCCGTCGCCGGAGCCTCGGATGCCGTCCCGGGTGCCGCAGTTCCCGGCGCCGCCGTCTCGGGCGCCGCGGTCTCGGGTGCCGGGGCGGGGGCGGCATCCTGCGCGGCGGCGGGCAGCGCGGCCGCGACCGACAGCAGGATCGCCGTGGTGCCGAGGAGTCGGGCAAGGGTCATAGAGGAAGCTCCGCGATAGGCCGCGGTTTCCCGCGGCGTTGACACTCTGACGGCAGCCCCTTACATCGCGACTGGTCCTGTGGAGGCCGATCCGCCCATCGTTAGCCGCCTTACTAGGCAAGGCGCCGCAGGCGGGCAAGGCCGCATCCCACACGATCCTGTCACTCGAACCCGGGCGGAGAACACATGCTGGGCATCGGAAGTCTCGCGCGGAAGGTCTTCGGCACCCCGAACGACCGGCTGGTCAAGTCCGTCCGCCCGCTGATCGGCAAGATCAACGCCCTGGAGCCGGACTTTCAGGCCCTGTCCGACGAGGGGCTGATCGCCAAGACCGCCGAGTTCCGCGACCGCGTCGCCAAGGGCGAAAGCCTCGACAGCCTGCTGCCCGAGGCCTTTGCCAATTGCCGCGAGGGCGCGCGCCGGGCGCTCGGCCTGCGGGCCTTCGACGTGCAGCTGATGGCGGGCATCTTCCTGCATCAGGGCAATATCGCCGAGATGAAGACTGGCGAGGGCAAGACACTGATGGCGACCTTCCCCGTCTATCTGAACGCGCTGGCGGGCAAGGGCGTGCATGTCGTCACCGTCAACGACTACCTGGCGAAGCGCGACGCGGAATGGATGAGCAAGGTCTATGCGGCGCTCGGCCTGACCACCGGCGTCGTCTATCCCTTCCAGCCCGAGGCGGAAAAGCGCGCCGCCTATCGCGCCGACGTGACCTATGCCACGAACAACGAGCTGGGCTTCGACTATCTGCGCGACAACATGAAGACCTCGGTCGAGGAGATGGCGCAGCGCGGGCATTTCTTCGCCATCGTCGACGAGGTGGACTCGATCCTCGTGGACGAGGCGCGGACGCCGCTGATCATCTCGGGCCCCTCGCAGGACCGGTCGGAGCTGTATCGCACGCTGGACGCCTATATCCCCGAGCTGACGGACGAGCACTTCACGCTGGACGAAAAGGCCCGCAACGCCACCTATACCGAGGAAGGCAACGAATACCTCGAACAGCGGCTGCACGAGGCCGGTGTCCTGCCCGAGGGGCAGACGCTGTACGACCCGGAATCCACGACCATCGTCCACCACGTCACGCAGGCCCTGCGGGCGCACAAGCTGTTCCAGAAGGACCAGCACTATATCGTCCGCGACGGCGAGGTGGTGCTGATCGACGAATTCACCGGCCGGATGATGAAGGGCCGCCGCCTGTCCGACGGGCTGCATCAGGCCATCGAGGCCAAGGAAGGCGTGACCATCCAGCCGGAAAACGTGACGCTGGCCAGCGTCACCTTCCAGAACTACTTCCGGCTTTACGAAAAACTGGCCGGGATGACCGGCACCGCGGCCACCGAGGCCGAGGAGTTCATGGAAATCTACAAGCTGGGCGTGGTCGAGGTGCCGACGAACCGGCCTATCGCCCGGGTGGACGAACACGATCAGGTCTATCGCACCGCGCGCGAGAAATACGAGGCCATCGTCCGCGCCATCAAGGAGGCGAATGCCAAGGGCCAGCCCCTGCTGGTCGGCACCACCTCGATCGAGAAGTCCGAGATGCTGTCGGCCATGCTGTCCAAAGAGGGCATCCCGCATAACGTGCTGAACGCCCGCCAGCACGAACAGGAAGCCAAGATCGTCGCCGATGCCGGCAAGCTGGGCGCGGTGACTATCGCCACCAACATGGCGGGCCGCGGCACCGACATCCAGCTGGGCGGCAATGTCGAGATGAAGGTGATGGAGGCGCTTGCCGCCGATCCCGAGACGCATCCCGACGAGCTGCGCGCCCGGATCGAGGCGGAACATTCCGCCGAAAAGCAGCAGGTGCTGGACGCGGGCGGGCTCTATGTCCTCGCCACCGAGCGGCATGAAAGCCGCCGCATCGACAACCAGCTGCGCGGCCGGTCGGGCCGTCAGGGCGACCCGGGCCGGTCGTCCTTCTTCCTGTCGCTGGAAGACGACCTGATGCGGATCTTCGGGTCGGACCGGCTGGAAAAGGTGCTGTCGACGCTGGGGATGAAGGAAGGCGAGGCGATCATCCATCCTTGGGTGAACAAGTCGCTGGAACGCGCGCAGGCCAAGGTCGAGGGCCGCAACTTCGACATCCGCAAGCAGCTGCTGAAATTCGACGACGTGATGAACGACCAGCGCAAGGCGATCTTCAGCCAGCGCCGCGAGATCATGGAAGCCGAGGATCTGTCGGACATCGTGCGCGACATGCGTCATCAGGTGATCGACGATCTGGTGGACGGGCACATGCCGGCGCGCAGCTATTCCGACCAGTGGGATACCGAGGGCCTGACCGAGGCCTGCCGGCAGAAGCTGGCGCTGGACATGCCGCTGGCCGAATGGGCCGCCGAGGATGGCGTCGATCAGGAAACGATGCGCGAGCGCATCGCTGCCGAGACGGACCGTTTCATGGCCGACAAGGCCGAACGCTTTGGCCCCGAAACGATGCGCAACATCGAGAAGCAGATCCTGCTGCAGACCATCGACACCCGCTGGCGCGAACATCTGGTGACGCTGGAACATCTGCGGTCGGTCGTGGGCTTCCGGGGCTATGCGCAGCGCGACCCGCTGTCGGAATACAAGACCGAGGCGTTCCAGCTGTTCGAGACGCTGCTGGACGGGCTGCGCAGCGACGTGACGCAGAAGCTGGGCCAGATCCGGCCGCTGACCGAGGAAGAGCAGCAGGCGATGCTGCGCCAGTACATGGCGCAGCAGGGCGGGCGTGCCCCGGTCGCGGCCAAGGCCGATGCGGCCGAGGCGCCTGCCGAACCCGCAGCGGCGGAACCGGCGCCTGCGGAGCCCGCACCCGCCCCGGCCGCGCCGTCCCGCCCGGCCCAGCCTGCCGCCGAGCCGGCGGCTGCGGACACGCTTGAGGCGCTGAGGGCGCCGCTGCCGCCGGCGCCCGCGGCCCGGCCGGGCTTCGACGCGGCGGATCCCGCGACCTGGGGCAACCCGTCGCGCAACGATCCCTGCCCCTGCGGATCGGGCCTGAAGTTCAAGCACTGCCACGGCAAGCTGGGCTGAGACCCCCCGCCGGGCGGCGCCCGGCGCCGTTTGCGACAGTTCCGTTTCCCTAGGGGTGACAAAGGGGCCGCATCGGGGCGAATGCCCCGTTTGCGCCCCGTCTTCGCCATGTTCAAACGTTAACGATTTCCTCAAGACGGGGAATCGGTGCGTTTGTCATGGCTGTAACACGACTGAACGGTCTTGCGCTGGCGGCAGCCGTCATCACGGCGGCGGCGAGCGGGCATCTGGTGCAGCAGCGGTCGCAAAAGGGCCAGCAGGTCGAGGTTGCGGCGATCACCCCCACCTCCATCGTCCCCGTCGCGGCGACCCTCGTCGCCGGGATGGCCGAGCCGGACCTCGCCCCCGGGACGCTGGCCTTGCCGCCGCTGCACTTCCTGCCCGACGATCCGCCGCTGCCCGCCCTGCCGGACAGCGCCGCCGCCTGCACCCCCGGTCTCGATGTCGCGGCGGTTCCCGGGGCGCTGATCGCGCTGAGGGTCAGCGACCGCTGCCGCCCCGGCGCGCGGATCGAGCTGACGCAGCCGGGCCTGCGCGTCACCCAGGTGCTGTCGGCCGAGGGGCTGTGGCAGGGGGAGCTGCCGGCCCTGACGCCCGACGTGGCGCTGTCGGTGCGCTTTGTCGAGGGCGACGAACTGCTGGCCCGTGTCGCGGTGCCGGATTTCACCACCACCCGCCGGGTGACGCTGGCCTGGCAGGGCGACCTGCCGCTGGAACTGGGCGCGCATGTCGCCGGGGCGGTGCCGGGGCAGCCCGGCCATGTCTCGGCAAGCCGGCCCGTCGATGCCATCGGCCGGCTGATGCGGCTTGGCGATTCCTCGGCTCCCATGCCGGCGCTGGCACAAGTCTTCACCGCCGCGGCGGATGCCGGCGTGATCGGGCTGGAACTGGTCGCCGCGGTCACTGCCGCCAGCTGCGGGCGCGAGATCCGGGCGGATCTGCTGCGCGACGGCACGATGCAGCAGATCGCGCTCGCGATGCCGGAGTGCGGCGATATGGTCGCGGATGCGGGCGAGTTCGTGTTGCTGCCGCTGCCGGGCCTGCCGGCCGCCGGGGCCGCACAACTGGCGCTGGCGGGCGACCGCTAGACCTGCTGGTCGCCCAGATCGGCCATCACCATCTGCCGGGCGCGGTTGACGCGGCTTTTCACCGTGCCGACCGCCACACCGCAGATCGCGGCCGCGGATTCATAGCTTTCGCCCAGCATCACCACGAGGATCAGCATTTCCCGGTAATGTTCCGGCAGCCGGCCCACGACCTCCATCAGCTCCTTGCCGCGCAGCGTCCATTCCTGCGTCGGCGCCACCGGCTGCGGGATCGAGGCGGCGTCGATGACGCCCGGCGCTTCCCGCCGCGACCGCTTGGCGCGTGAATAGAAGGCGTTGCGCATGATGGTGAACAGCCAGGCGCGCAGGCGGGTGCCGGGTTCGAACTTGTCGAGGTTCGACAGCGCCTTCAGCAGGGTTTCCTGCACCAGATCGTCCATCTCGATCGGGTCGCGCGTCAGTGTCCAGGCAAAGGCGCGCAGGGCCGGAATCAGCGCGACGACATCATCGGTAATCCGCGTCGTCGTCTCGTCATCCCGCATCCCCGGCCTCCACGACTGATGACGACAGGCGCTGGGCCTGCCGTTGACTCGAACGTGAACGCATGGATTTTGAACCGGTTCCGCCCGGCGCCCGTAATGCAGGACTCGGAATGCTGCACGGCGGCCGGACCCTTAGAGGTAACCTTCGGAACGAAAACTGATCTCGCGGCTGCGGCCGATGATCAGGTGATCGTGCAGCGTAATGCCCATCACCGCCCCCGCGTCGCGGATGCGTTCGGTCATCTCGATATCCTGCGGCGAGGGGCTGGGATCGCCGCTGGGATGGTTGTGCACGAGGATCAGCGCCGAGGCGTTCAGTTCCAGCGCCCGGCGGATCACCTCGCGCGGGTAGATCGGCACATGGTCCACCGTGCCCTGCGCCTGCGCCTCGTCCGCGATCAGCATGTTCTTGCGGTCGAGATACAGCACGCGCACCTGTTCGGTGTCCCGATGCGCCATCGCCGTGTGGCAATAGTCGATCAGCGCCGCCCAGGAGGACAGCACATGCCGGTTCAGCACGCGGGCGCGGGCCATTCGCTGCGCTACCGCCTCCACCACCTTCAGGGTCTGCACCACGGCCTCGCCCGCGCCCTGCACCTCGCTCAGGCGGGCGGGCGGGGCGGTGACGACGGCATTGACGTCGCCGAAGCGGTCCAGCAGGCGGCGGGCGAGCGGCTTCACGTCCTGCCGGGGGATGGCGAGGAACAGCACCAGTTCCAGCAGTTCGTAATCGGGCACCGCCGCAGCGCCGCCCTCCATCAGCCGCTGTCGCAACCGGCGGCGATGATCGCGGATATAGCTGGGCAGACGGTCCGGCAGCGGCGCCGCCACGGCCTCGTCCGGGTCGAGGTCGAACATCGTCTGGAAATCGTGCAGGGCGGACGGGCGGGACATGGCGCCAGACTGCCCGGCGAGAGTTTCGGGAAGGTTAACGCGGGCCGTGGCCCTTGACCGGCCGTGTCAGACTTTCCTCCAGCCTTCGGCGTGGCTTCGCGCGTTCGGCGGGGAAACGCTCCACCGGAGCGTCTCCCTATCCGGTCAATCCGGGGCACGGACAGGGCCGTGCCCGTGAAACCGGACGGACTTCCACTGGAAGTCCGCGCATTCCGGTTTCACCCCTTCATGCCGTCCCAGAAGGTCTTCACCTTCGAGAAGAAGCTGTTGCTTTCCGGGTTGTTGTCCTCGGACAGCTTCTCGAATTCGCGCAGCAGGTCCTTCTGCCGGCTGGTCAGGTTGACCGGCGTTTCGACCGCCAGCTCGATCAGCATGTCGCCGCTGCCGCCGCCGCGCAGGGCCGGCATCCCCTTGCCGCGCAGCCGCATCTGCCGGCCGGTCTGGCTGCCGGCGGGGATCTTCACCCGGCTGCGGCCGCCGTCGATCGTCGGCACCTCGACCTCGCCGCCGAGCGCGGCGGTGGTAATCCCGACCGGCACCCGGCAGTAGAGGTTCACGCCCTCGCGCTGGAACAGCGGATGCTCCCGCACCTCGAGGAAGATGTAGAGGTCGCCCGACGGACCGCCGCGCAGGCCCGCCTCGCCCTCGCCGGCCAGACGGATGCGGGTGCCGGTTTCCACCCCGGGCGGGATGTTGACGGACAGCTGCCGTTCCTTTTCGACCCGACCGGCGCCGTGGCAGACCTTGCAGGGGTTCTTGATCGTCTGGCCGAGGCCGCCGCAGGTGGGGCAGGTGCGTTCGACGGTGAAAAAGCCCTGCTGCGCCCGGACCTTGCCCATGCCCGAACAGGTGGGGCAGACGGTGGGTTCGGCTCCGCCCTCGGCCCCGGTGCCGGAACAGGCGCCGCAGGCGACCGAGGTCGGCACCGAGATGGTCTTCTGCGACCCGAGGAAGGCCTCTTCCAGCGTGACGCGCATGTTGTAGCGCAGGTCCGACCCGCGCTGCGCCCGCTGCCGGCCGCCCGGGGCGCCGCCGCGCCCGCCCATGAAATCGCCGAACAGATCCTCGAACACGTCCGAGAAGGCGCTGGCGAAATCGCCCTGCCCGCCAGCCCCCGGCCCGCCGCCCCGCGGCCCGCCCATTCCGCCGTCGAAGGCGGCATGGCCGAAGCGGTCATAGGCGGCCTTGCGGGTGTCGTCCTTCAGGACATCATAGGCCTCGTTCACCTCCTTGAACCGCGACTCCGCCTCGGGATTGTCCTGGTTGCGGTCGGGATGGAGTTCCTTGGCCTTCTGCCGGTAGGCCTTCTTGATCTCGTCGGGCGAAGCGCCACGGGACAGGCCCAGCACTTCGTAAAAATCCCTCTTAGCCATCTTGCACCCCTATCCGGAACGCGCATGACCGGCCCGCGGGCGCGGACCGGTCATGCCTGTTCCTCGCCGCGCGATCAGCGACGCTTGTCCTCGCCCAGATCCTCGAAGTCGGCATCGACGATGTCGTCATCGGCCGAGCGGACCTCGTCCTCGTCGCGGTCCTTGCCGGATTCGGCGGCCTGCGCCTTGTAGATCGCCTCGCCCAGCTTCATCGCCGCATCGGTCAGGTTCTGGATGCCGCCGCGGATCTTGCCCACGTCGTCGGTCTTCAGCGCCTCTTCCAGCGCGCCGACGGCCAGCTCGATCGCCTCGACGGTCGAGCCGTCCACCTTGTCGCCATGCTCTTCCAGCGACTTGCGGGTCGAATGGACAAGGCTTTCGGCCTGGTTCTTCGTCTCGACCAGTTCGCGGCGGGACTTGTCGGCCTCGGCATTGGCCTCGGCATCGCGGACCATCCGGTCGATCTCGTCATCGGACAGACCGCCCGACGCCTGGATCGTGATGTTCTGCGACTTGCCGGTGCCCTTGTCCTTGGCGCTGACCGACACGATGCCGTTCGCGTCGATGTCGAAGGTCACCTCGATCTGCGGCATCCCGCGCGGCGCCGGCGGAATGTCCTCGAGGTTGAACTGGCCGAGCAGCTTGTTGTCCGCCGCCATCTCGCGTTCGCCCTGGAAGACGCGGATCGTCACGGCGTTCTGGTTGTCCTCCGCCGTCGAGAAGATCTGCGACTTCTTGGTCGGGATCGTGGTGTTGCGGTCGATCAGCCGGGTGAAGACCCCGCCCAGCGTCTCGATCCCGAGGCTGAGGGGCGTCACGTCCAGCAGCACCACGTCCTTGACGTCGCCCTGCAGCACGCCCGCCTGGATCGCCGCGCCGAGCGCCACGACCTCGTCGGGGTTGACGCCCTTGTGCGGTTCCTTGCCGAAGAAGTTCGTCACTTCCTCGATGACCTTCGGCATCCGGGTCATCCCGCCGACCAGCACGACCTCGTCGATGTCGCCCTTCGAGACGCCCGCATCCTTCAGCGCGGCCTCGCAGGGTTTCAGCGACTTCTTGATCAGGTCCGCCACCAGGCTTTCCAGCTTGGCCCGGGTCAGCTTCATCACCATGTGCAGCGGCGTGCCGGACTTCATGTCCATGCTGATGAAGGGCTGGTTGATCTCGGTCTGCTGGCTCGAGGACAGTTCGATCTTGGCCTTCTCCGCCGCCTCTTTCAGACGCTGCAGGGCCATCTTGTCCTTGGTCAGGTCGACGCCATGCTCTTTCTTGAATTCGTCGGCGAGGTAGTTGACGATCCGCATGTCGAAATCCTCGCCGCCGAGGAACGTATCCCCGTTGGTCGATTTCACCTCGAACAGGCCGTCGTCGATTTCCAGGATCGTGATGTCGAAGGTGCCGCCGCCGAGGTCATAGACGGCGATGGTCTTCGATTCCTTCTTGTCGAGCCCGTAGGCCAGCGCGGCGGCCGTCGGCTCGTTGATGATGCGCAGCACTTCCAGACCGGCGATCTTGCCGGCGTCCTTCGTCGCCTGACGCTGGGCGTCATTGAAATAGGCGGGGACGGTGATCACGGCCTGGGTGACGGTCTCGCCCAGATAGTTCTCGGCGGTTTCCTTCATCTTCTGCAGGATGACGGCCGAGATCTGCGAGGGCGAATAGCGCTCGCCCCGGGCCTCGACCCAGGCGTCGCCATTGCCGCCATCGACGATGGCATAGGGCACCAGCTTGCGGTCCTTCTCGACCTCGGCGTCGTTGACGCGGCGGCCGATCAGACGCTTGACGGCGAAGATGGTGTTGGTCGGGTTGGTGACGGCCTGACGCTTGGCGGGCTGGCCGACGAGCCGTTCGCTGTCGGTGAAGCCGACGATCGACGGCGTGGTGCGGGCACCTTCGGAATTCTCGATGACGCGCGGCTGCGCCCCGTCCATGATGGCGACGCAGGAGTTCGTGGTCCCGAGGTCGATCCCGATGACTTTGGCCATGATATGTACCTCTTCTTGCGGCGATGTTGTGGATGACAGGCCCGAGCGCGGCCCCTGCCTTCCGATCCCAAATTCGTGTCCGGGCATGCCCCCGGGTTCTGGCGACATATAAGGAGGGGCAATTTCTGCTGCAAGCGCCGCACCCCGGCGAAACGCAGAGAATTGCCGCAGATGCGACCGCCCGGCGTGCCGGTTCCGCAGGCTTGATCGCGGCCCCGCCGGATGCTAGCGCGAGGGCGTCCGAGGCAGCGGCGCGGCAGGGTCCGAAGGCGCAACCCAAGGCCTTGCCAGAGGAGATGCCCCCATGGATGCCCCCGTGCCGCGACCGACCCCGTCCCGTCCCGCGTCCCCGCAACCCGCCCTCGGCCGCCGCGCGCTGATCGGGTCGGCCCTCGCGGCGGCGGCGATGCCCGCGCTGCTGCCCCGTGCGCTGCGGGCGCAGCCGGCGCGGGGCAACGACGCGCCGGCGGAACGGATCGACGACCCCCGCGCCATCGCCTTCGATCTGGGCCCGGCCGAGGCGCCGTGGCGCATCTTCGTCGGGCTGCCGGCGGTCGCCGCGCCGGCCGGCGGCCATTCGCTGCTGCTGGCGGTGGACGGGAACGCGACCTTCCCGCTGCTGTGGCATGCGCGCGAGCGGCTGGCCCCCGACGCGCCCGTCCTGATCGCCGGCATCGGCTATCCGACCGACCAGCGTTTCGACCTGGAACGGCGGTTCCTCGACCTGACACCGGCGACGGCGGCGGACTATCTGGGCCGCCGGCAGGGCACCCCCACCGGCGGGCGCGACGCCTTGCTGGCGATGATCGAGGACCGGCTGCTGCCCCGGCTGGCGGCGGATCACGGGATCGACCCCGCCGCCCGCAGCTTCTATGGCCATTCGCTGGGCGGGCTGTTCGCGCTGCATGTGCTGTTCCGCCGTCCGGCGCTGTTCGGCGCGATCGCGGCGGCGGACCCCTCGCTGTGGTGGAACGGCGGGTCGGTGCTGCAGGAAGAGGCGGCGTTCCGCACCGGGGTGGCGGCGGCGGGCGGGAGCTTTGCGCGGCCGCTGCAGCTGCTGGTGCAGAACTCGGGCCAGCGCCCGCCCCGCGCCGATGGCCAGCCCGATCCGCGCGGAGAGGGACAGCTTGAAGCGCGCGAGATGGCGGCACGGCTGGCGGGCATCGGCGGGCTGTCGGTGCGCTATCGCCGCCTTGCCGAAACCAGCCACGGGTCGCTGATCGCGCCCAGCCTCGCCGATGCGCTGGCGCTGCATCTGGGTCGGCCGCTGCCGGACAGCGAGGCGCTGTGACAGGCCCCGCGCCCCTCGCACCCGATGCGGTGATCCGGGGCGCGGCGCTCTATTCCGGGCTGCTCGACCGGCCCGCGCAGGAGGCGCTGCTGGCCGACCTGCGCGGCGTCGTCGCGGCGGCGCCGCTGTTTTCGCCCGTCACCCGCTGGGGCAAGCCGATGAGCGTGCGCATGACCTCGGCCGGGCGCTATGGCTGGGTGTCGGACCGGCGCGGCTATCGCTATGACCGGCAGCACCCCTCGGGGGTGGACTGGCCGCCGATCCCGGACCGGGTGCTGGACCTGTGGCACCGGGTCACGGGGCTGGCGCGAGAGCCGGACTGCTGCCTGGTCAACTTCTACGAAGGCACCGCGCGGATGGGGCTGCATCAGGACCGGGACGAGGCGGATTTCAGCTGGCCGGTGCTGTCGGTCAGCCTGGGCGACGACGCGCTGTTCCGCATCGGCAATCTCGACCGCGGCGGCCCGACCGAAAGCCTGTGGCTGCGATCCGGCGACGTGCTGGTGCTGGGGGGCGCCGCCCGGCTGCTGCATCACGGCGTCGACCGGGTGGCGGCCGGCACCTCGACCCTGCTGCCGAAGGGCGGGCGCATCAACCTGACGCTGCGGGTGGTGGACTGAGCTACTTATTCCAGCTCGCCGAGGCGCGGCGGCGGGTGTAGAATTCGCCCATCAGCCCGATGGTCAGCACCACCAGCGTCACCCAGACCGGATAAGGGATGTTGGTGTGATGCGGGTTGTAGTTGATGAAGACGAAGCCCCGCACCTGGTCGATGATGTGGAACAGCGGGTTCCAGTCGAAGAACTGCAGCATGGTGAAGGACAGCGAGTTGGCGACGAACATCTTGCCGGACGCGAACATGCTGGCCCGCATGTAGATCGCCTGCAGGATCGCCACCCCCCGCGGCGCCCAGGGCCGCAGCGCCAGCAGCACGAGCCCGAGCGCCAGCCCGTAGAACCATCCCAACAGCACCAGCCCCAGCGCCGGAATCGGGCGGTCGATCGTCACCCGTTCGAACATGACGTCATAGCCGTAGATCAGCACCACCAGCGTCACGATCTGCAGGTAGAGCGCGCCGAGCGCCGCCGAGGCGATGGCGACCGCCGTGGTCATCGGCCCGTGCAGCTGCATCGCCGAGGTCGAGGCGCCGGCCCCCGCCACCGCGGCCATGGTCTTGGTATGGGCCATGAACACCGCGATGCCGGACAGCATGTACAGGAAATAGCTGCCCCGGATCGCGGTGCCGCGCATCCCGATCAGCGTCATCACGAAGTAGAAGACCAGCAGCAGCAGCGCCGTCTGGAACACGTTCAGCAACAGCCCGTAGACGGCGTTGCCATGGCCCTGCCGGACGTTGCGGACGGTGGAATGGTAGATCAGCTCGAGGATTTCGAGCGCGGCCATGACCGGCGTCTTGCGCGTCTGGCGGTAGAACATGCCTGCCCGGTCCATCCCGTGTTGCCGCGCCGCCGGCGGGACTGCGGGCGGGTTTCGGCGGGGAAATGCCATGCAATCCTTGCCGTTCCCCTTGCGTCACAGCATAAGTGCAACCGTGGCATCAGGCAACAGACCCTACCCCAGGAGGCGCGACGTGGATTTCGGGAAACTGACAGCGGTGATGCGGCGGCTCGCCCTCGAAGCGGGCGACAGGATCATGGAGATCTATGACGCGCCGGATTTCGAGGTGCGGTCCAAATCCGACGACAGCCCGGTGACCGCGGCCGACGAGGCGGCGGATGCGCTGATCGCCGAGGGCCTGCGCGCGGCCTTCCCCGACGTGGCGCTGGTGACCGAGGAACAGGCGGCGAGCCACGGCCAGTCCGTCAGCACCTTCCTGATCGTCGATCCGCTGGACGGCACCAAGGAATTCGTGCAGCGCCGCGGCGATTTCACCGTGAACATCGCCTATGTCGAAAACGGCGTGCCGCTGCGCGGGGTGGTCTATGCGCCCGCCAAGGGCCGGCTGTTCTACACGCTGGCCGATGGCCGCGCGGTCGAGGAACATGGCGCCTTCGCCAAGGATGCGCCGGGCGAACAGGCGCCCATCGCCGTGTCCACCCCTGACAACCGCGGCCTGATGGTCGTGGCGTCGAAATCGCATCGCGATCAGGCGACCGACGACTACATCGCCCAATACGCGGTGCGCGACATGACCTCGGCCGGGTCGTCGCTGAAGTTCTGCCTGGTGGCGACGGGCGAGGCGGATCTGTATCCGCGCCTCGGCCGGACGATGGAATGGGACACGGCGGCGGGCGACGCGGTGCTGCGCGGCGCCGGCGGCGAGGTGGTGCGTTTCGACGATCACAAGCCGCTGACCTATGGCAAGGACGGCTTCGCCAACCCGTTCTTCATTGCCTATGCGCCCGGCGTGCTGCTGGTGAAGTGATGGCCAGCCCCGCGCCCGGCGGCGGCGTGCTGATCGTGATCCCGGCCCGCCACGCCTCGACCCGCTATCCGGGCAAGCCGCTGGTGGAACTGCGCGGCGCGGGCGGCGCGGCGAAAAGCCTGATCCGCCGCAGCTGGGATGCGGCGCGGGCGGTGCGGGGCGCCGACCGGGTGGTGGTGGCCACCGATGACGACCGCATCCGCGACCATGCCCGCGATTTCGGCGCCGAGGTGGTGATGACCTCGCCCGACTGGCGCAACGGCACCGAACGCTGCGCCGAGGCGCATGCGGTGCTGGGCGGCGGCTATGACATCGTGGTGAACCTGCAGGGCGACGCGCCGCTGACCCCCGCCTGGTTCGTCGAGGATCTGGTGGCGGGCCTGGCCGCCGATCCGGGGGCCGAGATCGCGACCCCGGTGCTGCGCTGCGAAGGCGCGATGCGCGACAGCCTGCTGGAGGATCGCCGCAACGGCCGGGTCGGCGGCACCACCGCCGTCTTCGGCGCGGGGGGGCGGGCGCTCTATTTCTCCAAGGAGGTGATTCCCTTCTGCGGGCGGGACTATGCGCCGGAGGAGCCGACGCCGGTCTTCCATCATGTCGGCGTCTATGCCTATCGCCCGGCGGCGCTGGCCGCCTATCCCGACTGGCAGACGGGGCCCCTGGAAACGCTGGAAGGGCTGGAACAGCTGCGCTTCCTCGAAAACGGCCGGGCGGTGCTGTGCGTCGAGGTCGAGGCGCGCGGGCGGCAATTCTGGGAACTGAACAACCCCTCCGACGTGCCCCGGCTGGAGGCGATGATGGCCGGCATGGGGATGGAATGACCGCAGCGGGCGGGGCCGCGCCGCCGCCCACCAGCCTGATCGTCGTCTCGCGCCACCGGCCCGACACGCTGCTGCGCTGCCTGACGGCGGTGCGGCAGATGGCGCATCCGGCGATGGAACTGGTGGTGGTGGCCGATCCCGCCAGCGCCGCGCGGGTGCGGGCGCTCGGCTGGCCGCTGAAGCTGGCGGAATTCGACGAACCCAATATCTCGGCCGCGCGGAACGCCGGCATCGCGCTGGCCGCGGGCGATGTCCTGGCCTTTACCGATGACGATGCGGTGCCGGAACCGACATGGCTGGCCCGGCTGTCGGCGCCCTTCGCCGATCCGGCGGTGGCGGCGGCGGGGGGCTGGGTCCGGGGGCGGAACGGCATCAGCTGGCAGTGGCGGTCGGGCACGGTGGACCGGCTGATGCGCACCGGGCCGCTGGAGGCGGCCGCGGACCGCACCAGCCTGCACCGTTCGGCCCCGGGCCGCGCGGTCGAGGTCAAGGGCGTGAACTGCGCCTATCGCCGCGACCTGCTGGCCGGGATGGGCGGCTTCGACCCCGAGTTGCGCTATTACCTCGACGAGACAGAGGTGAACCTGCGTCTGGCCGGCCTGTCGGCGCTGGTGGCGGTGGTGCCGGGCGCGCAGGTCGCGCATTACAAGGCCGGCAGCCGGCAGCGCAGCCCGGCACGGGCGCCGCTGTCGCTGTGGGACGTGGGGGCCAGCAGCGCCGTCTTCCTGCGGCGCCACGGCGCGGACCCGGCCGAGCGGGAGGCGGCGCTGGCCGTCCTGCGCCGGGAGGAACGGGCCAAGGCGCTGCGCCACATGGTCGCCGGTGAGATCGAGCCGCGCGATGTCGGCCGCTTGCTGCAGGGCCTCGACGACGGGATCGCGGACGGCCTGTCGCGCCGGCTGGGGCCGCTGGTGCCGCTGGCGGAGGCGCCGCCGCCCTTCATGCCCTTTCCCGCGCCGGACCGGGACGGGGTGCTGATCGCGGGCCGGCCGCATCAGGCGCGCCACTTGCGCCGCACCGCCGCGACACAGGCGGCAGAGGGGCGGATCGTGACCCTGTTCCTGTTCGGGCGCGGCTGGCGGCGGCACTGGCAGCGCTACGATGCCCGGGGATACTGGGAGCAAACGGGTGGGCAATGGGGCCTTTCGGATCGCGCCGCGCAGCCGAAAGACTGGAGTTTCGGAAACCGATGCAAGGAAGAGACCGTGCAGGTGCAGAATCGCCGGCCGGTCCATGCGATGATCGTGCCGATGAATCATGGTGCTTTCGGCAAAGTTTCGCTGGAACCGGGGCCCCCGCGCGGCGATTGAACCGAATATCGGATTTGCCCCAAGCCGAACCTTGTGTTGCCATGATCGAGGGTCATTATGCCGCGGCGTGATGCGTGGGGCATGCATCGCGACAACAAAGGAAGAGATGAAGAGATATGGTACGCGACGTCAAGAAGGCGATCTTTCCGGTGGCGGGTCTGGGAACGCGGTTCCTGCCGGCGACGAAGTCGATCCCGAAAGAAATCATGACGCTGGTGGACCGACCGTTGATCCAATACGCGATCGACGAGGCACGCGCGGCCGGGATCGAGGAATTCATCTTTGTCACCTCGCGCGGCAAGTCGGCGCTCGAGGACTATTTCGACGCGGCTCCGGTGATCGAGCAGGAGCTGCGCGCCAAGAACAAGACGGACCTGCTGGACGTGCTGAAGGCCACCGATATGGATTCGGGGGCCATCGCCTATGTGCGCCAGCAAAAGGCGATGGGCCTGGGCCATGCAGTCTGGTGCGCGCGGCGCCTGCTGGGGGACGAGCCCTTTGCAGTGGTGCTGCCCGATGACGTCATCGCCGCGGAAACGCCCTGCCTGCAGCAGATGATGGAAGCCTATCACAACACCGGCGGCAACGTCGTGGCCACGATGGAAGTGACGATGGACAAGGTGTCGTCCTACGGCGTGCTCGACGTGGCCGAGGACATGGGCGCGATGGTCAGGGCGAAGGGCATGGTCGAGAAGCCGAAGCGCGACGAGGCGCCCTCGAACCTCGCCGTGATCGGTCGCTATATCCTGCAGCCGAAGGTGATGGAAAACCTGAACGAGAAGAAGATCGGCTCGGGCGGAGAGATCCAGCTGACCGACGCCATCGCCCGCGAAATTACGGAAACCGGCAATGTCTTCGGCTTCCGCTTCCGCGGCCAGCGCTATGACTGCGGGTCGAAGGCCGGGTTCCTGCAGGCGACCGTGGCCTTCGGTCTGGCCCGCGACGATCTGAGCGCCGAGTTCTCGCAGTTCCTGGCCGAGATCGTGGCGATGCGGCAGGCGGCCGAGTAACGCGACGATGCCGCAGAACATTCTGGTCACGGGCGGTGCGGGCTATATCGGCTCGCATGCCTGCAAGGCCCTGCGGTCGGCGGGCTACGTCCCCGTCACCTTCGATTCGCTGACCACCGGCTGGGAAGAGGCGGTGAAGTTCGGGCCGTTCGAGAAGGGCGACCTGATGGACCGCGCCCGGCTGGACGAGGTCTTCGCCCGCTGGAAACCGGCGGCGGTGATGCATTTCGCCGCACTGAGCCAGGTGGGCGAGGCGATGCGCGAACCCGGCAAGTACTGGCGCGGCAATGTCTGCGCCTCGCTGAACCTGATCGAGGCGGCGGTGGCGGCCGGATGCCTCGACTTCGTCTTCTCCTCGACCTGCGCCACCTATGGCGACCATGACGGGGTGATGCTGGACGAAGACACGCCGCAGATGCCGCTGAACAGCTATGGCGCCAGCAAGCGCGCCATCGAGGACATGCTGCGGGATTTCGGCGCCGCGCACGGGTTGCGGTCGGTGATCTTCCGATATTTCAACGTGGCGGGCGCCGACCCGGACGGCGAGGTGGGCGAGTTCCACCAGCCGGAAACCCACCTGATCCCGCTGATGCTGGACGCGATCGAGGGCAAGCGCGCGGCGCTGACCGTCTTCGGCACCGACTATCCGACCGAGGACGGCACCTGCATCCGCGACTATGTGCATGTCATGGATCTGGTCGAGGCGCATGTGCTGGGCCTGAAATGGCTGGAGGCCGGGCATCTGGCGGGCGCGGGCGGCAGCCGGGTATTCTGCCTTGGCACCGGGCGCGGCTTTTCGGTGCGCGAGGTGATCGAGCAGTCGCGCGCCGTCACCAACCGCGAGGTGCCGATCGTGATCGGCGGGCGGCGCGCGGGCGATGCGGTCAAGCTGGTGTCCGGTTCCGAACGGGCGATGGCCGAACTGGGCTGGGAGCCGCGGCGATCCACCATGGCGCAGATGGTCGGCGATGCCTGGCGCTGGCACCAGACCGGCAGCTACGCCAAGTGACCGGCCGGCCGCGATGACCGCGACGGGGTGGGTGCTGGATGTCACCCGCCTCGTGCTGCGGGTCGGGCGGCCGGTGCTGACCGGCATCGACCGGGTCGAACGCGCCTGGCTGCGGCGGCTGGCGCAGCGGGACGAACCGTTCCACCTGCTGCTGCAGGGCAAAGGCGGGCCCTGGCTGTTGCCGGGCGCGGCGGCAACGCGGCTCGACCGCTGGCTCGATGCGCCCCCTGTGGCGCAGGGCTGGCGCGAGGCGGTGACGGTCCGGCGCGGGCCGGGGGACCGCCGCGCGGCGCGCGTGGCGGCGCTGCGGCTGCGGGCGGGGGCGCTGCCGCTGCGCGCTGCCGGCGGGGCAGTGGCGGGGGCGTGGTATCTGAACCTCGGCCATGCCTTCGCCGATCCCGCGCTGGTCGCCGTGTTGCGCGGCGCGGGGCTGAAGGTGGCGGTGATGGTGCATGACACGATCCCGCTGGATTTCCCCCAGTTCTCCCGCCCGCATGCCGTCGAGGAGATGCGCCGCCTGCTGGCCACGGCCGCGGCGGCGGACCTGATCCTGACCAATTCGCGCGCGACCGCCGGTGACGTGGCCCGGCACATGCCCGGGCCGGTCCCGCCCCTGGCCGTTTCGCATCTGGGGGTGGCGCCCGCGCCGCCCGATCCCGCGCGGCTGCCCCCCGGGCCGGACTGGGACCGGCCGCTGTTCCTGTCGCTGGGCACGATCGAGCCGCGCAAGGACCATGCGCTGCTGATCGACCTGTGGGACGGCCTGATCGCGGCGCCGCCCGAAGGCGGGGTGCCGCAGCTGGTGATCGCCGGGCGCGAGGGCTGGATGGTGGCCGAACTGATGCGCCGGATCGCGGCGCATCCCGCGCACGGGCGGCTGATCCACCACCTGCCCGCGCTGCCCGATGCGGCGGTATCGGCGGCGCTGCTGCGGGCGCGGGCGCTGTTGATGCCCAGCCATGCCGAAGGCTTCGGCCTGCCGGTGGCCGAGGCGGCGGTGCTGGGGGTGCCGTCGCTGGTGCGGCCGCTGCCGGTCTATACGGAAATCCTCGGCGACAACCCGGTTTACGCGCCGGTCCACGATCTATATTCTTGGCGGAAAGGGATTGAGGGGCATCTGGGGGCAAACGGCAGGCGGTACGTCCCGCCCGTTCTGCCGGGCTGGGACGAGCATGTTGACCGTGCGCTGACGGCAATGTGCTAGCGGTCCCGGCACGGGTCCCGCTGAGGAATGGTCTTGGGCGTCTGGCAGAACTACAGGCTGCGGCTGGAACGGAAGCGGCGGCTTTGGCGTGCCTTCCGCCGTCGCCGCGAGCTGACCCCGCTGGCCCGCCGCACCGACGCGATCCGCCCCGAGGACATCCTCGTCTTTTCGACCCTGCGCAACGAACGGCTGCGCCTGCCCTTCTTCCTGCGCTATTACCGCGATCTGGGCGTCGGGCATTTCCTGATCGTCGACAACGGCTCGACCGATGGCAGCGCGGAATATCTGGCCGAACAGAAGGATGTCTCGGTCTGGCGGACCACGGCCAGCTATCGCCGCTCGCGCTTCGGCGTCGACTGGCTGAACTGGCTGAAGATGCGCCATGCCCATGGCCACTGGGTGCTGGTGGTCGATCCGGACGAATTCTTCGTCTATCCGTTCTGCGACACGCGGCCCCTGCCGGCGCTGACCGACTGGCTGGACACGATGCAGATCCGCTCGTTCCCGGCGATGCTGCTCGACATGTATCCGAAGGGGCCGATCGACGCGCAGCCCTATCGCGAGGGGCAGAACCCGTTCGAGATCGCCTGCTGGTTCGACAGCGGCAACTACATGATCTCGCGCAACCCGCTCTACGGCAACCTGTGGATCCAGGGCGGGCCGCGGGCGCGCACGATGTTCGCGGAGGATCCGCTGCACAGCGCGACGCTGAACAAGATCCCGCTGGTGAAGTGGCATCGCTCCTATTGCTATGTCAGTTCGACCCATATGCTGCTGCCGCGCGGGCTGAACCTCGTCTATGACGAATGGGGCGGCGAAAAGGCCAGCGGCTGCCTGCTGCATGCCAAGTTCCTGTCGACCCTGCCCGCCAAGGTCGAGGAAGAGCTCACGCGCGGCGAACATTATGCCGGCAGCCGGGAATACCGCGCCTATCAGCAGGGGCTGAAGGACAGCCCCGACCTGTGGTGCAAGTGGAGCGAGAAGTACATCAACTGGCGCCAGCTGGAAATCCTCGGCCTGATGTCGAAGGGCAACTGGGCATGAGGGGGCGGCACGGATGACGGTCGGCTTCGTCATGCTGTGCCACACGGCGCTGGACCGGGCCGCGCAGGTCGCGCGCTTCTGGTCGGTCGCCGGCTGCCCGGTGGTGATCCATGTCGATGCGCGGGTGCCGCCGCAGGAATTCGGCGCCTTCCGCCGGATGCTGTCCGACCTTGCCAATGTCAGCTTCTGCCGCCGGTATCCCTGCGAATGGGGAACATGGTCGCTGGTGGCGGCGACGCAGGCGGGGGCGGAACAGATGCTGGAGCGTCACGCCGATGTCCGCCATGTCTGCCTCGCCTCGGGGTCCTGCCTGCCGCTGCGGCCGGTCGAGGAGCTGGTGGCCTATCTCGACGCTCGCCCCACCACCGACTTCATCGAAAGCGTCACCACCGCGGATGTGGGCTGGACCGTCGGCGGGCTGAACATCGAACGCTTCACCCTGCGCTTTCCCTTTTCGTGGAAGCGTCACCGCTGGGCCTTCGACCGCTATGTCGACCTGCAGCGCAAGCTGAAGTTCCGCCGCCGCATCCCGCCGGGCGTCGTCCCGCATCTGGGAAGCCAGTGGTGGTGCCTGACCCGGCGCACGCTGACCTCGATCCTGCAGGATCCCGAGCGCGAGGCGCATGACCGCTATTTCCGCCGGGTCTGGATCCCCGACGAAAGCTATTTCCAGACGCTGACGCGGATGTATTCGACCCATGTCGAAAGCCGGTCGCTGACGCTGTCGAAGTTCGACTATCAGGGCAAGCCGCACATTTTCTACGACGACCATCTGCAGCTTCTGCGCCGGTCGGACTGTTTCATGGCCCGCAAGATCTGGCCGCAGGCGGACCGGCTGTACCGCACCTTCCTGGAGGGCGGGGCCACGCCGGAACAGCGGGCCGAACCGCAGCCGGCCAAGATCGACCGGCTGTTTTCCCGCGCGGTCGAACGGCGGACGCGCGGGCGGCCCGGGCTTTACATGCAGGCGCGGTTTCCCCGGCAGGACCACGAGAACGGCAAGACCGGCGCCGCCTATTCGGTGTTTCAGGGCTTCACCGACCTGTTCGAGGAGTTCGAGCCCTGGCTGGCGCGGGCCGTCGGCACCGGACGGGTGCACGGCCATCTGTTCGCGCCCGCCCGGGCCGAATTCGCGGGCGGCGAGACCGTGTTCAACGGCTGCCTGACCGACAGCGCGGCCCTGCGCGACTACAACCCGAAGGCCTTTCTCACCAGCCTGATCTGGAACAGCCGGGGCGAGCGGCAGTGCTTCATGTTCAGCCCGCGCGACAACCAGGCGATCAACTGGTTCACCGCCACCGACCCGAACGCCCAGATCAGCGTCATCACCGGCGCCTGGTCGGTGCCGCTGTTCCGCTCGCGCGCCGATTTCGCCGAGGTGCGGGCCGAGGCCGCGCGCCTGCAGCGGCTGGAAACCGAACATCTGGCGATCCTGCGGTCGATGTATGTGAAGGCGCGGGTGCGGATCTGGACGATGTCGGATTTCATCGAGAACCCGATGGAGCCCCTGCAGACCATCATCGACGAGATCAGCCCCCGCATGCAGCGCCGCCTGACCGAGGTGCCGCGCATCGTCGACCTGACGGGCTATGGCCGCTTCCTGCAGAACCTGAAGAACCAGGGGATGCAGCCGATCCTGATGGGCGACTTCCCGGTGGAAGGCGACCCGCGCACGGCCAGCCCGCAGGGCCGGCGCCCCTATCTGGTGCAATAGGCCGATGGTCCCGCGCTTCGACCTGTTCGTGATCTTCGCAGAAATGCGCACCGGCTCCAACCTGCTGGAGGCGAACCTCAATTCCATCCCCGGCGTGACCTGCCATGGCGAGGCGTTCAATCCCCGTTTTCCCGGCTATCCCGACCTGACCGAACTGCTCGGGACCAGCCTGCGCGCGCGCGAGGCGGACCCGATGGCGCTGCTCGCCAGGATCCGGGCGCGGCCGGGACTGAACGGCTTTCGCTATTTCCACGACCACGACCCGCGGATCCTCGACGCGCTGATCGGGGATCCGCGCTGCGCCAAGGTGGTGCTGACCCGCAACCCGATGGAAAGCTATGTCTCGCTGAAGATCGCGCGGCAGACCGGGCAGTGGAAGCTGGGCGATGCCCGGCACCAGCGGCGCGGGCAGGTGATCTTCGACGCCGACGAGTTCCGCGACCATCTGCAGGGCCTGCAGGACTTCCAGCTGCGGCTGTTGCGCGGGCTGCAGGCGGCGGGACAGACGGCTTTCTATCTGGATTACGAGGATCTGCAGGACCTGTCGGTGCTGAACGGTCTTGCCGCCTTTCTGGGCGTCGAGGGCCGCGTCGAGGATCAGCCGGCGGGGCTGGTGAAGCAGAACCCCGAACCGCTGGAGGAAAAGGTGGCGAACCTGCCGGCGATGGAGGCGGCGCTGGCCACGCTCGACCGGTTCAACCTGGCGCGCACCCCGAATTTCGAGCCGCGGCGCGGCCCGGCGGTGCCCGGCTTCCTGGCGGCGCGCGGCGCGCCGGCGCTGTTCATGCCGGTGAAGGCGGGGCCGGTGGAACGGGTGGCGGACTGGCTGGGGCGGCTGGGCGGCGCGGAGGGCGGGGTGGACGAGGGCTTCACCCAGAAGACGCTGCGCCAGTGGCTGCGCGACCGGCCCGGCCATCGCGGGTTCACCGTCCTGTCGCATCCGGCGGTGCGGGCGCATCGGGCCTTCTGCGACTATGTGCTGAACGGCCGCTATGCCGAAATCCGCGACCAGCTGCGCCGGACCTACAAGCTGCCGCTGCCTGCGCCGGCGAAGGTGGCGGCGATGGACCTGACCGCGCATCGGGCGGCCTTCCTCGGCTTTGCGCGGTTCCTGAAGGGCAATCTGGCCGGGCAGACGGCGGTGCGGATCGACGGGGCCTGGGCCAGCCAGTCGGCGGTGCTGCACGGCTTCGCGCAATTCGCCGCGCCCGACCTGATCGCCCGCGAGGAAACGCTGGAACGCGACCTCGGCCATCTGGCGGCGATGCTGGGCCGCGACAGCCCGCCGCTGGCGCCGCCCGGGTCGACGGGACCCTTCCCGCTGGCCGAGGTGATGACGGACGAGATCGCGGCGGCGCTGCGCGAGGCCTATGCCCGCGACCATGCGGCCTTCGGCTATGGGGAGTGGCGGGGCTGACGCCCTATGCCGCCTGCGTGCCCCGCGCCTCGGTCAGCACGGCATGCAGCGTCGCGGGGTCGGAATTGGCGCGCAGTTTCGCGCAGGTGGCGGCGTCGCGCATGGTCCGCGACACCAGCGCCAGCGCCTTCAGATGATCGACGCCCGAGCTTTTCGGCGCGAAGAGGGCGAAGACCAGATCGACGGGCTGGCGGTCCACCGCGTCGAAATCCATCGGCTTGTCCAGCCGCACGAATACGCCCACCACCCGGTCCAGCCCGTGCAGCCGCGCATGGGGCAGGGCCACGCCATGGCCCACGCCGGTGGGGCCCAGGCTTTCGCGTTCCTGCAGCGCATCCACCGTATCGGCCGCGTTCAGCCCGTAGACGGACTGGGCGATCTCGCCCAGGTCCTGAAACAGGCGCTTCTTCGAAGTGGCGTGGCCGAATGCCTTGACGGCATTCGGTTTCAGCAGCTGAGAAAGTTCCATCTGACCTGACTGTTCCACGCCCCGGATCCGTGGCGCCCTATCTGCTCTGGGCCGGGTCGATCCAGCCGATATTGCCGTCGTCGCGGCGATGGACGATGTTGACGCCGCCGCTTTTCTCGTTGCGGAAGACCAGCATCGCGGCCTGCGACAGCTCCATCTGCATCACCGCCTCGCCGACGGAGAGGGTGGGCACCTTCGTCTCCATCTCGGCGATGATCATCGGTTGCAGGCTGTCGGGCTCTGCGTCGTCGGCTTCCCCGTTCGCGGCGAGGATATACGAGGGCGCGCCCGCGAATTCAACCGGCTCCAGACGCTCCTTGTGGTGGTCCTTCAGGCGGCGCTTGTAGCGGCGCAGCTGCTTGTCCATCTTCTCGCGGCAGGCCTCGAAGGCGGGGTAGATGTCGCCCGCCTTGCCGGTCGAGGCGGCGGTCAGGCCGGTGGACAGGTGCACCGTCGCCTCGCAGACATATTCATACGCATTCTTCGAGAACACGACGGTCGCATCCGTCGGGCGGCCGGCATATTTTTCCAGCGTCTCGCCCAGTTCGGATTTGACGTGGGTCTGCAGGGCATCGCCCACTTCCATCCCCTTGCCGCTGATCTGATAGCGCATGGCTCCTCCTTCAGGTGATTGCCCCGTTGCGCCGGGAAGCATCGGTCGTCACGGCTTTCGGGACGGTTAGTATCCGGCCGGGCCATCGGCCGAACCGCTTGGCGGGCGATCCTGCGGGACCGTCCTGCGCCGACGCTCGTACGATGAGGCGATACGCATGCATTTGCGATATTTGGCGACAGTCCTGCGCGCGATGTCAACGCCCTCCTTCCGAAGCTGGGCCTGAAGCGCGGCATCGGCAAGGGGGGAGCCGGGCGGTTCGGCGGCAATCAGCGCGCGGAGGCGCCGCTGCACCGCATGGGCCGACACCGCGCCCTCCGGCCCCTGCAGCGCGCGGGGGAACAGCTCGTCCAGCGGCACCGGCCGGCCGAAGGCGAGGATCGCCTTGCCCGCGATCGCCCGTCCCAGCGTCGAGGGATGCATCGCCAGGGCCGCCGCGGCGGTGCCGCGGGTCAGCGGGCGCAGCGGTTCGCTGAGTGCGCTGGTGAAATGGCCGCGATGTTCGCCGACCAGCCAGACGCCGATGCGCAAGAGGGTGGCGACCCGCGCCCGCAGCGCCGCGACGATCAGCCCCGCCTCGGCCCGGGCGGCCGTCAGGTCGGGGCCCGCCCCGGCCATCGCCGGCGCCAGCGTCACCACCGGCAGCGCATCGGGATTGGGCAGCACCCGCGGGCTGCCATCCGGCGCGAAGGACAGGATGAGGTCGGGGATCCGCGGCACCGTCGGCGCGGGTTCGGGTTCTGCCGGCCGGCCCTTCAGCCCGGGCAGCAGCGCGGCGATGCGCTGCAATTCCGCCTGCGGCAGGCCCAGCAGGCGCTGCAGCTGCGGCCAGCGGCCTTCGGCGAAGGCGTCGAGGCGGGAACAGATGGCGCGGGCCAGATCGGGCGGATGGCCCCGGGCCACCAGTTGCAGCGCAAGACATTCGGGCAGGTCGCGGGCGCCGACGCCCGGCGGCTCGCAGCGCTGCAGCGCGGTCAGCGCCGCCTCCAGCACCGGCAGCGGCAGGTCCGTCTCTGCCGCGATCTCGGCCAGCGTCGCGTCGAGATAGCCGTCCTCGCGCAGTTCCGCGATCAGCACCCGGGCGGCGTCCCGCACCGCATCGGGCAGCCGTTGGGCGGCGATCTGCCGCGCCAGCGCGACATAGAGCGAGGGGGGCCCGTCGGCCTGTTCGGGCAGCACCGTTCCCCGGCCCAAGGCGGTGCGGACGATCAGGAACGGGTTGTCCGCCGCCAGCCGCGCCACCTCGTCCGACAGGTCCAGCGCCGGCAGCCGCAGGATCGCCAGCGACTGCCGCATCCCCGGCGTCAGCGCCAGCCGTTGGCTGGCCGACAGCCGCAGCCGCCCGGTCAGGGCCATGACGGCCCCCGGTCAGGAGATGCGGAAGCTCTGCCCCAGATAGACCCGGCGCACGTTTTCATCGCGGACGACTTCCTCGGTGGTGCCGCTCATCAGCACCTTGCCGTCATGCAGGATATAGGCCCTGTCGACGATCTCCAGCGTCTCGCGCACGTTGTGGTCGGTGATCAGCACGCCGATCCCGCGCGACTTGAGGTCATGCACCAGCGTCCGGATCTCGCCCACCGCGATCGGGTCGACCCCGGCGAAGGGTTCGTCCAGCAGCAGGTATTTCGGATCGGCGGCCAAACAGCGCGCGATTTCCACCCGCCGCCGCTCGCCGCCCGACAGGGCCAGCGCCGGCGCGCGTCGCAGATGCGCGATGGAAAATTCCGCCAGCAGTTCCTGCAGCCGTTCGCGCCGCTTGTGGCCGTCGGACACGGTGATTTCCAGCACGGCGAGGATGTTGTCCTCGACCGACAGGCCGCGGAAGATCGACACTTCCTGCGGCAGATAGCCGATGCCGAGGCGGGCACGGCGATACATCGGCAGGCCGGTGACGTCGCGCCCGTCGATGGTGACCTGCCCGCCCTCGGGGGTGATCAGCCCGGCGATGTTGTAAAAGCAGGTGGTCTTGCCCGATCCGTTCGGGCCGAGCAGCGCCACCACCTCGCCCCGGCGCAGGTCCAGCGACACGTCGCGGATCACCGGGCGGCGCTTGTAGCTCTTGCGCAGGTTGACGACGCGCAGACCCGGGCTGCCATCGGCGACGGTCAGGTCGGGGGGCGGGGTCATGGCGCGGACCCGGCGGGCTGCCCCTGCCGGCCCTCGGTCTGCAGCAGCGTGCGCACCCGCCCGTCCATCCGCCCGGCCCCGGTGTCGAGGTCGACGGTCAGCCGCTGGCCCGAGACGGAATTGCCCCCCTGCGTCAGCAGCACGTCGCCCGTCATCACCAGATCGCCGGGACCCGGCGAATAGACCGCCTCCTGCGATTCCGCCGCCTCGGCCGGGGTAGCCAGCGTCACGCCGCCGGTCGCGGTCATCCGGTCGATGGTCGAGGTGTCGATGCTGCCATCCGCGGCCTTCGCATAGGTCACCGTCACCTCGGCCGCGGCCAGCCGCATGCCGCCCTGCACGATCAGCACGTTGCCGGTGAAGACCGCGGTGCCCTGCGCCTGATCCACGGCCAGGCTGTCCGCCGTCACCTCGACCGGGGCCGAGGTATCCTGCTGCAGGCCCGACACCGTCAGGTCGGTGCCCTGGGCAGAGGCCAGGCCGGGCAGCAGCGCGGCGACGGCGGCAGCCAGCAGGACGGGAGTCAGGCGAAAGGGGCGCGGCATGTTCTGTCCATCACGGGCTGGGGGCGGGATCGGGCGTATCCGGCTGGCGCGGCCGATATACCAGCTTCACGCCATCCTTGAAAACCACGACATAGTGGGCGCCCTCGGCGGTCATCAGCATCGACCCCGCCTCGATCCGGCCCATCGGCGCCGTGGCGCTGACCGTGCCGGGCGATTCGAGCCGGGTCCGGTCCAGCGCCGCATCGAGCCGTTCCGAGGTCATGCGGTAGCCGGCCGAGGTTTCCACCCGCACATCGCCCTGCAGCGTCACCAGATCGGCCCCGGCATCGAGCCGCCCGCTGACCGAGGCGAGCGTGGTCACGATCCCGTCCGGCGTTTCCAGCCGCCCCGCCAGCCCCTCGGCGCTGGCGTCGCCGGGGCGGGCGAGGTCGGGTCGCGCGGCGACCGCCGTCACCGACAGCGCCGCGCCATCGGCGGTGACACCGGAAAAGCGCGGCGCGTTCAGCCGGGATTCGCGCGCGATCTCCTGCACCTCGACCTCGCTATAGGGCAGGTCCATGTCGGGCGACATCCGCCGCGACACCAGGAACAGCGTCGACAGCAGCGCCAGCGCCGCCAGCGGCAGCAACACCTTCAGCCAGGCGACGATGCGGGAATGGGCATTGTCGAAGGCTGCCATCGGTCAGACGACCCCGGCGCGCAGACAGTCGTGGATATGGAGGATCCCGCGCGGCCGGCCGTCGCCTTCGGGGTCCAGCGCGAAGAGGCAGGTGATCTTGCGCTCCTGCATCAGGGCCACCGCCGCCTCGGCCAGCGCGCCCGGGTCGATGGTGCGGGGGTTGCGGGTCATCACCTCGGCGGCGCTATGGGACAAGAGCCCCTCCATGTGCCGCCGCAGGTCGCCATCGGTGATGATCCCGACCAGACGCCCGGCACCGTCGGTCACGCCCACCACGCCGAAGCCCTTGCGGCTGATCGCCAGCAGCGCCTCGGGCATCGGGGTGCCTTCGTCGATCAGCGGCATGTCGGCATGCATCAGGTCCGACACGCGGCTCAGCCGCGCGCCCAGCTTGCCGCCCGGGTGATAGGTCCGGAAATCCTCGGGCGTGAACTGCCGGTGCTCCATCAGCGCCACGGCCAGCGCATCGCCGAGCGCCAGGGTCATCGTGGTCGAGGTCGTGGGCACGACGCCGGTGCCGCAGGCCTCCTCGGCCCGGGGCAGCAGGATCGCCACGTCGGACTGGCGCAGCAGGGTCGAGCCCTCGCGCGCCGCCACCCCGATCAGCGGGATCGAGAAGCGGCGGGTATGGGCGATGATATCGGCCAGTTCCGGCGTCTCGCCGGAATTGGACAGGACCAGCGCCACATCCTCGGGCGTCACCATGCCAAGGTCGCCGTGACTCGCCTCGGCCGGATGGACGAAATGCGCGGGCGTCCCGGTCGAGGCCAGCGTCGCCGCGATCTTGCGCGCGACATGACCCGACTTGCCCATGCCCGACACGATGACCCGCCCGCGCGAGCCGAGGATCAGCGCCACCGCCCGGGCGAAGCTGTCGTCGAGAGCCGCGCCCAGCAGGTCGAGCGCGCGCGCCTCGATCCCCACCACCCGCCGGCCGGTGGCAAGGAAGGTCCGGGCGTCGTCTTCGGTGGGCGGGGCGGACAGGCGGGGGGTCATCGGGACCTCAGTGGTTGAAGATGTCGGCGGTGTCGGACCAGCCCAGCAGGTCCAGACGGGCCCGCACCGGCAGGAAGTCGAAACAGGATTGCGCCAGCTCCAGCCGGCCCTCGCGGACCAGCCGCGCCTCAAGCTCGTCCTTCAGCCGGTGCAGGTAGAGGACGTCCGAGGCCGCATAGTCGAGCTGCGCCTCAGTCAGCGACAGCGCGCCCCAGTCCGAGGTCTGCTGCTGCTTGGACACGTCGACGCCCACGAGTTCGGCCAGCAGGTATTTCAGCCCGTGGCGGTCGGTGAAGGTGCGGATCAGCTTCGACGCGATCTTGGTGCACCAGACGGGCGCCGTGACGACGCCGAAGGCATTCTCCAGTGCGGCGATGTCGAAGCGGCCGAAATGGAACAGCTTCAGCACCGACGGATCGGTCAGCATCCGTTCGAGGTTGGGCGCGCGCGTCTGGCCAAGGGCGATCTGCACCAGATGCGCGTTGCCGTCGCCAGAGGACATCTGCACCAGGCACAGTCGGTCGCGCCGGGGATCGAGGCCCATCGTCTCGGTGTCGATGGCCACCACGGGGCCAAGGTCCAGCCCGTCGGGCAGGTCGTTCTGGTAGAGGTGGATGGTCACTTGGGCCGCCTTCGCTGCTGTCTGTCCGGTCTGGCGCCATATAGGCACCCGCCGCCCCGGATGCCAACGCAGGCTGCGATCTGCCGGGCGGGAAACGCAAAACGCCCCCGCAGGGCGGAGGCGTTTTGAATGTGGTGCCCAGGAGAGGACTCGAACCTCCACGCCTTGCGGCACACGGACCTGAACCGTGCGCGTCTACCAATTCCGCCACCTGGGCCGGTGCCGTGAAGGCGGTGTCTATAGCCGGTTCCGGGGGCTGTCAACGGCGGGGAACGGGTCGGCCTAGCGGGGACCGGTGCGGGCGTTGTCCTCGAGGTTCAACAGGCGGCAGCGGCGGGGGGTGCCGGCGGCGAGAGGTATTGGTGTTCAACAAAAATGGCACGTTTCTGCCTATTCGCACCAAAACTTACTATAGTATCCGCAGTGCCCGCACTTGACCCACAGATATTGTTGGACAATAAAGGGTCGGCACGGTGCTCCCGCCTGCAACGCCGCGCGTTATCTCGACGCGCAAGATCCCGGGTGGAAGATGGCCCACGATCGTCAGCTGAAGCCGGCCCGCGCCTCGGAGCTTTCGCAGGCGTGCCAGCGGGTGGGTGCGGCCGAAGCCGAGGACATCGCCGGACGCCTTTACGGCATGAGCGGTTCTGCTACCCGGTTCGAGACCGAGAAGGACGACACGTTCCTTCTCGACTGTGCGAATCGGGGCAAGTTCGTCCTGAAGATCGCCCATCCGTCCGAGCGGATGGACGAACTCGATTTTCAGGTGGCGCTGTTGCGCCATGTCGAGAAGCGCGATCCCGGCCTTCCCGTCCCGCGCGCCCATGCCGACCTGGACGGGGTGGATCTGCCCGTCGTCATGACCGGGGCCGGCGAGCGGCGCGCGGTCCGGCTCATCAGCTTTCTGTCCGGCACGCCGCTGGACCGGACGACCTCCACCGCGCCGCAGCGCGAACGGATCGGCGAGGTTCTGGCAGGGCTGCGTCATTCGATGGCGGACTTCTCTCATCCCGCCGACGGCCGGAGGCTGGCTTGGGATGTCACGCATCTGCTCGATCTGTCGGACCTTCTGGACTTCGTTCCGGAGGGCAGCAAGCGGGCGTGGACGCTCCATGCGCTCGACCAGTTTGCCGGCATCAAGCCGCGGCTGGACCGGTGCCGGCGGCAGGTGCTTCACAACGATTTCAATACCTCCAACCTCGTCGTGGATCCCGCCGATCCCCGGTTCCTGACCGGCGTCATCGACTTCGGCGATGCGGTCCGGACGGCCATCGCCGTCGATGTCTCGACGGCATTGATGAACCAGATGCCCAGGACTCTCGACGCCGGGAACCGGTCGGACCCGTTCGACGGGCCGCGCGACGTTCTGCGCGGCTATCTCCGCCATGCCGACCTGACCGCAGAGGAACTGCGCCTCATCCCCTTCCTCGCCCTCGGCAGGCTGGCGGTCCGCGCGCTGCTGACCTGCTGGCGCGCCACGCTGTTTCCGGAAAACAGCCGTTACATCCTGCGCCATACCGAAGCGGGCTGGGTGAATCTCGAATGGTTCAGCACGATGTCCACCGCCCAGATCGCCGACCTTCTGACCCGAGAGGAAACCTGATGTCCAAAGAGGCGACGACCCTGCCCAGGGGCTACCGCGGCGACATGGCGAACGGCTTCAACCCGCAGGACGCGGCCCATCTTTCAGGCGAGGATGCGGCGCATGTGGAACGGCGGCAAAGGCTGCTCGGCCCCGCCTACCGGCTTTTCTACAAAACGCCGGTCGAGGTATCCCGCGCCAAAGGCGTCTACCTCTATGACAGGCACGGCACCGAATATCTCGATGCCTACAACAACGTGGTGTCGGTCGGTCACTCTCATCCGCGGGTCGTCGCGGCCATCCAGAAACAGCTGGAAGTTCTCTGCACCCATACCCGCTACATGCAGGAACCCCTGCTGGACTATGCCGAGGCGCTGATCGGCACGTTCGGCGGCGAACTGGGCCGGACCGGATGCGCGATGTTCACCTGCACCGGGTCGGAAGCCAACGATCTGGCCCTGCGGATCGCGCGATATCACACCGGCAAGACCGGCGTCATCGTCACCGCCGAGGCCTATCACGGCAACAGCGGCGCGGTGGCGGCGATCTCGCCCTCGCTGGGCAGGAAGTCGGCGCTCGATCCCTTTGTCCGGACGGTTGCCGCGCCCGATTCCTATCGGCTGCCGGTCGAGGAAATCGGCCGGAGGATGGCCGAGGATGTCGCCCGCCAGATCGCCGACATCGAACGGCATGGCGGCGGACTGGCGGCCTTCGTCGCCGACTCGGTCTTCTCGTCGGACGGGCTCTATGTCGATCCGACCGACGTGCTGGGGCCCGTGGCGGACGTGGTGCGCAAGGCGGGGGGGCTGTTCATCGCCGACGAGGTGCAATCCGGCTTCGGACGGACCGGCACGCATCTGTGGGGACATGCCCGTCACGGGGTCGATCCCGATATCGTCACCCTCGGCAAGCCGATGGGCAACGGATACCCCGTCGCGGGTCTGGTGGTGCGGTCCGATCTCGTTGCCGAATTTGGCGCCAGCATGCGCTATTTCAACACGTTCGGGGGCAATTCCGTCGCCATTGCCGCGGCTCGGGCCGTGCTCGACACCATCCGCGACGAGGGCCTGATGGACAATGCCGTCACAGTCGGCGGCGACATCCTCTCCGGCCTGCGCGACCTTCAGGACAAGTACGACTTCGTGGGCGATGTGCGCGGCACCGGCCTTTATTTCGCGGTGGAGCTCGTCAAGGATCGCGACCGCAAGGTTCCCGACATGGACCGGGCGCTGGCGGCGGTGAACGCCCTGCGCGACCGGCGCATCCTGATTTCCGCGACGGGGGCAGATGCCCATATCCTGAAGATCAGGCCCCCGCTGGTCTTCACCTCCTCCGACGCGGGCCGCCTGCTGGAAGGTGTGGACGCGGCGCTGCGGGCGGTGCAGGGGTAGGCGCGACGCCGCAAGACGCTTCACCCACGGCCAAAGCCATGACGCACGTTCAGGAACTTCCGTCCGGTTCCGGACCCATCCCCGCCAGCGCGGTGGAGATCCTGACGCAGGACCTGCGGCGACGCATCCTGTCCGGCGATTTCAGGCCCGGCGAGTTCCTGCGCGACGTCAAGATGTGCGAGGAGCATTCGACCTCGCGGCACACGTTCCGGACGGCGGCGCTTGTGCTCGTCACCCAGGGCCTGCTGCGCCAGATTCCGAACCGGGGCTTCATGCTGCCCGAGTTCGGGCCTGACGACATCGTCGATATCACCCGCCTGCGCGGCGCCATCGAAGGCGAGGCCGTCCGAATGATCGTGCTGACCGGCGTGATCCCGCCCGCCGCGCTGGACGCGGTCGCGGTCATGCGGGATCCGGCGCGGTCGGCCGACCGGTCGGCGCTGGTGACCGCCGACCGCGACTTTCACCGCGCGATCATCGCCGCGAGCGGGAGCGCGCGGCTGAAGCGGACCTATTCCGGCCTCGAGGGCGAAATCGAGCTTCTGCTGATCCAGAGGCAGGGCTTCTATGCGGCGGCCGAGGACATGGCGCTGGAGCATGAGCGGCTGATCGACAGCCTGAAGAGCCGCCACTACGGCACCGCCCGCGATGCCTTTCAGGAGCACTGGGAAGACCTTCAGACGCGATTGCTGGATCAGCGCTGACGGGATGCGGACCCGTCCCGGTCACCGCTGATCCCATCTGTCCAGCATGCCATAGTACCAGACCGCCAGAGGCAGGAACCACGGCTTGCCGTTGTAGAAGGGGCGCGACGGGAAAGCGAGGTCGCCATAGACCGTCCTGCCGTCGTCGTTGCCGAGCATCCGGTTCGCGATGCGGCTGCCCAGCCAGCTGGCGCGCGCCACGCCCGTGCCGTTGTAGCCGCCGGCGAAATACACCCCGTCGATAGTATCCACATGCGGGAGATGGTCGAAGGTGAAGCCGAGCTGGCCGTGCCAGTAATGGCTGATCTTGTAGGCGGCGAGTTCCGGAAAGATCCTCAGCAGAAGGCTGCGGATATAGGTGGCATTGGCGACGTTGCTTCTGTCCGTCCCGCTCATGTCGAGCACGCGCCCGCCCAGGATGATGCGCTTTCCGTCCGGCGAGGGACGATAGTAGGTCACCACGCGCTGGCTGCCGGCCAGCATCTGCTGTTTCGGCATCAGCCTGTTCATGAGCTCGGGCGGCAGCTCCTCGGTGGCGACGAGGCCGCTTCCGACCGGGATGATGCGCCGCTTCAGATAGGGCAGCAGCGCGCCGCTGTATCCGTTGGTCGCGATCAGGACCTGCCGCGCCCTGACGTCGCGGCCCTGCACCTTGAAGGCGAAGGTGCCGTCCGCCTGACGAAGATCGGTGACCCGTGCCTGGCCGAAGACCCGGGCGCCCAGTCGCCGGGCCGCTTCGGCGAGGCCCCGGACGTATTTCGCCGGGTGGATGCCGGCATAGCCGGGCATCGCGACCCCGCCGTGATAGAGATCCGAGCCCACTTCCTTGTGCTGTTCGGACCGGGGGACCATGTAGGCGTCGCAGGGCATCACCTTGCTGATGCGGTCGATGTTCCTGCCCAGGCTGTCATAGATGCGCGGGGTCATCGCCCCCTTGAAGTAACCGACAACCTTCAGGTCGCAGTCGATCCCTTCCCGTGCAACCACGTCCTTGACGTGTTGCAGGGACTCGAAGCTTTCTTCCACGACGCGGCGCGCCACGTCCTCGCCATGCTGCATGGCCGTATCGAAGAAGGCCCAGCCGGGCCCAAGGAACCCGCCATTGCGCGACGAGGCGCCCCAGCCCGGCGCATCGGCGTCGAAGACGCTGACCTGCTTGCCGGCCCTTGCCAGGACAATCGCCGCGTTGAGGCCGGTGAAGCCCCCCCCGATGATCGCCACCTCGGTGGTGGAGGGGATGTCGTCGGCATTGGTCCCGTTCGGGCGGGCCGCATCCCACCAGAACGGGGTGGCGACGGCATCATCGGCGAAGAAGGGGGCGTTCAGACCGGACATGGACGTGGCTCGCGTTTGCGGGTTGGAGGTAGGCGCATCGGGTTTTCCAGCAGGGTTCCCCATCGACTGCCGTCATGCCCTACAGGGGACTGCGGATCGGGAAACGTTTGCTGTCGGATGCCGCGGCTGCGCGAAACAAAATAGCGTTGTTCGCCGGGCGTGGCGCATAACCTGCGGGCCGCGGCCGGCCTGTCGGCCAGCCGTCCCGCAGGCCGCCCGCACGACTACAGTCCTCCGAAATGGAAGGCCTTGGTTTCCAGATACTCCTCGATCCCCTCCTCGGCGCCTTCGCGGCCGAGGCCGGACGCCTTGACGCCGCCGAAGGGGGAGACCTCGTTGCTGATCAGCCCGGTGTTGAGGCCGACCATTCCGAATTCCAGCGCCTCGCCGAAGCGGAAGGCGCGGGCCATGTCGCGGGTGTAGAAATAGGCCGCCAGTCCGAAGGGCGTGCCATTCGCCAGTGTCAGCGCCTCATCCTCGGTCTCGAACCGGAAGATCGGTGCGACGGGGCCGAAGGTTTCCTCCGTCGCCAGCCGCATCGCGCCGCTGGCGCCCGACAGCACCACGGGATCGGCGAAGTTTCCCGGCAGGTTGCGGGTCCGTGTGACCCGGGTCGCGCCCTTGTCCAGCGCATCCGCCACATGCGCGCCGATCTTGTCCATGGCGGCCGCGTTGATCATCGGTCCGATGTCCACCCCCGCCTCTGTTCCCGGGCCGACCTTCAACGCATCGACACGCTGCGCCAGCGCGTCGACAAAGGCATCATGGATGCCCGACTGCACCATGATCCGGTTGGCGCAGACGCAGGTCTGCCCGCCGTTGCGGAACTTGGACTGCATCGCGCCTTCGACCGCGGCGTCGAGATCGGCGTCGTCGAAGACCACGAAGGGTGCGTTGCCGCCCAGTTCCAGGCTCAGGCGTTTCAGGGTCGGCGCACATTGTTCGGCCAGAAACGCGCCCACCCGGGTGGAGCCGGTGAAGGACAGCTTGCGCACGACCGGGCTCGCGGTCAGCGTCGCGCCGATCGCCTCGGGCTTGCCGGTCAGGATGTTCAGCACGCCCGCAGGGATGCCCGCCCTTTCGGCCAGGACGGCCAGCGCCAGCGCCGAATAGGGGGTGAAGTCCGACGGTTTCACCACCATCGTGCAGCCCGCCGCCAGCCCCGGCGCGACCTTGCGCGTGATCATGGCGATGGGGAAGTTCCACGGCGTGATGATCGCGCAGACGCCGACCGGCTCTTTCATGGCAAGGATCTTCTTGCCCGCCACGGGCGAGGGGATGATCTTGCCGTTGATGCGCCGCGCCTCTTCGGCGAACCAGCGCACGAAACTGGCGCCATAGGCCACTTCGGCGCGCGCTTCCGACATGGGTTTGCCCTGCTCGGCGGTCAGGATGCGCGCCAGATCCTCGGAATTGTCCAGCATCAGCTGATACCACCGCATCAGCATGTCGGCGCGCTGCGCATGGGTCCGGGCCCGCCAACCGACCATGGCGCGCGCCGCCGCGTCGATGGCGGTGGCGGTTTCCTCTGCGGTGCAGTCGGGCAGCATCCCCAGCGTGTCGCCCGTCGCCGGATCGGTGACCGGCATGTCGGCGCGCGCCAGCCACTCGCCGTCGATCAGGGCGGCGTTTCGGAACAGGTCGGGATCGTGCAGCTTCATCATTGCGCCTCCAGCGCGGCGAGGATCGCCGCCGTGATCTCATCGGTGGTGTTGCGCCCCTGCGAGGTGCCGATGCCCCGGGCCGTCGTCGCGTTGACGGCCTCCATGACGGCGCCGGCGGCCGCGGCTTCGCCGAGATGGTCGAGCATCATCGCCGCCGACCAGATGGCGGCGATCGGATTCGCGACATTGCGCCCGGCGATGTCGGGCGCCGAGCCATGCACCGGTTCGAACATCGAGGGGGCGGACCGGTCCGGGCAGATATTGGCCGAGGCGGCAAAGCCGAGACCGCCCTGAATCGCGGCGCCGAGGTCGGTGAGAATGTCGCCGAACAGGTTCGAGGCCACGACCACATCGAGGCTGTCGGGCGCCATCACCATCCGCGCCGCCATCGCGTCGATATGGATCTGCGAGACGCGGACATCGGGGTAGTCGGCGGCGACAAGGCGGGTCACCTCGTCCCAGAACACCATCGAATGTCGCTGGGCGTTGGATTTGGTGACCGAGGTGACGTGCCCCCGGCGCGCCCGTGCCTGATCGAAGGCAAAGCGCAGGATGCGTTCCACCCCGGTACGGGTAAAGATCGACGTCTCGATCGCCACTTCGTCGGCGGTGCCCTGATGCACGCGGCCTCCGGCGCCGGAATATTCGCCTTCGGTATTCTCGCGGATGCAGAGGATGTCGAAGGCAGAGGTTTTCAGCGGCGCGTCGACCCCCGGCAGAGGCCGGTGCGGACGGATATTGGCATATTGGTTGAAGCTCTTGCGGATCGGCAGCAACAGCCCGTGCAGCGAGACGGAATCCGGCACGGTTTCCGGCCAGCCGACCGCGCCCAGCAGGATGGCGTCGAAGCTGCGCAGGGTGTCGATGCCGTCCGGGGGCATCATCGCCCCGGTTTCGAGATAGTAGGCGCAGGACCAGGGAAAGCCCTGCGTCGCGACCCCGAAGCCGAAGCGGCCTGCGACCGCGTGCAGGACCGCCAGCGCGGCGTCCGTGACATCCACGCCGATCCCGTCACCGGGGATCACGGCCAGCTTGTGCGTCCTCATGGCAGTCTCCTTGGGTAGCGCGTGCAGAATGCGGGCCGGATCGCGGTCCATGATGCCGGATCGGGCGCGATTGGCGGCAGATCGCGCCGTTCCGGACCCGGCGCGACAGAAGAGCGAGGCGCGCCCGGACCCGACAGGCCTAGAAGTCGGACACCTTGCCCCATTGGCTGAGGCCGAAACGGGCCAGCCGGTAGTGTTTCGTGTCGGCGATGGGGCGGCGGCCCAGGACCAGGTCGGCGACCAGATGGCCGACGCCCGGACCGATGCCGAAGCCATGGCCCGACAGGCCGGCGGCCAGCACCAGCCCGGGGATCCCGATATCGGCGTCGATCACCGGAACGCCATCCGGCGTGCTGTCGATATAGCCGGCCCAGGTGGCCTGCACCGGCAGGTGCCGCAGGTCCGGCACCAGAGCCCGCGCCTTGGCCAGCGTCTCGGCAATGATCCTTGCCGAGGGGCGCGGATCGAGGATGCGCGTCCGCTCCATCGGCGTGGGCCGGTCCAGCGCCCAGCGGGCGCGGGTCTCGAAGCCGGCGTTCCAGGCCTGCAGGCCGCCGGGCCGCAGCGAGCGCCACCTGCGGGCGAACATCGGCAGGAAATGCCGGATGCCGGCAATCGCGCCCTGCGTCGGATCGAGGCAGGCCCGGCCCGAGATCGCCAGCATATACCCGCCGTCGCCGCGCCGGGTGACGGCCACGCCGCCCGAGACGAGCGCGGGGGGCAGGCCCTTCGCCCCCGGCGCGACCGACAGGACCGAGCTGCGGACGGAGGCCTGCGGAAAGGCGATGCCGAGCTGGTTCACGAAACTTCCGGCCCAGGCCCCGCCCGCGACCACGACGGCGGAGGTCCGGATGGTGCCTCGTTCGGTGATCACGGCGGCGACGCGCCCCGCGGCAAGTTCCACCCCGCGCGCGGCGCAGTTCTGCACGACATGGCCGCCATGCACCTCGACCCCGCGGGCGATCATCGGCGCGGCGCGGGACGGGTCCGCTGTCCCGTCCGACGGCGACCAGACCCCGCCGGCCCAGCGTTGGCCCGTCGCGGCGCCCCGTTCCGTGGCCTCGGCGGCGGTCAGCATGTGCGTCTCGACGCCCGCGCCCCGCGCAAAGCGGCCCCAGTTTGCCCAGCCCTCGATCTCTGCGGGCGAATTCGACAGGTACAGCAGCCCGCAGCGGGAGAAGCCGAGGCTGTCGCCGATATCCTCCGCCATCCGTTCCCACAGATCGAGGCTCCGCGTCGCCAGCGCCAGTTCGCGCGCGTCGCGGTTCTGCTGACGGCACCAGCCCCAGTTCCGGCTGGACTGCTCGGCCCCGACCAGGCCCTTTTCCAGCAGGACCACCTTCTGCCCGGCGGAGGCCAGCCAGTAGGCCGCCGACACGCCCACGATCCCGCCCCCGATCACCACGCAATCTGCCGAGGGGGGAAGGTGGTTCGAGGTCGCGACCTCTAGCAGTGGGGCCGGCATGGCAATCTCCTGTGTCTGCGGGGACGCTAGCAGCCCGATCATGCGGCAATCTTCCGATGTCCCGGGCGCCCGCGGCATTTTATGCTGAATGCGGAAGGCTTTCGATTGTTGCGCGGAAGAGGGTTGCGGTACGCTGACAGAGGCACGCGACAGCACGCTGTGAGGGACATGACCATGACAGGTCACTACAGGCTCGACCGGATTGATGTGAAGATTCTGGCGGTCCTGCAGCGCAACGGCCGCATCACCAATGTCGAGCTTGCCGACGAGGTGAACCTCTCGCCCTCGCCCTGCCTGATGCGGGTGAAGAAGCTGCAGCAGGCGGGATATATCACCGGCTATTCGGCCCAGATCGACCTGTCGAAACTGGGCGAGACCCTGACCGTCTTCACCGAGTTCACCCTGAAGAACCATCGCCAGATCGACTTCGCCCGTTTCCAGGAGGCGCTGGAGAAGGTCGAGAGCTGCGTCGAGTGCCACCTCGTCTCTGGCGGGTACGACTACCTCGCGAAATTCGTGACCTCCGGCATCTCCGCCTATCAGTCGATGGTCGAGGGACTGATCGACCGCAATCTCGGGATCGACAAGTATTTCAGCTTCGTGGTGCTGAAGACCCCATTCGTGAAACAGCAGATCCCGCTGGCCCGTCTGTTCGACGAGCGGGACTAGCACGTTCGGATTCCGCCGCACCCATCCCATGTCCGGGAACCGCAGGTCCAGGGCTTGATCCGGCCGACGGGCCATTCACACCGTCAATAGCCCCGTTCCCGATCCACACGTCCCGGAACCGCGTGGCCGGCGCGCAGGGCCCGGATCACGGCCAGCGCGTGCTGCGCGCCTTCGACCGGGTTGGTCTGGGCCGCGACATGCGGGGTCACGATGACCCGAGGGTCCGACCAGAGCCAGTGATCCGCCGGCAAGGGTTCGGGGTCGGTGACATCCAGCACCGCGCCGGACAGCTGGCCGCCGTCCAGCGCCTCGCGCAGGTCCGTCATGCGCAGGTGACCGCCGCGCCCGGCATGGATCAGGCCCGCCCCACGGGGAAGCATCGCGAAGGTCCGGGCGCCGAGGATGCCCCTGGTTTCCTCGGTAAGGGGCAGGAGGCAGACCAGCAGATCGCTGCGGGCGAGGAAGGCTTCGGTCTCGCTGGCCCGGAAGAGCGTGCTGCCCGGCCCCCCGGCGCCCGATCGCGACTGGCCCGCGACGTCGAACCCGAGGGTCGTCAGGCTGTCGGCCACCAGCCTGCCGATCCGCCCCATCCCCAAAATGCCGATCCGCCGGGACGCCGCCTCGCGCACCGGCCGGGCCTTCCAGAGGCCCTGCCGGGCCTGCTGCAGATAGGCCGGCAGGTCGCGATGCAGCATCAGCACGGCCATCATCACCCAGTCCCGCACCATCGCGTCGATGCCGGCGGACAGGGTGCGGGACAGCACGACCCCGGGCGGCAGGGGCGGCAGGTGATCGACCCCCGCGCCGACCGAGATGACGGCACGCAGGTTGGGATAGCGCCCCAGATCGGCCGGCGGGGTCCAGCAGGCAATTTCGGTGATGGCGGCGGGATCGGTGACGGCCGCCTCGCCGTCGACCATCTCTTCGCCGGCCTCGGTCAGGATACGATGCCAGACCGGCGCCCGTTCGCGGGTTGACAGAAACAGCAGCGCCATCAGCCCAGTACCGCCCGGATTTCGGGATCCTGCAGGGTCAGGTCCAGGACCTTGGCGGTGCGTTCGACGATGGCGTCGATCTCGTCCGCCGTGCAGCACAGGGGCGGGGCATAGCCGAACACGCCCTGTGCGAAGGACCGGATGATCAGCCCCTGATCCCAGGCCCGGTCGAACAGCCGGGTTGCCGGATCAAGTTCCGCGGGCAGCGGTGTCTTCGCCGCCTTGTCGCTGACCAGTTCGACAGCGGCCAGCATGCCGCGCCCCCGGACATCCCCGACCAGCGGATGATCGGCCAGCCCGCGCAGACCGGCCTGGAGCCGCTCGCCCATGCGGCGGCCGTTGTCCAGAAGGCCGCCTTCGTACAGCGCCAGCACCTCCAGCGCCACGGCGGCCGAGACGGGATGCGCCGAATAGGTGAAGCCGTGGCCGACGGCCCTGGCACCGGCGCCTTCGGCAATGGTCTCGTAGACCTCGTCCGACATCAGGACGGCGCCCATCGGCAGGTAGCCCGAGGTCAGGCCCTTGGCGACCGTCATCAGGTCGGGCACGATCCCCTCGTCCTCGCAGGCGAACAGCGGGCCGGTGCGACCGAAGGCGGTGATCACCTCGTCGGCGACGAACAGGATGCCCAGCTCGGTGCAGGTGTCGCGCATCGCCTTGACCCAGCCCGGCGGAGGCACCAGCACCCCGCCCGATCCTTGGATCGGCTCCAGATAGAAGGCCGCGACGCGGTCGGCGCCGATGGCCGCCACCTTGGCCCGCAGTTCGGCGACCGAGGCGTCGATCACGGCCCGGGGATCGGTGGCCAGGGGGTTGCGGTACAGCGCATGCGACGAAATCTTGTGCTGCCAGTCATGCGGGATGCCGAACCCCTCATGGAACAGCGGCAGCGCCGTCAGCCCGGCGCCCATGCTGGTCGAGCCGTGATAGCCCGATGCCACCGAGATGAACTGGTCGCGCGCCGGCTGTCCCCTCGAATGCCAGTAATAGCGGATGAAGCGGATCGTGCTGTCCACGGCATCCGATCCGCCCAGGGTGAAATAGACATGGTTCAGGTCGCCCGGCGCCCGCTCGGCCAGGGCCGCGGCAAGGCGAATGGGGGCCTCGGCGCCAAGGTCGAAATAGCCCGTCGCATAGGGCAGTTCGCGCATCTGGCGCATGGCGGCCTCGACCACGCTGTCCTGCCCGTATCCCGCATTGACGCACCAGAGACCCGCGAAGCCGTCGATCAGCTGGCGGCCGGTGGAGTCGGTGACCGTTGCCCCTTGGGCCGAGACGATCAGCCGGACCCCGCGCGCCTCGTGGCCCCGGAAGGACGAGACGGGATGCACCAGATGCCGGCGATCCAGTTCGACCAGCGAGTTCGCGAGGATCTTCCCGGTAAACATGATTGCTCCCTTCGTGCCGCCTTGCCCGCAGTCGGGCTGACAGGCTGCGGTCTGTTCGCCGCCAGCCTAGACCGGCTTTGGCGGCATCTTTGGCTCCAACACCGGAACGGACGGCAGCTTGCGCCTGTCGCCGGACGGGCCACGGCAGGAAGTTTCGTCAGCCAAGCAATCGCTGCCCAAGCCGGCGGATCAGCGCGCAGCAGGAGTCGAGTTCGCCGGTCGTCAGATATTCCTCGGGCTTGTGGGCGCGGTCGATCGCGCCCGGTCCGCAGATCACCGCAGGAACCCCCGCCGCCTGAAAAAGCCCGGCCTCGGTGCCGTAGCTGACGGCTGCCAGGGGGGCCTTGCCCGACAGATCCTCGATCAGCGCGGCCAGGGGATGATCGGGGTCCAGCGCCAGCGCCGGATAGCTGGACAGGGTCTCGACCGCGACCCCGGCGGTGCGCGCTGCCTCCGTCACCGGTGCCAGAAGGTCCCTCGGCTCGACGCCGGCGATGGCGCGGGCCTCGAGTTCGGCCTCGGCGCGGTCCGGAATGATGTTCAGCGCCAGACCGCCCGAGATCGTCCCGATCTGCAGGCTGGACCAGGGCGGCGCGAAGCGCGCGTCCTGCGGCCCGGACCGCAGCACGGCCGCCTGCGCGACGGCCGCGTCGAGAACGGGCACGAGGGCGTGGATCGCATTCGACCCGAGATCGGGACGGGAGGAATGCCCCGCCACCCCATCCGCCCGCAGACGGATCGCGGCCTTGCCCTTGTGGGCGAGGACGGGCACAAGCCCCGACGGCTCGCCGATGATCGCCCCGGCCGGCGGCGCGCACAATTCGGGCAGTCGCGACAGGAGATGCGGCACGCCGCGGCACCCCGCCTCTTCGTCATAGGACAAGGCCAGGTGGATCGGCGCCGCGAGGTCCATCGCGGCAAGCTCGGGCACCAGAGCGAGGGCCGCGGCGACAAATCCCTTCATGTCGCAGGCGCCGCGTCCGATCAGCCTGTCCCCCACCTTGCGCAGGGTGAAGGGATCGGCCAGCCAGCCGGGCTCGGACGCCGGCACCACATCCAGATGACCGGACAGGACGTAACCGGGCCGGTCCGCCGGTCCGATGGTTGCGAACAGGTTCGCCCGGTCGCCTTCCGGTCCCGGCAGGACGTGGCAGAGCGCCCCATGAATGCCCAGCCAGTCGCGGACAAAGCCGGTGATCGCGCCGTTCGGACGGCCGACGACGCTGGGAAAGGCGACCAGTCGCGCCAGCATGGCCTCGGGCGGTAGCGGTTCCGGCTTCATCCGACCGATCACTCCTGTGCGACGACGTAGATCTTGCGGATCGTCTCGATCGTTCGCCATGTCCCGACGAAGCCCGGCTTCATCACGAAGCTGTCGCCGGGTCCGAAGGTCCAGCTTTCTCCGGTCGCCGAGGTGATCTCGGCGCTGCCATGAATGATGTGGCAGAATTCCAACGTCGTTCCCTTGATGGAATGGGTCAGCCCGGGCCTGGCTTCCCACACGCCGGTCAGGACCTTGTTCCAGCGGATCTCGCCGGCGGGCGTGTTGTCTTGTTCCCAGGTGCTGAACACCGGGTTTCCGTCGATCAGGCGTTCGGGCAACGGCACGCCGGGGCGCGGCGCGAAATCCGGCTTCGGATTGATCGGAACGATGGTGGTCATGTGCATGAATCCTTGCTGCAACCGTGCAGGGAAAGACTGGCCGGGACCGCGCCGCAAGCGTCACCGAATGACGCGGCCGCACAGCACACTGTGCCGCATGTCTTGCCCCCATCCGCAATAACCTGCTCCCCGCCGGTCGAGAGCAGCAAGGACTGCCTTTTGAATCGGGCGATGCTGATGCACCAACCCTGAATGGAGTGAATGATGTCCTTCCGCCCGAAATTCGTCAGCTTCGACTGCTACGGCACCATGATCGACTTCGACATGGCCGGCGCTGCCCGCGATCACTACAGCGCAAGACTGTCTCCCGCGCAGATGGACGAGTTTGTGCGCCATTTCGCGGCCTATCGGCTTGATGAGGTGCTGGGCGACTGGAAGCCCTATTCCGAGGTCATCCACAACTCGGTCGAACGCACCTGCAAGCGCATGGGTATCGCCTTCGATCCCGAGGTGCCCGCCGAGATCTACGGCCGCGTGCCGACCTGGGGGCCGCATGCCGATGTGCCCGCGGGTCTGGAGAAGGTCGCCAAGGAGATCCCGCTGGTTGCGCTGACCAACGCGATGAACGCCCAGATCCCGCATAACATCGCCAGGCTCGGCGCGCCGATCACCCATGTCCTGACGGCGCAGGACGCCGGCGCCTACAAGCCGCACCTGCGGGCCTTCGAATACATGTTCGACACGCTGGGATGCGCGCCGGAGGACTTCGTGCATGTCTCGTCGAGCTTCCGCTACGATCACATGTCCGCCTACGATGCCGGCATCAAGAACAAGGTCTGGGTCAACCGCGGCCACGAGCCCGCCAACCCCTACTATGGCTATGTCGAGGTTTCCGACATCTCGGGGCTGGCCCGGGCTCTCGGTCTCTGACCGGCGGCCCGCTGCGGCCCGGGCGCGGGGGCACGACAGGACGTGCCGAAACGGGCAGGCAGATCAGCCGCTCGTGCTGCATCGGGGCGCGGTTTCGGCGCAGAAGCTGCGGGGAACCCGGCCAGACTTCGGAGGAGTCTGGCCAGTTCCGCCCCGGATGATGGTCGGCCCCGGATCAATTGTGAAAGACAGAACCGTGCCTGCACCAAGGATCGCCGACAAGAGCACCCCCTACTGGTGGGAGGCCGCTCCGGTCAAACCGTTGCCCAAGCAGCAACCGACCGCCAGCATCGACGTGCTGATCGTCGGTGCGGGATTCGCCGGGTTGTCGGCTGGGCTGGTGCTTGCGCGCGAGGGGCGCTCGGTCGCGATCTTCGACAGGATGAACCCCGGCGAGGGTGCATCCTCGCGCAATGGCGGCATCACCAGCGGCACGATCCGGCCCGACTTCGCCACGATGAGCAAGCATTTCGGCGAGGAGCGCGCGCTGGCGATCGAGAGGGAAGGAAAGGCCGCGCGCGAATTCCTGTACGATTTCATCCGCCGCGAGGGGCTGGATTGCGACTTCAGGCTGACTGGCCTCTTCAAGGGCGCGCTCGGCTACAACCAGTATGACAGCATGGCCCGCGGTGCCGACCGGCTGGCAAGGCTGCTGGGGATCGACTCCTTCGCGGTTCCGCGCGCGGAACAACAGGGCTATGTCGGCAGCGATCTTTACCGCGGCGGCACGGCCCGCATGGATATCGGCGGCCTGCATCCGGGGAAGCTGCACGCGGAAATCCTGCGCCTTGCGCTTGCGGCGGGCGTGACCGTCCACGCGAATACGCCCGTGACGAAGATCGCGCGCGACGGCGACCGGTTCCGGGTCCTGACCGCGGCGGGGCCGGTCCGGGCACGGCAGGTCCTTGTCTGCACGAATGGCTATACCGATGGCGCCGCCCCCTATCTGCGCCGGCGCCTCGTGCCCGTCCGCGCCCGGATCATCACGACCGAGGAACTGGCGCCCGAGGTCATGGACCGGCTGCTGCCGAGGCGCATGATGATGGGGGAAAGCCGGATCCTGGGCTTCTACTACCGTCCGACGCCCGACGGGTCGCGGATCCTGCTGGGCGGGCGCGACAGCTCGCTGGCCGGCGACCCGCCGGCCCCGACGCTCCGGGTCCGCGCCGGGCTGGCAGAGATCTTCCCCGAACTGAAGGACGTCAGGCTGTCGCACAGCTGGTTCGGCAATGTCGCGATGAACCGCGACATGATCCCCCGCATCTTCGAAAAGGACGGCGTGCTTTATGCCAGCGGCTTCTGCGGCTCGGGTGTGGTCTGGGCGCCCTGGGTCGGGATGCGGGCCGCCTACAGGCTGTTGGGCCATGCCGAGCAGGCGCGCAGCGCCTTCGACTTCCGTCCGCCGGCCGCGGTGCCGCTGTATCGGGGCAATCCCTGGTTCATGCCCGCGATCATCAAGAGCTATGCGGTCCGGGACCGGATTTCCTGGTGGCGCGCCAAACGCTGACCGGGCCACCTTTTCCCACGCGTGGCGGTGAAGGGCGGTCCGGCGGTCCGTCAGCGCCCTGCCTGCGGATCGGATTTCAGCCGGATATGCGGCTGCGCGGAGTCCGGGCCGAGCGCGACTTCGGTTTCCACCCGGAACACGTCGCGCAGCAGCGATTCCGTCAGGACCTCGGCCGGCGTTCCGCAGGCGACCACGGCCCCGCCCCGAAGGACGACGATCCGGTCGCAGAACATGGCCGCAAGGTTCAGGTCGTGCAGCGCGATCACGCTGGTCACGTCCAGCCTGCGCACCATGCGCAGGATCTCGATCTGGTGGTGGATGTCGAGGTGGTTCGTCGGCTCGTCGAGGAACATCACCCGCGGGCTTTGGGCGAGGGCGCGGGCGATGTGAACGCGCTGCCTCTCGCCGCCCGACAGCGTCTGCCAGGGCTGGTCGCGGCGGTCGGCCATGTCGACCCGGGTCAGCGCGGTCGCCACGGCGGTCTCGTCCGCCGCGGTCCAGCCGGCCAGCGCCGAACGGTGCGGCGTCCGGCCCAGCCGCACCACGTCATGGACAGAGACATTGGTATCGGTGGTCGCATTCTGCTGGACGAAGGCCAGTTGCCGCGCAAGGGCCCGGCGCGAGATGCGGGCGATATCCTCGCCCCGGATCTCCACCCGCCCCGACTGCGGCGCCTTCAACCCCGACAGAAGCCGCAGGAGCGACGACTTGCCCGAACCGTTGGGGCCGATCAGGCCCAGCGTCTCGCCCTCGGCCACGGTCAGCGACACGTCGTTGACGATGGTCCGGCGCCGCACGCCCCAGACCAGATTCCGCGCGATGACGGTCATGTCTGCGGCCTTGCCCGGTACAGGATGACGGCGAAGAAGGGCACGCCGACCAGCGCGGTCACCACGCCGATGGGAATGACCTGCTGTTCGGCCACCACGCGCGAGGCGATGTCGGCCAGCACCATGAACACCGCCCCCACCGTCGCGCAGGCGGGCAGCAGGCGCAGGTGCAGCGGCCCGACGACATAGCGCGCGGCATGGGGCACGACGAGGCCGACGAAGCCGATGGTGCCGACCATGCTGACGATGGTCGCGGTCATCAGCGCGGTCACGGCAAACAGGATCAGCCGGATGCGCGCCACCGGCACGCCCAAGGCTGCGGCGTCCTCATCGCCGAAGGTGAAGGCATCCAGCGACCGCGCCATCAACAGGCAGATCGCAAGGCCGATCAGCACGACCACGATCAGAAGCTGGAAATCCGGCCAGCGCACGCCGCCGAAGCTGCCCAGCAGCCAGAACATCACGTCCCGCGCCTGCTGGGCATTGCCCGACGTGGTAACGATATAGGAGGTCAGGGCATTGAAGAGCTGCGAGGCAACGACGCCCGCGAGGATCGTGTGGTTCGGCCCGCTTGTCGCGCCATTGGACAGCAGCGCCACCAGGGCGAAGGCCGCGAAGGCCCCGGCGAAGGCACCCATCGACAGGGACAGGCTGCCGGCGCCGATCCCCAGGACGATCACCGCCACCGCCCCGGTCGAGGCACCGGCCGACACGCCCAGCACGAAGGGCTCGGCCAGCGCATTGCGCAGAAGCGCCTGCAGGATCGCGCCGCAGATCGCCAGCCCCGCCCCGGCCAGCGCCGCGACCAGCGCCCGGCTCAGCCGCAGGTCCCAGACCACGCTCTGCTCGATCGGCGGAATGTCGGCGGCGGTCAGGCCCAGACCGTTGGTCACGGCCAGAAACACGGTGCCGATCCCGATCCTGTAGTCGCCGATGGCGGTGGCAAAGGCGACCGCGAGGACCAGCAGGATCAGGACGAGTCCCAGGAACAGGGCAAGCGTGCCTGCCCCGCCCGGCTTTGTGCCGCCATCCGTCACGGCAGATCAAAGGTCCGCAGCTGTTCGGCCAGTTGTTCCGCGCCGTAAAGGGTCTGGACCGAGGGGTTCATCGCGGCGCCGCTGATCACGGCGATCCGGCCGGCCTTGACGGCCTCCATCTGGCTGACGGCGGGGTCGGTGGTCAGAAACTCGATCTTCGTCTGCGCCTCGTCCAGGCCCCAGCGCCTGCGGTCGACCTGCGCCGCGACGATGACCGTCGGGTTCGAGGCCATGATGCCCTCCCAGCCGAGCGCGGGCCATTCGGCCTCGGTCTTCAGCGCGTTCGATCCGCCCAGAAGGTCGGCGATGAAGCCCGAGGGGCCATTGCCGCCCGCCAGATAGGCGTCGTCGGACGGCGAGGGCGAGGAGAACCAGAAGAGGAAGGTCAGATCGTCGCGTCGGGCAAACTCGTCCCGCAGCCTGGCCTCGCGCGCCTTCAGATCGGCGATCAGCGCCTGCCCGCGATCCTGAACGTCATGGATCCGCGCCAGATCGTCGATTTCCTGATACAGCAGGTCCATGTTCCACAGGTTTTCGCGCAGGCCATAGACGCTGGTGGCCCCGCTGCCGGTGGTGTTGTCGGCGTCGGTGACCGTGGTGCAGGCACTGGGCGACAGATAGGTCGGAATGCCCAGCTTCTCGAAATCCTCGCGCTTGGCGACCTTGCTGTCGGGACCGAGGAGCGTGACCAGCATCGCCGGGACGAAGTCCGGCTGCCGGGCCAGGATCGCCTCGAGCGTCGGGAACTCGACCGTCAGGACCTCGACCTTCGCGTTGGCGGTCTCAAGCTCGGGCAGCACCCTGTTCGGCCAGAAGGCCGTTCCGGCCATCTTGTCCTCCAGCCCCAGCAGGAACAGGATCTCGGCGCTGTTATGGCCAAGGGCCACGGCGCGTTCGGGGGCCTTCTCGAAGGTCACCTGCTGGCCGCAGTTCTCGATGGTCAGGGGGTAGCTCGTCGCCTCGGCCAGCGCGGCAGTGGACAACAGGGCGGCGGCAACTCCGCCGAGGGCCGCAAGTCTGGCAGGTCTCATGGTTCCATTTCCGATAAACCGGTCGCCCTGCGTTAGCCCTCCGCCCCCCGACAATCAATAGTGTTTTTGTCGGGAATTTCCCCCTATGGCCCGAGCGAGGTTCAGGCCGCCCGGACCTGAAGCAGGGCGGCCGCCATGTAGAGGTCCTGCAGCGAGATGCCGGAACTGTCGAAGACGGTGATCTCGTCGTCCTGGCGGCGGCCGGGCGCCCGCTTCTCGATCACGTCGCCGATGGGCGTGAGCGTCAGCCTGCCGGCATGGACCTCCTCGCGCACGTGCTGGAATTCGCCGATCTGCAGGGACTGGGACGGCAGGTCGCAGAAGAGCGTCGCCGCGGGAAACAGCTCGACCGGAAGCTCGTGCTTGCCCGGCGCGTCGGAGCCCATGCTGACGACATGGGTGCCCGGCCGCACCCAGGCGGCGTCGAACAGCGGTTCCCGGGCCGGGGTCGCTGTCACCACGATATCGGCGGCGCGAACGGCCTCCTCCGGCGTCGCGGCGCGTGCAGCCAGCCCGGTGTCGCCAAGCCGCTCGACAAAGGCGTCCCGCCGGGCAGAGGGCCGCGCGGCGACCAGCACGGTGTCGAGCGGCCGGATGCGGGCCAGCGCCGCCACCTCGAATCCGGCCTGGTTGCCCGCGCCGAAGACCGCCAGAACCCGCGACTCCTGCCGGGCCAGCAGATCGGCGGCGACGGCGTTGGCCGCCGCCGTGCGGTAGGCATTGACCCGCCCGGCCTCGATCAGGGCGGCGGGCCGTCCGTTCGACGGATCGAGAAGCACGATGGTGGAGTTGTGCCTCGGCAGGCCGCGCGCGGGATTTCCCGACCAGAAGGACCCGATCTTCACCCCTGTGAGGTCCTCGGCCCAACCGGACTTGATCGAAAAGGTGTTGGTCGGCTCGCGCGTCCGCCCCAGCACCGCCGGAAAGACCTCGCACTGGTCCGAGGCCGCCGCGACAAGCGCACGGCGCACGGCCTCATAGGCCAGTTCGTGCGAGACAAGCGCGGCGGATTCTTCTTCGCTGACATAGATCATCGGGGTTCCTTCGTTCCGTTCCGCGGACCCGGGCCGCCCTGACCGGCGACCGGCCTTCAGACCGTTCCTAGTCCGGCCGGGACCGCTTTTTCTGCTGATCCCTGCCGGGAAACGAATGATGCCGCCCCTGCGACCGCGGGAAACGGCAGCATAAGCCGGGGCGTTGCCGCCAGGCTGGCAACTCCAAACGATCGGATACGGCAGGACACGCCCATGACGCTTCAGGAAACGGATCCCAGGACATGCGCCCCGGCGGGGCTGACGACGCTGGAGCGGCGCCATCTGCCGGGCGCGCTGAAGCTCTCGCAGGAGATGGGCTGGCCCTACCGGTTCGAGGATTGGGAAACCGCCGCGACGCTGGGGCAGGGGCTTGTGCTGGAACGGTCGGGCACGGTGATCGGAACCGCGCTGTGGTGGACCTACGGTCAGGATTTCGCCTCTGCCGGAATGATCATCGTGACCGCTGCCGAACAGGGCTGCGGTCACGGCGCCCGGCTGTTCGACGGCCTGCTGGCGGCAACCGAGGGGCGAAACCTGTTCCTGAACTCGACGCAGGAAGGCTTCGCGCTGTATCGGCGGCGCGGTTTCTCGCCCTGGGCGCAAGTGCTGCAGCATCAGGGGCCGCTTGTCGACGCCGTGGCGCCGGATGCGTCAGCTGCCCTCCGCCCGGCGACGGCGGAGGACCTGCCAGCGCTTCGGCAGTTCGATGCGCAGGCGGCCGGGATGCCGCGGCACGCGCTGATCGGCGAACTTGCCCGCACGGGCCGGGTCATGCTGTCCGAGCGGGCCGGCCGGATCCTGGGCTATTCGGTCGCGCGGCTGTTCGGGCGCGGCCATGTCGTCGGTCCGGTCGTCGCCGATACCGCCGAAGCCGCGCAGGCACTGATCCTCGCGCATCTGGCCCATCTGCAGGGGCAATTCGTGCGGATCGACGTCTATGCCCATGACGGGCTGGGCGAGTGGCTGGACAGCCTTGGCCTGCGCCGCGTCTCGGAGGCGACCGCGATGGTCCGGGGGGTGCTGCCGGAACCGGCCGGCGACGCCCGCATATTCGCCCTGGCAAACCAGTCCTTCGGCTGAGGCGGGCTTCTGCGTCCGATGCCGGATAAGGGGCGGCCCGGGCGAGTGGCCTGCGGGCTGCGGCAGAGCAGAATTATCTGCCGCGGTCGCCACAACTACAGTTGCTAGTGCTGCCGATCCGGCCGGTTTCAGCACCGTTTGTCAGGCAGCCGAAGCAGAATTGGCGACACAACCAAAAGATTGCGGCCATCGAAGCCGTAACGGGGAGTTTGACAATAATGATCCTGGTTCGCGAGAGGTCCTCTCCCGAAGTCGCTGTGCAATCCTTCGGGCTGTCATCTCCGGCTGACGGCGGCGGGACCGCGACCGGAGCGCGCAATCTCGAAGCGGAAGGGCAAGGGGTTCCGATGACAGCCAAGACCGATCGCAAGGCCGAGCCTGATGTCGCCCTGTCCGTGCGTGGTCTGACGATCAGCCTGCCCAAAGGCATGGAACGCGTCCATGCCGCCGAGGGCGTCTCGTTCGATCTGCGCCGTGGCCAGATCCTGTGCGTGATCGGCGAATCCGGTTCCGGGAAGTCGGTGACGGCCAATACCATCATGGGGCTCTTGCCCAAGGCCATCCGTATTACGGCCGGGTCCATCCGGCTGGAGGGGCGCGAGATCGTCGGCATGGGGCCGGAAGCCCTTCGCGGTCTGCGCGGCCGGGTCGTGTCGATGATCTTCCAGGACCCGCTTTCCGCGCTGAACCCGCTGATGACGGTCGGCGCGCAGATCGACGAGGCGATGCTGGCGCATGGTGTGGGAACCCCCACATCCCGGCGCGAGCGGGCCATCGAGCTGCTGACCGAAGTGGGCCTGCCCGATCCCGAACTGATGTATCACCAGTACCCGTTCCGCCTGTCCGGCGGTCAGCGGCAGAGGGTGATGATCGCCATGGCACTGGCGCTGGAACCTTCGATCCTGATCGCGGACGAGCCGACGACCGCGCTGGATGTGACCACCCAGGCCCAGATCCTGAAGCTGATCCGCGACATTCAGGCCCGCAAGGGGATGAGCGTGATGTTCATCACCCATGATTTCGGCGTGGTGGCCGAGATCGCCGACAGCGTCGTAGTGATGGAGAAGGGCCGGGTCGTCGAACAGGGCAGCGCCGCCAAGGTCCTGCGCACGCCCGACCATCCCTATACCCGCCGGCTGATCGCGGCGGTGCCGCACCTGACCGGCGTGGACCGTGCCCCGGTGCCGGTCGCCGACACGGAACCGGTGATCAGGGTCCGGAACCTGGTCAAGACCTATCGCAGCGGCAGCGCCTTCCTTCGGACCGAACGGATCGTGCCGGCGGTGCAGGACGTCTCCTTCGAGGTCGCCCCCGGACGGACGCTGGGCGTGGTCGGCGAGAGCGGATCGGGAAAATCCTCGCTCGGGCGGCTGCTGATCAAGCTGATCGAGGCCGACAGCGGCCAGATCCTGTTCGACGGCCAGGACATCGCGCCGCTGCCGGAGGCCGGCTTCCGGAGCCTTCGCCAGAAGATCCAGATGATCTTCCAGGACCCCTTCGCCTCGCTGAACCCCCGCATGACCATAGGCCGCATCCTGACGGTCGGCCCTGTCGCCCATGGCATGTCCCATGACAGGGCACGGCAGGAGGCGCGCACGCTTCTGGATCAGTGCGGGATGGACCCGGGTGCGCTGGACCGCTACCCGCACGAATTCTCGGGCGGCCAGCGCCAGCGCATCGGCATCGCCCGCGCGCTGATGTTCAAGCCCAGGCTGCTGATCGCGGACGAGGCTGTCTCGGCGCTCGACGTCTCCATCCAGGCCCAGATCCTGCAGCTGCTGGACCGCATCCAGCGCGACACCGGTGTGTCGATGATCTTCATCACCCACGATCTTCGTGTCGCCAGCCAGATCTGCGACCAGATCGCCGTGATGCAGAAGGGGCGGATCGTGGAACAGGGTCCGCCGTCGCAGATCTTCCTCGATCCGCGATCCGCCTACACCCGCGAACTGGTGGCCGCCATCCCGGGCGAAAGTCCGCGGGGGCCGCATCCGGTCGCGGCCGCAAACTAAGATCAACGACAAAAGCTCCAACAAGGGAAACTGCCAGATGACCAAGAACAAGAACGGACAGATCGACCATTCCCGCCGCGCGGCGCTGCGCATGATTGCGGCGGGTGGCGTTGCCGGGCTGATCGCCCCCAACCTTCTGGGCAAGCCTGCCTTCGCCCAGACCCCGCCCGCCGCCCCGACCGGCCGCATCATCGTCGGCCTGTCGCAGGAGCCGACGGTGTTCCACCCGCTGATGGCCCATATCGAGGTGGATGACGGCGTCAACTTTTCGATGTTCGACGCGCTGTTCCGCATCACCCCGGAAGGGGAGATCGTGCCGAACCTGACGACCGAAGTTCCCAGCCTCGAAAACGGCGGGATTTCGGAAGACGGGCTGAACTGGCGCATCAAGCTGCGTGACGACGTGCGCTGGCATGACGGTACGGCCTTCTCGGCCGACGACGTGAAATACACGCTGGAACTGATCACCAATCCCGATTTCCGCGCATGGCGCACGACCGGCCACGCGCTGGTCCGCGACATCACGGTGGTGTCGCCGACCGAGCTGACCTGGCGGATGGAAGAGGCCTTCGCGCCCTACCTGTCGTTCCTGACCGAAACCTTCATGGTGCCCAAGCACATCCTCGAAGCTCAGGCCGACATGAACGAGGGTGCCTTCCATCAGGCCCCGATCGGCACCGGCGCCTTCAAGTGGGGCCGGCGCATTGCCGGCGACCGGCTGGAACTGGTTGCCAACCCCGACTACTTCGGCGAGGGGCCCTATATCGAGCAGCTGGTCTTCAAGTACATCCCCGACATGACGGTGCTGTACACCCAGTTCCGCAGCGGCGACATCGACGTCGTGGGCCAGTCCTATCTTACCCCCGACAACTATGCCGAGGCGAAGGACCTGCCCGACCGCGTCGTGACGCTGGTTCCCAAGGCATCGGTCGAATCCATCTACTTCAACCTCGATCTTCCGCAGTTCCAGGACCTCGCCGTGCGCGAGGCGCTGTATGCCGCAATCGACAGGATGGCGATCATCGACGCGCTGAACTACGGCGTTCCGCGCGAGACCGAGACCTTCATGCCGACGCAGTCGTATTTCTACAATCCCGACCTGCCGAAGCATGAATTCGACCTGGACCGGGCGCGTCAGCTGCTCGACGATGCCGGATGGGTTCCCGGCGCGGACGGCATTCGCGCCAAGGACGGGGTGCGGCTGTCCTTCAAGAACTCGACCACGTCCGGGGCACATCTGCGCGAGCAGGCGCAGCAGTTCATCCAGCAGACCTATGCCGAGATCGGCGTGGAAATGCTGATCGAGAACCTGCCCTCGGCGGTGATGTGGGGCGACTTCTGGGTGCGCTCGCAGTTCGAGACCGCCATGGTCGGCATCACCTACCTGATCGGCTCCGATCCCGATGTCACCAACCGCTTCCACACCAAGGCGATCGTGGCCAAGGGCGGCAGCGGCTCGAACAACGCGCAATACTCGAACCCCGAGGTCGACGCCCTGCTGGAAGAGGGCGCGCGCACCTTCGACCCCGAGAAGCGCAAGGACATCTACCTGCAGGTGCAGGAGATCATCCGGAGGGACCTGCCGTTCATGCCGCTCTTCGCGAATACCTCGGTCTACGGGATCAAGAAGGGCGTCGAAGGCTTCACCGCGAACGCGAACACCCGGACCGAGTCCTGGCACGCGGCGGGCTGGTACTGGGCCTGATCCGACACTCCGCCACCCGCGCCACGAACGGCGCGGGTGGCCGCACCGACACCTTCTGGTTGGAACGGAGCCGTCCATGACCGCCTTCCTGCTCAAGCGCGTGCTGCAGAGCCTGGTGTTGCTGGTGATCGTCTCGATCATCGGCTTCGCCGTGCTCAACCTGATCCCCGGCGGGCCGATGGCCCAATATGCCCTCGATCCCGGCATGACGCAGGACGACATGGACAGGCTTGCCGAACAGCTTGGCCTCAACCGGCCGATCTGGGTGCAGTATTTCGACTGGGCCTGGCGGATGCTGCAGGGCGACTGGGGCACCTCGTTCCGGGACGGGAACCCGGTGACGACGGTGATCGGCCGCCATGTCTTCGCGACCTTCCTCCTCATGGGGTCGTCGACCGTCATCGCCGTCGCCATCGGTACCTGGATCGGGATCCGCGGCGCGACGCACCGCTATTCGATCTTCGACTATGCCGCGACGATCGGCGCCATGGTGGCGCTGTCGATCCCGACCTTCTGGTTCGGCCTGATCGGGATCTATGTCTTCTCGCTGAAGCTGGGCTGGCTGCCGGCAGGCAGCATGTACACGATCGGCGACGGGTCGGTCCTGAACTACCTGCACCACCTGATCATGCCGTCGACGGTGCTGGCACTGGTGCATATCGCGATCTGGAGCCGCTTCATGCGCGCGTCCACGCTGGATGCGATCAGCCAGGAATTCGTGAAGACCGCCCGCGCCAAGGGGCTGAGCGAACGGCGCGTGATCATGAAGCATGTCGTCGGCAACGCGCTTCTTCCGATGATCACGCTCGCCGGCGTGCAGCTGCCCTCGATCCTGACGGGCGCGCTGGTGACAGAGACCGTCTTCACCTGGCCGGGCATGGGCCGGCTGTTCCTCGATAGCCTGGGCTACAGCGACTATCCCGTCGTGATGGGCCTGCTCATGTTCTCTGCCATCCTGACCATTCTTGGCAACCTGATCGCCGATATCGTCGTGGCGCTGGTCGATCCGCGCATCCGCCTCGCCTGATCCGGATGAAAGACAAGGAAGTCGCACAATGACCGCCATCACCGCAGCCCGCTCGCCCAGCCACTGGTGGCAAAGCCGCGTCATGCGCCGTTTCATGAGTCACAAGCTGGCGCTGTTCGGGCTGGTGATGATCAGTCTGCTGACGCTGGCCTGCGTGGTGGGTCCGTGGCTGCTGCCCTATGACATGCTCTTCATCGACCTGCGTGCCCGTTTCGCGCCGCCGTTCACCGGCAACCATTATCTGGGCACCGATCCGCTGGGGCGCGACATCGCGGCCCGGCTTCTGATGGCGGGGCGGGTGTCCCTGCTGGTCGGCTTCATCGCCATGGCGCTGGCCATCCTTGTCGGAACCCTGGTCGGCGTCATCGCGGGCTATCGGGGCGGCTGGATCAACGCCGTGCTGATGCGGACCGTCGACGGCTTCCTGTCCTTTCCCTCGATCTTCCTGCTGCTCGCCCTGTCTGCCGCGCTTAAGCCCAGCCCGATGATGATCACCGTCATCATCGCCCTGACCGGCTGGATGGAGGTCGCCCGGATCGTCGAGGCCGAGGTCCGTTCGCTCAAGGAGCGCGAGTTCATCCTCGCCGGGCGCATGCTGGGGCTGGGACGGGCGCATATCATGTTCCGCGAACTGCTGCCCAATGTCATGGGGCCGATCATCGTCGCGGCCACCCTGACGGTGGCCCGGGCGATCCTGCTTGAAGCCTATGTCAGCTTCCTCGGGTTCGGCATCCAGCCCCCCCTGCCCAGCTGGGGCAACATGCTGAACGGCGCGCAGCAGTATCTGGCCGGCGCGCCCTGGCTGGCGATCATCCCCGGCGCTGCCATCACCGTGGCCGTGGCCAGCTTCAACTTCATCGGCGATGGGCTGCGCGACGCGCTGGACGTGCGCAGCGACACGGTCTGATGCGCAGACCGGCCGAGGCGAGCCCACCGCCGCCAACGCCTGCGGAAACAGACGTCATTCGGGAGCCTGCAGAGATGGACACACCGGTCGAGGACAGGACCGCGACACAGGATGCGGCAAGGATCGGCGACCTGATTACCCCGGCGCTGTTGCTGGATCGGGAGCGGCTGGACAGGAACATCCGGCGGCTGGCGTCCCGCGCCCGGGACCTCGGCGTCACCCTGCGGCCGCATGTGAAGACCGCCAAGAGCGTCGATGTCGTCCGCAGGCTGTTCCCGGACGGGCCCGGCCCGATCACCGTCTCGACACTGGCCGAGGCCGAGTATTTCGCCGGCCACGGCTATCGGGACATGATCTATGCCGTCGGTCTTTCGCCGGCTTCGGCGCTGCGGGCGATGCAGATCGGCCGCCGCAGCGGGGCCGATATCCGGCTGTTGCTGGACACCGTGGAACAGGCCGATGCGCTGGCCGGCATCCGGTCCGCCACGGGCATGGCGGGGTCGGTCCTGATCGAGCTCGATTGCGACGATCACCGGGGCGGCCTGAAGCCCGACGATCCGAGGCTGATCGAGGTCGCGGAGCGGGTCGTCGCCTCGGGCTGGACGCTTGCGGGCGTTCTCGCCCATGCCGGCGAGTCCTATGCGCTGAACACGCCCGAGGCGCTGGAACGGGCGGCCGAGAATGAACGTCAGGCCACCGTCCATGCCGCCGAACGCCTTCGCAGCCACGGCCATGCCTGCCCCATCGTCAGCATCGGTTCGACCCCGACCGCCCATTTCGCCCGTTCGCTGGAAGGCGTGACCGAGTTGCGCGCCGGCGTCTACATGTTCTTCGATCTGGTGCAGCACGGGGTCGGCGTCTGCGCCATCGACGATCTGGCGATCTCGGTCCTGGCGACGGTGATCGGGACGAAGCCTGAAAAGGGCTGGGTGCTGGTCGATGCCGGCTGGATGGCGCTGTCGCGCGACCGGGGAACGGCCAGCCAGCCGGTCGATCAGGGCTATGGCCTGGTCTGTGACGCGGCCGGGCGGGTGTTTGAGGATGTGATCGTCGCGCAGGCGAGCCAGGAACATGGCATCCTGACGGTCCGCCCCGGATCGCAGCGAAAACTGCCGGATCTGAACGTGGGCGACAGGGTGCGCATCCTGCCGAACCACGCCTGTGCGATGGCCGCCCAGCACGAGGTCTACAACGTGGTTGCCGGCACCCGCCCGGATATCGAGGCCCGCTGGCCCCGGATCCGCGGCTGGTAGGCCGGCGTGTCCGCAATCACCGAACCTGTCCCACCCTATCGCCTGCAGGACGTCGCCTGATGAACTCTCCGCTTGAACATCTGTCCGGCACCGCCCACCTGGGCAAGTTCTTCATCGACGGTCGCTGGGTCGCGCCCCGGGGCGGCGCCGTGGCCGCGGTGGTGAACCCTGCCACGGAACGACCGCTGTGCGAGGTGCCCTTGGGCAATGGCGAGGACGTGGCGGACGCGGTCGCCGCGGCCCGGCGGGCCCTTGCCGGCTGGAAGTGGACCGAACCGGCCCGCCGCGCGGAGCTGCTGGACCGGCTTCAGGCGGGGCTCGAGGCGCGGCAGGACCTGCTGGCGCGGTGCCTGACGCTCGAGATGGGCGCGGCGATCGGGTATGCGCGGTCGGCGCAGGTGCCGCTGGCGATTGCCCATGTCAGAACCGCGCGAGAGGTCCTGACGAATTTCCGCTTCGTGGAGCGGCGGGGGACCACCGCCGTCACGCGCGAGGCGATTGGCGTCTGCGCGCTGATCACGCCGTGGAACTGGCCGCTGTACCAGATCACCGCCAAGGTGGCGCCGGCGCTGGCGGCCGGCTGCACCATCGTGCTGAAACCGAGCGAACTGGCCCCGCTCTCCGCCCTCCTGTTCGCGGAAGCGATGGAGGAGGCCGGTTTTCCCCCCGGCGTCTTCAACCTCGTGCAGGGCGACGGTCCGGGCGTCGGTGCGGCGCTGGCCGCGCATCCGGATGTCGACATGATCTCGATCACGGGATCGACGCGCGCGGGCATCGCCGTTGCGCAGGCCGCGGCGCCGACGGTCAAGCGGGTCGCCCAGGAACTGGGGGGCAAGTCGCCGAACCTTGTCCTGCCGGATGCCGATCTGCCCAAGGCGATCCCCCCTGGCGTTGCCGCCGCCTTCCGCAATCTCGGCCAGTCCTGCAGCGCCCCGACCCGCCTGCTGGTGCCGCGCGCCCGCCTCGAAGAGGTGGAGGACCTGGCGCGGCAGGCCGCCGCCCAGATCGTGGTCGGCGATCCGCTGGCCGACAACTCGACACATGGCGCCATCGCCAATCGGGCGCAGTTCGACCGCATCCAGACCATGATCCGCGTCGGGATCGACGAGGGCGCCCGGCTGCTGGCCGGCGGTCCCGGCCGCCCGGAGGGATGCGCCGTGGGCTATTTCGTGCGGCCCACGATCTTCTCGGACGTGCGCACCGACATGCGGATCGCGCAGGAGGAAATCTTCGGACCGGTCCTGTGCATCATTCCCTATGACACCGTCGACGAGGCGATCGCCATCGCCAACGACACGGTCTATGGGCTGGGCGCGCATGTGCAGGGCACCGATCTTGCGACCGCGCGGCATGTCGCGGCCCGGATCGAGGCGGGGCAGGTGCACCTCAATTACCCCGCCTGGGACCCGCATGCGCCGTTCGGCGGGTTCAAGCAGTCGGGCGATGGCCGCGAATACGGGGTGGAGGGCGTGCTGGAGTATCTCGAGGTCAAGTCCATCCTCGGCTACTTCTAGCCGCGCCTCCGGCCGGTGCGGCAGACTCGGAGGGCCGTCAGCCGATGGCGTGCGCCGCAAGGCCGAAGACCCGCGGTTCCGATTTCTGAACGTTCAGGAACGGGCGGCCCCGCGACATCGTCGTCACGGTCTCTTCCACGCGCAGGCCGCAGCCTTCGAGGAAGGCGGCGAAGGGACCATCCGTCTCGTGCGTGTCGACCCTTGCGTAGCGGCCCCCCAGCGATCCGAGATGCGCTGCGGTCAGATGGGTGGCATCGGCACTGTCGTAGGCGACGGTGGGCCCGACCTGAAACCCGCGCCCGTATTCGCGACACATGGAATAGCCCGCGATCTCGCCCTCGCGCCGCAGGACGATGATGGACGACAGCGGCGCGAGGGAGATCAGCATGTCGGACCGGTCATGGCCGAAGGCCCGCGCGTCCAGCGCGAAGAGTTCGGCCACCCGCTCTCGTGGCAGGGCGGCGCAGGTGCCCGAAACGGGGGGCAGATCCGGCAGGGCAGCGCGGACCACGCCCTGCCGCATGTGGACGATCCCCTCGGTGGTGAAGCCAAGCGACAGATACAGCGAATAGGCGGCATGGGTCGAGTTCAGGGCCAGGTTCCGCTTGCCGCAGCGGGCAAACAGCTGCTCCATCAGCCAGCGGCCACCGCCCTGCGCCTGCACGCGCGGGGTGGTGATGACAAGGCCGACCGTGGCGAAGTCCTCTCCCTGCGGGAACCACATGGCACTGCCGAAGACGCGCCCGATCTCGTCGACGGCGGCAATGCCGCGCCCGACCCGGCGCAGAAACCCCCAGTCCTTCTGCCGATGCGGCCAGCGCACGGAAATCGTCAGCGCATGCAGGTGATCGATGTCCACATCGTTGATGTCGCGGGCGACCAACGCGAAGGAGCTCAGCTGCATCATTTGAGACAGGTCGGATTGATCGCACGTCATGTATTGCCCACGGAGTTATGCCAAGGCCCCTGATCCCGCACTGGCACAAACCGCCACAGGCCTTGGTGGCAGCGTCGCATGGCCATATCGGCATTATCGTCTTCTTTTGCCCCGGTGACCGCAATCATCCGCTGTTCCAGGCAGTGCCTTGATGGAAGTGCGTTTGCAAACACCGCGTTAACCGGAACCGCAGCCCGACCGGCCGCGACGTTCCCGCGACCCGGGGTTGTGGGGTTCACGTTGTCCGCGCGGCCATGCAGGTGACGGAAATCGTGCGGCGGGCGCGCGCTCCGTCGGTGCTGGATCAGGTTTTCCGGGGGGTGTCTCGATGCTGGCGCTTCCCTGCCCGAAGACGTTCGGCCGAAGAGACGATCGACGATGGTGCCCAGGAGAGGACTCGAACCTCCACGCCTTGCGGCACACGGACCTGAACCGTGCGCGTCTACCAATTCCGCCACCTGGGCCGGTGTCGTGGAGGCGGTGTCTATAGCCGGTTCCGGGGGCTGTCAACGGCGATTTCAGCGGAAGTTGCGGGGCCGTTTCGCGGGCGGATGCAGGGCCATGCGGGGCAGGAGGGAGGGCCTTTGCGCCTTGTCCGGTGCGGCGTCTGGCGCTAATCAGGGGCCGTCAAGGCTTGAAGGGGTTTCGCCCATGTCCAGACTGGTCACGATCTATGGCGGCTCGGGGTTCGTGGGGCGCTACATCGCCCGGCGCATGGCGAAACAGGGCTGGCGCGTCCGCGTCGCCGTCCGCCGCCCGAACGAGGCGATCTTCGTGCGACCCTACGGGACCGTCGGTCAGGTCGAGCCGGTGCTGTGCAACATCCGCGATGACGAATCGGTGCGCGCCGCGATGATCGGCGCGGATGCGGTGGTCAACTGCGTGGGCGTGCTGACCGAACGGGCGAAGAACAGCTTCGACGCAGTGCAGGCCGAGGGCGCGGGCCGGGTGGCGCGGATCGCCGCGGAGATGGGCGTGCCGCGGCTGGTCCATATCTCGGCCATTGGCGCCGATGCCGAGTCGGACAGCCGCTATGCCCGGACCAAGGCCGCGGGCGAGGCCTGGGTGCTGGCGGCCTTTCCGCAGGCGGTGATCCTGCGGCCCTCGGTGATCTTCGGGCCCGAGGACCAGTTCTTCAACCGCTTCGCCTCGATGTCGCGCCTGGGGCCGGTGCTGCCGGTCGTCGGCGGCGGCACGAAATTCCAGCCGGTCTATGTCGACGATGTCGCGCAGGCGGCGGTGATGGGCGTCCTCGGCACCGCGGCGCCGGGGGTCTATGAACTCGGCGGGCCGGACGTGCACACATTCCGCGACCTGATGCGGCAGATGCTGGCCACGATCCATCGCCGCCGGCTGATCGTGAACATCCCCTTCGGCATCGCTCGTCTGATGGCGGGGGCACTGGGGCTGGTGCAGGCGGTGTCGATGGGGTTGATCCACAACGGCACCCTGACCCGCGACCAGGTGGCGAACCTCGCCCGCGACAATGTCGTGTCGCCGGGGGCGAGGGGGCTGACCGATCTGGGCATCACCTCCACGCCGGTCGAGGCGGTGCTGCCCGGCTATCTGTGGCGCTTCCGGCCCTCGGGCCAGTATGACGCGATCAAGGCCTCGGCAAAGAACCTGAAGGCCTGAGCGTCCCGCTGCCGGGGCAGGGCGTTCCGTGCCCCGGGGCATCGACTTTTCCGCGACCCCCCGCCATTCTGCGCCGCGGCAAGAACCTGAGGGCGCAGCATGGACGGCAATTCCACCCTGGTCGCGGCATTTCTCGGCCTAATCGAGGGCCTGACGGAGTTCATCCCCGTCTCCTCCACCGGGCATATCCTGCTCGCCGGGCATTTCCTCGGTTTCGACAGCCCCGGCAACACCTTCGAGGTGGTGATCCAGCTGGGTGCGATCCTCGCCATCCTCGGCGTCTATTCGGTGCGGCTGTGGGCGATCTTCTCGGCCGCGCCGCATGACCCCGTGGCGCGCAGGTTCATCCTGTCGGTGCTGCTGGCCTTCCTGCCGGCGGTGGTGATCGGGGTTCTGGCGCATGACTTCATCAAGACCGTGCTGTTCGAGACGCCGCACCTGATCGCGGTGATGCTGATCCTCGGCGGTTTCGTGCTGCTGGCGGTGGACCGGATGCCGCTGAGCCAGAAATACGATCACGCGGAACGGTTTCCGGTCTGGCTGGCGGTGGCGATCGGCTTCTGCCAGTGCCTCGCCATGGTGCCGGGCGTGTCGCGGTCCGGCGCGACCATCGTGGGGGCGCTGGCGCTCGGTGCATCGAAGCGGGCGGCGGCGGAATTCTCGTTCTTCCTGTCGATGCCGACGATGGCGGGCGCCTTTGCCTATGACCTCTACAAGAACCGCGATCTGCTGGATTCTTCGGCATTGGGCGACATCGCGGTCGGTTTCCTCTGTGCCTTCGTCGCGGCGCTCTTCGTGGTGCGGGGGCTTCTCGGCTACGTTTCCCGTCATGGCTACGCGCTGTTCGGCTGGTGGCGAATCGTTGTAGGCGGCGTCGTTCTGGTGGCGTTGCAGGCCGGGTTGTAGCAGATATGGAAAACGTGCTGACCTAATTTCTGCCCGTTGGCGGCCGGAAGCGGCATCAGGCGGCGAAAATAATGGAAATAGGTCACGTGTGCTGACTTTATTGCGGCGGCGACCCAGTGTAGCAATGCGCACCGCAGATTGATGGAGGCGCAGCCGATGGCCAAGCAACGCATGCTCCAGTTCGTGACCGTCGCGAAGGAGACGCCCGAAAAGCGTCCCGCCACGGATCGCGCGCAGGACTTTGCCGAGATCTATCGCGAATATGCGGTGCCCAAGGCCGAGGAGCAGGCAGGTCGCTGCAGCCAGTGCGGCGTGCCCTACTGCCAGGCGCATTGCCCGCTGCAGAACAACATCCCCGACTGGCTGCGCCTGACCGCCGAGAACCGGCTGCAGGAGGCCTATGAGGTCAGCCAGGCCACCAACACCTTCCCGGAAATCTGCGGCCGCATCTGCCCGCAGGACCGCCTGTGCGAAGGCAATTGCGTGATCGAGCAGTCGGGCCACGGCACCGTCACCATCGGGTCCGTCGAGAAGTTCCTGACCGATACCGCCTGGGAAAACGGCTGGGTGAAGCCGATCGTGCCGGCGGCCGAACGGACCGAAAGCGTTGGCATCATCGGCGCGGGCCCCGGCGGGCTGGCCGCCGCCGACATGCTGCGCCGGGCCGGGCTGCAGGTGACGGTCTATGACCGCTATGACCGCGCGGGCGGGCTGATGACCTATGGCATCCCCGGCTTCAAGCTGGAAAAGGACGTGGTCATGCGCCGCAACGCCCAGCTGGAACAGGGCGGGGTGCAGTTCGTGCTGAATTGCAATGTGGGCGAGGATCTGAGCTTCGACGCGATCCGCGGCCGGCATGACGCGGTGCTGATCGCCACCGGCGTCTACAAGACCCGCGACCTGAAGGGGCCGGGCTCGGGCGCGGCAGGCATCGTGCGCGCCATCGACTATCTGACCGCCTCTAACCGCCGCAGCTTCGGCGACGAGGTGCCGGAATTCGACTCGGGCGAGCTGAACGCCGCGGGCAAGCGCGTGGTGGTGATCGGCGGCGGCGACACGGCAATGGACTGCGTGCGCACCGCGATCCGGCAGGGGGCGACCTCGGTCAAATGCCTCTATCGGCGCGACCGGGCCAACATGCCCGGTTCGCAGCGCGAGGTCGCCAATGCCGAGGAGGAAGGCGTCGAGTTCGTCTGGCTGGCCGCGCCCAAGGGCTTCACCGGCGGCGAGCAGGTGGCGGGCGTGATGGTGCAGAAGATGCGCCTTGGCGCGCCCGACGCGACCGGCCGGCAAAGCCCCGAGCTGATCGAGGGCGCGGATTATGTCGAGGATGCGGATCTGGTGGTCAAGGCGCTCGGCTTCGAGCCCGAGGACATTCCCGCGCTGTGGGGCGTGCCGGAACTGGAAGTGACCCGCTGGGGCACGATCAAGGCCGATTTCCGCACCCATGCCACCAGCCTGCCGGGCGTCTATGCGGTGGGCGACATCGTGCGCGGTGCCAGCCTCGTCGTCTGGGCGATCCGCGACGGACGCGAGGCAGCCGAGGCGATCCTCGGCTATCTGGCGCAACCTGCCACCATCGCCGCCGAGTGAGGCGGCCCAGCGAAGGGACCCGGGACATGAGGACCAGCCCACGCCTTTCCCGACTGGCTGCGGTCGCGCTGCTGGCGGCCGCCGGCCCCTGTGCCGCGCTGGCCGGCACCTTCGTGCCGCCGCAGGGTTGCACCGCGAAGATGACCGTGCAGATGCGCGGCTGTCTGGTCGCGCATTACTACAGCTGCGCGGGCGATGCGCCGGGCGAACAGTGGGACACGCTCTACGACTCCGACGGGCCCTATTTCACCTCGCGCGTGGATGCCGAATACCAGTGGGTCGAAAGCCACGAGATCGACCCGCCGCTGACCATCCTGCTCGACTCCTCGCGCGACCCGGCCTCGTTCTCGGCGCTGATCGGCACCGGCGAGGACCGCTATGACTTCACCACCCGCGACGAGACGGGGCGCCGCCTGAACTATGAAGGCTTCGACCGGCTGACCGGCCGCACGCAGACGATCGACGGCATCCCGCTGGAAGTGACCGAGTTCGAGATGACCGAGACCGACGAGACGGGCACGGTCACCGCCCGCCGCTGGGGAAACCAGTTCATCCACCGCGACTGGCGGCTGTTCTTTTCGGGCGCCGAGATGTGGGAGGGGAGGGCAGGCGTGCTGCCGACCGACAATACACCGGTCCTGTTCATCTTTCCGGGCGAGCCGGGCTATCTGTCCACGGTGCCGCTGTTCGACTGCACGGAACTGATGTCGCGGGCGCCGCTGCCCCACGCGAAGGAGGCCGATCATGGCTGAGACCCGGACCGGACACTGCCTGTGCGGTGGCGTTTCCATCACCGTCACCAACCCGTCGCACGAATTGGGCGCCTGCCATTGCGAGATGTGCCGCCGCTGGACGGGGTTGTGCACCATGGCCCTTGGCGTGGCCGAGGCCGACCTGGCGGTCGAAGGCGCCGGGAATGTCGCGGCCTTCCGCTCGTCCGACTGGGCGGAACGCTGCTTCTGCCGGGTCTGCGGCTCGACGCTCTGGTACCACCTGACGATCCCGGGCCAGACCGTCACCCACTATGTCGCGGCCGGGTTGTTCGACGACCTGAGCGGGATGCACATCGGGCACGAGCTGTTCTTCGACCGCAAGCCCGATGCCTTCGCCTTTGCGGGCGACAGCAAGAAGATCACCGAGGCCGAGTTCCTCGCCTCCGTCGCCAGCCCAGAGGAGTGAGCCATGACGCAATACGATGAAGCCTGGGTTGCCGCCGAGGAAGCCAAGCGCAAGTGGATGGACGAACATTCGCTGTACCGCGCCGATGACGAACACGCCTCCTGCGGGGTCGGGCTGGTCGTGTCCATCGACGGCAAGCCGTCGCGGCAGGTGGTTCAGAACGGGATCGAGGCGCTGAAGGCCGTCTGGCACCGGGGCGCGGTCGATGCCGACGGCAAGACCGGCGACGGCGCGGGCATCCATGTGCAGATCCCGGTTCCCTTCTTCTATGACCAGGTGCGCCGCACCGGCCATGAACCCGACCGGACCAAGCTGATCGCCGTGGGCCAGGTCTTCCTGCCGCGCACCGATTTCAGCGCGCAGGAACGCTGTCGGACCATCGTCGAGACCGAAGTGCTGCGCATGGGCCATTACATCTATGGCTGGCGCCACGTCCCGGTGAACACCGATGTCCTGGGCGAGAAGGCCAACGCCACCCGCCCCGAGATCGAGCAGATCCTGATCCGCTGCGAGAAGGACATCGACGAGGAAACCTTCGAGCGCGAGCTCTACATCATCCGCCGCCGGATCGAGAAGGCGGCCGTCGCCGCGCAGATCGCGGGGCTCTACCTCTGTTCGCTGTCCTGCCGGTCGATCATCTACAAGGGGATGATGCTGGCCGAGGCGGTGTCGGTCTTCTATCCCGACCTGCAGGACGCGCGGTTCGAAAGCGCCTTCGCCATCTATCACCAGCGCTATTCGACCAACACCTTCCCGCAATGGTGGCTGGCCCAGCCCTTCCGCATGCTGGCCCATAACGGCGAGATCAACACGATCCGCGGCAACATCAACTGGATGAAAAGCCACGAGATCCGCATGGCCTCGTCCACCTTCGGCGAGGCGGCCGAGGACATCAAGCCGATCATCCCCGCCGGTACCTCGGATTCGGGCGCGCTGGACGCGGTGTTCGAGGTGATGGTGCGTTCGGGCCGGTCGGCGCCGATGACCAAGACGATGATGGTCCCCGAGGCCTGGTCGAAATCGACCGGCGAGATGCCGAAGGCCTGGGCCGACATGTATGCCTATTGCAACGCGGTGATGGAGCCGTGGGACGGCCCTGCCGCGCTGGCGATGACGGATGGCCGCTGGGTCTGCGGCGGGCTCGACCGCAACGGCCTGCGCCCGCTGCGCTATGTCGTCACCGGCGACGGGCTGCTGATCGCGGGGTCCGAGGCGGGGATGGTCCCGGTCGACGAGACCCGCGTGAAGGAAAAGGGCGCGCTCGGCCCCGGTCAGATGATCGCCGTCGACATGCGCGACGGGCGGCTCTACCACGATGTCGAGATCAAGAACCGGCTCGCCAACAGCCAGCCCTTCGGCGAGTGGATCGAGAAGGTCACCGACCTGAACGCCCTGATGAAGGACGTACCGGAAACCCGCGTCTTCGAGGGGCCGGACCTGCGCAAGCGCCAGATCGCCGCCGGCTACACGCTGGAGGAACTGGAGCAGGTGCTGGCGCCGATGGCCGAGGACGGCAAGGAGATGATCGCCTCGATGGGCGACGACACGCCGCCCGCGGTGCTGTCCAGCGTCTATCGTCCGCTGTCGCATTTCTTCCGCCAGAACTTCAGCCAGGTCACCAACCCGCCCATCGACTCGCTGCGCGAAAGCCGGGTGATGAGCCTGAAGACGCGCTTCGGCAACCTGAAGAACGTACTGGACGAAAACAGCAGCCAGACCGAGATCCTCGTGCTGGAAAGCCCGTTCATCGCCAATGCCGAATTCGACGAGATGGTGCGCCAGTTCGGCGAAAGCGTGGCGATCATCGACTGCACCTTCCCCGAAGGCGCGGGCCAGGATGCGCTGCGGCAGGAACTGGAGCGGATCCGGAACGAGGCCGAGGATGCCGTGCGGTCCGGCGCCAGCCATCTGGTGCTGACCGATCAGCATCAGGGCCCGGAGCGGGTGGCGATGCCGATGATCCTTGCCACCAGCGCGGTGCACAGCTGGCTGACGCGCAAGGGGCTGCGCACCTTCTGTTCGGTCAATGTCCGGGCGGCGGAATGCATCGATCCGCATTACTTCGCGGTGCTGATCGGCTGCGGCGCCACCACGGTGAACCCCTACCTCGCGCAGGATTCAATCGCAGACCGCATCGACCGCGGCCTGATCGAGGGCAGCCTGATCGACGCCATGCGCCGCTATCGCGACGCGGTGGATGCGGGCCTGCTGAAGATCATGGCGAAGATGGGCATCTCCGTCATCTCGTCCTATCGCGGCGGCCTGAACTTCGAGGCGGTGGGCCTGTCCCGCGCCATGGTGGCGGAATATTTCCCCGGCATGCACAGCCGCATTTCCGGCATCGGCCTGCACGGCATCCAGCACAAGCTGGAAGAGGTGCATGCCCGCGGCTGGCGGAACAATGCGGACGTGCTGCCCATCGGCGGCTTCTACAAGGCGCGCCGGTCGGGCGAGAAGCACGCCTGGGAAGCGCAGACCATGCACATGCTGCAGGCGGCCTGCGACCGGGCCAGCTATGACCTGTGGAAGCAGTATTCCGCGGCGATGCGGGCCAACCCGCCGATCCATCTGCGCGACCTGCTGGACATCAAGCCCATCGGCAAGGCGGTGCCGATCGAGGAGGTGGAATCCATCACCTCGATCCGCAAGCGGTTCGTGACACCGGGCATGTCGCTGGGGGCGCTGTCGCCCGAGGCGCACAAGACCCTGAACGTCGCGATGAACCGCATCGGCGCCAAGTCCGACAGCGGCGAGGGCGGCGAGGATCCGGCGCATTTCGTGCCGGAACCGAATGGCGACAACCCGTCCGCCAAGATCAAGCAGGTGGCCTCGGGCCGGTTCGGCGTGACCGCCGAATACCTGAACGCCTGCGAGGAGCTGGAAATCAAGGTCGCGCAGGGCGCCAAGCCCGGCGAGGGCGGGCAGTTGCCGGGGATGAAGGTCACGGCGCTGATCGCGCGGCTGCGCCATTCGACGCCGGGCGTCACGCTGATCTCGCCGCCGCCGCATCACGACATCTATTCGATCGAAGACCTCGCGCAGCTGATCTACGACCTGAAGCAGATCAACCCGCGCGCCAAGGTCACGGTGAAGCTGGTGTCGGCCTCGGGCGTGGGCACCATCGCGGCGGGCGTGGCGAAGGCCAAGGCCGACGTGATCCTCGTGTCCGGCCATAACGGCGGCACGGGCGCCTCGCCCGGCACCTCGATCAAATATGCGGGCCTGCCCTGGGAAATGGGCCTGACCGAGGCGCATCAGGTCCTGGCGATGAACCGGCTGCGCGAACGGGTGACGCTGCGCACCGATGGCGGGCTGCGCACCGGGCGCGACATCGTCATCGCGGCGATGATGGGGGCCGAGGAATACGGCATCGGCACCGCCGCGCTGATCGCCATGGGCTGCATCATGGTGCGCCAGTGCCAGTCGAACACCTGCCCGGTGGGCGTCTGCACGCAGGACGACCGGCTGCGGGCCAAGTTCACCGGCAATGCCGACAAGGTGGTGAACCTGATCACCTTCTATGCGCAGGAGGTGCGCGAGATCCTCGCCTCCATCGGCGCGCGGTCGCTGGACGAAATCATCGGCCGGGCCGACCTGCTGACCCAGGTCAGCCGGGGGGCCGCGCATCTGGACGATCTGGACCTGAACCCGCTGCTGATCACCGTCGATGGTTTCGACAAGATCGTCTACGACCGGTCGAAGCCGCGGAACTTCGTGCCCGACACGCTGGACGCGGAAATCGTCAAGGACGGCGCAAGGTTCTTCGAGGATGGCGAGAAAATGCAGTTGTCCTACGCGGTGCGGAACACCCACCGCACCATCGGCACCCGCGCCTCCAGCCATATCGTGCAGAACTTCGGGATGCGGAACGCGCTGCAGCCCGATCATCTGACGGTGAAGCTGGCGGGGTCCTGCGGGCAGTCGCTGGGCGCCTTCGCCGCGCCGGGCCTGAAGATCGAGGTTCAGGGCGATGCCAACGACTATGTCGGCAAGGGCCTGTCGGGCGGCACCATCGTGGTGCGCCCGCCGATGTCCTCGCCGCTGACGGCGTCGGAGAACACCATCATCGGCAACACCGTGCTCTATGGTGCCACGGACGGCCATCTGTTCGCGGCGGGCCGGGCGGGCGAACGCTTCGGTGTGCGCAACTCGGGCGCGAAGGTGGTGATCGAGGGCTGCGGCACCAATGGCTGCGAATACATGACCGGCGGCGTGGCGGTGATCCTTGGCCGCATCGGCGCGAATTTCGGCGCCGGGATGACCGGGGGCATGGCCTATATCCACGACCCGGACGGCACGGCCGAGGACATGATGAACCTCGAAAGCCTCGTTACCTGCGCGGTCAGCCATCCGCATTGGGAGGCGCAGCTGAAGGGCCTGATCGAACGCCACGCGCGCGAGACCGGCAGCCTGAAGGCGCAGGCGATCCTGCAGAACTGGGTCGAGGAACGGGCGAACTTCATCCAGGTCTGCCCGAAGGAGATGCTGGTGCACCTGCCTCATCCGCTGTCGGACGAACCGCAGGCGGTGCCGGCGGAATGACATGACGGGCCGGCCGGCGATGTCCGGCCGACCCGCCGGTGGGTCAGGCGTTTTCGCCGGTCGCGGCGGCTTCGGCGGCCGGCGTCTCTGCCGGGGCCGCCTCCGGCTCGCGCTCCACCTCGATCTTCACCCGCGCGACCAGCGCCGCGATGACGCCGATGGCCGCCAGCCACGGCGCGCCAAGCGCCACCACCCCGCCCGCAAGCAGCCCGACATTGACGGGCAGTTCGAGGCTGAAGTCATCCTCGGTGCGGATGCGCAGCTTGCGCACGCGGCCCTCGGCGATCAGGTGCTTGACCTTGTCGATCAGCTGGCTGCCGCCGACCTCGATTTCCTCGACGATCGTGCGGTCTTTCTTGTCGGTCTCGGACATGACGTCTCTCCGCAGGCCCGGGACGGGCCGGACAGCATGCTGCGCGCGAATCGGCCCGGCTGCCTTGTGCCAGATCAACGGGCGGCTGCGGCGGCGCCGCCCTCCCCGTCACGGAACCGACACAGGCTTCGCGCGATGGTTCGCCAGACCCCGAAACCGAACCCCGAACCCCGAACCCGGAGACAGTTCCATGTCCGACCTGCTGGTGGTGGCCTTCGACGACGATACGACGGCCTTCGAGATGCGCGCGGCGCTGGCGCGGCTGCAGCGCGAATACCTGATCGAGATGGAGGATGTCGTGGTCGTCACCCGCGACGATGATGGCAAGGTCCGGCTGCATCAGGCGGTGAACCTCGCCGCGGCAGGCGCGGTCGGCGGATCGCTGTGGGGGATGCTGATCGGGCTGATCTTCCTCAACCCCCTTCTGGGCGCGGCAGTGGGCGCCGGGGCCGGGGCGATTTCCGGCGCCGTCACCGATACCGGCATCGACGACGGCTTCATGAAGGAAATCGGCGAGAAGCTGCGCCCCGGCGGATCGGCGCTGTGCGTGCTGGCGCGGCGGCTGTCGGGTGACAAGCTGCTGGCCCGGCTCGAAGAATTCCGCGCGCGCGGCCATGTGCTGCAGACCTCGCTGTCGGATGAGGACGAGACGCGGCTGCGCGCCCTGATCGAGCGGCAATCGGTGGCGGTGCCCGAGGCCTGACGCCTGCGGGCGCCCCGGTCTTGACCCGCCGGGGCGGGCATGAGTTAAGCGGCGCATGGCCCGGAAACCTGCGACATCGTCCCGCGCGAAGGCGTCCCGCGCGACGGCTGCCCCCGCGCCGCGCCGGTCGCGCGGCTGGCTGCGGCTGGCCGGGCTGTGGGCGGGGCGCGCGGCGCTGGCCCTGCTGGCGTTGATCGTGGCGCTGACCGTGATCAATCCCATCCGCACGCCCTACATGATCGCGGAACGGATGCGGATCGGCCCGCTTTCCGTCGACTGGGTCGATGCGGACCGGATCGCGCCGGTGATGCTGCGCGCGGCGGTGGCGGCGGAGGATGCGAATTTCTGCCTGCACTGGGGCTTCGACATGGCGGCGATCCGCGACGCGCTGGACCGGGGCGCGCAGCGCGGCGCCTCGACCATCAGTCAGCAGGTGGTGAAGAACGTCTTCCTGTGGCAGGGGCGCAGCTGGCCGCGCAAGGCGGCGGAGGCCCTGCTGACCCCGGTGGTCGAACTGGTCTGGACCAAGCGGCGGCTGCTGGAGATCTACCTGAACGTGGCCGAGATGGGCGAAGGCATCTTCGGGGTCGAGGCGGCGGCACAGCACTATTTCGGCGTGCCGGCGTCGGAGCTGACGCCGATGCAGGCGGCCCGGATCGCGGCGGTGCTGCCCAATCCCAAGGAACGCAACCCCGCCGACCTGCCCGGCAGCCTGCTGCGCCGGGCCGAGGCCATCGTCGACGGCGCGGGGACCATCAAGGTCGATGGCCGCGCCGCCTGTTTCGAGGGCTAGGGACCGCCCGGGTTGAACAGGACCCGGCCTTGGGTCTACACCCGACAGGCCGCAACCCGGGAGCCACCATGGTCCGTCTCTACCACGTCGCCCTGTCGCCCTTTTGCCGGAAGGTGCGCCTGACGCTGGCCGAGAAGAAGATCGAGGTCGAGCTGGTCGAAGAGCGGTACTGGGAGCAGAGCCCCGATTTCCTGCGCCGCAACCCGGCCGGCAAGGTGCCGGTGATGCGGTGGGACAGCCGCACGCTCAGCGAAAGCCAGGCGATCTGCGAATGGCTGGAAGAGACGGTGCCCCAGCCGCCGCTGTTTCCGCGCGATGCCGACGGCCGCTACGAGGTGCGCCGCCTCTGCGCCTGGTTCGACGACAAGTTCCACGAGGATGTGACGTCGAAGCTGCTGTATGAACGGGTGAACAAGAAGGTCATGGGCCTCGGCTATCCGGACTCGAAGAACGTCAAGTTCGGCGCGACCCGGATCAAGTATCACCTCGACTACATGGCCTGGCTGCTGGATCAGCGGCGCTGGCTGGCGGGCGACCAGATGACGCTGGCCGATTTCGCCGCCGCCGCGCATCTGAGCTGTCTCGACTACATCTCGGACGTGGACTGGAACCGGCAGCCGGCGGTGCGGGAATGGTATGCGAAGATCAAGTCGCGGCCCTCGTTTCGCGCGATCCTTGCCGATCAGGTGCCGGGCTTCCCGCCGCCCGCGCACTACGCCGATCTGGACTTCTAGGACGCGGGACCTTCAGAACGCGGCGTCCGGTTCCGGATCGCAGCGCCCGCGCAGCCGGTCGCGCAACAGCGTGATCCGGGCCTGCAGCGATGTCAGTTCCTCGACGCTGAGCCCGGTCTTGCTGACCACGCAATCGACGAACTCGCCGGCCCGTGCCTGAAAATCGCGCCCGGCGCCGGTCAGCCGCAGCCGCACCTGCCGTTCGTCGGCCGCGTCGCGCGTCCGCACCACCAGCCCCATCGCCTCCATCCGCTTCAGCAGCGGGGTCAGCGTGTTGCTGTCGAGTTGCAGCTTCTGGCCGATCTGGCTGACGGTGCGGTCATCCTCGTCCCACAGCGTCACCAGCACCAGATACTGCGGGAAGGTGATCCCCATGTCGTTGAGGATCGGTTTATACGCCTGCTGAATAGTTCGGCTTGCGCTATACAGCGCGAAGCATAACTGTCGCTCTAGGGGAATGTGCGCGTCGTGCTCGTCCATGACGTGTCCTTACTTGACGTCATTCCGCCGAACAATCAGCGTTCGGCATTTTAGACCGAAACCGAAAGAGGCTTTCTGCGTTCCAGCATCGCCGCGCCCGACAAGATCGTGCGCGATGGTTTTGAGGGAAGTTATGGCAGTTACAATACTCTACACGACGCAGGCCACCGCGACGGGAGGCGGACAGAGTGGTCACGTGTCGACGGGGGATGGCGCGATTGACGTCGCGTTCGGCGTGCCGCGCGAACTGGGGGGGAACGGGCGCGGCAACAATCCGGAACAATTCTTCGCCGCGGCCTTCGCGACCTGCTTTCTGGGCGCGATGCGTTATGTCGTGGCACAGGACCGGCTGGACCCGATCGCGCCGGAGGCGGCGGTGACGGCAACCGTGGGCATCGGCCCGCGCGATGACGGCGGCTTCGGACTGGCACTGGCGCTGGACGTGCTGTTGCCGGGCTATAGCGAGGAATCGGCCAGAAAGCTGTTCGAGCGCTCGCATTTCTACTGCCCCTACACCAACGCGGTGGCGGGCAATGTCGCGGTCGAGACGCGGCTGATCGGCCATGCCTGACGCCCGGTGGCGGCGCGCCGGGCCGGGCCTGCGGCGGGTCGCGGCGGAAACATCTGCCCGACTCGGGTGTTGCTGTGTCACTCTGTCCAAGTTTCGTGGAAGGAGGATCCAGAGATGACACGCCATATCGCGGACAAGCAGAAGGCTGCCACCAGCGCGCGCCTGCGCCGGTTCCTGCAGCTTGAACGGACCCATCGGGACGAGGGCGACCATCCCGCCGCCCGGGCGCTGACGCGCCGGCCGCGGAAGGGGTCCGCCCCCTCGGGCAGCCTTGCCCGGCTGAAACAGTATCTTCGCATCGAACGCGGCCACGACGCCTGAGCGTCGGACAGGCCGCACCCGGCACGTGTCAGGGCCGCGGCATCCGCCGCGGCCCTTGCCGTTGCGGCGCGGTCAGGCGCGGACCAGCGCCTCGTATTCGGTGGCGATGTCGCGGGTCAGGGCGCCGACCTCGAACCGGTAGTCGCCGATCTGGCCCACCGGCGTCACCTCGGCGGCGGTGCCGGTCAGCCAGCACTGCTCGAAGCCTTCCAGTTCCGACGGCTCGATATGCCGTTCGTGCACGGTGATGCCCTTGGCACGCAGCATGCCGATCACCGTCTGGCGGGTGATGCCGTTCAGGATGCAGTCCGGCAGCGGTGTATGCACCTCGCCACCCTTGACGAAGAAGATGTTGGCCCCCGTCGCCTCGGCCACATAGCCGCGATAGTCGAAGAACAGTGCGTCGGAACAGCCCTTGGCCTGTGCCGAGTGCTTGGCCATCGTGCAGATCATGTAGAGCCCCGCCGCCTTGGCCGCGGTCGGGATCGTTTCGGGCGAGGGACGCTTCCACTTCGCGATGTCGAGCTTCGCGCCCTTCATCTTCGCGTCGCCGTAATAGGCGCCCCAAGACCAGACCGCGATGGCCAGCCGCACAGGGTTGCCGATGGCCGACACGCCCATCTCGTCACCGGCACCGCGGAAGGCCACGGCGCGCACATAGGCGTCGGTCAGGCCGTTGGCGGCCAGCACCGCCTCTTTCGCCGCGTCGATCTGTTCGACGGTATAGGGAATCGGCATATCCAGCAGCTCGCCCGATTTCAGCAGCCGCTGCGAATGTTCGGTCGATTTGAAGATCTTGCCGTTATAGCAGCGCTCGCCCTCGAACACGCTCGACGCGTAGTGCAGCGCATGGGTCAGGATATGGACCTGCGCCCCGCGCCACTCGACCATCTGGCCATCCATCCAGATCTTGCCGTCGCGGTCCTCATAGGATCCAGCCATCTCCACCTCCTCGCAGCCCCTGCTGCATTTGCGAATGTTGCGCTCCTAACGTCCGAAGCGGACATATTCTTTCGTTTGCGCGGCCTCGGGCTATCAATTGATTCTTGGAAAGTCAACAAGGCTGACGTAAATAGGGGCCGATCGAAGGCAAAGGTGATCGGGGGGACCATGACCCAGGGCGCACGCGCGCGGGACGGGGGCGAAAGCCTGCTGTTCCTGACGGACGAGCAGCTGCGGAAGGGGATCGAAGCGATGTTCTTCGCCTATCGCGGCTTTACCGCCGATCCCGACCGCATTCTCGAGGCGCGGGGTTATGGCCGGGCGCATCACCGCGCGATCCACTTCATCCACCGCGCCCCGGGGCAGACCGTGACCACGCTTCTGGGGGTGCTGGGCGTGACCAAGCAGAGCCTGAACCGTGTGCTGCGCTCGCTGATCGACGACGGGCTGGTCGAAAGCCGCGTGGGCCGCAAGGACAAGCGCGAACGCCACCTGTTCCTGACCCCGGCGGGGGACGAGCTGGAACGCGAACTGTCGGACGCGCAGCGCCGCCGGATGCGGGCGGCCTATCGCAATGCCGGCCCGCAGGCGGTGGCCGGCTTCCGGCAGGTGCTCGAGGCGATGATGGACCCGGACCTGCGGCGGTATTATCAGTCGATGAAGGACGGTGGCTCCTGACCGCGGGCCGTGGCCCGGCGGAGGCGCCAGACGAGGACGGAGGGGCAGGCAATGACCGCGGACACGCATCTGCTGATCGTCGATGACGACGAACGCATCCGCAGCCTGCTGCAGAAGTTCCTCGTGCGGCAGGGTTTTCTGGTGACCGGCGCCCGCGATGCCGCCCATGCGCGGCGGCTGCTGGCGGGGCTCGATTTCGACATGGGCATCTTCGACGTGATGATGCCGGGCGAGGACGGGATCAGCCTGACCCGCGACCTGCGGCGGCAGGCGTCGATGCCGATCCTGCTGCTGACCGCGAAGGGCGAGACGGCGGAACGCATCGAGGGGCTGGAGGCGGGGGCGGACGACTATCTGCCGAAACCCTTCGAGCCGCGGGAGCTGTTGCTGCGGATCAACGCCATCCTGCGCCGCACCCCGCCGCCGGCCGAGAACGGGCCGAAATTCATCCATCTCGGCCCCGTGCGCTATGACATCGACCGGGGCGAGCTGTGGCGCGGCGACAGCCCGGTGCGGCTGACCGCCACCGAATCCGCGCTGATGCGGATCTTCGCCGGCCGCCCGGGCGAGCCGGTGTCGCGGCAGGTTCTGGTCGAGGAACTGGGCCGCGACAAGGGCGGCGCCGAGGCCACGCAGGAACGCGCCGTCGACGTGCAGATCACCCGCCTGCGCCGCAAGATCGAGGGCGATCCGAAGGAACCGCGCTATCTGCAGACGGTCCGCGGTGCGGGCTACATGCTGATGCCGGAATAGCGGCCCGGGGCGGGCGGCAGCGGGTTGCCAAGCCGCCGCCCCGGGGTGGCCGCTCAGGCGCGGGGCCGCTATATCGGTGCCCAAGGCAAGGAGGCGCGGATGGACGACATCAAGGCGATGAGCTTCGAGACGGCGATGAAAGAGCTCGAGGCGGTGGTGGGCAAGCTGGAAAAGGGCGACGTGCCGCTGGAGGAATCGATCGGCCTTTACGAACGCGGGGCGGCCCTGCGCGCCCATTGCGACGACAAGCTGCGCGCCGCCGAGGAAAAGGTGGCGAAGATCGCGCTGGGCCCCGATGGCCAGCCCTCGGGCCTGACGCCGGTGGACGGGCTCTGACATGTTCGACAAGGTGCTGGCGGCGCATGCCACGGCGATCGGCGCCGCGCTGACCGCCGCGCTGGCCACGCGCGGCGACGAGCCGGTGGTGCAGGCGATGCGCTATGCGGTGGCGGGCGGCAAGCGGCTGCGCGGCTTTCTGGTGCTGGAAGGCGCGGCGCTGCACGGGATCGGGTCCGGCCGCGCGATGCCGGCCGCGGCGGCGGTCGAGGCGCTGCATGCCTACAGCCTTGTCCATGACGACCTGCCCTGCATGGACGATGACGACCTGCGCCGCGGCCAGCCGACCGTGCATGTCAAATGGGACGAGGCGGTGGCGGTGCTGGCCGGCGACGCGCTGCAGACGCTGGCCTTCGAGCTGTGCTGCGACCCCGCGCTCGGCCCGGCAGAGCGGCGGGTGGCGCTGGTGGCGGCGCTGGCGCGCGCCTCGGGTGCCGAAGGGATGGTGCTGGGCCAGGCGCTGGACATCGCCGCCGAATCCGCCCCGGCACCGCTGACCCTGCCGCAGATCGAACGGCTGCAGGCGGGCAAGACCGGGGCGCTGATCGGCTTTGCCGCGCAGGCGGGGCCGATCCTGGCCGGGGCGGACCCCGCGCCGCTGGCGGACTATGCCCGGGCCTTGGGCCTTGCCTTCCAGATCGCGGACGACATCCTCGATGTCGAGGGCGACCCTGCGGCGGCGGGCAAGCGGCTGAACAAGGATGCGGGCGCCGGCAAGGCCACCTTCGTGTCGCTGCTGGGGCTCGATGGCGCCAAGGCCCGCGCCGCCGCACTGGTTGCCGAGGCCGAGGCGGCGCTGGACCCCTACGGTGCGGCGGCGGGAACCTTGCGCGACGCGGCGCGCTTCGCTATCGCCCGGCGCAACTGACCGGAAGGAAAGGGCAGCGATGAGCGACCGTCCCGACACCCGCCCCGACACGCGCCCGGCCACCCCGCTGCTGGACCGGGTGCACCAGCCCGCCGACCTGAAGGCGCTGTCGCAGCGCGAGCTGCGCCAGCTGGCCGACGAGCTGCGGGCCGAAACGATCGACGCGGTGTCGGTGACCGGCGGCCATCTGGGCGCGGGTCTGGGCGTGGTCGAACTGACCGTGGCGATCCATGCCGTCTTCGACACGCCGCGCGACAAGCTGATCTGGGATGTGGGTCACCAGTGCTATCCCCACAAGATCCTGACCGGGCGGCGCGAGCGCATCCGCAGCCTGCGACAGAAGGGCGGGCTTTCGGGCTTCACCAAGCGCAGCGAAAGCCCCTATGACCCCTTCGGCGCCGCCCACAGCTCGACCTCGATCTCGGCCGCGCTCGGCTTTGCCGCGGCGCGCGATCTGGGGGGCGATCCGGGCGACGCCATCGCGGTGATCGGCGATGGCGCGATGAGCGCGGGCATGGCCTTCGAGGCGATGAACAATGCCGGCCATCTGGACAAGCGGCTGTTCGTGATCCTGAACGACAACGAGATGTCGATCGCGCCGCCGGTGGGGGCGCTGTCGGCCTATCTGACCCGGCTTTATGCCAAGGGGCCGTTCCAGGAACTGAAAGCCGCGGCCAAGGGTGCCGTCAGCCTGCTGCCGCCGCCGCTGCAGGAAGGCGCCAAGCGCGCCAAGGAAATGCTGAAGGGCCTCGCCGTCGGCGGGACGCTGTTCGAGGAACTGGGCTTCACCTATATCGGCCCGGTGGACGGCCATGACCTCGACCAGCTGGTGCCGCTGTTGCGCGCGGTGCGGACGCGGGCGACGGGGCCGGTGCTGATCCATGCGATCACCCGCAAGGGCAAGGGCTATGCCCCCGCCGAACGCGCCGCCGACAAGGGCCATGCCACGGCGAAATTCGACGTGGTCACCGGCGCGCAGGTCAAGGCGCCGTCGAACGCGCCGAGCTACACCAAGGTCTTCGCGCAGGCACTGGTCCGCGCGGCAGAGGCCGACCCGAAGATCGTGGCGGTCACCGCCGCGATGCCCGACGGGACGGGGCTGAACCTCTTCGCCGAACGCTTTCCGCGCCGCTGCTTCGACGTGGGAATCGCCGAACAGCATGGCGTCACCTTCGCCGCGGGGCTGGCGGCGGGCGGGATGAAGCCCTTCTGCGCGATCTATTCCACCTTCCTGCAGCGCGGCTACGATCAGGTCGTGCATGACGTGGCGATCCAGCGGCTGCCGGTGCGCTTTGCCATCGATCGGGCGGGTCTGGTGGGCGCCGATGGCGCGACCCATGCCGGCAGCTTCGACGTGGCCTTCCTGTCGAACCTGCCGGGCTTCGTGGTCATGGCCGCCGCCGACGAGGCAGAGCTGGTGCATATGGTTGCCACTGCCGCCGCGCATGACGAGGGTCCCATCGCCTTCCGCTATCCGCGGGGCGAGGGCACGGGGGTCGAGATGCCGGAACAGGGCGTCCCGCTGGAGATCGGGCGCGGCCGCATCGTGGCCGAGGGCGGACGCGTGGCGATCCTGTCCTTCGGCACCCGTCTGGCCGAGGTGATGCGCGCGCGCGAGGCGCTGGCGGTGCGCGGCCTTGCCCCCACCGTCGCCGACGCTCGCTTCGCCAAGCCCCTGGACCGCGAGCTGATCCTGCGGCTGGCGCGCGAGCACGAGGCGCTGATCTGTGTCGAGGAAGGCGCGGTCGGCGGTTTCGGCAGCCATGTCGCGCAGCTGCTGGCCGAAGAGGGCGTCTTCGACCGCGGCCTGACCTTCCGCAGCATGGTCCTGCCCGACATCTTCATCGACCAGATGTCGCCCGAGGACATGTATGCCGTTGCCGGCATGAACGCCCCGCAGATCGAGGCCAAGGTGCTGGAGGTTCTGGGCGTGGCGGTGGCGACCCGCCGCGCCTGATCCTGCGCCCGCCTCAGGCGGCGGCGGCCTGCAGGCCCCGGTCCAGCATCGCGCGGATGTCCTTCTCGGACGTGCCCGCGACGATGCGGAACAGCTCGCGGTCGCCCTGCAGCAGCAGCAGGGTCGAGCGGCGCGGCACGTCGCGGCCGGTCGTCACCGGATCGCGCTTCCACTGGTCCCAGTCCACGTTCACGAAGGCGATGCGCTCCGCATATTCGGGGTTCTCGGCCAGCAGCCGGGCGATCACCCGTTCCTGCGCGGCGCAGGTGGTGCACCAGCTGGCCTTGTAGTCGACGAAGACGACGCGCCCCTCGGCCAGCAGGCTGTCGATCAGGCCTGGGGTGTAGTCCATCGGCGCCGCGGCGCTGGCGCTGGCGGCCGGGGTTTCCGCGCGCGCCTTCGTCGGGCCGAGCGTCGCGGGCAGCGGCGCCACCAGCGAGACGGCGGTCAGGACGGCGATCAGTTCGGGTCGAAGGCGACGGGGGCGGGTCATGGCGGTTCCTTTCGCGGGGTCAGATCGAAACGGACAGGTCCTGCAGCCAGGGCGGCAGGTAGCGGACGGCCAGCATCTCGAGCCCGCGCAGCGCGCCGGTCAGGGTGGCAAGGCCGATGATCAGGAAGGCGGCGCCGAGGATCGGGCGCGACCGGACGGCGAGCGCCCGCAGCGCCGCGCGCCGGCGCAGCAGCGCGGCGCGGGCGCCATAGGCGAAGGCCAGCATCAGCGCCGATACCCCGGCGGCGAAAGCCAGCATCACCGCCCCGGCGCGCAGCAGGTTCTCGCCCTGGCTCGCCAGCGCGATGGCGCCGCCAAGGGTGGGGCCGATGCAGGGGCTCCATGCCAGGCCGAGGAAGGCGCCGCCGAGCGCGAGGCCCGCCGGGCCGCGATCCAGCCGGTCGATCCCGGCATCGGCGCGGGCGGCGATGCCGGCGGTGGCGGTGGCGAAGCCGGTGGAAAAGGACGGCACCAGCAGCACCGCGCCGAAGGCCATCATCAGCAGCGCGCCGGCCTGCACCATCCGCTCCTCGTCGAGCCCCAGGCTCTGGCCCGCCGCGGCCACCAGCAGGCCCGCCGCGACGAACGAGGCGCTCATCCCCGCCATCAGCGCGACGGGGCCCCAGCGATGCGCCTGCGCCGCCGAGGCCAGCACCAGCGGCAGCACCGGCAGCACGCAGGGATTGATCAGCGTCAGCAGGCCCGCCGCGAAAGCAAGGATCAGGTCCAAGGTCGCCCCCGATTGTTCCTTGGTCTCTACGGGCGGCGGGCGGGGGCGGTTACGCCGCCGCCGATCACGAACGCGTCATCTGCACCGCACGCGACCGCTGCACGGCAAGGATACCGGCCGCGATCACCGCGACGCCCAGCACATCCACCCAGCCCAGCCCCTCGCCCAGCAGGGCCGCTGCCACCGCCACACCGAAGAACGGGTTGAGGAAATGGAAGGTCGCGGCCTTCAGCGCGCCGATCCGGCCCACCAGCAGGAACCAGACCCAGGTGGCCAGCAGCCCCGGCACGAAGCAGGTATAGAGGAAGGCCATCACCAGTCGGGGGGTGAAGGTCACATGCGGCGGTTCCACCGCCACCGCCACCAGCCCGAGCGCGGCGGACCCCACCAGCATCTGCAGCCCCACCACCATCATCACCCGGTTGCCCGAGGCGGTGCCCCGCATCGACAGGGTGGCCACCGTCAGCGCCACCGCACCCAGGATGCAGAAGGCCACGCCCAGGGGATCGGCCCCGCCCGACAGCCGCGATCCCATGATCAGCGCCACGCCGGCCATGCCGGCGACCAGCCCCGCCACGCCGCCGCGGGTCATCCGGTCGCCGAAGACCAGCCATCCGGCCAGCGCCACCATCAGCGGCATCGACGAGGCGATGATCGAGGCCAGCGACGCCTCGATCCATTGCATCGCCACAAAATAGAGGCCGAGGTACAGCGCGTTCTGGCAAAGGCCGAAGATGACGACCGTGCGCCATTCGCCCCGGGTCAGCCGCCAGTCCTGCCCCATGATCCGGGCGAGGACGACCCCCGCCACGCCCGAGACGAGGAAGCGCAGCGCCAGCGCATGCATCGGCGCGGCATCGGCCACGATCATCCGGGCCGAGGTGAAGGCCGAGGACCACATGAAGGCGAAGGCGAGGCCCATCAGGACGGCGCGCAGGTCCATGGCAGACTCCGATCGGGGCGCGACACACGAGAAGGGGGCCGCCCCCGCACGGAGCCGGCCCCCTGAAACACCGGCGGACCAGCCGCCGGGCGGAACGGGATCAGCCGTTCACGACGTCCTTCAGCGACTTCGCGATGGTGACCTTCACCACCTTGTCGGCGGCCTTGGTCATGGTCTCGCCCGTGGCCGGGTTGCGGACCTGACGTTCGGGACGCTCGCGGCAGGTAACCTTGCCGATGCCCGGAATGGTCACGGCGCCGCCATCGGCGACGGCCTTCGACACGACGGCCGCCAGCGCATCCAGAGCCGCAGTCGCGGTCTTCTTGTCGGCGCTCATCTCGTCGGCCAGCTGCTTGACCAGTTCGGTCTTGGTCATCGGTTTGGACATGTTCATCTCCTCACATCTGCCCCGTTCGGGGTCATCGCCTTGGCGTCATCCTCGGGCTGCTAAACGGCTTTTCGCGCAGCATGGCAAGCGTTTTCCGCCCGCATCGGCGATTTCCCGGCGTCACAGGAAGGCCGTTTCCTCGAAACTGCGCAACTTGCGGCTGTGGATGCGTTCCAGAGGCATGTCGCGCAGCCGTTCCATCGCGCGCACGCCGATCAGCAGATGCCGGCTGACCTGGGTGCGGTAGAAGTCCGACGCCATGCCCGGCAGCTTCAGTTCGCCATGCAGCGGCTTGTCCGACACGCAGAGCAGCGTGCCGTAGGGCACCCGGAACCGGAAGCCGTTGGCGGCGATGGTGGCGCTTTCCATGTCCAGCGCCACGGCCCGCGATTGCGACAGGCGCTGCACCGGGCCGGACTGGTCGCGCAGCTCCCAGTTCCGGTTGTCGATGGTGGCGACGGTGCCGGTTCGCATGATCCGCTTCAGCTCGTACCCGTCGAGCTGCGTCACCTCGGCCACCGCTTCCTGCAGGGCGATCTGGATCTCGGCCAGCGCCGGGATCGGCACCCATGTGGGCAGATCGTCGTCCAGAACGTGATCCTCGCGCAGATAGGCGTGGGCCAGCACGAAATCGCCCAGTTGCTGCGTGTGCCGCAGGCCCGCGCAATGGCCCACCATCAGCCAGGCATGGGGGCGCAGCACCGCGATGTGGTCGGTCGCCGTCTTCGCGTTCGAGGGGCCGACGCCGATGTTCACCAGTGTGATCCCCTGCCCGTCGGGCCGGACCAGATGATAGGCGGGCATCTGCGGCAGGCGCGGCAGATGCGGTAGCGGCGCCTCGGGATCGGTGATGACCATGTTCCCCGGCCCGACGAAGGCGGAATAGCCGCTGTCGCCCGTGGCGATGGCCCGGCGGGCGAAGGCCTCGAACTCGTCGACATAGAACTGGTAGTTGGTGAACAGGACGTGGTTCTGGAAATGCTCCGGCCCGGTCGCGGTGTAATGCGACAGCCGCGCCAGCGAATAGTCCACCCGCTGCGCGGTGAAGGGCGCCAGATGCCCGGACCCGTCCGGATGGCTGAGGTTGGTGCCGTTGACGATGTCGTCGTCCATCGTGGCGAGGTCCGGCACGTCGAACACGTCGCGCAGGCTGAAATCCAGCACGCCCTCCTGCGGCACCGCGACCCCCGCGCGTCCGGCCACGGCGAAATGCACCGGGATCGGCGTGGCCGAGAGGCCGACGATCACCGGCACCGCGTGGTTGCGCATCAGCTGGCCCAGCTGCTGGATCAGGTAGTTGCGGAACAGGTCCGGCCGGGTGATCGTCGCCGAATAGGTGCCGGGCAAGGCCACATGGCCAAAGCTCAGGCGGCTGTCGCCCTTCATGTGGCTGGTGACGGTGATCCGCACCTCGGGATAGAAGGCCCGGATGCGCCGGCCCGGATGCCCCTCGGCGATGACGCGGTTGAACCCGTCCAGCAGGAAATCCGTCGCTTGGCCATACAGCGCCTCCAGCCGGTCCACCGCGGCGGCGGGATCGGTGAAGGCCTCTGCGGCGTGGCAGGGGGCGATGGCGATGCCGGCGGGCGTGTCGTGCAGGGTCATTGGAACAGTCCGGTCAGTTCGAAGCGCGTGACATCCACCAGCCCGAGGTCCGAGATGCGCAGTTCCGGGATCACCACCAGCGCCAGCAGCGAATGCTGCATGTAGGCGTTGTTCAGGGTGCAGCCGCATTCGGCCATCGCCCGCATCATCGCGCCCGCCTGCGCAGCCACCTCGGCGGCGGGGCTGTCGCTCATCAGCCCGGCGATGGGCAGCGGCACCACGGCCAGTTCCGCCCCGTCCTTCCAGACGGTGATGCCGCCGCCGATCTCGCCCAGCCGGTTCGCCGCCGCGGCCATCATCGCCCGGTCGGTGCCGACGACGATCATGTGGTGGCTGTCATGCGCCACGGTCGAGGCCATGGCCATCCGCCCGCGATAGCCGAAGCCCGAGACGAAGCCGTTGACCACGCCCCCCGTCGCGCGATGCCGTTCCACCAGCGCGATCTGCGCCACGTCCTGGCCTTCGTCCGGTTCCACCCGCCCGTCCGTCACCGCCAGTTCCGCGGTCAGTGCCCGGGTGGGGGCCTGGTTTTCCACCACGCCGATCACCCGCGCGGTGACGCTGTTCGCACCCTCCGGCGCGGCGATGGCGAAATCCCCGGCGCCGAGCCGCTTGCCCAGCCGGACCGTCGCCCGCGCCGCCGCCGGCCAGTCGTAATGCGGGCAGTCCACCAGCAGCCGCCCGTCGCGCGCCACGGTCCGCCCGCGGGCGATCACATGCTCGACGGGCAGCGTCCGCAGGTCCGGGGTCAGGATCACGTCCGCCCGTCGTCCCGGCGTCAGCGAGCCCAGCTCGCGCTCCATGCCGAAATGCGTGGCGGTGTTGATCGTCGCCATCTGCAGCGCCACCAGCGGATCGCAGCCGCAGGCGATGGCATGGCGCACCACCCGGTTCATGTGCCCCTCGTCCACCAGCGTGCCGGAATGGCAGTCGTCGGTGCAGAGGATGAAGTTGCGCGGATCGAGCCCGCGTTCGGTGATCGCCGTGATCTGCCGTTCGACGTCGTACCAGGCCGAGCCGAGCCGCAGCATCGCCCGCATCCCCTGCCGGACCCGGGCCACGGCATCGGCCTCGACCGTGCCCTCGTGATCGTCGGCGGGCCCGCCCGCGACATAGGCGGCAAAGGGCAGGCCCAGATCGGGGCTGGCATAATGCCCGCCCACCGTCTTGCCCGCCCGCTGCGTCGCCGCGATCTCGGCCAGCATCTGCGGATCGCCCGCGATCACGCCGGGGAAATTCATCATCTCGCCCAGCCCGACGATGCCCGGCCAGGTCATCGCCTCGGCAACGTCGGCGGCGCTGATGGCGAAGCCGGTGGTTTCCAGCCCCGGCGCCGAGGGCGCGCAGGAGGGCATCTGCATGAACAGGTTGACGGGCTGCATCAGCGCCTCGTCATGCATCATCCGCACGCCGGCGAGCCCGAGGACGTTGGCGATCTCGTGCGGGTCGGCGAACATGGTGGTGGTGCCGTGGGGGATGACGGCGGCGGCGAATTCGGCGGGCGTCAGCATGCCGGATTCCACATGCATGTGCCCGTCGCAGAGGCCCGGGATCATGTAGCGGCCCGCGGCCTCGATCACCTCTGTCCCCGGCCCGGTGCAATGCGCGGCGGAGGGGCCGACGAAGGCGATGCGTCCCGCGGCCACGGCGATGTCATGGCCGTCCAGCACCTCGCGGCTGTGGACGTTGACCCATCTCCCGCCCCGGATCACCAGATCGGCCATCTCGCGCCCCGCGGCGACGGCGACGAGGCGGGGCGCGGCCTCGGGCCAGCTTGGCAGATCGTGCTTCGGTTCCATGCCGAAATCTGGCACCGCCCCGGCGCAGGCGCAAGTGACGGTTCAGCGACGCGCGGCATCCTGCAGCCGATCGAATATCCCGCGGGGGTGCGGGGGCGCGAGGCCCCCGCTCGGCACCCGCCAGCGGCGTCCCGGAACCCGACCGCCCCGCCGGCTGTTCTGACCGGCGGAGGAGCCGACATGCCAGCCGACCGACCGAAGCTCGTCTACTATCCCGACAGCGAACCCGGCATCCGCCGCCTGCGCCGCGGCCGCGGCTTCAGCTATCGCGCGGCCGACGGCACCAGCATCGACGATCCGGGGGAACGGGCCCGCATCGCCTCGCTGGCGGTGCCGCCCGCCTATGAGGATGTCTGGATCTGCCCGCTGCCCCTTGGCCATCTGCAGGCGACGGGGCGCGATGCGCGGGCGCGCAAGCAGTACCGCTATCACCCCGACTGGACGGCGTTCCGGTCCGAGCGGAAATATGCGAGCATGCCGGTCTTCGGTCAGGCGCTGCCCCGCATCCGCCGCGCGATCCGGCGCGACCTGCAGGGCGAGGCGGGCGATCAGGATTTCGCCGTGGCCGCGGTGCTGGCGATGATCGACCGGCTGTCGATCCGGGTCGGCAACCCGGCCTATGCCGAGATGAACGGCAGTTTCGGCGCGACCACGCTGAAGCGGCGGCACCTGAAGCTGACGGCGCAGGGGCTGCGGCTGGACTATACAGCCAAGGGCGGGCAGCGCATCCGCGCCGCCGTGGCCGACCGGACGCTGAACCGGGTGCTGGCGGAAATGGACGATCTGCCCGGCCGCACGCTGGTGCGCTGGATCGACGCCGAGGGGCGCAGCCGGCCCGTGACATCCGACATGGTCAACGCCCGGCTGGCGGAACTGGTGGAGGATGCGGGGGCGACGGCCAAGACCTTCCGCACCTGGAACGGTTCGGTCGCGGCGCTGGAGGCGGCGCTGGCCGCGGACCGGCCGACGGTGAAGCTGATGGCGCAGGCGGCGGCGGACCGGTTGCACAACACCCCCACCGTGGCGCGGGGCAGCTATATCCATCCCGGGGTGCTGGCCCTGCCGGACCTGTCCGAGGCCGACCGCGCCGACCTGACCCGCGCCCTGCCCGAGGTCGAGGGCCTGCGGCTGACAGAGCGGGCGCTGCTGCGGCTGCTGGCGGGCTGAGCTTTCCTTCCCGGGCCGCTGCGCCTAGGCTGGCCGCGCCGGAAGGAGCCGCCCCATGTCTGACCCCGCCCCCGAAGCCGCGACCCTGCCCGCCGTCACCATCGCCTATTGCACCCAGTGCAACTGGCTGCTGCGGGCGGGATGGATGGCGCAGGAACTGCTGTCCACCTTCGGCGAGGATCTGGGCTCGGTCGCGCTGATCCCCGGGCATGGCGGTGTGTTCGAAATCCGGGTGGACGGCGCGCTGGTCTGGGAACGCAAGCGCGACGGCGGCTGTCCCGACGTGAAGACGCTGAAGGGCCGGGTGCGCGACGTGATCGCGCCCGACCGCGACCTCGGCCATCTCGACCGGGCGGGACAGGCGGGGGGGCAGTCGTGACCGGCACGCTGCTGTCCATCGGCCACGGCTATTCGGCGCGGGCGCTGGCCGCGCTGCTGCGGCCCGCGGGCTGGCAGGTGATCGGCACCACCCGCACCGCCGCCACCGCCGACCAGCTGCGCGCCGAGGGGGTGGAGCCGCTGGTCTGGCCCACCGCCGACCTGCGCCCGGCGCTGGCGCGGGCCACGCATCTGCTGACCTCGGTCGCGCCGGACGAGGCGGGCGACCCGGTGCTGCGCACCGAACGCGCCGCCATTGCCGCGGCGGCGCCGGGGCTGGTCTGGGCGGGCTACCTGTCCACCACCGGGGTCTATGGCGACCGCGGCGGGGACTGGGTGGACGAGGGGTCGGAGCTTGCCCCCGCGACCCTGCGCGGGCGGATGCGCGTCGCGGCCGAGGCGGACTGGCAGCGGCGGGCGGCAGAGGCGGGGCTGCCGCTGCACATCTTCCGGCTGGCCGGCATCTATGGCCCCGGGCGCGGCCCCTTCGCCAAGCTGCGGGCGGGCACGGCGCGGCGGATCGTCAAGCCGGGGCAGGTGTTCAGCCGCATCCATGTCGAGGATATCGCGCAGGTGCTGGCGGCCTCGATGGCGCGGCCGCAGCCGGGCGCGATCTACAACCTTTGCGATGACGACCCGGCCCCGCCGGAAGAGGTGATCGCCCATGCCGCGGGCCTTTTGGGCCTGCCGGTGCCGCCGGCGGAGGATTTTGCGGCGGTCGCGGACGGGATGACCCCGATGGCGCGCAGCTTCTATGCGGAATCCAAAAGGGTGCGGAACGACCGGATCAAGACCGATCTGGGCATCGCCCTGCGCTATCCGGACTATCGGCGCGGTCTGGCGGCGCTGCTGGCGGCAGAGACCTAGCCGAGCCGCGGCCGGCGTCGGCCGTCGATCACCGTCACCGCGAAGATCAGGATGCCCGCCGCCGTCACCGCCGCGCCGACATAGCCCGACGAGGCGAAGCCGTGGCCCGCCCGCAGCGCCTCGGCCGCGAGCCAGGGGCCGAGCGCGTTGGCGACGTTGAAGGCGGAATGGTTCAGCGCCGCGGCCAGCGTCTGCGCCTCGCCCGCGACATCCATCAGCCGGGTCTGCAGCACGGTGGACAGGCCGGTGGTGGCGCCGATGGCCAGCACCACGGGCAGCATCGTCCAGATGCTGTTGGTGGCCACGGGATAGATCATCAGCATCACGAACATGCTGCCCATGATCGCGAAGCCCGCCACCTCCTGATTGCGGTCCGAGGCCCAGCCGGCGATCAGCGCGCCCAGTGTCATCCCCGCCCCCATCAGCATCAGCACCGCGGGCACCAGCCAGTCCTGCCCCGGCATCCGCTCGATGACGGTGGAGGCGAGGTAGGTGTAGACGGCGAAGAACCCGCCGAAGCCGATGGCCCCGGTGGCGAGGATCAGCCAGACCTGCCGGCTTTTCAGTGCGTCGAGTTCGCGCAGCGGGTTCACCCCCCGCCGCGGCGCATCGCGCGGCGCGACGAGGAAGACGGCGATGGCGGTCGCGGTGGCCAGCACGCCCACGATCCCGAAGCCGAAGCGCCAGCCGATGGTCTGGCCGAGGACGTTGGCGAAGGGCACGCCAAGCGTGGTGGCGACGGTCAGCCCCATCATCAGCCGCGCCACGGCGGCGGATCGGCGGTTGGGCGGCACGACCGAGGCCGCGACCAGCGCCGCCACCCCGAAATAGGCGCCATGCGGCAGGCCCGACAGGAAGCGGAACAGCAGCATCGTGCCGAAATCCGGCGACAGGGCCGACAGCGTGTTGAACAGCGCATAGGCCAGCATCAGCCAGATCAGCAGGATGCGCCGCGACATCGTCGCGCCCAGCACCGCCAGCGTCGGCGCGCCCACGACCACGCCAAGCGCATAGGCCGAGATCGCCTCGGCCGCCTTCGCCTCGGACACGCCCAGATCGGGCGAGAAATAGGGCACCAGCGCCATCGCCGCGAATTCGGTGGTGCCGATGGCGAAACCGCCCATCGCCAGGGCGAACAGCACGATGCCGGGCTTCACCGGCGCGGCGGGGCGGGCGGCGTCCTCCAGCGGGAGGCAGGTGGGGCTGGCCATGCGGGTCTCCTGAGGCTGCGTCCGACGCCTCCTCCCTGTGCCCGGCTTTCGCCGATGCCCGCGCCGGATGCAACCTGCAAGATCGTGAGCGTCGCGGCTTCGGCGGAAGCTGTATCCCAGATGCACGAACCGGCGGGCGGATCAGCCGATGCGACCCCGGACGCCGCCGGTCTGGCCCCGGTCCAGCAGCAGATGGTCCAGCAGCACGCAGGCCATCATCGCCTCGCCCACCGGCACGGCGCGGATGCCCACGCAGGGATCGTGCCGGCCCTTGGTGATCAGGTCCACGGGGTTGCCCCCGGTGTCGATGGTCTGGCGCGGGGTCAGGATCGACGAGGTGGGCTTTACCGCGAAGCGCACCACCACGTCCTGCCCGGTCGAGATGCCGCCGAGGATGCCGCCCGCATGGTTCGACAGGTAGACGGGCTGGCCGTCATTGCCCATGCGCATCTCGTCGGCATTCTCGGTGCCGGTCAGTTCCGCCGCCGCCATGCCCTCGCCGATCTCGACGCCCTTGACCGCGTTGATCGACATCATCGCCGCCGCCAGGTCGCCGTCGAGCTTGCCATAGACCGGCGCGCCCAGGCCGGGGGGCACGCCCTGCGCCAGCACCTCGATCACCGCGCCGACGGAATTGCCCGACTTGCGCAGCCCGTCCAGATAGTCGGCCCAGTCCTCGACCGCCGCCGCATCGGGCAGCCAGAAGGGGTTTTCGCCGATGGCCGCCGCGTCGAACCGGCTGCGGTCCAGCGCCCTGGACCCCATCCGCACCATGTAGCCGGTGATCGTCAGCCCCGGCGCCAGCACCGCCAGCGCGGCCCGGGCCACGCCCCCCGCCGCGACGCGCGCCGCGGTTTCCCGGGCACTGGACCGGCCGCCGCCGCGATAGTCGCGCAGCCCGTATTTCTGGTGATAGGTGATGTCGGCATGGCCGGGGCGGAACTGGCGGGCGATGTCGCCATAGTCCTTCGACCGCTGGTCGGTATTCTCGATCATCAGCTGGATCGGCGTGCCGGTGGTGCGGCCCTCGAATACCCCCGACAGGATCCGCACCGCATCCGGTTCCTGCCGCTGGGTGGTGAAGCGGTTCTGGCCGGGGCGGCGCTTGTCCAGCCAGTGCTGGATCGCGGCCTCGTCCAGCGGGATGCCGGGGGGGCAGCCGTCCACCGTGGCGCCAAGCGCCGGCCCGTGGCTTTCGCCCCAGGTGGTGACGCGGAACAGGTGGCCGAATGTGTTGACGCTCATCACGCGCTCCCGCTGGGTCCGTGTGGCGGGAATAGTTGCGGCGCGCGGGTGCCGCAAGCCTCGTCGGGGATTTCGCGCCTCAGCCCAGGTCGGCGCGGCCCGGGGAACTGCCGCGCGCGCCATTCGTCGCCGGGGCGGCCAGAGGCAGCGCCTCCAGTTCCTGCTGCAGGCGCAGGGCAAGCTCGATCAGCTCCGGCGGCACCTCGGCCCGCGCCAGCTCTTCCCGCAGCTCGGTCAGCATCGCGGCCAGATCGGCGCCGGGCTGGGAAGGCGTGCTCTCGGTCATCGGCGTCCTGAGGATCGCATCCGGATTTGTGAAGACAACCTTAGTATTGCGGCCATAAAACGACAATCCCGCCGGCGCGATTGCCGGCGGGGCGTGTCAATTTGGCCGGCGGGGGCTGCCCGCGGGGCGGCTCGATCAGGCGGCCTTCTTCTGCGCGGCGGTGTTCACGGCGGTCTTCGCCAGCTTGGTCAGCAGCCCGTCGGTCTTCTCCTCCTCGGCCAGGGTCTGGCCCAGAAGGTCCGCGGCCTCGTCCATGCCAAGCTGCGTGGCCCAGGCCTTCAGCGTGCCATAGCGGCTGATCTCGTAGTGCTCCACCGCCTGCGCCGCGGCCAGAAGGCCGGCGTCATGGGCGGGCGAGCCCTTGAATTCCTCCATCACCTCCTCGCCTTCCGAGATGATGCCCTCGATCGCGTCGCAGGTCTTGCCGCGCGGACGCTTGCCGATCAGCTCGAACACCTTGGTCAGGCGCTCGATCTGGCCCTGCGTCTCGTCCTCATGCGTCTCGAAAGCCTCTTTCAGCTTGGGGTCCTGCGCCGCCCGCGCCATCTTGCGCAGCGCCTGGGTGATCTTGCGCTCGGCATAGTAGATGTCGCGCAGCGTCTCGTGGAACAGGGTGTCGAGCGTCTTGTCGGCCATCGGTATCCTCCGTGGGGCAGATGTGCTGGATCCGTGTCCGGGCGGCGGATGCCCGGACCGTCAATCTGGTGCGGGTCGAGCCCCGCGGTGATCCGAACATGGACGCCGGGGCTTTGTTCCGGCGGGGTGCAGCGGCGGGGGGGCAGCCCGGCGCGGCAGCAAATGGGGAACCAGACCAGCCCAAGCCTTGTTCGCCCCCTGACCGGCATCGCCCGGACATTGCCCGCTTTCGGAGGACCCATGCACAGCATCTTCTACATCATCGGCGTCGTGGTCGTGGCGCTGTTCCTGATCAACGTCATCCTCTAACCTGCCGCCGCCGGCCCCCCTGCGGGCTGGCGGCGACAGCGCGGGGCTGGACTCCGGTGGCGCGGGGCCTATGCTGCGCCCCTCGAACGGGCGGCGCAGGCCGGCCCGGCCAGCCGAAGGTGAGACCCATGCCGCATTATCGCTCGCGCACATCGACCCACGGCCGCAACATGGCAGGGGCGCGTGGCCTCTGGCGTGCGACCGGCATGAAGGACAGCGACTTCGGCAAGCCGATCATCGCGGTGGTCAACTCCTTCACGCAGTTCGTGCCGGGCCATGTCCACCTGAAGGACCTGGGTCAGCTTGTGGCGCGCGAGATCGAGAGAGCGGGCGGCGTCGCCAAGGAATTCAACACCATCGCCGTCGATGACGGCATCGCCATGGGCCATTCGGGGATGCTCTATTCCCTGCCCTCGCGCGAGCTGATCGCCGACAGCGTCGAATACATGGTCAACGCCCATTGCGCCGATGCGATGGTCTGCATCTCGAACTGCGACAAGATCACCCCCGGCATGCTGATGGCGGCGATGCGGCTGAACATCCCGGCTGTCTTCGTCTCGGGCGGGCCGATGGAGGCGGGCAAGGTCCTGCTGAAGGGGAAGGAGGTTGCGCTGGACCTCGTCGATGCGATGGTCGCCGCCGCCGATGACAAGATCAGCGACGAAGAGGTGCAGGTGATCGAACGGTCCGCCTGCCCGACCTGCGGCTCCTGTTCCGGCATGTTCACCGCCAATTCGATGAACTGCCTGACCGAGGCGCTGGGCCTGTCGCTGCCTGGCAACGGATCGACCCTCGCCACCCATGCCGACCGCGAGCGGCTGTTCGTCGAGGCGGGCCACCTGATCGTGGATCTGGCCAAGCGCTATTACGAGCAGGAGGACAAGTCCGTCCTGCCGCGCAGCATCGCGAGCTTTGCCGCCTTCGAGAATGCCATGAGCCTCGACATCGCGATGGGGGGGTCCACCAATACCGTGCTGCACCTGCTGGCCGCGGCGCAGGAGGGCGGCGTGCCCTTCACCATGGACGATATCGACCGGCTGTCGCGCAAGGTGCCCTGCCTGTGCAAGGTCGCCCCCGCCAAGCAGGACGTGCATATGGAAGACGTGCACCGCGCCGGCGGGATCATGGCGATCCTGGGCGAACTGGAACGGGCGGGCCTGCTGGATACCAGCCTGCCCACCGTCCACAGCCCGACGATGGCCGATGCGCTGAACCGCTGGGACGTGACCCGCACCCAGTCGGAAAAGGTGCACGAATTCTACCGCGCCGCCCCGGGCGGGGTGCCGACGCAGGTGGCCTTCAGCCAGCGCCAGCGCTGGACCGAACTGGACACCGACCGCGAGACGGGCGTGATCCGCAACCGCGCCCATGCCTTCAGCCAAGACGGCGGGCTTGCGGTGCTGTCGGGCAACCTCGCGCTCGACGGCTGCATCGTGAAGACGGCGGGCGTGGATGAAAGCATCCTCGTCTTCGCGGGTCCGGCCAAGGTCTATGAAAGCCAGGACGATGCCGTCAGCGCGATCCTGACCGGCAAGGTGGTCGAGGGCGATGTGGTGGTGATCCGCTACGAAGGCCCGCGGGGCGGGCCGGGGATGCAGGAAATGCTGTATCCGACCAGCTATCTGAAGTCGAAAGGGCTGGGCAAGGCCTGCGCGCTGATCACCGACGGGCGGTTCTCGGGCGGCACCTCGGGCCTGTCGATCGGCCATGTCTCGCCCGAGGCGGCCGAGGGCGGCACCATCGCGCTGGTCGAGGATGGCGACCGGATCGAGATCGACATCCCCGGCCGCACGATCCGGCTGGCGGTGCCCGAGGAGGTGCTGGCCGCCCGCCGCGCCGCGATGGAGGCGAAGGGCGACCGGGCGTGGAAACCCGTCAGTCGCGACCGTCAGGTGTCGACGGCGCTGAAGGTCTATGCCGCCTTCACCACCAGCGCTGCCCGCGGCGCGGTGCGGGATCTGAGCCGCTACGAGACCTGATCGCTGCGGATGCCCCCCGTGGCGTCGGATAAGGCTTGCACCTTTCCTGCAGGCCTGCAAACTCGGAATCATATCCGCACAGGAAACGCCGTTGATGCCCGATCAACGCCGATTTGAGGCACTGGACGCCGTCGGCATTCTCGATAGTCCGCCCGAAGCGGAGTTCGACGACATCGCGCTGCTGGCGCGGGCGCTGTGCGACACACCGGTGGCGCTGGTCAGCCTCGTGCATCGCGACCGGCAGTGGTTCAAGGCGCGCATCGGCTTCGATCCGTCCGAAACGCCGATCTCGCACTCCATCTGCCGGCATGCGGTAGCGAGGGGCGAGCTGCTGGTTGTTCCGGATGCCGTGACCGACCCGCGCACGGCGCAGAACCCGCTGGTGACCGGTGCGCCGGGCATCCGCTTCTATGCCGGGGCGCCGCTGACCCTGCCGGACGGGGTGACGGTCGGCACCGTCTGCGTCATCGACACGGAACCGCGCCCCGAAGGCCTGACCCGGCGACAGCGCGACGGCCTGCTGGCGCTGGCCCGGCAGACGGTGGCGCTGATCCTTGCCCGGCAGGCCGGGCATACCGGGGCCCGGCTGGGCGAATTGCTGGACGATCTGGAACTGGCGCGCAAGGCGCAGGACTTCCGCAGCCGCGCCCTGCGGCAGGGGGGCCGGCTGGGGCTGTTCGACCTCGACGTCGCGGCGCGGACGCTCGACGTGTCGGAAGATTTCTGCGCGATTTTCGGATTGCCCGAAACCGGCGCGCCGCTGCCCCTCGACACGGTGCGGGCGCTGGTCCTGCCCGAGGATCTGCCGATCTTCGACCTTGGCCATGCCCCGGGCGACGACCGACCGGTGGCGGATGTCGAATACCGCATCCGCCGGCCCGGCGACGGTGCCGCGCGCTGGATCCTGCGGCGCGGGGACCGGGTGCGGGATGCCTGGGGGCGCGAGATCCTACGCGGCGCAGTCCGCGACGTCACCGCCATGCGCGCCGCCGCCAGCCGGGCGCTGGCGCTGGTCGAACTGGGCGACCGGCTGAGCGAATTGCGCGACTCGGCCGACATGATCACCGCCGCCGCCACGATCCTTGCGCGGACCATGGATGCCAGCCGCGCCGGCTTCGGCATCGTCGACCCCGAGGCCGAAACGGTGCAGATGCAGCCGGAATGGCGCGCGCCCGGCATCGGCACGCTGGCGGGGCCGCACCATTTCCGCACCTATGGCAGCTTCATCGAGGATCTGAAGCGCGGGCAGACCGTGATCGTGGCGGATGTCGAAACCGACCCGCGCACGGCCGAGAACTGCCGGGCGCTGCTGGATATCGGCATCCGCGTGCTGATCAATGTGCCGATCTTCCGGAGCGGGCGGTTCGAACTGGTGGTCTTCGTGCATTACGACTGGCCCCGCGCCATCCCCGCCGAGGAAGAGGTCTTCGTGCGGTCGGTGGGCGATCGGCTGCAGGCGGCGCTGGCGCAGCGCCGCGCCGAGGAAGAGCAGCAGCTGCTGAACCACGAGCTGAACCACCGGATGAAGAACATGATGGCGATGGTCCGCGCGATGGCCCGCCAGTCCTTCGGCAAGCTCGATCCCGGCCGGATGCAGGTCTTCTCGACTCGGCTCGAGGCGCTGGCCCGGGCCCATGACCTGCTGGCGCATGACAGCTGGGCCGCTGCCGACATCCGCCAGATCCTCGATCTGTCGGTATCCGTGGCCGAAGGCGGCGTCGGCGCCTTCCGCCTGCAGGGTCCGCCGCTGCGGCTGGGGGCGCGGGCGGCGCTGTCGCTGTCGATGCTGCTGCACGAGATGACCACCAACGCGATGAAATACGGCGCCCTGTCGGTCGAGGAGGGCGGCGTGGACGTGGAATGGTCGATTGACGACACCGCGGGCGAGCCCGCCTTCGTGCTGGAATGGCGCGAACGGGATGGCCCGCCCGTGGTGCCGCCGGACGGTCAGGGCTTCGGCTCGCGGCTGATCCAGGCGGGTCTGGTCGGGTCCGAGCCGCCGCAGGTGGACTTTCATCCCGAAGGGCTGCGCGCCGTCTTCCGCGCGCCGCTGTCGCATCTGGCGCCCTGATCGCCTGCCCGTGACCGTGCTGCCGGCGCTTGCCGGGGGGCAGAGCTGCGGCTAGGGTCCGCGCCCACGGCGGGCGGAACGGATGGGCGGGTGGCCGAAACTTCGGGAATGACCGGTGCGGCGCGGGTCGAGATCCGCGGCCTGTCGCTGTCGCGCGGCGGGCGGCGGGTGCTGGACGGGCTGGACCTGACGCTGACGGAACGCCGGGTGGCAGTGATCGGGCGCAACGGGTCGGGGAAGTCGACGCTGGCCCGCGCCATCTGCGGCCTGATCGCCGGCGATGCGGGCGAGGTGACGGTGGACGGTGCCGCCGTCGCCCGCGACCGCAAGGCGGCGCTGGCGCGGGTGGGCATGATCTTCCAGAACCCCGACCACCAGATCGTCTTCCCTACGGTAGGCGAGGAACTGGCCTTCGGCCTGCGGCAGATGAAGCGGTCGCGGGAGGAGGCGGGCGCGGCGGCGCGGGCGGTGCTGGCCCGCTTCGGCCATGCCGACTGGCACGACCGCCCGACCGGAACGCTCAGCCAGGGGCAAAAGCACTTGGTCTGCCTGATGGCGGTGCTGGCGATGCGGCCCGCGGTGATCGTGCTCGACGAACCCTTCACGGGGTTGGACATGCCGACGGCGCGGCATCTGCGCCGGGTGCTGGACGGGGTGGACGCGATGCTGATCCATGTCAGCCACGACCTGTCCGCCCTCGCCGGCTATGACCGCGCCCTCTGGCTGGAGGCCGGGCGCATCGCCGGGGACGGGCCGGCGGCGGCGGTCCTGGCGGACTATGCCCGCGCGATGGAGGCGGCGGATGCTGAGCCTGACCTCGGAACGTAGCACCTGGATGCACCGCCTGCCCGCCTGGGCCAAGCTTGCCGCCCTGTCGGCGGCGACGGTGGCACTGTTCCGGTTGCCCGGCCCGGGCGCGGCGGCGCTGGCGCTGGCGGGGACCGGGGCGCTGTATCTGTCGGGCGGGGCGGCCTTTGCGCGCGAGGGGCTGGCGCCGCTGCGGATGGTGGCGGTCTTCGCGGCGCTGATCCTGGCCTGGCACCTGTGGACGGGCGAGGCCGCGCTGGGGCTGATGCTGGCGCTGCGGCTGCTGGCGGCGGTGGCGCTGGCGAACCTCGTGACGCTGACCACGCGCTTCGACGCGATGATGGCGCTGCTGGTGCGGCTGCTGTCGCCGCTGCGCTGGCTGGGGCTGAACCCGGCGCGGCCGGCCTTCGCGGCGGTGCTGGTGCTGCGCTTCACGCCGGTTCTGGCCGAGAAGGGCGCGCGGCTGGCCGAGGCATGGCGGGCGCGCAGCCCGCGGCGGCCGGGCTGGCAGATTCTGATGCCCTGGATCGTGATGGCGCTGGACGATGCCGATCATGTGGCCGAGGCTTTGAAGGCAAGGGGCGGACTGCCCGACGACCTGTAAGGAGGGACGGATGGAAAAGGACTATGTACTGGTGGTGCTGTTCACCGCGCTGGTGGCGGCGCTGGGGCTGGTGCCGCCGATCACGTTGATGTCGGGCGTGCCGATCACCGCGCAAAGCATGGGGATCATGCTGTGCGGCACCGTTCTGGGCGCGCGCAAGGGGGCGCTGGCGGTGCTGCTGCTGATCGTGCTGGTGACGCTGGGCCTGCCGCTGCTGGCGGGCGGGCGCGGCGGGATCGGCGTCTATGCCGGCCCCACCGTGGGCTTCTTCCTGGGCTGGCTGCCCGCGGCCTTCGTCACCGGGCTGATCGTCGAACGGCTGCGCGGCCTGCCGCTGCTGCCGGTGGCGATCGGGGCGGCGGTCCTGGGCGGGATCGTGGTGCTCTATGCCTGCGGGGCGGTGGGCATGGCGCTGGTGCTGGACAAACCGCTGTCCGGGGTGCTGCCGCTGCTCTTGCCCTTCGTGCCGGGCGACCTGATCAAGGCGGCGCTGGCCGGCATGATCACCGCGGGCGTGGCGCGGGCGCGGCCCGACAGCCTGCTGTCGCGCCGGGCGCGGGCCTGAGGCAAGAGGAGGGGGCGCTGCCCCCTCTGGCCCCTGTCGGGGCCATTCACCCCCGGGATATTTGGGAACAGAAGATGGGACAGGGCTTTCCTGTCCCGGGCGGCGCCTTCGGGCGCCGCTTGCGTTTGTGACGGTTTCTTCTTGCCAGCCGCGCCGCCGGCGGTATGTTCGGCCCTACCTCGGGGTGCCCGGCAACGGGCTGAGATGCGCAAGCGAACCCGTCGAACCTGATCCGGTTAGAACCGGCGGAGGGAAGGACAGATGGACATTCTCCAGCCCTTGCTCCGCCCGCAGGCATTGGAGGATGCATGAGACCGCTTCCGATCGTCGCGGGTTTCCTGCTGGCCGGCACGGCCATGGCGCAGGAAACGCCCGTGCTTACCGTCTACGCACCCGACTATTTCGGCTCCGAATGGGGACCCGGCCCGCAGATCGAGGCGCTGTTCGAACCGCGCTGCGGCTGCGACCTGCGCTTCGTCACCGGCGACGTGCTGTCCCGGCTGCTGCTGGAGGGCGCGGCGACCGAGGCGGATGCGATTATCGGCCTGAACACCGACCAGACGGCGCGGGCGCGGGCCTCGGGCCTGTTCGCGCCGCATGGGCAGGACACCTCGGACCTGACGATGCCGGTGGCGTGGGCCGACGAGGTCTTCCTGCCCTTCAACTGGGGCGAGACGGCCTTTGTCTACAACACCGGACGGCTGCCCGACCCGCCGGCCAGCTTCGCGGCGCTGCTGGCGGCGCCGGACGACCTGAAGATCGTCATCCAGGACCCGCGCAGTTCGGCCTCGGGGCTGGCGCTGCTGCTGTGGGTGAAGGCGGTCTATGGCGAGGGCGCGGCCGAGGCCTGGGCGCGGCTGAAGCCGAAGATCCTGACCGTCACCCCGGGCTGGGCGGAAAGCTACGGCCTGTTCACCGAGGGCGAGGCGGACATGGTGATGTCCTACACCACCTCGCCCGCCTATCACCTGATTGCCGAGGGCGATGCGACGAAGAAGGCCGCGATCTTTCCCGAGGGGCATTACTTCATGGTCGAGCTGGCGGCGCAACTGGCCGGGACGGACCAGCCGGCGCTGGCGCAGGACTTCATGGACTTCATCCTGTCCGAACCCTTCCAGTCGATGATCGCCACCGGCAACTGGTCCTATCCCGCGCGGCTGGACCCGGCGCGGCTGCCCGCCGGCTTTGCCGGTCTGCCGCGCCCGCCGAAGACGCTGTTCTTTTCCGAAACCGAGGCCGAGGCGCTGCGCGCAGCGGCCCTTGCCGAATGGCTGGAGGTGATGAGCCGATGATCCGCCCGATTTCGACCCTTACCGCGCTGCTGCTGCCTGTCGCGGCCGCCGCGCAGGACCGTCCGGTGCTGACGGTCTATACCTATGACAGCTTCGTCTCGGACTGGGGACCGGGGCCGCAGGTCGAGACTGCCTTCGAGGCGATCTGCGGCTGCGATCTGGTCTTCGTCGCGGCCGGGGACGGCGCCGAACTGCTGGCCCGGCTGCGGCTGGAAGGCGCCACGACCGAGGCCGACGTGGTGCTGGGGCTGGACAGCAACCTGACCGCCGCGGCGACGGCCACGGGGCTGTTTGCGGATCACGGCGTGACGGATGTCGATTTCGACATGCCGGTGGTCTGGGACGACCCGATGTTCCTGCCCTATGACTGGGGCTATTTCGCCTTCGTCTACGACCGGACGCGGGTGGCCGAGCCGCCCGCCGACTTTCCCGCGCTGGCCGCGTCGGACCTGAAGATCGTGATCCAGGACCCGCGCGCCTCGACCCCCGGGCTGGGTCTGCTGTTGTGGGTGAAGGCCGCCTATCCCGACCGCGCCGCCGAGATCTGGCAGGGTCTGGCCGACAACATCCTGACCGTCACCCCCGGCTGGTCCGAGGCCTATGGCCTGTTCACCGAAGGCGAGGCGGACATGGTGCTGTCCTACACCACCTCGCCCGCCTATCACCTGATCGCGGAAGGCGACGACAGCAAGGCCGCCGCCAGCTTTGCCGAGGGGCATTACCTGCAGGTCGAGGTGGCGGGCAAGATCGCCTCCAGTGCCGAAAGCGATCTGGCCGACCGGTTCATGGCCTTCATCGTGACGCCGGACTTCCAGTCGGTGATCCCCGAAACCAACTGGATGTATCCGGCCGTCACGCCGCCGGGCGGGTTGCCGGCGGGGTTCGAGACGATGATCGCCCCGGTTCAGGCGCTGCTCTATCCTCCCGGCGAGGCAGAGGACATCCGCGACGAGGCGCTGGCCGAATGGCAGGCGGCCCTGTCGCGGTGACGCGGCATCTGCCGGGGCTGGCGGTCGCCGCGCTGATCCTCGCGCTCGGGCTCGGCACGCTGGCGGCGGTGCTGTGGCGGGGGCTGGCCGAGGGCGCGGGCGCGGCGCTCGGCCCCGCCGACCTGCAGGCGATCCGCTTTACCCTGTGGCAGGCGATCCTGTCGGCGACGCTGTCGGCGGGGCTGGCGATCCCGGTGGCGCGGGCCTTCGCGCGCCGGCGCTTTCCGGGGCGGGCGGCGCTGATCCTGCTGACGGGGGCGCCCTTCATCCTGCCGGTGATCGTGGCGGTGCTGGGGTTGCTGGCCGTCTTCGGGCGCGGCGGGCTGGTCAACGGCGCGCTGGTCTGGGCCGGGCTGCCGCCGGTGTCGATCTACGGGCTGCAGGGGGTGGTGCTGGCGCATGTGTTCTTCAACCTGCCGCTGGCGGTGCGGCTGATCCTGCAGGGCTGGGGCGCGATCCCGGCCGAACGGTTCCGGCTGGCGGAAAGTCTGGGCTTCGGCCCGGCCGAGGTGGCGCGGCATCTGGAACGGCCGATGCTGCGCGCGGTGCTGCCGGGGGTCTGGGTGGCGATCTTCGTGATCTGCCTCAGCAGTTTCGCGGTGGCGCTGACGCTGGGCGGCGGGCCGCGCGCCACCACGGTGGAACTGGCGATCTATCAGGCCTTCCGCTTCGACTTCGACCTCGGCCGGGCGGCGCTGCTGGCGGGGGTGCAGATCGCGCTGTGCCTCGGCGCGGCGGCGCTGGCGGCGGGGGTGGCGCGGCCGGCGGGGTTCGGGGCGGGGATGGACCGGCCGCTGCCCGCGCCGGGGGGCGGGGTCTGGCTGCGGCTGCAGGACGCGCTCGCCATCGGCGCGGCCGCGCTGTTCCTGCTGCTGCCGCTGGCGCTGGTGGCGCTGTCCGGCCTGCCGGGGCTGACGCAGCTTGGCCCGGCGGCGCTGGCCGCGGCAGGCCGGTCGCTGGCGCTGGCGCTGGCGTCGACGGCGCTGTGCCTGGCGCTGGCGCTGCCGCTCGCCGACGCCGCGGCACGCAGCCCGTTCGGCCGCTGGTTCGAGGCGGTGGGGCTGATCCCGCTCGCCACCTCGTCGCTGGTGCTGGGCACGGGGCTGTTCCTGATCCTGCGGGGGCAGGTCGCACCGGCCCAGGCGGCGCTGCCGGTGACGATGCTGGTCAATGCGGTGATGGCGCTGCCCTTCGCGCTGCGGGCGGTGCTGCCGCCGCTGCGCGACGTGCAGGCGGATTACGGGCGGCTGGCGGCGGCGTTGGACCTGCGGGGGGCGGCACGCTGGCGGCTGCTGGTGCTGCCCCGGCTGCGGGCGCCGATCGGATTTTCGGCGGGGCTGGCGGCGGCCCTGTCTGCGGGGGATCTGGGTGTGATCACGCTCTTCGCCGACGGGCGCAGCGAGACGCTGCCGCTGCACCTCTACCGCCTGATGGGTGCCTACCGGATGGAGGCGGCGATGGGGGCCGCGCTGTTGCTGACGGCGCTCAGCCTCGGGCTGTTCTGGATCTTCGACCGGGGGGGCCGGCATGGCGCTGCAACTCGATGACGTGACGCTGGTGCAGGGCGACTTTCGCCTTGCCGCCGACCTGCGGGTCGCGCCGGGGGCGCGGGTGGCGGTGATCGGGCCGTCGGGCGCGGGGAAGTCCACGCTCCTGTCGCTGATCGCGGGCTTCGTTCTGCCCACGACGGGCCGGGTGCTGTGGCAGGGGCAAGACCTCGCGGCGCTCCGGCCGGGGCAGAGGCCGGTCTCGATCCTGTTTCAGGACCAGAACCTGTTTCCGCATCTGAGCGTGGCGCAGAACGTCGGGCTGGGGCTGAACCCCGCCCTGCGGTTGACCGGCGCGGATCGGGACGCCGTCGCGGCGGCGCTGGACCGGGTGGGCCTGCCGGACATGGCGGACCGGCGGCCGGCGGAACTGTCGGGCGGGCAGCAGGGCCGCGTGGCACTGGCCCGCGCGCTGCTGCGGCGCAGGCCGGTGCTGCTGCTGGACGAGCCCTTCGCCGCGCTCGGCCCCGCGCTGAAGGTGGAAATGCTGGACCTCGTGAAGGACATCGCGGCGGAACAGGGGGCGACGCTGCTGATGGTCAGCCACGACCCGGCCGATGCCCGCCGGCTGGAGGGCGAGGCGATCCTCGTGGCCGAGGGGCGGGCGCATCCGCCGGTGCCGGCGGGGCCGCTGCTGGACAGGCCGCCGCCGGCGCTGGCGGCCTATCTGGGAACATGATGACGCCCGCCGGAGGGGCGGGCGTCATGCAGCTTGCCATGGCGGCGCGGGCGCCGCGCGGGCGGGATCAGGCGTGTTGCTTGCCCTTCACGCCGGCCCACAGCCGTTTGTTGGTCAGGTACAGCAGCACCGACAGCAGCCCGAGGAACAGGACGGCGACGAAGCCCACCTGCTTGCGCGCCATCATCTTCGGTTCGGCCGCCCACATCATGTAGGCCGCCACATCCTCGGCCAGATGTTCGACCGTCGCCTCATGCCCGTCGGCATAGGTCACCAGATCGTCCGACAGCGGCGGGGGCATGGCGATCCAGCCGCCGGGGAAGGCGGTGTTGGCATAGAAGGTGGTGCCCGCCTCGACCTTCTCCTCGCCGGTATAGCCGGTGAGGATGGCGACGATGTATTCCGGCCCGCCCATGCCGTTGACGATCTGGCTGATCCCGGTGCCGTAGGGTCCGTGGAAGCCGGCCCGCGCCTTGGCCATCAGGCTGAGGTCGGGGCCCATGCCCTCGCCCGTGCGTTCGGGGAAGTGGTCGGTCGCCTCGCGCGGGCGTTCCGTCCCGTCGGGCAGAACCACCGGGTCGAGGTTCGCGGCATAGGCGCGGACCTGGTCTTCCGGCAGGTGCGGCCCGCCTTCGTCGGCCAGCGTGCGGATCGGCACGAATTTCATGCCGTGGCAGGCCGAGCAGACCTCGGTATAGACCTGCAGCCCGCGCTGCAGCTGGAATTCGTCGAAGGTGCCGAACGGCCCCTCGAACGAGAAGGCGTGGTCGTGGATATGGCCTTCCTCGCCGGCGGCATGGGCCATTCCGGCGAAGGACAGGGCCGCGACGGCGGAGAGCGCGAGTTTCCTCATCATGTCAGGCATCCTCACTCGGCCGCGACGGTCTTGGTGCCGCCGACATTCGGGGCATAATGGGCGTTGAAGTCGTCCTCGATCGTGGCGGGGATCGGCAGCGGCTTCTCGATCACGCCGAGCAGCGGCAGCAGGATCAGGAAGTAGCTGAACCAGTAGGTCGCCCCGATCAGCGAGATCCAGGGATAGATCCCGTCGGTGGGCATCGCGCCGACCCAGGTCAGCACCACGAAGTCGATGCAGAGCAGCAGGAACCACCACTTGAACATCGGCCGGTAGCGGCCCGAGCGCACCGAGGAGGTGTCGAGCCAGGGCGCCAGCGCCATGACCGCGATCGCGCCGAACATCGCCAGCACGCCGAAGAACTTGGCATCGACGATGCCGAAGGTCACGAACTGCACCAGCTGCACCACCCAGACATCGGCGGTGAAGGCGCGCAGGATCGCGTAGAAAGGCAGGAAGTACCATTCCGGCACGATATGCGCGGGCGTCGCCAGCGGGTTCGCCTCGATATAGTTGTCGGGGTGGCCCAGGTAGTTCGGCATGAAGCCCACGATGGCGAAGAACACCATCAGGATCACCGCCAGCGCGAAGACGTCCTTGATGACGTAATAGGGCCAGAAGGGCAGCGTGTCCTTCTGCGCCTCGGCCTTCGAGCCGCGGCGCACCTCGACCCCGGTGGGGTTGTTGTTGCCGGTGGTGTGGAAGGCCCAGATATGCACCGCCACCAGCGCCGCGATCACGAAGGGCAGCAGGTAATGCAGCGAGAAGAAGCGATTCAGCGTGGCATTGTCCACCGCCGGCCCGCCGAGCAGCCAGGTCTGCAGCGCGCCGCCGATGCCCGGGATCGCGCCGAAGAGGCCGGTGATCACCGTGGCGCCCCAGAAGGACATCTGGCCCCAGGGCAGCACATAGCCCATGAAGGCGGTGCCCATCATGCAGAGGTAGATCAGCATGCCGACGATCCACGTCACCTCGCGCGGGGCCTTGTAGCTGCCGTAATAGAGGCCGCGGAAGATGTGCAGGTAGACGGCGAAGAAGAACAGCGAGGCGCCGTTCGCGTGCAGGTAGCGCAGCATGTAGCCGCCGTTCACGTCGCGCATGATATGTTCGACGCTGGCGAAGGCGAGGCTGACATGCGGCGTGTAGTGCATGACCAGCACGATGCCGGTGACGATCTGCAGCACGAGGCAGAAGACCAGCACGATGCCCCAGATCCACATCCAGTTGAGGTTCTTGGGCGTCGGGATCATCAGCGTGTCATAGACGAGGCTGACGATGGGAAGACGTTTGAACAGCCATTTCTCGGCGCCCGTTCCGGGCTCGTAATGGTCGTGCGGAATACCGGCCATCGTTTCCTCCTCAGCCCAGCAGGATGGTGGTTTCGTCCGAGAACTGCGCGGTCGGCACCGGCAGGTTCTCGGGCGCGGGGCCGCGGCGGATGCGGCCGGCCGTGTCGTAATGCGAGCCGTGGCAGGGGCAGAACCAGCCGCCGAAATCGCCCGCGCCATTGCCGAGCGGCACGCAGCCCAGATGGGTGCAGACGCCCATCATCACCAGCCATTCGCCGGCCTCGTCCATGGTGCGGTGTTGGTCGGTTGCATCCGACGCCGCGTCGATATTGGCGTTGCGGGCATTGGTGTCGATCAGCTCCGACATCTGCACCGCGCGGCCCGCCTCGATCTCCTCGGGGGTGCGGCGGCGGATGAAGACCGGCTTGCCGCGCCACTTCACGGTCAGTTGTGTGCCGGTTTGCACCGCGCTGATGTCGACATAGATGGACGACAGCGCCTGCACGTCAGCCGAAGGGTTCATCTGGTTGACCAGCGTCCAGACCGCGGTTCCCGCTGCGACCGTGCCGGCGCCCGCCGTCGCGTAGTAGAGGAAATCCCTTCGGGTGGTGCCTGCGTGGTCGTCTGCGTGGGACACGAGCCTTCTCCCTTCTCGGCCAGGGGACTGGCCAGATGCGGTACCGGGCCGCGAAAACGCAGCCCCTCGGGGCGGTTTTTAGCCGCAGCGCGCGGACCAGTCCAGAAGACAATCAGGCGCAGGTGAGGCACTTCGCCGCGCCGTGACATTGAATCCCTTGCAAGAGGGAACCACTTCGCATGTCAGGGTTTTCCTGCGATGGAAGAAAGCGAGGAGGTGGGGCGATGACGGGAACGGGCAGAACGGCCGTCGGGGCGGCGGCACTGGCGACCGCGGCACTGGTGGCCATGCAGCCGGCCACGGCGCGGGCCGAGGTCGAGATCAGCCTCTATACCGGGTTCCAGGGCGCGATGGACAGCGATGTCAGCCGCAGCGGAGCCGGCAGCGAGGATATCAGCTGGGACGGGCGGTCCTTTGACATGCCGCCCTATTACGGGATCCGCGCGACCTGGTGGCGCCCGGACGGCTGGGGCTTCGGCGCCGAGGTGAATCACGCCAAGATCTATGCGAAGGATGCCGAGGATCACGGCTACGAGACGCTGGAATTCACCGACGGGATCAATTTCGTCACCGCCAACGTCTTCTACCGCTGGCAGGACCGCTGGGCCGGCTGGACACCCTATGTCGGCGGCGGCCTCGGCATCTCGGTGCCGCATGTCGAGGTGACGCCGGTGGGCGGGTCGGACACCTTCGAATATCAGGTGACCGGGCCGGTGGTGCAGGCAGTGGCCGGGGTCAGCCGGCCGGTCAGCGAGCACTGGGCCGTCTTCGCGGAATACAAGGGCACCTGGTCCGACCACGAGGCCGACCTCGAGGATGACGAGACGCTGAAGACCGAGATCGTGACCCATGCGGTCAATATCGGGGTCAGCTACCGCTTCTGAGCCGCACGAGGGCAGCGTGAAGCCCGGGGCGGTCAGGCCGGCCCGGTGCCGGTCATCGAGGGCCGGGCGGCGAAACCCGTGAACCAGCCCGCCAGCCGGTCGCGCCCCGCCGGCCAGTCGCGTGCCCCGTGCCGCAGGTCCAGATAGGCCAGCGCGCAGGCGGTGGCGATCTGGCCGATGTTCAGCTCCGGCGCCTCGATCCGCGCCATCCAGCGGTCCTCGATCACGTCGAGCGTGCGCGCGATCTTCTTCCACTGGCCTTCCACCCAGTCGAGCGAGCGGATCGGTTCCGGGCGCAGCCGGTCCTCGTAGACCATCAGCAGCGCCGCATCCATCATGCCGTCCGCCGCGGCCTCCAGCGTCATCAGATCCCATTGCGCATCGCCGCTGCCGTAGAGCCCGGCCCCGGCGCGGGCATCGAGCCAGCGGCAGATGACCCGGCTGTCGAACAGGATCTGCCCCTCGGGGGTTTCCAGCGCCGGAACCTTGCCCAGCGGGTTGTGCGCGGCCACCGCCTCGTCCGGCGTCAGGGGCGTGCCGTTCGAGGGCACCAGCGTGATCGCCTCGGCCTGTCCGGTCTCGATCGCGGTGACCATCACCTTGCGGACATAGGGCGAGGTGGCGGAATGGAACAGGCGCATGGGGGATCTCCGGCGTTGCGCCGCGATCCTAGCCCGCCCGGCCCCGCCTGCCAACCGCCCCGCCTGCGAACCGCCCTGCCTGCCGACCGTCAGGCCAGCAGCCGCGCGCCGTCATGGCCCGCGATCCGGGCGGGGACGATGGCGCCCTCGGGTTGGTCGCTGGCGAAGGCGACCTCGGTGAACTGCTCGGTCCGGCCCATGCGCGGCCCTTCGGTCAGCACGCGGTGCTGCCGCCCCGCCTGCGCCGCCAGATGCCGGACCAGCGCCGCGTCGCCCGCCGCGCGCAGCCGCGCCGCGCGCTCCTTCACCGCCGGGCCGCGAACCTGCGGCATCCGCGCCGCGGGCGTGCCCCGGCGCGGGCTGAAGGGGAAGACATGCAGGAAGGTCAGCCCGCAGTCCTCGACCAGCTTCAGCGAATTGTCGAACATCGCCTCGGTTTCGGTGGGGAAGCCCGCGATGATGTCGGCGCCGAAGACGATGTCGGGCCGCAGGCGCCGCGCCTCCTCGCAGAAGCGGATGGCATCGTCGCGCAGGTGGCGGCGCTTCATCCGCTTCAGGATCATGTCGTCGCCCGCCTGCAGCGACAGGTGCAGATGCGGCATCAGCCGGGGCTCGCCGGCGATGGCCAGCATCAGGTTGTCGTCGGCCTCGATCGAGTCGATCGAACTGATCCGCAGGCGCGGCAGGTCCGGCACCAGCCGCAGGATGCGCATCACCAGATCGCCGAGCCGCGGTTCCCCCGGCAGGTCCGCGCCCCACGATGTCAGGTCCACCCCGGTCAGCACCACCTCGGCGAAGCCCTTGCCGACCAGCCGCTTGATCTGTTCGATCACCACCCCTGCCGGGACCGACCGCGAATTGCCCCGCCCGAAGGGGATGATGCAGAAGGTGCAGCGATGGTCGCAGCCGTTCTGGACCTGCACATAGGCGCGGTGCCGGCCGAAGCCGTCGATCAGGTGGCCGGCGGTTTCCTTCACCGACATGATGTCGTCGACGCGGATCTTCTCGGTCGTGCCGATCAGGTCGGGCACGGCGAGGTCCCGGCGCAGGCCCGCCCAGGTGTCGGCCTGCATCTTTTCGTGGTTGCCGATCACCCGCGTCACCTCGGGCATGGCGGCGAAGGTCTCGGGTTCGGTCTGCGCGGCGCAGCCCGTCACGATCACCGGCGCGCCGGGATGTTCGCGCGACAGGCGGCGGATCTCCTGCTTGGCCTTGCGCACCGCCTCGGCCGTCACGGCACAGGTGTTGACCACCACCGCGCCCGGCAGGCCGGCGGCGGCGGACAATTCCTTCATCGCCTCGGTCTCGTAGGCATTCAGCCTGCAGCCGAGGGTGGCGAAGACGGGGACCTGCGTCATCTGTGGCGGGCCAGGAAATCGGGTGTCAGCCAGCCGTCGAAGACATGCGCGGTGGGGCCGCTCATCCAGACGCCATCGTCGCGCCAGTCGATGTCGAGCGTGCCGCCATCCACGTCCACGGTGACGTGGCGCCCCGTCAGCCCGCGCAGATGCGCGGCGACGGCGGTGGCGCAGGTGCCCGATCCGCAGGCCAGCGTGATGCCCGCGCCGCGTTCCCAGACCCGCATCCGCAGCCTGTCGGGCCCGGTGACGCTGGCGAATTCGACATTCGTCGCCTCGGGGAACAGCGGATCGCGTTCCATCGCGGCGCCGCGCGCGGCCACGTCCACCGCCTCGGCATCCGGGACGAAGAAGATGCAATGAGGGTTGCCCATGCCCACCGCCGCCGGATCGCCCGGCACGGGCAGGTGCAGCAGGTCGATCTCGCGCGCCACCGGCACGGCGGCCCAGTCGAGCACCGGCGCCCCCATGTTGACGCTGACGAGCCCGTCCGCCCGGCGCAGCGCCTGCAGCATCCCCCGCGCGGTGCGCAGGCGCAGGCTGTCCTGCCCGGTCTCGCGCAGGAGGAAATCGCTGACGCAGCGGGTGGCATTGCCGCAGGCCCCTGCCTCGGACCCGTCGGCGTTCAGGAACTGCAGCGCGACATCGGCATCCGCGGCCGCGCGGATCACCGCCAGCTGGTCGAAGCCCACGCCCCGGTTGCGATCCGCCAGCGCACGCGCCAGCCGGGCCGTCACGGGGGCATCCGTGCGGCGCGCGTCGATCACCACGAAATCGTTGCCGGCGCCATGCATCTTCATGAACGGCAGGCCGGCGGGCTGGGCCGAGTCCTTCATGGCCGGGCATATACGCCCTTGACAGCGCATTTGCCAGTGGGCCGGATTTTCCGTCCGATTTCCGCTTGACCTCGGTTCGCGAGCTTTCTAGATACGCCCCCTGTGATGGGCCCGTAGCTCAGTTGGTAGAGCAACTGACTTTTAATCAGTGGGTCACAGGTTCGAATCCTGTCGGGCTCACCATCCTATCCGCAAGGGCCGCCGGCAGCGATGCCGGCGGCCCTTGGGCATTTCGGCGACATGCTTGATCGAGCGGGCGAGTTCGGCGATGCTCGGCGCGTCTGCACGGTCGCATTTGCGTGCAGGACATTCATCTTCTCGGCTTCGACCCGGCCCTGCCCCCGATTTCGGCGCGGTCGCGGTCCGCATACAGACATTGGCGCGCCCCCGGCGTGGGGCCAGGATGAGGGTATCTCATGCCACAGGGGCAGATTGCGCAGCCCGTCGGCATCCGGAACGGGATGACGCAGGTCGCGAACCGGGCCGTCGATCAGGTGCAGGTCATCGAGATGCTGATGGCGATTCCCGCCGCCAGCGGCGGGCGCCAGGGCCGGTGGGAGTTGCCGCCCCTGGTCAGCGAGCGGGTCTGTTCGCCCGACCTGCACCGCGCGATCGTCGACTTCCAGACGCTGTGGAAGCAGCGCGGCGAATTCCGGGTGGTCGATGGCGTGGTCGATCCGGGCGGAACCACCTTCACCAAGCTGCAGCGGCTGTCCTCGGGCGGGGCCGCCCCGCAGCCCGCGCCGCAGCCGGTGCCGCCGCAGGGCGTGCAGCCGACGCCCGAGCATTTCGCCGCCGTCACCTTCGATCCCCCGCTGTTCTATGGCCCCGCCGTCAAGATCTCGCTGACCGACCCCTATGTCTCGGGCGCGGTGCGGGTGCTGCTGGCGCCGTTGGGGGTTTCGGTCCCCATCGGATTCGATCTGGTGATCGGCGAGATGAAGGGCATCCGCAACGGCAAGCCGGGCGCGATGGCCGCGCTGCGGCCGGCCGGCTATCTGCTGGGCCTGACGCCGCGCCACGGGGCGGGGGGCACGCTGACGGCGGGCAAGCTGGCGGGGCTGGCGCGGTCGCGCGGCGCCAGCGCGACGATGGTCAAGTTCCTCGAGGCGCTGGCGAAGGAACTGGACAAGCTGCCCACCTCCTTCGCCGCCAATGCCGGGATCGGCGTGCTGGCCGCAAAGGGCTTTGCCAGCGTTTCGCAGATGAACGGGTTTTCGGGCGGCGCGGACGAGGCCTCCTTCGCGCTGGGGCTGGAGGGGGATTTCAAGGGCCTGTGGAAGCTGCTGCTGAAGGGGGTCGAACTGCAGGCCCTCGGCGCGCAGGCCTGGGAGATGCTGGCCCTGTTGCGGCAGCTGGCCGCGGACAAGACCAAGGCCATCGCCTGCCTGGACATTCCGGGGCTGAGCGCCGGGTTCGACATCGGCGCCGCCAAGGGGTCGGCCAGCTGGTACAGCATCGATCTGGACCGGCTGCTGCGCTGACCGCGCTCAGCCCGGCCCCGCCTCGCATTCGACAAAGAGCGTGATCGCGGCGGCCAGTTCGGCCAGCGCCTCGGGCGGCAGCGGCTCGACGGCGCCGCCGACCTGCGGCATCACCCCGTTCTGGGCGAGGAAATGCTGCGCCGCCTCGCCCCGGATCGCGAAATTGACGTTCTGGGGGATATCGCCCAGTTCCGCCGCCACCAGCTGCGCGTCGAGCTTCGCCACCACGACGCCCACCACCTCGCCCCTCGCGTTCAGCGCGGGGCCGCCGGAATTGCCCGGCTGCACCGGGGCCGAGATCTGCATCTCGTCGCGGTTCGCGCCGAGCCCGGTCAGCCCGGTGACGGCGCCGCGGGTGACGTTCAGCCCGTCGAGCAGCCCGGCCAGCGGAAAGCCCGCCACGGTGACGTCGCTGTTCAGGGGCGCGGGCCGCGGGGCGAAGCGCGCCACCGGCCCGGCTGCCGCGCCCCGCAACAGCGCAAGATCCAGCACCGGGTCCTCGGCGACAAGTTCCGCCTGCCGGCCGTCAACGCGGATACCGGCGCAGCCGTCGATCACGTGCTGGTTGGTCAGGACATGGCCCTCGGCCGTCACGGCAAAGCCGGTGCCCGTGGCGCTGACCGGAGGCTGCGCCGAGTGAGTGGTGTCGTCCGGGGCGATGACGGGGGCGAGGTCGGCGCCGGGCCGGATCGGCGTGCCGAGCGCGACCAGCGCACCCGGGTCCGGCGCGGCCCCGACGGGCGACCCGAGAGGGGTCTGCGCCAATGCCTGCGGCGCGGCGAGGCAGACAAGGGTCAGGGCACGAAGGGGGCGTCGGAACATGGCGGCACCTGGTTGCGGCACCCGCAGCGTTGCACCGGCGCGGAACGTCTGGCAATCGCCGATGCAGTGTTCGGCCCGAGACTGCGACCCTTCGGGCGGCGCCGTCCCCGGGATCAGGTGCCGCAGGCGCGGTCGAGCAGGCGGCGCAGCGTGACGAAGATCTGCGGTTGCGGCCCGTCGGGGCAGGGATCGCCGCCGGTCAGGCGCAAGAGGTTCAGCCCCTCGCAGGCCAGGTAGACGACGCGCGCGGTTTCCGGATCGTTGCAGCGGGCGAACATGGCGGCCACCGCGTCGCGGAAATCGCAGACGGGTTGCATGAACTCCGGATCCTCCAGCATCGCCGCCAGCACGCCCGAGGCGGGGCGTTCGCAGCAGGTGAAGTTCTGCTCCATCAGGTCGAGATAGGCCCGCGCCCCGTCGATGGCATTGCCCTCGCCCGACAGGGCGCCGGGGGCATGATCCTCGACGAAGCGGCGCATCGTGGTCATCTTGTCGGCGACCAGCGCCGCCAGCAGCGCGTGCCGGCTGGGGAAGTGATACAGCAGCCCGCCTTTCGACACGCCCGCCCTTGCGGCCACCGCGTCCAGCGATAGGCTCGCCGCACCTGCATCGCGCGCTATGTCTCCGGCTGCTTCCAGCAGCCTTCGGCGTGTATCCGTGGCGTTGCGGTGCCGGGGTATGTTCACGAGTCGTATGCTCCTGGTTATTGACTTTACCGTCTGGACGGTACAGTTACTGCCCCGGGATGGAAAGAAACATGTGCGGGATGGGTTCCCGCCGAACGGGCGGAGTGTCCTGTGGTCAAGCGCATCATCATCGCGATCATCCTTCTGGGGGTGGTCGTGGGCGGCATCGTCGGCTTCAACCTGTTCCGCGACAAGATGATCGCGCAGTACTTTGCCGGCATGACCCCGCCGCCGGTCGTCGTCTCGGTGTCCGAGGCGACGCCGATCACCTGGACGCCGGGCATCGAGGCCGTCGGCACCGCCCGCGCGGCGCAGGGCGTCGACCTGTCGGTCGAGGCCTCGGGCGTGGTGCGCGAGGTCCTGTTCGAGCCGAACCAGCAGATCGAGCAGGGCCAGCAACTGGTGCAGATCGACGACCGCAGCGAGCAGGCCGACCTTGCCGCCGCCATCGCCGCGCGCGACCTGTCGGAGACGGAACTGTCCCGGACCCGCGCGCTGGAGGCGCGCGGCGTCAGCACCGCCGACACCCTGGACACGGCCGAGGCCAGCGCGGTCGAGGCGCGCGCGCAGGTCGAGCGGATCAACGCGGCGCTGGACCAGAAGCGGGCCGTGGCGCCCTTCTCCGGCACCGTCGGCATCCCGCAGATCGAGGCGGGCGAATATGTCACCCCGGGCACCATCTATGCGACCCTGCAGGATATCAGCCGGATGCGCGTCGACTTCGCGCTGACCGAACAGGATGCGGCGATGGTGCGCATCGGCACGCCGGTGACCGTCTCCTCGGAAGTGGGCGACGTGACCGCGCAGGGGCGGATCACCGGCATCGAGCCGCAGGTGGACCCGGCGAGCCGGCTGGTGGACATGCGGGCCGAGGTGGACAATCCCGGCGCGGCGCTGACCCCTGGCCAGTTCCTGCGGGTGCGGGTGCAACTGCCCGCCGAAGAGGGCGTGATCGCCCTGCCGCAGACCGCCGTCACCTCCAACCTCTACGGGAACTCGGTCTGGATCGTGCGCGATCCCACCGCCGAGGACGAGCCGATGCGGGTCGAGCAGGTCTTCGTCCGGCTGGGCCGCCGGTCCGACGACCTGATCGAGATCGCCGAAGGCGTGGAGGCCGGCGACAGGGTGGTGAATGCCGGCCAGAACCGGCTGTCCGGCAATGCGGCGGTGACGATCGACAACAGCGTGGCCCCCGTTCCTGCGGGCGAGACGGTCACCCCGGCGCCGGGCGCCGGCGACGCGGCCGTCGAGGATGCGGCCGAAGAGGGTGCCGGCCAGGATGCCCCCGCCCCGGGCGCGCCGGGAACCGAGGTGCCCGCCCCCGATGCGGAAAGCCAGGCCGCCGAGGGCGGCTCGGGCGAAGGCGGAACGGCCGGCGACGGAGCGGCCGGGGGCGGAGCGGGCCAAGGCGCGTCCGCACCCGCCGCCAGCGAGTGAGGGACAGCCGGTGAACATCTCAGAACTCTTCATCCGGCGGCCGGTCCTGACGACCGTGCTGGCGGCGTTCATCCTGCTGATCGGCGCACAGGGCATCATCAACCTGCCGGTCCGCCAGTATCCCGAGGTCGAGGAAACGGTGGTGACCATCACCACCACTTATCCCGGCGCCTCGGCCGACCTGATGCAGGGCTTCATCACCGCCCCCATCGCCGAGGCGGTGGCGACGACGGAGAACATCGACTACGTCTCCAGCACCTCGCGGCCCTCCGCCTCGATCGTGTCGGTGAACATGCAGCTCGGTTCCGACCCTGATGCGGCGCTGACCGAGGTGCTGTCCAAGGTCCAGTCGGTGCGCGGCCAGCTGCCCGGCGATGCCGAGGACCCGGTGATCGTGTCGGGCACCGGCCAGACCTTCGCGCTGATGTATCTTGCGGCGCAGAACCCTAACATGACGCCCGAACAGCTGACGGAATATCTGCAGCGCGTCGTGCGGCCGCGGATGTCGACCATCGAGGGCGTGGCGGAACTGGAGGTCATCGGCGCGGCCAACTATGCGATGCGGGTCTGGATCGACCCGCTGAAGCTGGCGGCGCGCGGCATCACCGCCTCGGAAGTGGCGCAGGCGATCCAGGCCGCGAACTTCCTTGCCGCGGCGGGATCGACCGAGAACGACTATTTCGCCTATTCGATCAGCCTGCAATCGACGCTGCAGACGCCCGAAGCCTTCGGCGCGCTGCCGATCAACGGCGAGGGCGACGAGGTGGTGCGCCTGCGCGACGTGGCGCGGGTGGAACTCGCCTCGGAAGACGGCAACGAGATCGTCACCTTCAACGGCCGGTCGGGCACCTTCCTCGGCATCTCGGCCACGCCCGAGGCCAACCCGCTCGACACCGCCGCGGCGGTGGTGGCGGAACTGCCCGCGATCAACGACACCCTGCCCGAGGGGATGAGCATCGACTTGGTCTACGACTCGACCGACCAGATCAGCGCCTCGATCGAGGAGGTGTTCAAGACGCTGGCCGAGGCCGTGGCCATCGTGATCGTGGTGATCCTGCTGTTCCTCGGTTCGCTGCGGTCGGTGCTGATGCCCATCGTCACCATCCCGCTGTCGCTGATCGGGGTGGGCGCGGTGCTGCTGGCGCTCGGCTATTCGATCAACCTGCTGACCCTGCTCGCCATGGTCCTGGCCATCGGTCTGGTGGTCGACGACGCCATCGTGGTGGTGGAGAACGTCCACCGGCATATCGAGGACGGCCTGCCCCCGATGCAGGCCGCCATCGTCGGCATGAAGGAAATCACCGGCCCCGTCATCGCCATGACGATCACCCTGGCCGCCGTGCTGGCGCCCCTGGCCTTCACCGGCGGGCTGACCGGGGCCTTGTTCACCGAATTCGCCTTCACCCTTGCGGGGTCTGTCATCATCTCGGGCGTGGTGGCGCTGACCATCACCCCGGCGATGTCCGCGCGGCTGCTGAAGCACGGGCAGGCGAGCCGGTTCCAGCGCATCGTCGACGGCACCTCCGACCGGCTGTCCAACTGGTACGAACGCCGCGTCTCCTCGTCGCTGGACTACCGGCCGGTGACGATCCTGATGGTGCTGGCGCTGGTCGGGGCGACGGGCTTCATGTTCACCAAGACCTCGTCGGAACTCGCCCCCGAGGAAGATCAGGGCGCGCTCTTCGCGCTGCTGACCGGGCCGCGCTATGCGACGAAGGAGTATACCGCGCTCTACACCGACCAGATCTCGCAGCTGACGCGCGACATCGAAGAGGTCGATCTGGAATTCTCCATCGCGGGCTTCGGCGGCGAGAACAATTCCGGCATCTACATCTGGGCGCTGCAGGAATGGGGCGAGCGCGAGCGTAGCCAGGCCGAGGTGCAGCAGACGATCCAGGCCGAGCTGAACAAGATCGGCGGGCTGGAAGGCTTCGTCTTCGCGCCGCCGACGCTGCCGGGGACGGGGGGCGGCCTGCCGATCTCGGTCGTGATCCAGTCGATCCACGATCCCGAACGGGTCGTCGAGGTGGCCGAGGAGATCAAGGCGCGGGCCGAGGCCTCGGGCCAGTTCATCGTGGTGCAGAACTCGCTGGCCTTCGACGCGCCCGAGGCGGTCGTCACCATCGACCGCGACCGCGCGGCCAGCCTCAACGTGCCGATCTCGGAAATCGGCGGCACGCTCGGCATCCTCGTCGGCGGGGGCGCGATCTCGGAATTCGACCGCGAGTCGAACAGCTATGACATCGTCACCCAGGTCCCGCGCGACTGGCGCAACAACCCCGAACGGCTGGGCGACTTCTTCGTGCGCGCCGCCGACGGGTCGATGGTGCCGCTGTCGTCGGTGGTGCGGATCGAGACGCAGGCGACGACGGCGGCGATCGAGCAGTTCAACCAGCTGAACTCTGCCACCATCTCGGCGCTGCCGCTGCCGGGCGTGGCGACGGGGACCGGTCTGCAGGTGATCATCGACGCCGCGAACGAGATCATGCCCGAGGGCTTCTTCCTCGAATACTCGGGCCAGTCGCGGCTGGAGGTGACGCAGGGCAACACCATCCTGATCGCCTTCGCCGCGGCGGTGGTGGTGATCTATCTGGTGCTGGCGGCGCAGTTCGAGAGCTTCCGCGACCCGCTGATCATCCTGATGTCGGTGCCGCTGTCGATCTTTGCCGCGGTGCTGCCGCTGAACCTCGGGCTCGGCACGCTGAACATCTATACGCAGGTGGGCCTGATCACCCTGATCGGCCTGATCACCAAGCACGGCATCCTTATGGTCGAATTCGCCAACCAGCAGCGCGAGGAGCACGGGATGAGCAGGCGGCAGGCCATCGTCGCGGCGGCGAAGACCCGGTTGCGGCCGATCCTGATGACCACCGCCGCGATGGCGCTGGCCGTGGTGCCGCTGATCATCGCCGAGGGCGCGGGCGCCGCGGCCCGTCAGGCCATGGGCATCGTCATCTTCTCGGGTCTGATGATCGGCACCTGCTTTACCCTCTTCGTGGTGCCGATGTTCTATACGCTGATCTCGCAATCGGACGCGGCCTTCGCGCTGGACAAGCGCGAAAGGGAACGTGCGGGGCAAGAGACCGGCCACGGCGGCGAACGCCACGCCTGACCCCGCCAGTTCGACCGTGACCCCGTTAAGCGCCCGGTAACAGCCGGGCGCTTACGTTTTGCCCCGGGTGAATACGGGTGGATGGCATGGGCGCGGGTGACAACGCGGCGCCGGTCATCATCAAACGGAAGAAGGTCGTGGCCGGCGGGGGCCACCACGGCGGTGCATGGAAGGTGGCCTACGCCGACTTCGTCACCGCGATGATGGCCTTTTTCCTGCTGATGTGGCTGCTGAACGCGACGACTGAAAAGCAGAGGAAGGGGATCTCGGATTACTTCAATCCGACGATCCCCGTGAACCGGATCTCGGGCGGCGGCGACGGCGCGCTCGGGGGCGACAGCCTGTTCACGCAGGACGCGCTCAGCCGGTCGGGCGCCGGCGGCAGCGTCGTGCCGGAAGGCGAGGGCACGGCCGCCGCCGACCCCTCGGCGGGCTCTGCCGGGGCCGAGGCAGCCGCCGCGGCAGAGCGGCGCGCGCTGGAAGAGGTGGCGGCCGCCCTGCAGGGGATCGGCGGCGAAAGCCTCGTCACGCCGAACCTCCCCCGCCATGTCCTGACCCGGCTGACGGATGAGGGGCTGGTGGTCGAGTTCTTCGACACCGACACCGACCCGCTGTTTGCCGAAGGCGGCGACCAACCCGAACCGGTCATGGTCGCGCTGGCCGGGGCGGCGGCGCGGGCCTTCCGTCTGGTGACGAATGGCGTGGCCGTGCAGGGCCATATCCGCGCCCAGCCCGAGGTTCTGCGCGTCGATCCGTCCTGGGACCTGTCCGCCCGCCGCGCCATGCGTCTGCGGCTGCTGCTGGAGGAGGCGGGCCTTCCCCCGCGGCGGATCGAGCGGGTGACGGGCCTTGCCGACCGCCGCCCCGCAGACCCCAATCCGATGGCCACCCGCAACAGCCGGGTGGAGCTAATCCTGCTGCGGTCCGATCCTGCCGGAGGCCGTTAGGCGCATCTTAAGCCGCGAGGGCCAGTCTGGGGGCGAAGTCGGACCTTCGCAGCAGAAAGGCGCATCCCGGCATGTCCATCTCCTCTTCGCTGAATTCCGGGGTCGCGGGCCTGGCCGCGAACGCGACCCGGCTCGCCACCATCTCGGACAACATCGCCAATTCCGGCACCTACGGCTACAAGGGCGCCGACGCCTCCTTCGAAAGCCTCGTCATCACCGGATCGGCCGGGTCGGGCACTTATTCGGCCGGCGGCGTGCGGGTGACGACCTCGCGCGACATCAACGAACAGGGCGCGCTCGTCTCCACCTCCAACGCGCTCGACATCGCGATTTCCGGCCGGGGCTTCCTGCCCGTCACCACCTCGGTGGCGATGGATGCGGGCACCACCGGCCAGCAGCCGATGATGATGACCTCGACGGGCTCGTTCCACACCGATGCCGACGGGGTGCTGATGACCGATTCGGGTCTGGTGCTGCTCGGCTGGCCTGCCAATGCCGACGGCACCATCCCCACCATGCCGCGCGACACCACCGCGGGGCTGGAACCCGTGGTGATCAACGCCAACCAGACGGCGGGCGACCCGACCACCACGATGAACCTCGGCGTCAATCTGCCGGCGACGGAAACGGCCTTCGACGCCTCGGGCGATCCGCTGCCGCTGTCGGTGGAATATTTCGGCAATCTCGGCACGTCGGAAACGCTGGGCATCACCTTCACGCCGACAATCCCGGCCAGCGGCAAGTCCTATGAATGGACCATGGTCATCACCGACAGCGCGCAGGGCGATGCGGTGATCGGCGAATATGTCCTGACCTTCGACGACAGCCGCGAAAACGGCGGCACCCTGTCCTCCGTCACCGTGGTGTCGGGCGGCGCCTACGATTCGACCACCGGCACCCTGTCGCTGACCGTGGCCGGCGGGCCGATGGAAATGACCATCGGCAAGATCGGCGACACCAACGGGCTGACGCAGCTGTCCGACAGCTTCGCCACCACCTCGATCACCAAGGACGGCTCGCCCGTGGGCAACCTGACCGGGGTCGAGATCGACGAGAACGGCTTCATCACCGCCACCTATGACACGGGCTTCACCCGGGTGATCTATCAGATCCCGCTGGTGGACGTGCCCAATCCCGACGGGCTGAAGGTGCTGAACAACCAGTGCTTCCAGGTCTCGCCCGATTCGGGATCGTTCTTCCTGTGGGATGCGGGGGACGGGCCGACCGGGGCGGTGGTGGGCTATGCGCTCGAAGGCTCCACCACCGATGTCGGCGCGGAACTGACCGCGCTGATCCAGACGCAGCGCGCCTATTCCTCGAACGCCAAGGTCATCCAGACGGTGGACGAGATGCTGCAGGAAACCACCAACATCAAGCGCTGAGGGTCTGAGCCATGAGCCTGTCCAGCGCCATGAACATCGCCGTCTCGGGCCTGGCGGCGAACAGTCGCGCCAGCGAGGTGGTGGCCGGGAACGTCGCCAATGCCCTGACCGAGGATTACGCCCGGCGCAGCCTGTCGCTGTCCTCCGTCTCGCTCGGCGGGACCGGGGGCGGGGTCCGGGTCGACGGCGTGTCGCGGCAGGTGGACCCGGCCGTGCTGACCGCCCGGCGCGGCGCCGATGCCGCCGTGGCCGGGGCGACGGTCCGCGGCGATTTCTACGCCGGGTTCGAGACGGCGCTCGGCCTGCCGGGCGAGCCGGGGGCACTGACCACGCAGATCGCCGGTCTCAAGGCGGCGCTGCTCGACGCCGCCAGCCGCCCGGACAGCGACGCCGGCCTGCAGGCGGTGCTCGATGCCGCCGCCGACCTCGCCGAGGGGCTGAACGCGCTGTCGGACCATGTGCAGGACGCGCGGCTGCAGGCCGATGCCGCCATCGCCGATCAGGTCGCCACGCTCAACGCCAACCTGCAGCGGATCGACAGCCTCAACACCGACATCGTCACGGTCGGGGCGACGGGCGGCGACCCCTCGGCGCTGATGGATGAACGCCAGCGGCTGATCGACGAGATCGCGGTGATCGTCCCCCTGCGCGAGGTGCCGGGAGAGCTGGGGCAGGTCACGCTCTATTCCGAGGGCGGGCTGCTGCTGCTCGACAACACGCCGGTGACCTTCGGCTTCGATCCGGCCGGCACCGTGACCGAGGCGATGACGGTCGAGGGCGGCGCCCTGTCGGGCCTGACGGTCAACGGGCAGGCGATCTCGACCGGCGAGACCGGGCTGATCGGCGGCGGCGCGCTGTCCGCCGGTTTCGCCGTCCGCGACGATCTCGCGGTCGAGGCGCAGGCGCAGCTCGACGCCATCGCCCGCGATCTGGTGGAGCGGCTGGCGGCGGCGGACCCGACGCTCGCACCGGGGGCGGGGGGCCTGCTGACCGATGGCGGCGCGGCCTTCGACTCCCTGAACGAGGCGGGCCTTTCCGCCCGCATCGCGGTCAACCCGCTGGCCGATCCCGCGCAGGGTGGCGACCTGTGGCGCATCCGCGACGGCCTCGGCGCCGCCGCCGAGGGCGAGGCCGGCCAGTCGGCGCTGCTGCTGGCGCTGGCCGATGCGCTGGCGGCCGAGGTGCCCCCGGCCTCGGGCGCGTTCACCGGCACCGCGCGCAGTGCCGGGGGGCTGGCCGCCGAGCTCTTGTCGCAGGTCTCGGGCGACCGGCTGTCGGCCGAGGATGACCTGACCGTCGCCCGCAGCCAGCGCGACGCCTTCGCCGCGACGCTGGCCCGGAACGGCGTCGACACCGATGCCGAGATGCAGGCCCTGCTGCTGATCGAACGCGCCTATGCGGCGAACGCGCAGGTGATTTCCGCCATCGACGAGATGCTGCAACGAATCCTGGAGATCTGAGATGACCTTCACCTCCATCGGCGATCTCGCCCAGTCGATGACGCTGCGCCGGCAGAATGCCGAACTGGCCCTGCGGCTCGACCGGCTGGGCCGCGAGACCGTGACCGGGCTGGCTGACGATCGCGCCGCCGCCGTCTCGGGCCGGTTCTCGACCCTCTCGGGCATCGAACGCGCGCTGGCGACGCTCGACGCGCATGACCGCGCCGCGGCCGAGGCGGCGGTGCTGACCTCGGCGGCCGCGGCGGCGCTGTCCGGCCTCGACGATCTGACCGCCGGCTTCGGGGCGGACCTCGCGGGCCTCGCCGGTGCCGCCGATATCGGCACCGCGACCCTGGGGGCCGAGGCGCGCGCCCGTCTGGACCAGGCGGTCGCGCTGCTCGGCGCCTCGGCGGGTGGCCGGCATGTCTTCGCGGGGGCGGCGACGGACACCGCCCCGCTCGCCCCTGCCGGCACGCTGATGGCGGCGCTCTCGGCCGCGGCGGCGGGGGCCGCGACGGTGGAGGATGCGGCAGCCGCGGTCGGCGACTGGTTCGCCGCGCCGGCCGGCGCGGGCGGCTATCTCGACACGGTCTATCTCGGGTCGGACAACCCGATGACCGGGTTTCGCCTCGGCGACGGCATGACGGTTGCCGCCCCGCCCACCGCCGCCGATCCCGCGCTGCGGGCGGTGATCGAGGGGCTGGCGCTGGCGGCGCTGGTCGATGGCGGCACCTTCGCCGGGGATCCGGCGGCGCAGGCGCAACTGCTGCAGGCGGCGGGCCAGCGGCTTCTCGCCGCCGCGCCGGGGCTTGTGGCGCTGCAGGCGAGGACGGGCACCGCCGGTTCCACGATCGCCGAGGCGCAGACCCGCAACGCGGCCGAGGCCACGGCACTCGAACTCGCGCGGGCCGGGCTGATCGGGGTCGACCAGTATGACGCCGCGACCGAGCTTCAGGCGGTGCAGACCCAGATCGAGACGCTCTATGCCGTGACGGCCCGCCTGTCGCAGCTGAGCCTCGCGGATTACCTGTGATGAAGATCCTCGCCGCCCTGCTGACGGCCCTGATGCTGATCCCGACGGCGGCGGGGGCGGCCCCGATCCGGCTGAAGGATCTGGTGGAATTCGACGGCGTGCGGGGCAACGACCTCGTGGGCTACGGGCTGGTCGTCGGGCTCGACGGCACCGGCGACGGGCTCAGGAATTCGCCCTTCACCGAAGAGATCATGGCCAATATCCTCGAACGTCTGGGCGTGAACGTCGCGGGCGAACAGTTTCGGCCGAAGAATGTCGCCGCGGTGCTGGTCACCGGCGCGCTGCCGCCCTTCGCCCGGGCGGGCGGGCGCATCGACGTCACCGTCTCGGCCATCGGCGACGCGAAAAGCCTGCTGGGCGGCACGCTGGTGATGACGCCGCTCAACGCCGCCGACGGGCAGATCTATGCCGTGGCGCAGGGTACCGTGCTCGCCGGCGGCGCCGCGGCCGAGGGCGATGCGGCGCGCGTCGTGCAGGGCGTGCCCACCTCGGGTTCGATCCCCGCCGGTGCCCGGATCGAGCGCGAGATCGACTTCGACTTCTCGGGGATGGCCACGATCCGGCTGGCGCTGCGCAGCCCCGACTTCACCACCGCGCGCCGGATCGAGGCGGCGATCAACGCCGAACTCGGCCGCGGTGTCGCGCGCATGTCCGATGCCGGGACCGTCGCGCTCGACATCGCGGCGGCGCGCAGCGGCTCGCCCGCGCATCTGCTGTCGCGGATCGAGAACCTCGCGGTCGAGCCGCAGGGACGGGCGCGGGTCGTGGTGGACCAGCGGTCGGGCACCATCGTGATGGGCGAGGATGTGCGGATCAGCCGGGTGGCCGTCAGCCAGGGCAACCTGACGCTGCGGGTCGAGGAGGCGCCGCTCGCGGTACAGCCCAACCCCTTCGCCCGCGGCGAGACGGTCGTGGTGCCGCGCAGCAGCGCCGGCCTGACCGAGGAGCCCGGGATCGGCATGGCGGAACTGCCGGAGGGCAGCACGCTGTCGGACGTGGTGGCGGGCCTCAACGCGCTCGGCGTCAGCCCGCGCGACATGATCGACATCCTGAAAAGCATCAACGCCGCCGGCGCCCTGCACGCGGAATTCGTGGTGCATTGAGGGGGGCGGCAGTCGGCGGGCGGCATCGGGGCCCCCAACCCCTGGGTCGGTGGCGCGGTCGGAATGCCCGTGCCGGATGGCGCCGGTGGCCGGTTGCTGCCGGCCCGATGACTGCGGTTCGGGTCCGGCGGGTGGTGGAGGAATATCCTCCCTGCCCGGCAAGACGCCGTTTTATCCCCGAGTCTTCATCCGACAGGGCGCGCGCCGGGTGGGGGCCGCTTGCGGCTGTCTTGCCCGCGCCGGGGGGGAGGGGGCCGGTTAAGACCGCGGGGTTGCGCGATCCCCGCGGACCGGAGCTATCCGCGCCTGCCCTGCCCGCGCGCGGGATGGAGGGTTGCGCCCGGTCCGAGGGCGCGGTGGGCCCTCCGAAAGCCGCTTCACCGCGACGGTATCGGTGAGCGCGGCGCGCAGCGGCCACGGCGCTACTCGATCCTCGCGGTCTGGAGCCATTCGCGCGCGCTTCGCTCGCGCGCGGGTCGGTGAGGCGGCTGGCGCCCGGCGCGGGGGCGGGGTGGGCCCTGCGCCTCGCCCTACCGGACGGCACTTCACCCATGCAGAGGCGCCTGACACGCCTCACGCCTCGCGCCGCCCGCCCGCCTGCCACTTCAGGCCGCGCCCGCCGGCCCCGGTCTGCCCCTCAGCCCGACCGCAGACCCCTCTCACCCCCCCGCGTCGAGCAGCAGCGCTAGGCGGCGCAGGGCCAGGTCATAGCCCTGGGGACCGCAGCCCGCGATCACGCCGTCGGCGCGCAGGCTGACGAAGGAGCGGTGGCGGAAGCTTTCGCGCTTGTGGACGTTCGACAGATGCACCTCGATCACCGGGCCGTCGAAGGCCGACAGCGCGTCGAGGATCGCGACCGAGGTGTGGGTGAAGGCGGCGGGGTTGATGACGATGCCGGCGGCCTCCTGCCGGGCGGTATGGATGAGTTCCACGAGGGCGCCCTCGTGGTTCGACTGGAAGAAGCGGACCTCCAGCCCCAGGTCGCGGCCGGTGGCGATGCAGTCGGCCTCGATATCGGCAAGGGTGGTCGTGCCATAGATTTCCGGCTGGCGCTGGCCCAGCAGGTTCAGGTTCGGCCCGTTGAGGACATGGACGGTGGGCATCGACACTCTCCGCTTCGGGATCGGGCCGCGGCGGCCCCGCCGACCGTTCTGCCGTCTCGGCACGGATGGGGCAAGCCCGCCTGCATCATCCGCGCGCGCCGCCGCAACCCCCGCTGCCGCCCGCAGCCCGCAGCCCGCAACGCCATGGCGTCGCGCGGCGGCCGCGCCACTCGCCGCGCCGCGCTCAGATCGGCAGGCCGAGCGCCTGCCGCGCCATCCAGCCCGCCCGCACCGCGCGCAGCCGCAGCAGCGTCGCCGCCCCGCGCCGCCGTTCGCCGGGGGCGAGGGGCGCGCGCAGCATCTGCGGCAGATGCGCGAACCCCGAGGCCAGTACCGCGCCCGCGCGCAGCGCCCAGGCCCCGGCGCCACCGCCCTGCAGGCGGTGGAGCGCATGTGCCTCCTGGCTCAGGCGCCGCCATTTGCGCCGGAGCGCGGGCCAGTCGCGCCGGGTCGGATGCGCCACGGCCAGCGCGTCGTCATAGGCGATGGCAAAGCCGCGGGCGCGGGCGCGCAGGCACCATTCCTTGTCCTCGGGCAGGCCGTTGACGAAGTCGCCGGTGGCGAGGAACACCGCGCGCCGGGTCAGCAGGTTCGCGGTGACGGAGAAGCCTTCCTTTTCCACATAGTCGCGGCAGCGGAAGGCGAAGACCGTCTCGAAGGCCTCGGCGCCGCTGCGGGGGCCGGGCGATTCGTCGAAGACATCGACCCGCCCGGCAATCAGGTCGGCCTGCGCCGCCGCCTCGCCCACGCGGGCATGGCCGAGCGCCCGGTCCAGCCAGTCCGCGGCCGGCACGCAATCGGCATCGAGGAAGAAGAGCCAGGGCGCGGTCGTGTCGCGCACGCCGCGGTTGCGCGCGGCGGCGGCGCCCTTCTCCGGCTCGGTCACCACCCGCAGCCCGGGATGGGCGGCGGCGAGCGGCGCAAGGCTGTCGGTCGATCCGTTGTCGACGATCACCAGTTCCACCGCGGGGCGAAGCTGCGGCACCAGCGCGGCGAGGCAGCGCAGCAGGCGGTCCACATCGTTATAGTGCGGGATGATGATCGCGGCTTCCGGCGGCGGCGCCTCGGGATGGGCGGGGCCGGATCCGGCATCGGCCGGTTCGGGATCGGGCATCTGTCGGTCCGCCTGTTCTGGCATCTGGCCGCCGGGCTCGGGGTGCGCGCGCAGGATAGAGCATCGGCCTGCCAAGGGCGAGGGGCGGCGGTGCCGGAACGCAGGTCCGCGGGGCCGCGGGCCGGGCCGCGCTAACCAGTCGTTAACCACTCCCTGCCGCTATGGGCGCGGGGGCAGGGCGTGATGCAAGGAAGCCGAATGGCGGGTCTGATCAGGAACGGACAGGCGGGCCGGCCCGCATGGCAGGCGGGGGCGGCGCGGGCCGGGGACTGGCGCGCCGATATCGACGGGCTGCGCGGCCTGTCGGTGGCGGGGGTACTGGTCTATCACCTCGGGGCCGGCTGGCTGCCGGGCGGGTTTTCCGGGGTCGACGTATTCTTCGTCATTTCGGGCTTTCTCGTCACCGCGATCCTGCGGCGCGAGATGGCGGCGGGCCAGTTTTCGCTGATGCGCTTCTACCGGCGGCGGGCGCTGCGGATCCTGCCGTCGCTGCTGCTGGTGGTGGCGGCGACGCTGGTGCTGTCGGTGGCGGTCCTGCTGCCGGGCGAGGTGCGGGCGACCGCCCGCGCGGCGGCGGCGGCGCTGATGTCGGGGTCCAACCTGCTGTTCTGGGTCGAGGTCGACTATTTCGCACCGGTGGCGAAGGACAACCCGCTGCTGCACACATGGTCGCTGGGGGTCGAGGAGCAGTTCTACCTGCTGCTGCCCGCGCTGGTCTGGCTGATGCTGCGCCTGCCACCGGGCCGGCGGGTCTGGCCGCTGGCGGCGAGCGTGGCGCTGTCCTTCCTGCTGGCGGCGGTGCTGGTCGGCCGTGCCCCGGCGGCGGCCTTCTACCTGTTGCCGTCGCGCTGGTGGGAACTGGGGGCGGGCAGCCTGCTGGCGATGGTGGCGTGGCGGCCGCGGGCGGGGCACGACGCGCTGTCGCTGGCCGGGATCGGGCTGATCCTCGGCAGCTTCCTGCTGCTGCGGCCCGGCCATCCGTTTCCCGGGCCGGGCGCGCTGCCGGCGGTGCTGGGCGCGGTGGCGCTGATCGCGGCGGGGCCGGAATCGATGGGCGGGCGGCTGCTGTCGCGGGCGCTGCCGGTCGGGATGGGCCGGATCTCCTATGCGCTTTACCTGTGGCACTGGCCGCTGATCGTGCTGTGCCGGCTGCGCCTTGGCCCCGACCTGCCGCCGGGCGCCCTGCCGGGGGTGGCGGCGCTGTCGGTGGTGCTGGCGGCACTGACGACGCGGCTGGTGGAGGAACCGCTGCGCGCCCTGCCGCCGGGCTTCGGGGACCGCCGGCTGCTGGCGGGGGCGGCGGCGGTGCTGGGCCTCGGCGTGGCGCTGTCGGTCGCCATCGCGCAGCGGCCCGAGCGGTTGCGCCACTGGCCGGCAGAGGTGGCGCGGCTCGAATCGCTGACAGGCTGGGCCTTCACCGAGGAGGGGCGCGCCCGCGACCGGCGGGACCGCTGCTTCGTGACCTCGACCACGCCGGCGGGCGCCGCGGCTTTCGACGCGGATTTCTGTCTGGGCGATGGCGGCGGGCGGCCGAGGGTGCTGATGCTGGGCGACAGCTATGCGGCGCATCTGGTGCCGGCGCTGGCGGCGGCGCGGCCCGACCTGGCGGTGCTGCAGGCCAATGCCTCGGCCTGCCGGCCGGTGCTGGAACCCGTGGGGCCCGCCTATTGTGTGGCGCTGATGCGTCGCGTCCTGCAGGACTGGCTACCCGCCGCGCCGCCGGAGGCGGTGGTGATCAGCGCGAACTGGCGCGCGGGGGATGGCGCGGCGCTGGCGGCGACCGTGGCCCATCTGCGGGCGGCGGGGGTGGCGCAGGTTCTGGTCCTGGGGGTGACGCCGGAATGGCGCGCGCCGCTGCCGAAGCTGCTGGCCCGCGACCTGATGCGGGGCAGCCGGACGGCGGCCGGCGCGACCAACCCCGACCGCCGGGCCGTGGGGGAAGAAATCGCGGCGGCGGCGCGGGCGGCCGGGGCCGGATACCTCGACCTGCTGGCCCTGATCTGCCCCGGCGGGCCCTGCCGGACCCATGCCGGCGGCGCGCCCTTCGCCTTCGACCACGCGCATTACCTGCCGGGCGGCGCGGCGGTGGTGGCGGCAGAGATCGCGCCGCGGCTGCTGGCGAAGGCGGGGGCCGCATCGCGGCTTGCTCTCGGCTCCCCTTCCGCGATGCCGTCCGCGATCCCGCCCGAACCCTAGCCGGGTCGTTCGTCCGGTGTCCGGAGTCGCACGGCCGGGATGCACGGCAGCCTGCGCCACGGCAGGCGTCAGACCGGGCAAGGGTGCGCGTCCGATCAGGCCCCCCAAACCTCGCGCAGAAGCGCAACCCAGTTCTCGCCCATGATCTTTTCGATCCGCGCTTCTTTCCAGCCGCGGCGAAGCATTGCGTCGGTCAATGCGCCGGTATGGCCGATGGTGTCGAGCCCCGCAGGGTTCTGGATCGTGCCGAATTCGGTCAGGCGACGGGCATAGCCCTTGTCATGGGTAATCCAGTCGAAGAACTGCTGGTCATGGCCCTGGGTGAAATCGGTGCCATAGCCGACCCGATCCTCGCCGCAGAGGTTGATGACGTATTCCATGGCTTCGACGTAGTCGTCGACCGTGGCCTCCACCCCGCGGGCCAGGAAGGGTGTGAACATCGTCACCCCGACAAAGCCGCCATGGTCGGTGATGAAGCGCAACTGCTCGTCGCTCTTGTTGCGAGGATGCGCCTTGAGACCGGCCGGCAGGCAATGTGAATAGGCAACGGGCTGGGTCGATGCCTCGATGATGTCGCTGCTGCTTTTCGGTCCGACATGGGACAAGTCGCAGAGGATGCCCAGGCGGTTCATCTCGGCCAGCATCTCGCGGCCGAAATCGGACAGACCGCCGTCCTTCGTCTCGTAGCAGCCGGTGCAGACAAGGTTCTGCGTGTTGTAGGCCATCTGGATGATGCCGACACCCAGTTCCTTGAACAGCGCCAGATAGCCGAGCTGGTCTTCCATGCCGCTGACATTCTGCCAGCCCAGGATGATGCCGGTCTTGCCCTCGGCCTTGGCACGGCGGATGTCGGCGGTGGTCTTCACCTGTAGGATCAGGTCGCCATGGTCGCGGAACCAGGCCTTCCACTGCATGATGTTGCGCATGGTCGCGGTGAAATCTTCCCAGATGCAGCAGGTGCAGTTGGCCGCGGTGATGCCGCCTTTGCGCATGTCGCGGAAGACCTCGGGGCCGAAATCGGATACGATCAGCCCGTCCAGGACGGTGAGGCGGGCATGCAGGATTTCGGCCTCCGAAAGGAGGGTTTGCTGGTTCATCATTTCAACTCCTGGAAACTCAGTTCTCGCTGACGGTGACGCCTGCCGTTGCGGGCCAGGACAGCCAGGCCCGACTGCCCTCGGGCAAGAGTGCGGGCCCGCCCAGACCGGGGGCCACGGCGCGCGCGGTCAGCGTCAGGCCGATATCGGTGCGCAGCTGATACTCCACCGCGGAGCCGTGGTAGGTCATGATCTCGACCCGCCCGGCGAGGCAATTCTCGGCGTCTGACGGCGGCGCCGCATGGATCGAGATGACTTCGGGGCGAAGGGCAAGAAAGCACCGCCCGGCGACGGCGGCCTGACCGGACAGGCGAAGAACGGGGCCTGCCTCCAACCGGAAGCCCTGCTGGCCGGGCAGCATCTGGCCCGGCAGAAGGTTCGGGATGCCGAGGAAGCCCGCCGCGAACACCGAGCGCGGGGCGCCATAGACCTCGTCCGGGGGGCCGACCTGTTCGACCTTGCCGTTGTACATCAGCACCATGCGGTCGGCGGTGCTCATCGCCTCGTCCTGGTCATGGGTGACGAAGATGGTCGTCAGCCCGAGCGACTGCTGCAACTGCCGGATCTCAATCTTCATCTCTTGCCGCAGCGAGGCATCCAGATTGGACAGCGGCTCGTCGAGAAGCAGAACGTCGGGTTCGATCACCAGCGCACGGGCAAGCGCGACGCGCTGCTGCTGGCCGCCGGACAATTGCCGGGGAAGGCGGTCGGCATATTGGGCAAGGCGCACCCGCACCAGGGCCTCGCGCACCTTGCGGTCGGTGTCGCTGCGGTTGACGCCGCGCATCTCGAGCCCGAAGGCCACGTTCTGCGCCACGGTCATATGCGGGAAAAGCGCGTAGTTCTGGAAGACGAAGCCCATGTTGCGCCGGTTGGGGGGCAGGGCGGTCACGTCGCGCCCGCCCACGGTGATGCAGCCGCTGGTCGTTTCGACAAAGCCGCCGATCATGCGCAGCGTCGTGGTCTTGCCACACCCCGAGGGGCCCAGAAGTGCGACCAGTTCGCCGTCGCCGATGCGCAGCGACATGTTCGCGACGGCCACCGCTGGCCCGTAGTGCTTTGCGACATCCTGAAGAACGACGTCCGGCATATCTGTGTCCTTTCAGAAGGCGCGGCTGAGTTTGGCGTAGCGGTCGGTGATCAGCAGAAGCACCGTGATCAGGGCGATCTGCACCGTCGCCACGGCGCCGATGGTGGAATCGAAGTTCCATTCCAGATAGTTGATCAGTGCGATCTGCAGGGTCGTGCTGTCGGGCCCGACCAGGAAGATCGACTTCTCGAGGTCGATGAACGAGTTGATGAAGGCGAAGAGCGATCCCGCGATCAGCCCCGGCTTGATCACCGGCAGCGTGATGCGGAAAAAGACGGTCAGCGGTGCGGCGCCGAGGCTTCTGGCGGCCTCCTCGATCGACGGGTTCACGCTGATGAGCGAGGTGGTCACCAACCGGATCATCCAGGGAAGGGCGATCAGGCTATGCGCGACGATCAGTCCCAGACTGGTGCCTGCGACCCGCCAGCCGGTCAGGAACTCGACCTCGAGGAAGAAGACGAACAGCGCGCTGCCCCCGACGATGCCGGGCACCACCATCGGCGACATCAGCACCGTGCTGACGGTCTCGCGGCCCCAGAACCTGCCGCGCACCAGGGCGAAGCTGGCGGGAAGGCCAAGGCACAGTGCCACGACCGTCGCGATCAGGCTGGTGCGGAGGCTGAGGAAGAAGCCGTTGCGGAAATCCGACAGCGCCCAGGCGCGGCGGTACCAGTCGAGGGTGTAGCCCTCGGGCGGGAAGGACAGGATCTTGTTCGAGTAGAAGCTCATCCAGACGATGAAGATCAGCGGCAGCACGATGAAGCCGATCACGGCCATGCTGAAGGCCGTATAGCCGATACGGATGGACCTGGACTGACCCGCGCGCATCATTCGCTCCACTTCCGGTATCTGCGCTGCACGACGACCGAGACGCCGACGGTCAGGATCAACGTGACGGCCATGAGGATGAAGGCCAGGGCGGCGCCGAAGGGCCAGTTCATGACCTTCGCGATCTGCTGGTAGACGGTCGGCGCCATCATGTGAAACGTCGGCCCGCCGATCAGGACGGGCGTCGCGTAGGCGTTCATCGAGAGGATGAAGCACAGGACCGAGCCCGCGAGGACGCCCGGCATCGCAAGCGGCAAGACGATCCGGCGCATGATGGTGAAATGGCCGGCACCGAGGCTTTGACCGGCATCTTCCAGATTCTGGTCGATCGATTCAAAGACGCTGTTCAGCGTGATGATCATGAAGGGCAGCAGCACCGAGACGAGGCCGATGATGACGCCCTGCGCCGAGTACATCAGGCCAAGCGGTCCCTCATGCCCGAAAAGACCCAGGAATGCCGCAAGCACGCCCTTGTCGTTGAGGATCAGCATCCATGCCGATGTGCGCACCGCATTGCCGATCAGCAGGGGAACCAGAATGACGATCAGCAACATGCGCTTGGCCAATGCGCTGACGTGGCGGGCCAGAAAATAGGCGACCGGCACGCCAGCGACCAGACAGATGGCCGTCGACAGGCCCGAGATCCAGACCGTGCGCCACAGCACTTCCTGATAGAAGGCATCGCCGAAGAACTTGAGGTAGTTCTCGGCCGTGACCGCGCTGATCATCAGTTCCGACGGATCGTATCGGTTCAGGCTGTTGCGCAGCATCAATGCCAGCGGCAACAGAAGGCCCAGCGTCACGAAGACAAGGCCGGGCGCGGCCAGCATGGGTGTGCCTGCCCTGCGCGCCGCCCCGTTGGGGGCGACGGGGGCAGGGCTGCCGGCAGCGGTATGTGACATGCTCATGCGTCTTCCCCGGCCAGATGCAGATCAAATCGCGAAGGACTTGTTCCACCATTCCAGCCATTCGGCCGTGTTTTCGGCGACATAGGCGTAGTCGAGGAAACGCATCTTCGCGCGTTCCTCGGCCGAGAAATCGACCAGGGCCCGCAGCTCGTCGGACAGCGCGGCCTGGGCATTGGCGGGGGCGTAGAGGCTCGCCTCGGCCAGATCCGCCATCGCCTGGGGATCGAGCATGGCGTCGAGATAGGCGTAGGCGCCCTCGCGGTTCGGGCCGTATTCGGTCAGGCAGGCGCCGAAGGTGACAGCGATCGCCCCTTCCTCGGGATACTGGATCGCCAGCGGCAGGCCGTCCTTGGCACATTGCAGCCCGCGGGCCTTGTAGTTCACGGCGATGTCCACTTCGCCGTTCGCCAGACCGGCTTGAAGCTGCTGATGTGCCGCGTAGAGCCGCGGGCCGTTTTCGGCCGCCAGCTTCTCGAGCAGGGGCTTGCCGTCCTCGACGCTGGTCATGTCGCCCTTGGCGACCAGACCAGCCATCATCATGTAGTTGAAGTAGAGCTGGTTGGTCAGCCCGATACGCCCCGCCCATTTGGGATCGAACAGCTCGGCATAGGATTTCGGCGGCTCAGAGACCTTGTCCTTGTTGTAGATGATGACGACCGCACTGTAGAGCCATGGCACGAAGTAGGGCGCCTTGAGCTCTTCCGCGACATTGGCGTAGTTCGGGATCTGCGCCATATCCAGATCCGCCACAACGTCCTGTTGCCGCAGTTCGAAAGCGTCCGAGCTGTTGACGTGGATGACATCGGCCGAGGCGCGGCGGATGCGCTTTTCGGCAAGAAGCTTGGCCTTGCGCTCCGGCTCCATCCCCAGATCGCGGACGACGGTGAAGCCCTTGTCCTCGAGCAATGGCTTTTCGACGAAACGGACGGTGCGGTCGTTCCAGTCGCCGCCCCAGTTGGAAACGACGATGGTTCCGCCCGCCGCATGGACGGTCCGGGGCATCAGCGCGGGCAGGGCGGTTCCGGCCATGAGCAGGCCAAGAAGGCGGCGGCGCGAGAGGCGGGGCGCGGTGCGAAGATCGGCGGTCATCTGTGTCTACTTCCCTTTTGTGCCGGCAGGTGCGGTGCCTGCGTCGGTCTTCGTTTGCGGTGTCGGACTACGATGGGGGTTGCTGCAGCGATTGTAAAATATCAATTGTTGCTCTATTAATTCCGTGTGGATATCAAACTTCGAGCATGAAATGGGCTTGGACCTTCGCCATCTCCGCGCGTTCACCGCCCTTGGCAAAGAGCTTCATTTCGGCCGGGCTGCCGATCAGCTCCATATGGCGCAGCCCGCTCTTTCCAAGATCATTCAGCAGCTTGAGGTCGAGATCGGTGCGCCGCTCCTGCTGCGGACGACGCGAAGGGTCGAGCTGACCGAGGCGGGCAAGACCTTCCTGGCGGAGATCGCGAGCATCGAGACGCAGATCGAACAGGCGGTGGCAAGCGCGCGCCATGCGGCACGCGGGCTTCGGGGCGAGCTGAGAATCGCCTACACCGATTTCGCGATCAACGGGCGGCTGCCGCATATGCTGCGCGACTTTGCGGGGGCGCATCCCGATATCCGCCTGAACCTGATCTTCATGCCCACCACGGCGCAGCACATGGCATTGCTGCAGCAGGCGATCGACATCGGGTTCATGATCGGTGCCTTCGAGCACAAGACGACCAGCAGCCTGACCTTCGACGAGGATGACTATGTCGCGCTGTTGCCGGCCTCCCACCGGCTCAGCGATCGTGAGGTGCTGACGCTGGCCGAACTGTCGGACGAAAAGTTCGTCCTCGGTACGGGTGACAACTGGTCTGCCTTCCGCAATCGTCTTTTCGCGGAATGCCGCAGCAGGGGCTTTTTCCCCGACATCGCGCTGGAGGCGTCGAACAGCGAAGGCATCTTCGGGCTGGTCGTGGCCGGTGTGGGGATCACCATCTATTCCAGCTGCGTGGGCAATCTGCCGCGCCAGGGCGTGGTGGTCCGGCCTCTCAGCGACGTGACCAACAAGCTGCCGGTCACGGCGGTCTGGGACAGGACAAGCCGGTCGCTGGCGCTGGACACGTTCCTGAAATACCTGCGCCGCTCGGCCCGCAGGCCGGCGGCGCAGCCCTAGCGTCGGGGATCAGGCGGCGGCCTGACGCGCCTTTATCCCGTTGAGGTAGGCGACACAGTCGTCGACCCCCACCACGTCGCCGAACTTGGCGTCGATGTCGAAGAGGTTCCAGGCGACTGCCCCGGGCACACGATCGCCGATGGCTTCCCTGACCGCGATGGTGCGGAAACCGTCGGCAAGCCCGTCACAGATGGTCTGGCGGACGCAGGCGCAGGCGGTCACCCCCGTGACGAGGATCGTGTCCACATTCGCGGCGCGCAGGATGCCCGCCAGTTCCGTGCCGTGGAAGGCCGAGGCGCGCTTCTTCAGCAGGGTGTATTCACCCTCGACAGGCGCGATCCGGCTGTCGATGGCCCAGAGCTCCGTGTCCTTGAGGTTCACGGCCTCGACCGGGATCTTGTCATGCCACAGGCCCATGTCGGTGAAGGGCGAGGTGCGGTCGGTGATCTCGTAGGCGGTGGTGACGTGAATGACCGGCACCCCGTTCGTGCGGCAGGCGGCGAGCAGCTTCTGCATCGACGGAATGATTTCGCCGTCCATCTTTTCCTGATCGCAGGTGAAGGGATTGCCGGGTCGCGTCCAGGCATTCGCCAGGTCGACGCTGATCAGCGCCGGCCGGTGGCCAAAGCCGACGCGGCGCTGGAAGCCACGTTCCTGATAAAGCTTGCTGGCCGTGTCGAAGGCCTGCTGGAGCAGGCGGTCCAGTTCTTTCGGGTCTAGGTCTTGCATGGGTCTCTCCGGTCCAAAGCCATCCCCCGCGGGGCGGCGCGAGGCATCTGGACCAAGGATGCGAGGGGCAAAGTCGAAAATGAAATGGTCATTGATCAAGAATTGATGCACTGAGTGCATCATGGGAACTGGCGAGGACGTTTTGTGAAACCACTCGGCGGATTGGAGCTTGTTTCGTCATTTATCGTTGTAGCAGAAGAGCTTAACTTCCGCCGCAGCGCGGAGCGCTTGAATCTGGATCAGTCTGCCCTGACGAGACGCATCCAGAAGCTGGAGCATCTGCTGGGATTTCGGCTCTTGCAGCGCAACACTCGGGAAGTGTCGCTGACACCTGCAGGCCAATCCTTCTACCGCGACAACGCGGCGCTGATGGACAGCTATCGCGAGGCGGTTCAGGCGGCCCGTCGTGTCGCCGCGGGCCATACAGATGGCCTGCGCATCGGCTACATGACCTTTGCCGCGCCCGAACTGATGCCCGGTCTGCTGGCGCAGTATCACGCGGCCTATCCCTATGTGCGGCTGACGACGACCTATCTGCGGACGCAGGCGCAGAAACTGGCCCTGGCGAAGAACGAGCTTGATGCAGGTTTTCTCATCGGCGCGTTCGATCATCCCGATTTCTACAGCCGGCAGCTCGCCGATGAACCGCTTTACGCGATCCTTCCGGCGGCGCATCCGCTGGCGCTGCGCCCGTCCGTCACCCCTGCAGAGGTGGCGGAGCAGCCGCTTGTCCTGGGCGAGATGCAGGAATGGGACGAATATCGCTGGCGGCTGGAAAGCCTGTTCGGCGCAGAGGGTCTGTCGCTGACTCCGCGCTTCGAGGCGGCCCATACCCTGGCCATCGCCGGGCTGGTCGCGGCCGGGCTGGGGATTACGGTCTTTCCCGAAAGCCTGGTCGGGGTTCTGGGGCCGGGTGTGGTCGCGCGCCGGATCGAGCACCCGCTTTTCAGGTCCCACATCTCGATCGCCTGGAGCGGCGCCAACGCCTCGCCCGAGCTGCGGGGGTTCATCGATCTGGTGACGGCCCGGTCTGCATCCCGGGCCTGAACGGCTGCGGCGCCCCCACGATTCTTTCAGAGGATGCCCACGGTCGGTTCGCCTGTGAGGCGGGTCGCGACCATGCCATAGGATGTGGCCGGCACGGCCGCTTCGCTACTGCTGTACGGAGACACCTGTGGGGGTGTGGCCTGCCAGAGAATCGCTGACCTAGCGCGGCCTCAGCACCATCGCGGCGACGGAGGGATAGTTGACCGTTTTCGAGAAGCTGGCCGTCACCGCGCGCCCGTCCTCCGCCGCGGCGGCGATGGCAAAACCGATCTGGCTGCACATGTTGGACCCCGCATGCGCCAGCGTCTGGCTGCCCGCGAGGTTCAGCGTGCCGGTCGCGGCCGGGCTGGACGAGGCGATGCCGGCGGCGGCGGCGAAGACCAGATCGCCCGCCGCCACGTCCACCTCGCAGCCGAGGGCCGTGCCATGCGCCGTGCCCCCCTTGGCCGAGCCGAAGCCGTCATTCGTGGCGATGCCGGGCCGGGCGCCATAGACGGGCAGCAGCAGGACCGCCGACTGGTTGGTGTTGACGCTGCCGCTGAACGCCACCGCCAGCTCGCCCGTCGCCCCCTCCGGCACCTCGGCCTGGAAGAGCGTCACCCCGCATTGCGAGGAACCGCTGGCGGGTTCGCCCACCCGCACCGCATCGACGCCGCCGATCGTCAGGCTGACGGGCCAGCGCGCATTGGTGCCCCGGCAGGTCACGGCGGCGAGGATCAGCCGGTCCGGCGCGGGGGTGCCGAGCGCGAGGCCGCTGGCGGTGTGCGTGGCGGGTGTCGTGCCGGGGATCTGGTAGAGGACCGGCGTGCCGGCGGTGATCGGCCCCGTGCCGCCGAGCCCGGTATTGGCCGCCGCCGCCTTCAGCCCGCGCAGATATTGCGGCCCGAAGCGGCGCAGCGAGGCCGCGTCGAGATGCACCGCGTCGAAGATCGTCGCCTCGACGGGGCTCGACACATCGGCATAGCCGGTCAGCGGCACGCGGTTCGGGATCGACTGGATCGTGCGCTGGATCTCGCTGTTGTAATAGCCGGTGGCGAAGACATGGCCGCCCAGCACGAAGGGCACGTCCGTGGTCCCGGTATCGGCGCGAAAATCGGTCAGGAACTGCATCAGCGCCGCGTCATAGGCCGCGGGCCCCCCGGCGGTGACGCCATCGTTCTCGCCCTGGTGCCAGAGGATGCCCTTCAGCACCGCGCCTGCGGGTCGGGCGGCGAGGGCGGCGGCGATGCGGGCGACCGCCTGGGTGTAAGAAGGCTGCCCCTTGTTCCACTGGTTGGTGACGAAGCCGGTGCCGCCATCGGCCACCCCGATCAGGCCGACGGTGACGCCCGGGTTCTCTGCCGCATAGGCGGCGGCAAAGGCGCGGTCCCAGCCGAAATTCGCGCCGGCGGCGGGCAGGGCCAGCGCTTCGTCGGTCGACCAGGCGCCGTGATAGAGGCGCGGCCCGACCGGCGCCCAGCTGTCGCCGGCGCCGTATTCGATGGTGCCGGCGGGGTAGCTGTCGACGCTGTCATCCGCCGCGCGGCCGAGCGCATTGGACTGGCCGGCGATGACGAAGATGTGGACGGGCGCGGCGGCGGCGCGGCGGCGCCCCTGCCTGCCGAGCGAAAGGCCGATCTGCATGAACTCCTCCGGGGATGCGCGATGGGGCGCGATCCTAGAAGGCGTTTCCCGCCGTTGCCGCCGCACCGCCCGGGGCGCGCGCGCGCCGCGCGCGACCGCCGGCGCGTCCGGGCCTCAGCGCAGCGAGGGCACGCCGAAGCGGGTGGCGGCGCTGCCCGGCCGGGCATGGTAGTCGCCGGCATAGGGCGCGACCAGCAGCTGCGCCGGATAGGTCGCGATCAGGTTGGCATCGCGCGGCGCCGCGACCCCCTCGCCATCGGCGCGGATGCGGGGGGCGATGTTGCCGGTGATCCGGACCCCGCGCGCCGGGGTGCCGTTCTTGTGCGGCCCGGCCCCGGCCCAGGGCTGCGTGGCGCCCGGCTTCAACGGGTTGACCAGCGTGTTGTCGGCGATGGTGGTGTCGATGGCGCCCGACACGAAGATGCCGTGATAGGCCTGCACCACGATCAGGTTGCCGCGGATCGTGGTGTCGCGGAACATGCCGTCGAACAATCCGATGCCCTGCAGCGCGCAGCGCAGCGGATGGTCGCGCCCGGTCCATTCGAGGATGGTGTTGGACTCGATGACGAGGCCGCGCACCGTGCCGCCGCCGGGCCGGCGATCCGGCCCCAGCGACCATGACTGGAAGCCGTCGTCATGGTTGTCGTCGATCTTGACGCAATCGGCGACGTAGTTGCCGCGGAACACCGACCGGTCCCCCAGCCCGCGCAGCGCATCGCCGCTGAACCCCATGATCCGGTTGCGTTCCACCCGCGCCTCGGGGCCGGTGGTGGCGATGGCAAAGCGGGTGCCCCAGACCTCGCTGTCCTCGATCGTGTTGCGCGGCCCGCGCAGCAGCACGCCCGACTGCCGGCTGTCCAGCCAGTCGTCGAGGCTCCAGCGCCGGTAGTCGCGGGCGTCGGGCCGGGCGAGGATCGTCAGGTTGCGGAAGGTGATGTCCTCGGACCGCGTGTCGGTCGTCACCAGTTCCTTCCGGTCATGCCGCACCGGCACGACGGTCAGCCCCTCGACCGTCAGGTTGCGCGACTGTTCGACCGTGATGTGCTGCACCCGGACCTGCGCCCCCGCGGCGGGGCGGAACGTCACCGGCCGGTTCGGCTGCAGCTTGCGGATGGAAAGTTCGGGCCAGTCGCCCGGCAGCAGCAGCACCCGGTCGCCCCCCCGCACCGCCTGCAACGCCGCGTCCAGCTGCGGGAAAGGCCGCTCCGCCGATCCGTCCGCCTCGGCCACCGGACGGGCCGAGGGGGCGGCCACGTGGATGTCGGCGGCGGCGGCCATCGTCGCGGGCAGCAGCGCGAATGCCGCGAGCAACGGCGGCAACAGGCGGAGAATCATGGCGGCGCGCCTCCTTCGGTATGGTTTCCAGACTGTGGCGCGACCCCGGGCAGGGCAATGGCCATGCTGCAATCGCGAAACAATCGGCGGGTTTATGTCGCCCGCCGGGTGCTGAGGGCGCTTGCCGCAGTGGACAGCGCCGCCCCGGTCTGGATACTGGACCCGAGCGCATGATCGGGACGCAAGATGAGCCGCTACACCCGCTTTCCGCCGCCCGCCCCCGCCGGGGTGCCGGGCGCGACCGGGCCGGATGACGGCGCGCCGGATACCGCTCCCGACAGCGCACCGGGCCGCGCCGGCAGGGTGCCCGGTCGTGTCGCCCCTATGGATGCGGCGCGGCGGCTGAACCCGCTGGTCCCGGCGCTGATGATCGCGCTGGTCCTGCCGATCTTCTTCAACCTCGGGCCGCTGCGCCTGTCGCCCAACCGGCTGGTGCTGGCGGTCGCGCTGTTCCCGGCGCTGATCCTGTGGGCCTCGGGGCGGGCGGGGCCGGTCCGGGCCTCGGACGGGTTCGCGCTGTTCTTCTGCTTCTGGCTGTCGCTGTCCTATCTGGTGACGGGCGGCGCGGCCAATCTGGAACTGGTCGGCATCTCCTGCATCGAGGTGCTCGCCCCCTATTTCATGGCGCGGGTCTTCATCCGCAGCGAGGCGGATTTCGCCGGGCTGCTGCGCATCCTGTTCTGGATCGTGGTCATCCTCGCGCCGCTGGCCTGTTTCGAGGCGGTGACCGGGCGGGCGCCGCTTCTGGCGCTGCTCGATACGGTCTTCACCACCCCGCCCGCGGCGAACACCGATCCCCGCCTTGGCCTGACCCGGGCGCAGACGGCCTTCGAACATCCGATCCTGTCGGGCATCTTCGCGGGCATGCTGTTCGCGCCGATCCGGTCGCTGGCGCGCGCGCAGGGCCGCAGCGAGACGACGGCCTTGCTGTTCGCGGCGCCGGCGGCGGCGGTGACGTTCTTCTCGCTGTCGGCGGGGGCATGGCTGGGCCTGATGGCGCAATGCGGGCTGATCGCCTGGGGCCTGGTGTTCCGCAATGTGCCGAGGCGCTGGCACATCCTCGGCGCGCTGGTCGCGGCCGGCTATGTCTTCATCGACCTGGCGTCGAACCGCAGCGCGCCCCAGGTGCTGATGAGCCTCCTCGCCTTCGACGCGCATACCGCCTATTGGCGGGTGCTGATCTTCGATTTCGGCATGGACAATGTCTGGGCCCATCCGCTGGTCGGGCTCGGGATGGGGGATTGGGCGCGGCCCGAATGGATGGCCTCGCGCAGTGTCGACAACTTCTGGCTGGTGAACGCGATGAAGTTCGGCATCCCCGGTTTCATCGGCATTGTCGGGATCTATTTCGCGGCGCTGGTGACGATGTGCCGGGCGCGCCCGACCTCACCGGGGGCACGGCTGATGCGCGAGGCGCTGGTCTTCGCCCTGATCGGCCTTGGCCTGCAGATCGCCACCGTCCATCTGTGGAACGCGACCTATGTCTTCGCGATGTTCATGCTGGGCGCGGGGGCTTGGCTGGCCGACGCGCCGCAGGAACAGGCCGGGGATGTCAGCCCCGCCCCCGGCCGAAGCGGCGGCGCAGCGGCGTCCAGACCGTCGGGTCGAAGCCCGAGACCCGCAGCACCACCCAAAGCTGCGCGAGCCTGACCCCCGCCACCGCCAGCATCGTCGCGAAGGCCGCGCCGGTCAGTCCGAAGCGCGGGATCAGCAGCAGGTTCAGCACGAAATTCGCCACGAGGCTGGCGAGGTTCAGCGCCAGCACCGTCCGTTCGCGGCGCATCATGATCAGGATCACGCCCACCGGCCCGCAGAGGATCGACACCGCCTGCGCCAGCATCAGCAGCCGCAGGGCATCGGCGGCGGGCCGGAACGCCTCGCCGTAAAGCGACAGATACAGCTCCGCCCCCAGCCCGAAGGTCAGGCAGATCGCCATGCCCACCGCGCCCGAGATCATCGCGCTTTGCGAGATCATCCGCTGCGATCCCGCCCGGTCGCCCGAGGCCAGCGCCCGCGACAGCATCGGTCCCAGCACCTGCAGCGCGATGCCGTTCGCGATCAGCGTCAAGTCCGCCGCGCGGCTGGCCGCGCGATATTGTCCCACCGCCACGTCGCCATCGATCATCCCCAGCAGGATCACGTCGATATTGGTCTGCATGAAGGTCGACAGGCTCGAGGCCAGCATCGGCAGCGAGGCCGCGAACCACGCGGCCAGCAGATAGCGCCGGGGTTCGGCATCGGGGGGCAGCGCCTCGCGCGCCGCGCGTCCCATCGCCCGCAGGCTCAGCGCCAGCAGCGGCAGCATCGCCAGCAGCGAGATCGAGAAGACGAGATTCGCCGACAGCGCCCATCCCGAGGCCCAGACCGCCAGCAGCAGCCCCAGGAAGATCAGCGGGCGCAGCAGCGATTCCAGCACCTGCGCCTTCAGCACTTGCTGAAAGCCGGCAAGAATCGAGGAGGTGTTCAGGATCGCCGCGTGCAGCATCGCGCCCAGCGACACCAGCAGCCAGCCCACGGTCAGGTTGAACAGCCCCGCCCGTTGCAGCACGGCCAGGACGATCGCCGCGACGATACCCGTGGCGAGGATGGCGGCGGGGCCGGCGACGAGATAGCCGCGCAGCGCCCCGTGCTGCCCCTGCGCCACGTAGACCGGCAATTCCCGCCCCGCCAGCTGGCCGAAGCCCAGCCCCAGCACGGTGCCGATCAGCGTGACCCAGGTGAAGGCATAGGTATAGGCGCCGAAGCCCTCGACCCCGATGGCGCGCGAAATCGCGATGGCGCCCACGAACTGCAGGCCGAGCCCGGTGAAGCGCAGCAGGAAGGACGCCAGCGTCTTGCGCACGAAGGCGGGCAACAGCGCGGTGAGGCGGTGGATGACAGACAAAGGCCCTCCGGCGGGATATGCCCGAACCGACTTACCCTTCCCCGCCAAGGGTGTTATTTCTGAACCGGCTTCAGGACAAGTCATTCCACGCCGGCAACGGCACGACAGCGATAGAGGTTGCCGCATTGCCAGATCCGGATGCGATCCCTGCCGCCGCAGACCCCGTCCCCGCGCTGCCGCCCGACCCGCGCGTGTCGGTCATCCTGCCCGTCTACAACCGTGCCGCCAGCCTGGCCCCCGCGCTGGACAGCGTGCTGGCGCAGACGGTGCCCCCGCATGAGGTGATCGTGGTCGATGACGGATCGACCGACGGCATCATGGCGGCGCTTGCGCCCTATGCGGGCCGGATCCGGCTGATCCGGCAGGCCAATGCCGGGGTGGCCGCCGCCCGCAACACCGGGCTCGCCGCCGCCACCGGCGACTGGATCGCCTTTCAGGACAGCGACGATCTGTGGACCCCCGGCCATCTGGCGGCGGTGGCGCGCGACCTCGCGGCGGCGCCCGCCGATGTGGTCTGCCATCTGGGCGACGTGCACTATCTGGGCGAGGGCTATCGCGAGGGGCTGTTCGCCATCAAGGGGCGACAGTTTCCGCCCGACCGGGCCGAGCGGGTCGACGATGCGCTGCCGCTGGTGATTTCCGGGATGACGCTGCAGGCGGCGGCGATCCGGGCCGATGTGTTGCGGCGGATGGGCGGTTTCGACACCGGGATGCGGATGCTGTCGGATACCGCGCTCTTCTGCCTGCTGGCGCTGGAGGGACCGTTCCTCGTGACCGCCGCGCCGATGGCCGACATCATCCGCCTGCCCGGCGATGGCGACAGCATCACCAGCCTGACGCGCAAGGATCCGGCCTATGCCCGGCAGATGCATTGCCGCTATCTGCAGGCGCTGGCAGCGCGGCCCCTGTCGCCCGCCCGCCGCGCGCTGGTGGAGCGCATGCTGTCGGGCGCCGAATTCCGGCTGGCGCAGGCGCTGCACCCGGCCGAACCTGCCGATGCGCGCCGCCTTGCCATCCGCGCCGCACGGCGGCACCCCCGCCCCCTGACGGGATGGGCCAAGGCCCTGCTGGCGCTGCTGTTCGGCCAGCGGGGCTATGCCTGGGTGCTGGACCGCAGCAGACCCCTCGACCGGAGCTGAGACATGACCCAGGACCTGCGCGACCGGATCTGCATCGTCGTCGCCTCGAACTCGGACGAGGTGCTGAACCGCAACCTGCTGGCCTCGCCGCTGGTCGCCGCGGGCGTCCCGGTCGAGGTGGTGCGCGGCGCACCGTCGGCCGCGGTGGCCTACAATCGCGGGCTGGACGCGACGGCGGCGCCGCTGGTCATCTTCGCCCATCATGACGTCTACCTGCCGGCGGGGTGGGAGGCGCGGCTGGCCCGGGCACTGGCGGCGGTCGAGGCGCGCGACCCGGACTGGGCGCTGATCGGCCCCTATGGCGTGCGCGACGGCGGCGGCCATGTCGGCCATGTCTGGTCCACCAGCCTGGGCCGCGCGCTCGGCGAACCCCCGGCCGAGCCGCAGCCGGTCGCGAGTTTCGACGAATTGCTGCTGGTCATGCGGCGCGATGCCGGGCTGCGCTTCGACGAGGCGCTGCCGCTGTGGCATCTCTACGGCACCGACATCGTGCAGGCGGCGCGCGCGGCCGGCCGGGGCGCCTATGTCGCCGACCTGGCCTGCGTGCACAACGATGGCTTCCACGGGCGGCTCGGCGCGGATTTCGGCGCGGCCTATGATTTCCTGCGCCGCAAATGGGCGGCGCGGCTGCCGGTCTGGAGCCCGATCGTCCGGGTGGACCGGTTCGGACTCGGCCTGCCGGCCTATCGGCTGCGGGCCTGGCGATCGCTGGAACGGCGGCGGGCCATGGCGCTCGACCCCGGCAGCGATCCGCGGCTGTTCGCCCGCCGCTGCGGGTGGGAACCGGCCGTCTGACCCACCGCCCGGCCCGGCTGCCTGGCCCGGTAGGGCCGGCGGGGACAGCGCCTGTTTTCTGCGACGCCGCATTCCCGCCGCAACTCGATCCGACTGCCCCAAAATGGCCCGAAACCTTTCGGAATGCCGCCATTTGCGCCCGTCAACCTGAACGTGCGGGCTGCCCGGACACTTGCGGCGGGCGCCCGACCTGGGGACGGACGTGGGGACGGACGGATGACGACACTTGCCGGGGGGCGGCCTGCCACCGCCACGGCCTATGGCGCCGCGTTGTCCGCGGCGCGATCCAGCCTGATCGCGGTCGCGGGGTTCAGCCTGGTGATCAACCTGCTGATGCTGACCGGCTCGATCTACATGCTGCAGGTCTATGATCGCGTGCTGACCTCGGGCTCGGTCCCGACGCTGGCGGGACTGTTCCTGATCGTGGTCGTCCTCTACCTGTTCCTCGCCTTCTACGATTTCCTGCGGTCGCGGGTGATGTCGCGGCTGGCGACGCGGCTGGACGTGGCCGCGGCCGAACCGGCGCTGCTGGCCTGGGTCGATGCGCGGCGCGGGCCCGGCGGCGGCGATGCGGGCGGGCGGCCCCTGCGCGACCTCGACACCGTGCGCGGCTTCGTCGGCAGCCCGGTCGCATCCGGCCTTTTCGACCTGCCCTTCGCGCCGGTCTACCTTGCCGTGCTGTTCCTGCTGCATCCCTGGCTGGGCTGGCTGACGCTGGCGGGCGGGGCGGTCGCGGCGCTGATCGCGCTGGCGAACCGGGCGCTGTCGAACCGCTCCATCGCCCGCGCCGTGGCGGCGGAAACCGCCGAACGCGACTTTGCCGACCAGTGCTGGCGCGGGGCCGAACCCGCGCGCGCGATGGGGATGCAGGACCGGCTGGCCCAGCACTGGTCCGTGCTGCGCCGCAAGGCGCTGGCCGAAACCCAGCGGGGCAGCGACGCGGCCGAGGTGCTGTCGGCGGCCTCGCGCGCCTTCCGGATGCTGCTGCAATCGGCGATCCTGACGCTGGGTGCCTTCCTTGTGCTGCGGCAAGAGATGTCGGCGGGCGCCATCGTCGCCTCGTCGATCCTGTCGGGGCGGGCGCTGGCGCCGGTGGACCAGATCACCGGCCAGTGGCGCAGCATCGGCGCCGCCGCCGCCGCGCATCGCCGGCTGCGCGACCTGTTCGCCGCGCTGCCCGACCTGCCGCGCGCCATCCAGCTGCCGCCGCCTGCCGGCGCGCTGCAGGTGGACCGGCTGGTGAAGCTGGGCCTGGCCGGCGCCACCGGCGAGCGGCGGCGGATCCTGAACGATGTCAGCTTCGCGCTGGAACCGGGCGAGGGTCTTGGCGTCATCGGGCCGAGCGCATCGGGCAAATCGACGCTGGCCCGGCTGCTGGTGGGCGCCTGGACCGCCGATCAGGGCGAGATCCGGCTGGACGGCGCGACGGCGGATCAATGGGCGCCCGCGGCGCTCGGCCGGCATGTGGGCTATCTGCCGCAGACGGTGGAACTGCTGCCCGGCACGCTGCGCGACAACATCGCCCGCTTCGATCCGGCGGCGCGGGATGCCGATGTGATCGCCGCGGCGCGTCTGGCCGGGGTGCACGAGATGATCCTGTCGCTGCCGCAGGGCTATGCCACGCAGGTCGGGGCGCAGGGCGCGGGCGGGGGCGCACCGCTGTCGGGCGGGCAGGTCCAGCGCATCGGTCTGGCCCGGGCGATCTTCGGCCTGCCGAAGCTGGTGGTGCTGGACGAACCCAACGCCAATCTCGACATGGCCGGGGACGAGGCGCTGACCGCCGCCATCACCGAACTTCGGGCCCGCGGCTCGATCGTCATCGTGATGGCGCACCGGCCGAGCGCGCTGGCCGCCGTCAACCGCATCCTGCTGCTGCGCAACGGGGCTGTGGCGCGCTTCGGCCCGAAGGACGAGGTGCTGGCGCCCTCGGTCCGCGGACGGATGGCGACGCAATCTGCGGGCGCGGCGACCCCGCCTGTGGCCGGCGAGCCCGCGATCCCCGCTGCGCTGCGGGCGCGCCAGGTGCCGGCGATGCCGCATGCTGCCGCGCCGGCCGCGAATGCGCCGGTGGCCCCGGCCGTCGCGCCGGAACCGGCAGGGCCGAGCCCGATGACCGGGGGCCGCGTCGCGGCCAAGCTGGCGCGGCTCGCCGCTGCCCCCGACCGTCCCGCCGCGGCGGGCGACCTGACGCGGGGGGGCTGATCCATGGGGGCCGAAGCGAACCTGTCGCTGGACACGCTGCGATCCGCCGCCTTGGCCTTGCCGCGCGGATCTGCGACGACCCGCGAGGATGTGGGGCTGAAGACCGGGCTGCGCCTGCCGCTGATGCTGGGCGCGGTGGGGTCGGTGCTGCTGTTGGGCGCGCTGGTCGGCTGGGCCGCCGTGACGCCGATCGGCAGCGCCGTCATCGCCTCCGGTCAGGCGGTGGTGCGCGGCCAGCCGAAACTGGTGCAAAGCCTCGACGGCGGCATCGTCGCCGCCATCGAGGTGGCGAATGGCGCGCGGGTGGCGCGGGGCGATCTGCTGCTGCGGCTGGACCCGACGCTGCTGGCCGTCAACCTCGACATCGCGCGTGGCCGGCTGGCCGAGGCGCTGGCCTGGCGCGCACGGCTCGAGGCGGAACAGCAGGGGCTGGCGTCGCTGCGTTTCGTCTATGCGGCGCTGCCCTTCGCCCTGCCCGACACCGCGCGGGCCGAGGCCGGCCAGACCCGCATCTTCGAGGCGCGCCGCATCCTTCTGTCGGGACAAGAGGCGCAGGGCCGCGAAAAGGTCGCGCAGCTGGACAACCAGATCGCCGGGGCCGAGGGGCAGCTTGCCGCGACGCGCGAACGGCTGTCGCTGCTGGACAGCGAACTGGCGGATTTCCGGCGGCTGAAGGACCAGGGTCTGGTCCGCGACAGCCAGGTGAAGGAACTGCAGCGCGACCGGGCCGAGGTCGCGGGCGAGATCGCCGCCCTTCAGGCCGAGGCGGCGCGCCTTGCCAACGCTCTGCGCGATGCCGAACTGACCACCCTGCAGGACCGGCGCAGCTTTACCGAACAGGTGGTGACCGAACTGCGCGAGGTGACGGCCGAGATCGAGGAACTGACCATCGAGATCGTGACGACGATGGCGCAGCTCGACCGGGTCGAGATCCGCGCCCCCGCCGACGGGGTGGTGCATGAACTGGCGGCCACGACCATCGGCGGCGTCATCGCGCCCGGGGCCACCATCCTGCAGATCATCCCGCTGGACGAGGGGGTGGAGTTCGAGCTTCAGGTCGATCCGCGCCGCATCGACGAGGTCTGGCCGGGCCAGCCGGCGCAGCTGGCCATCGCTTCGCTGGACAGCCGCGACATGCCGAAACTCGCTGCCACCGTGGCCTCGGTGGCACCCGCCTCGGTGCGCGATCCCGTGTCCGACCGGGCCTTCTACCGTGTCACGCTGGAGGTGCCGCCCGGGGAACTGGCCCGGCTCGACGGCGTGTCGCTGGTGCCGGGGATGCCGGCCGAGGCCTTCCTCGAAACCGGCAGCCATACCGTGCTGTCCTACCTGCTCGATCCGCTGGCCAGCCAGCTGGATCGGGCCTTCCGGGAGTAAGGCGCAGATGATTTGTGCCCGTCCTCCGCATTTCCGCCGCCTTCCGGCCCGCCCGCTGCCCGCTTGCCGTGGCATCCATCGGCGGAGTTCGGCGGGCGTAACCGAATCCGGTCAGTCCGCGCGACCCCGAGGAGCTTGATCCAATGACCACCGACGCCAGCCTGCACCTGCCCGACTGGGATTATCCGCAAGGGTTCGATGATCGCACCATCACCGTCTCGTCGTCCGAGGAACTGGCCGAGGCATTCGAGACGCTCGAGATGACCGGCGGGGGCACGATCCTCCTCGATCCGGCGGGCAACCCCTATACGCTGGACCTCTACAAGGCCGGCTCGGCGGAATCGCCGATCGTCATCACCTCGGCCGATCCCGCCGAACCCGCCCTGCTGAGCAGCGCCGAACTGACCCAGGTGTCGCATGTGGCGCTGGTGGGCCTGGATATCAGCGGGCATGGCGACAAGGCCGAGGATGTGCGGATCGCCAGTTCCGACAATATCGCGCTGATCGGCAATACCTTCACCGGCGGGGCGGATGGCTACCTGTCCGAGGACGGGACGGCCACCCAGGGCGAAGGCGCGATCTTCGTGCGGGATTCGCAGGACATCACCATCGTCGACAACTCGATCTCGAACGTCTTCCACGGCATCGGCATGCTGGAATGCCAGAATGTCGAGATCACGGGCAACGATATCTTCGCGGTGCAGGGCGACGGTATCCGCGGCGGCGGCTGGCAGAACGTCACCATCGAGGACAACAATTTCCACGATTTCTATGGTTCGACCCAGACGCTGAACCATTCCGACATGATCCAGATCTGGGGCACCAACGCCAAGACGCTGACCAGCGACATCACCATTTCCGGCAACGTCTTCGACGCCGGCGACGGCGCGGCGACCCAGACGATCTTCATCCGCAACGAGATCTACGGCAAGGGCGAGGCCGAGGTGAACGGCCGCTACGAGAATATCGTGATCGAGGATAACCTGATCTCGAATGGGGCCTATCACGGGATCAGCGTCACCGACGCCGCCGGGGTGACCATCGACTCGAACACCGTCCTGTGGGACCCGGATGCGGCGACCAAGTCCAGCGCCAGTTCCGCCCCGGGCAGCACCGCGCCCTCGATCAACGTCAGCAATTCCATCGATGTCGAGGTGTCGGGCAACATCACCGGCTCCCTCGGCGGCACGTCCATGCCCGCCGGTGCCTCGGCCGAAAATGCCGTCGTCAGCTACACGCTGGTCAACGCTCCCAACTATGTCGGCAACCATATCGTCAACTGGGGCAGCGACGGCGACCTACGGGACCTGCGGCTGAGGGTCGACAGCGACTGGTACGGCGTCTACGGGGCGACGATCAGTTCCGACCAGTCCTGCGAGGACGGGGTCGAGGCGGTGATGGCGCTGGAGGATGTGGAGGGCAATGCGCTCGCCATCAGTTTCGACGCCAGCCACAGCCTGGGCGAGACGGGCGCGCTGGCCCGGAGCGGCGCGACGGCGACCTGGGTCTTCGACGACGGCACCACCGCCGAGGGCTGGACGGTCGAGCATGTCTTCGCCACGCCGGGCCTGCATTCGGTCGAGCTGACGGTCACGGACGGGCAGGGCAACAGCGACACGATCACCCGCGTGGTCGAGGTGACGAACCCGGTGCTGTTCGACTTCGATTTCGAGAACGCGCTGGCCGACGGCTCGGGTCAGGACACCACCGTCACCCCCGGCACGGGCGGAACGGCGCTGGTGTCGGAGGGCGGCGATACCGCCTGGCATCTCGGCGCGGAGACGACGCTGACGGTGGATCGCAGCAACCTGCAGATCTACAGCCTCGACGCCTTCGAGATCAATCTGTCCTTCAAGCAGGACAGCGCGGCCGGCTATGGCGGCCTGCTGAACCTGCACCAGACGACGGATGTGCAGATCCTCAAGGACGGGTCGATCCAGTTCAAGCTGACCACCACCGATGGCAGCTTTACCGTCAAGACCGGACCCGGCGTGATGTCGGATACCGAATGGCACGACATCACGCTGGCCTATGACGGCAGCACCATGTCGATCCTGGTCGATGGCGAGGTCGAGGCGTCCGGCGCCGCCACCGGCAGCACGCCGGACGTGGCCTATTGGGGGTTGGTCCTCGGCAACCCGTGGGGAACGGATGCCACCGGGCTGGTCGACGATTTCAGCATGACGATCCCCAGCGAGGCGCCGGCCGAGCAGCCCGACATCCCCGATGACACCGGGACAGGCGGCGATACGGGCGGCGATACGGGAGAGGACGCGGGCGAGGACACGGGCGGCGATACGGGCGAGGACACCGGCGAGCCGATACCGGCCGGCAAGGTCTTCCTCGACATCGACTTCGCGGCCAACGGCCTGTCGGACGTGTCGGGCTATGACACCTCGATCCTCGTGCGCGGCGGCAAGACGGCGCTGCGCACGCTGGACGCGGGCGGCGACAGCGGCTTTCACGTCTCGGGCAAGAACGGCTTCGCGGTGGACAGCGGCAACGAGCAGATCACCGGCTACGACGCCTTCGACATCACGCTCGACTTCCAGAAGGACAGCGCCGGCGGTTCGGGCAACCTGCTGAGCCTGCAAAAGGTTCTGGGCCTGTCGGTGACGGATGACGGAGCGCTGCGCTTCGAGATGAAGACCGACGAGGGACGCTATGTCGTCGAAAGCGCGCCGGGCACCTTCAGCGATACCGACCTGCACGAGATCGGCCTGCATTATGACGGCAGCGAGATGTCGATCCTCCTCGACGGCGAGGTGGTGGCGACCGGCGCGGCCAGCGGCAGCACCGACGATCCCGGCAAATACGGCCTGATCGTCGGCGACCTGAAGGGCGACAGCGTCGCGGGCACCGTCACCGACGTTACCCTGACCGTGCCCGAGGATGCGGCAGCCGCGGCGCAGGTGCAGACGGCCGCCGTGACGCCGGTTCCGGCCGTTCAGGACGATGTCGGGGTCGCGGACCATCTGGCGGCGCTGTTCGACAGCCATCCCTGGCTGCACGACCAGCTGACCTGACCTGACCGGGCCGGCGGGGTGCCCGGCCCGCGGGCATCCTACCGGGCCGGGGGCCGCCCGTCGCCATCGGAGCGAAGCCCCGCCCGCCCGCGCGGCCCCGCCAGCCGCCCCGTTTCCAGCGCGCGCAGGAAGCGCAGCGTGGGCTGCAGGAACAGGCGGGGCTGCGACATCGGGAAGAAATGGCCGACATCCGGGATCTCGCGCAGGATCGCATGCGGGCACAGCCGCGCCAGTTCCTGCGCCGAGGGCACGGTGGTGGAATTGCCGCCGACGAGGATCAGCATCGGCAACTGCAACTGCGCCAGATCGCGGGCGGTGAAAGCCTCTTCCTCCTCCAGATCCGCGATCAGGCTGACCCGCTCGGTCAGGGTGATCCAGCGTTCCGCCGCGCGGCGGTTGCGGAACAGCCGAGGGTGGCGATAGAGCGCGTTCAGCAGCTCCACCGCCTCTTCGCCCGCCTCCACCTCGATCCGGGCCACGGTCTTCAGATAGTGGATGCCGTCGTCCTGGGTATTGATCGCGGCGATGTCGAGACCCAGCGAGGCCAGCCGCCGTTCCACCGCCGGGGGCAGCTGCCGCGCCGGGATCGACAGCTTGCGCTGGATCGGCCGCACCCGCACGTCCACCAGCGTCAGGCTGGCGACCCGGTCGGGATGGGCCAGCGCGAAGGCGAGGCAGATCATGCCGCCGAAGGAGTGGGACACGAGATGCGCCCTCTCCACCCCTTCGGCATCCAGCAGGGCCAGCAGGTCGCGCGCCATGTTGGTGACGCTGTAGCCGGTTTCGGGTGTCTCGCTCTTGCCGTGGCCGCGCAGGTCGTACATCAGCACGGGCCCCAGCAGCGATACGAATTGCGCCCCCGCCGCGTACCAGAAGGCAGAGGAGGCGGCGAGCCCGTGCACCATCACGATCGGGGTGCCGTCCCCCAGATGCCGGGCCGGCCCCTTGCGCTGCGGCAGCCGGGTGACGGCGAGGGTCGTGCCGTTGACGGGAACCCGCGCCATCCTACGCCGCCGCCCTCAGTCCTCGAGGTAGCCGAGCAGACGAAGCTGCGCGAGGATCTCCTCGCGCTGTTCGTCCTCGGCCGCGCCGGGGGTCGCGGGGGCGGGGGCCGCCGTTGCGGCTGCCGCCCCCGCCGCCGTCGCGGCGCCCATCTTCACCGGATGGCTGGCCAGCCAGTCCGCCGTGAACAGGTCCTCGGGGATCCGGCCTTCCAGGTCCGACGGGATGTCGAGGCCCAGGCAGTGGCTGGCGATCACCGTGGTGTCGACGATCGACATCGGCGCGCCCGACTGATGCGCGACGCCGGGGCCGGCCATGATGAAGATGCCGTCGGGGTGATGGGTGCCCAGAGGGATCGGCCGCGTCACCACCGCCGGCTCCTTGTTGCGCACCGACACGAAGCCGTGGTCCGACAGGATCAGCGTCAGGTCGGGCGCATTTTCCATCGCGCCGCCGGGGAAAGCCTCTTCCCGCGGCAGCACCGCCTGGATCACCGGCAGCCCGGTGGCGTCGTCGCGCATCTCCAGCAGGTCGGCGATCAGCTTGTCGCGGAAGGCCGCATAGTCCTCGGGGGCCACGCCGCAGGGGCAGGCGTCGGATTTCTTGCGGATGACGATGCCGTTGGACGAGGGCGTGGGGCAGAAGGCCTGCGTGCGCGTCCAGTCCAGGTTGGCGAAGTTCGCCATGTCGCGCCGCTTGGCCGCATCCGAGCCATCGCTTTCGCGCCAGGTCAGCACGCCCAGCGTTTCCAGATACTTGTTCACGCGGACCACCTTTTCCGACCCGGTGAAGCCGTGGTCGGACACGATGATCATCTGCGCTTGGGGCGCGGCGGCGTGCAGTTCGGCGAGGAAGCCGTCGAGTTCGCGGAAGTAGCTGACGACCAGCGCCCGCACCTTCTTTGCGTCCTCGGTCTTGCCGCCGTCCCACAGCGCGGGGTCCAGCACATGCCAGGCCTGATGCTGGATCTTGTCGGTGCCGTCGAGCATCAGCGCAAAGAGGTCGGGCTGATCCTCCTTCAGCAGGCGGATGCCGATGTTGAACCACTGGCGGTCGCGCGGCAGGTGCCGTTCGACCCAGCGATACAGCTCCGCGTCCTCCATCACGTCGCCGATCTGGCTTTCGCGCTCGAAGTCCCAGGACAGTTCCTTGGGGTCGAAACCGTCGAAGCTCTTGATCCGGTCATACAGTTCCGGCGGCGTCACGTTGCGGCGCAGGTGTTTCCATGACACGAAGCCCGGCACCAGCGACCCGTTGATCCGGGGCGGGGGCGCCATCATCGGGAAGTTCAGCGACACCACCGACTGGCCGGCGCGGCTGGCGAATTCCCAGATCGTCTCGACCCTGATGTCGCGCGCGTCGTAGAGGGTGAAGAACAGCTCGTGCCCCATATCCTCGAAGCGGACGAAGTCGTAGATGCCGTGCACCCCCGGCGTACGCCCGGTCATCACCGAGGTCCAGGCCGGCGGGGTCAGCGGGTGGTTCGTGGACTTCAGCTTGGCGGCATAGCCCTGTTCCATCAGCCCGGCGAGGAAGGGCATCACCACGCCCTCTTCGCAGGTGCCCTTCAGGAACTGGTCCAGCACGGTGTAGGTGGCGCCGTCGAGGCCGATGAGGAGGGTACGCGTGGTCATGGGGCCGGTCCTTTGGCTGGTCTTCAGGCGAGCGCGAGGCGCGAGGCGAGGAAGGTCTCGATCTCGCCGATCTTCAGGTCGTCCACATAGCGGCCGTTCTGCATCAGCAGGTCCTGGAAGCCCAGCTTGCGGTTCTGGAAGGCGTTCTCCACCGCGACAACGAACTGGATGACGTCGATCGAGTCGAAACCGAGATCCTCGACCAGCGCGGTGTCCTCGGTGATCGGCACGTCGAGCCCCCAATCCGCGACGAATTCCTGCAGGACCGTCCTCAGGCGCTCTTGAATGTCCGTGCTCATGCTCTTCCGTCCCTCGTTCTGGCCGTCCATCGACGGCGCTGCCTTGCGGCGATGTCTGCCCGCCGGGGTCCGGCGGGTGGTGGCGCCGCTCAGGAAGCCGCGGCATAGGCGATGGCGCAGATGGCGTCGCGCACCGGGCGCACCTGCGCCGACACCAGATGCGATTGATGTTGCACCAGCGCGCTGCCCTGCGCCGGATCGTAGCCCAGAAGGGCGAATTCCTGCGGCCGCCCCTGCATGCCAAGGCCAAGAGCCTTGGCCGCGGCCTCCTTCACGCTCCAGACCAGCACCGCCGCCTCGCGGCTGGGGGCCAGGTTCAGCGCGGCGCGTTCGGCCTCGCTGGTCACCGATTCATAAAAGCCCTGCGGATCGCGGATGCGGGCCGGGCGTTCATAGTCGATGCCGATGCGCCAGCCGGGGGCCGCCGCGGCGCCCGCGCCCACCGCCTCGACATGCGACAGCGAAATCGCCGGTGCCGCCGCCGCGCCGTCGACCGCCAGATAGGGCGCCCCGCTGTCATGCTTGCGGATTTCCAGCGCCGATTGCGGCGGCAGGTTCGCGGCGCCGTTGCGCAGCACCTCGGCCGCGGCGCGTTTCACCGCCAGCCGGCTGAGGCTCCATTCCTGCCAGGCATCCGCGTGGCCACGCCGGATCAGCACCTCGCGCGCCTCGTCCTGTTCCGACGGGGCCAGATAGGGCAGCAGGCTTTCGAAGCTGGGCGAGCCGTGCATCGCATAGGCGCGCAGCTCGAAGGGCAGCCGGAACAGCCGGGCTAGGTCGATGACCTCGATCCGCCGGGTCGGGGCAGGAGCAGGCGCCGTGCCGTTGCCCGTACCGCCCAGGGCCTGGCTCGCGACGCGGCCCGTGCTGTGCAGGAAGCCGGTCATCAGGCCGATATGGTCGTGCACCGCCAGACCGCCGGCCGGGGCGGCGGCGGTAGTGGCGGGGGCCGCGGCAACCGGTGCCGGCTGCGGCTGCGGGGCAGGCGCTGCGGCCTGCACCGGCACCGCCGCCAGCGCCTGTGCCGGTGCGGCGGGCATGGGGGCCGGCGCCACGGCGGCCAGCGCACCGTTGGCCGGCGCCGCGTTGCCGAGGGCGAGGGCGGCACGGGCCGGCAACAGCATCTCGCGCAGCTGGGCGATGTCGGTCTCGGCCAGCGTCACCACCGGCAGTTCGCTGGGCAGGCGCGGGGCCTTGCGCTGCTTGTCGCGGATCTCGCGGCGGCGCGTCTGGTCCGCTCCCTCGACCGGCGCCAGCAGCGCCATCGGCTCCAGCGGCACGCCGGCGACGAACAGTTGCGCCACCAGATGCCGCAGCTGCGCGACCATTCCGCGGCGGCGGTTGTCGGCGCTGACCGCCAGATGCGGCCGGTCGCCGAGGATGTCGCGCACGAAGGAGGACAGCACCGCGTTCGGCCCGCATTCGACGAAGACGCGGCAGCCATCGGCATGCAGCCGCTCGATCCCCTCGGTGAAGCGCACCTTCGAGACATATTGCGAGATCGCGGTGGACCGGAACTCTGCCACCGTCTCGGGGAAGGGCGCGGCGGTCCCGCAGGAATAGAGCGTCACGTCCGAAGGCTTCAGCCCGACGCCGTCGAACAGCCCGTCGAACCGCTCGGCCAGCGGCCGCACATGTTCGGTGTGATAGCCCCAGCTGATCGGCAGCTGCGTGCAGATCGCGCCCTCGGCCACCGCATCGGCCTGCAGCGCGGCAATCTCCTCTGCCTGGCCGAACAGGATCGCCTGGTTGGGGCAGTTGTCCATGGTGAAATGCAGGCTGCCGTGCTTCGCGACCAGCGTTTCCAGCTTCGCGCGTTCCAGCGCGGCGACGTTCAGCAGCACGCCGGTCGGCACAGCGCCGCTGGCCTGCACCTCGTCGAAGATCTCGTTCATGCGGGCGATCATTGCCAGCACCCCGGCGCGGTCGATGTCGAGCAGGCCCGAGGCGACAAGCGCGGCATTCTCGCCCGTCGAATGGCCCAGCATCGCATCGGCCTTCACGCCCAGCTTCGTCAGCAGGGCAAAGACCGCCTGATCGGCGGCGAAGACCATTTCCGAGCCGTAGTCGACCCGGTGGATCAGCGCCTCCAGTTCCGCCTGCCCCGCGGCATCGACCAGCGTGTCGGGCGGGAAGATCACCTGTTGCAGCGCCACGTCGCGGCGGCCCTCGGTCAGGGCGGCGACATCGTCGAACCAGGCCCGCACCATCGGGAAGGCGATGGCTGCATCGCGCATCATGCCCGGGTACTGCGCCATCTCGCCCGGGAACAGGAAGGCGACCTTGCCGCCGATGGGGGCGGGTTCGAAATAGATGCCGTTCCGGGTCTGCATCGCGCCCTGCGCCGGGTTCGCCAGCTTGGCGCGCAGGCCCGCCACCTTCTTGTCCAGCTCTGCTTCCGAGGCGGCGACGATGGCCAGACGTTCCGGCCCCGGGCTGGCCGCGGCGGCGGCCCAGGCATGGGCGGCGCGTTCGGCCAGGCTGCCCGCATGGGCGGTGGCAAGGAAGCCGTCCACCGCCGCCATCAGCCCGGCGCGGTCGGTGCCGGCGAAGGCGAAGACATGTTCGGGCGCCGCGATCGCCTCGGGCAGGATCGCGGGCAGGAAGGCGGCGGTCGGGTCGCGGAAGGCGGCGCCGGGCGCCTCTTCCAGCACCATATGCGCGTTGATCCCGCCAAAGCCGAAGGCGTTGATCGCCGCGCGGCGCGGATGATCCGCCGAATGCACCCAGGGCCGCGCCTCGGTGGCGACGTGGAAGGGCGTGCTGTCCAGCCCGATCTCCTCGCTGACCTCGTCGCAGAGGGTCGGCGGCTGGATGCCGGTATAGAGCGACAGTGCCATCTTGATGATGGCGGCAGATCCCGAGGCCGGGATGCAATGGCCGATCATCGACTTGACCGAGCCGACCGGCACCGTCGGCAGCTTGCCCTGCCGCTCGCCGAAGATGGCGCGCAGCGATTCGACCTCGGTCTTGTCGCCCAGCGGAATGCCGGTGCCATGCGCCTCCAGCAGGCCGATGGTCGCGGGGTCGATGCCGCAATTGGCATAGGCGCGGCGCATCGCCAGCACCTCGCCTTCCAGCCGCGGCGCCATCAGGCCCGAACTCTTGCCGTCCGAGGACTGGCCCACGCCCTTGATCACCGCATAGACCCGGTCGCCCGCCGCCAGCGCATCGTCGAGCCGCTTCAGCACGACCATGCCGCAGCCTTCGCCCAGCACCGTGCCGCTGGCCTGCCGGTCGAAGGGCCGGATGCGGCCTTCGCGCGACAGGGCCGAGACGGAGCAGAACACGCTGTAGACCAGCGGCGAGGTGGTGGTGTTGACGCCGCCCGCCAGCATCATGTTGGCATGGCCCGACCGCAATTCGTTGATCGCGAGGTCCACGGCGATGATCGACGAGGAACAGGCCGCGTCGATGATGTAATTCGGCCCCATCAGGTCCAGCCGGTTGGCGATGCGCCCGGTCAGGATGTTGGGCACCAGGCCCGGCACCGCCTCGGGCAGGATGCGCGGCAGTTTCGCCTGCATCAGCCGGATCGCGTCGTTGACCTGTGCGGCCGGCAGGTCGGGGAACAGCGCCTGCAGCAGCGCCTGCATTTGCGGGTTGAACCAGACCTGCTGCATGCCGTTGGAATTGCCGCGATGCGCATGGATCGCATGGCCGAGGATCACGCCCGTCGCGCTGCTGTCATAGGTGCCGGGCGCATAGCCGGCATCCACCATCGCGTCATGCGCCACCTTCAGCGCAAGGAACTGGTCGGGCTGGCCGCCCGACACCGACAGCGGCATGGTCCCGAACTGCCGCGCGTCGAAGCGGGACAGGTCGCCGAGGAAGCCGCCGCGCCGCGTGTAGATCTTCAGCGGATCGTCGCTTTCCGGGTCGAGGATGCTGCCATCGCCCACCCAGCCCTCGGCCGAGTCGGTGACCGCATCGACCTTGGTCAGGATGTTCTGCCAGAACACGTCCACATCGTCCGCGCCGGGATAGAGCCCGGCCATGCCGACGATGGCGATATCCGCGGTCTCGAAGCTCATTGCGCCCGCTCTCCGCTGGAGGTGGTGATTTCCCGCACCCCGCCCTGCCAGCCGCCGCCCAGGCGGTTCAGCTGGCGCGAGGACTGGCCTTCGAAGTTCTCCAGCTCGTAGCAGAGCGCGCCGGTGCTGTCATAGACCCGGAGCGTGGTGACGATGGTCGGATCGTCCTTGCCCGACAGGATCACGGTTTCCGCCGTCAGCGGCCCGTTCAGCGGATCGCCGGAGAAGCGGCGCACCGCCGCCACCGACAGCGGCAGGGTCGAGGCGCCCTGGATGGCCCGCGACCAGATCCAGACCGTCTGCAGCATGCCGTCGATCAGGCCGGGGTCGAAGTTCCAGCGCTGCGTCGGTTCCACCGGCACGAAATCGGCGGGTCGGGTGCCGAAGGCGGTGGTCCAGGCGCCGGCCGGCGTCACGTCGAGGATATCGGTCAGCGTCTGGAAGCGCGGCCCGTGGCTGAGCCAGCGGCGATAGACGCCGTCGATGCCGGGGCCGGTCCAGACCTTGCGCAGGCTGCCGGGCGTCAGCACCCGGTTGCCCGCCGGGATCGCCGGGGCAAAGCGCAGGTCGGCGCGATAGCGCACGCGCAGCTTGTCGTCGGCGGTGCGGATATTGACGCGGCGGCGACCGTCGGCGGCGGCGGCCTCCAGTTCGACCCGCAGGTCGATCGGCCCGTCGCCCAGCGTCAGGCCCTTGAACATCTGCAGGTTCTCGATCGCCACCACCGGTTCCGAGATGCCGAAGGCGGCGGGCATCTCGCTCATCGCCTGCATGACGGCGGCGACGGGCATCACCCCCACCCCGTCGAAGCGGTGATGGTCGATATAGGGCGCGTTCACCAGATCCAGCCGCCAGACCACCTCGCGCCGGCCATTCTCGCGCCGATAGCCATTGCGCAAGAGCGTCAGCGGCGCGCCGATCCGTTCGTGCCCCGGCAGGTCGGGCAGGGCGCAGACGGCCTGTTCCATCGTCTCGCCATCGGCGACCCAGCCCACGGATTCGACCTGGTCGGCGGGCGACCAGAACATTTCCTTGTAGAACAGGTCGCGGCCCGGCACCGGTTCGACCATGAAGATGCCGCGGCTTTCGAACTGCTGGCGCACCGCCGTGGTGACCATGCCGGCCCCCGTGGTCGTCGCGGCCCAGGGGCCCCAGTTGATCGCCTTGACCGCCACGCCCTCGCCCCAGCGGCGGCGCAGGTCCCAGGCAAGGCGGTTCAGCGTCTCGTTCGCGGCGGCATAGTCGGTCTGGCCGCGATTGCCATAGCGGCCCGCGACCGAGGTGAAGAAGCACAGGCCCTTCAGCGTTTCGGGCCGCAGCGCGCGGGCGATCAGGAAGGCGCTGTCCACCTTGGCGTCGAAGACGCGGGCAAAGCTTTCGGCGGTCTTCTTCTCCAGCAGCGTGTCCTCGATCAGGCCTGCGCCATGCACGACCAGATCGACGCGCCCGTATTTGTCATAGAGGTCGTCGAACAGACCCTTCACCGCCGCCGCGTCCGACACATCGGCGATGCGGTATTCGACCTTGGCCCCCATCCGCTCGAAATCGCGGATGTTCAGGGTCATGTCGCGGTTGCCCAGATGGCGGGCGACCTTGGATTCGATCTCGGCCGGCCGGATCTTCTCGCCCGCCGCGCGCGCCGCCTCGATGAAGTGCTGGCGCAGGCCCGGCGCATCCAGTGCCGCCTGTTCCGGCGTTTCCGGCGCCGGCAGCTTCGACCGGCCCACCAGGATCAGCCGCGCGCCGTGCGGGGCGATGGTGCGCAGGCATTCGGCGGTGATGCCGCGCCCGCCGCCGGTGGCGACCACAACCCAGTCCCGGTTCGGCACGACCGGCGCCTCGGGCGGGGTCAGGGTCGCGGGTTCGGTGCGCAGGATCGTGCGCTGGCCGGCCGGATAGCCGACCTCACGGCGGCCGCGCAGGAAGGACAACTCCTTCGCGATCTGCGCCGCGCGCGCCTCGATCCCCTGCGCGGGGTCGAGGTCCACGACCTTGGAACTGCATTCCGGCCATTCCAGCGACAGCGCCTTGACGAGGCCGAGCGCACCCGCCACCGCCGAGACGCCATGCTTCACCGGGCCGGTGGTGCGGCCGAACAGCCCGCCCGTTTCCATCGCACAGATCAGCCGGCCGCCGCTGCGCAGATGCGGCTCGAAGGCCTGCAGGATCAGGAACAGCCGCTTGGTGCCGGCCTGGTGCAGCGCGTGCCAGCCGTCGAAGTCCAGCGTGGCGATGTCGGGCAGCGCCGCGCGGCTGTCGAGATAGACCAGTCCCAGCGGTCCGCCGGCGGCCTGTTCGGCGACCCAGGCCTTCAATTCGTCGGTTCCGGCCCCCACCAGCACGGACCGGGGCATCACCACCGGCACGGCGCCGGCCGCGGCAAGCGCCGCGACCAGAGGGGTGTGGAACCCGTCCGCTGCCTCGGTGACCACGATCCGGAAGCCCTGGGGCAGGGTTTCCGTCACGTGGTCGGCAGGCTCCGCGAACGGAACCTGGATATACCGCGGGAGGACGGCAGCGGCGATTTCCCCTCCCGCGGTCTGATCAAAAGGGCGGGCTTCCGCCGCGACGGCGCCTCCGGCCGGGGCACCGCCCGCAGGCATCCGGGTGCCGATGAAATCGACGATCTCGCGGATGGTCGCGAGTTCGGCGATCCGGTCCATTTCGGCGCGCATCGCCTCGGCCGCGGTGGCGGGCAGGATCTTCTGCACGGCGCCGAGGATTTCCATCCGCTTGATGCTGTCGATGCCCAGGTCGGATTCCATGCCCTGATCGGGGTCGAGCGCGTCTTCCGGATAGCCGGTCTTGTCGGCCACGATGGCGGTGAACTGCGCCAGCAGGTCGAAGGCGGCGGCCGGGGCGGCGGCAGCGGCGGGTGCCGCGACCGGCATCTGCACGACGGTGGCGGAGGCCGCCACGACGGGGGCCGGGGCAGGCGCCGGGGCGGGCGCCGCGACGGGGGCCGGGGCGGGCGCTGCCACCGCGGCGGGGGCCATCACCGGCGCGGGCATCGCCACCGGCACGGGCATCGGGGCGGGCATTGCCACCGGACGGGGCATGGCGACGGCCATCGGCGCCGCCATCGCGGGCCGCATCTCGACCGCGCGGGGGGCTTGCGCCTCGCCGCCGAGATAGGTCATCATCACCCGTTCCTGCACGCGCAGGAATTCCATCATCATCGTGTGGTAGTCGCCGAGCACGGAAGGCCCGGCCGTCCAGCCGCCTCCGTGCCGCGGGTCGGTCTCGGTCACGTCCATGAACTCAAGCTCCTCTGCTGGGGAGGGCGCGGCCTCCGGGGTGGTAGGGGTCAGCGATCGGGACTGCAGCGCCGTAAGCGCGGCAGGGGCAGTGGCGGCAAGATGTGCCGCGGAAGATGCGGGGGCGGCGGCGGCAGCGGCCGGGGCGAGGCTCAGCCCCTCGGGCGCGGTGGCACGGCGGCGCGGCGCGTCGGCCCGGCGGGCATAGGCGCCGTTCAGCAGCCAAAGGTGCCGCGGGTCGCCGTCGCGATGGCGCGGGGCGGGCGCGGCCATGCCGGCGGCGAGCTTCGCCAGATCGACGGGCGCGCCCTCGACATAAAGCTGCACCAGCCCCTCGATGAAGGAAGCCGCGTCGCCCTGGCTGCGGTCGAGCGCGATGGTCGCCGCGGCATCCCTGCCGAGGATCTCGACCAGCCGGTTCGACAGGACCGAACGCGGCCCGACCTCGAGGAAGACGGTCGCGCCATCGGCGGCCATCGCCCGGGCCATGCCGGTAAAATCGACGGAACTGACCAGATGTTCGCCCATCAGGCGCCGCTGCGCCTCGGGATCGGCCGGGTGGGGGGCGGCCAGCGTGTTGGAATAGACCGGCAGCGCCGTCGCCTGCCAGTCGATCCCGGCGAGCACGCCGTCGAATTCTGCCCGCGCCGCATGCATCAGCGGCGAGTGGAAGGCCTGGCTGACCGGCACCGCCGTCACCTGCAATTCGGCCGCGGTCATCGCCGCCATCGCCGCCTCGACGCTGGCGCGCGGTCCTGCGATCACCGTCTGGCGCGGGCTGTTAAGATTGGCCACCACCACATCGGGGAAGGCGGCGATCGCCGCCCGAACCGCATCGGCATCCGCCGCGACCGCCGCCATGGCGCCCGGACGGTCGGGATCGGCATTGGCGACCATCGCCCGGCCCCGCGCCTCGGACAGGCGGATCAGCGCGGGCAGGTCGAAGGCGCCCGCCGCATGCAGCGCGACAAATTCGCCATAGCTGTGGCCCGCCGCCATGTCGGGCACCACGCCCAGCCGGGACAGGACACGCAGCATCCCGGCCTCGACGGCGCCGAGCGCGGGCTGCGCGATCTCGGTCGCGGTCAGTTCGGCCATCTGCCGCTTCTTCGCCTCGGGCGTGAAGCCCTCGCCCGGGTAGATCAGCCGCGACAGCCGGCGCCCGGCCAGGCTCGGCGCATCGGCCAGCACCTCTTCGGCCAGTTGCAGCACGCCCACCATCGCCGGGTCGATCAGCGCGGTCTGGCGCATCATGTCGGGATATTGCGAGCCCTGGCCCGGGAAGACGAAGGCCAGCTTGCCGCCGTTCAGCAGCCGCGGCGCGGCCGAGAAGTACAGCCCCTTCGGCGCGGTGTCCGCAGTGCCCGACAGGAAGTCGGCGGCCAGCGCCAGCTTCGCCCGCGCCTCGTCCATCGAGGCGGCGGCGAAGGCCAGCCGCAGCGGCCCGGTCCCCGGCTTGCGCAGCACCTTCAGCGCCAGCGCCTGCAGCGTCGCGGCCTCGCCCAGACCCTGCACCTGCTTCAGCAGCGCGGCGCGGTCGGCGCCGGCAAAGGCGAAGGGCAGGATGTCGCGGCCCAGATCGGCGGCGGGCGCCGGGGCGTGGGGATCGACATATTCCTCCAGCGCCATATGGAAATTGGTGCCGCCAAAGCCGAAGGCCGACACGCCGGCGCGGCGGCGGTTGCCCGGCGCGGTGATCCAGGGCAGCGGTTTCTGCGACAGGACCAGCGGCGAGGCGTCATCCTCGAACACCGCGTTCGGATCCTCGACCAGCGCATGCGGCGGCAGCACCTTGTGATGCAGGCCGAGCGCGATCTTGATCAGGCCCGCCACGCCCGCCGACGCCTTGGTATGGCCGATCAGCGTCTTGACCGAACCGATGGCGGCGGTCTTCGGCCCGGCGCCCGCGGCGGACAGCGCCGTGGTCACCGTTTCCAGTTCCGCCTTGTCGCCGGCCACGGTGCCGGTGCCATGCGCCTCGAACAGTTCCACCTGCGCCGGATCGAAGCCCGCCTGCGCATAGGCGCGGGCCAGCGCCCGCTGCTGCCCGGCGGGCAGCGGCGCGGTCAGGCCCTTGGCCTTGCCGTCGGACGAGGCGCCGACGCCCTTGATCACCGCATAGATGCGGTCGCCGTCGCGTTCGGCATCCGCCAGACGCTTCAGCACCACGGCGGCGAGACCTTCGGAGATGACGATGCCGTCGGCCTTCTTGTCGAAGGTGTTGCAGATGCCGCGCGGCGACAGGGCCTGCGTCTTCGAGAAGCACAGATAGCCGAAGGGCGATTGCAGCGAATCGATGCCGCCCGCCACCACCGTGTCGGCGCGGCCGCTTTCCAGTTCCAGCACGCCCGCATAGATCGCGGCCAGCGACGAGGCGCAGGCCGCGTCCATGGTCACGTTGGTGCCGCCGAAGTTGAAGCGGTTGGCGACGCGCCCCGCCGCCACGTTCGGCAAGAGGCCGGCGAAGCTGTCTTCCGTCCATTCCGGCAACTGCGCCAGCAGCGATTCCGGCACCTCGCCCATCAGCCGGGGCAGTTCCGCCCGCGTGGCATAGCGCGAGCCCATCTCTCCCAGACCGCCCGAGAAGCCGAACAGCACCGAGGTGCGGGCGCGGTCGCCCTCGTCCTGCGGGGCGATGTCGGCATCCTTCAGCGCGTCCGACACCAGTTCCAGCGCGAGGAACTGCATCGGGTCCACCGCTTCCAGCGTGGTGGGCGGAATGCCGTAGTCGAGCGGGTTGAACGCCACGTCGTCGAGGAAGCCGCCGCGCCGCGAATAGACATGGTCGCGCAGGTGGCGGTCTTCCGAAAAGTAGTCGTCCTCGACCCAGCGGTCGGCCGGCACCGGCTGGATCGCGCTTTCGCCCGACAGGATGCGGCGCCAGTAGCGGTCCAGCGTATCCGCCCCCGGCAGCAGCGTGGCCATGCCGACGATGGCGATGTCGGCGGCGGGGGGGGCGGGCTGGCGGCGGCGGGCGCGGTCGCGCTGTGCCTCGGACAGGAAGGCAACGGAGCCGGCAGAGACCGTGTCGTGGAACTCGGCGATGGTCCTGACTTCGTGGCGCATCGCGGCGATCTGGCCGATCATGTACATGCCGCGCTGGCGCCGTTCCTCGGCCCCGATCTCCGTCAGGGTCTTTTCGGGGCCGGTGCGGGCCAGCCCCTTGGTCGCCATCCGCAGCCGGCCCAGCGAGAAGCTTTCCAGCACCTCGCGCACCTCGGGGACGCTGGCGCCCTCGGATTCCATCTTCAGCTTGGTGTCGCGGAATTCGTCCACGATGGGCGTGATGGCGCAGCGGCTGGCAAAGCCCGGGCCTTCCCACAGCGACACGGTGCTGTCGCAGGACAGCGCCACCTCCTGATAGTCCGGCACGATGGCGCCCGACTCGACGATTTCCTTCGTGAACAGATAGCCCGTGCCCATCAGCACGCCGATCTTCACGCCAAGCGCGGCCAGCGGTTCGCCAACGGTCATCGCCATCGCCGCCGACAGCTCGTCATGGATGCCGCCGGCGAAGACGACCATGATCTTCCTGCCGTCGCGCGCCACCGCCGGATGGTCGCGCAGCGTGGCGACGATGCTGCCCCACAGGGTGAAGCTGGACAGCGGGCCGATATGGCCGCCGCATTCGCGCCCCTCGATGATGAAGCGGCGCACGCCCTCGTCCAGATAGTGGCGGATCTGCGAGGCGGTCGAGGAATGGACGAAGGTGGGGATGCCCTTGCCCTCGAAATCCATGACCTGGTTGATGCGGCCGCCGGCGATGATGGCATAGTTCGGGCGGATGCGGTCCACCGCGTCGAATTGCGGCTTCAGCACCTTGGTGTCGGCGAAGCCCAGCATCCCCACGCCCCAAGGCCGGTCGCCCAGCAGATCGCGGGTCGAGGCGAGCAGCTTTTCCGTGCTTTCGCCCGACAGCAGCGCCAGCGCCGCGAAGGGCAGGGCGCCGCCCTCGGCGACCTTCAGGAAGAAGTCCGACACGTCCGACACGCGGGTCATCGGGCCCTGCAGGATCGGATAGCGGATGCCGAGCGCCTGAGCCAGCGGCGCGCCCTCGGCCAGTGCCGCGCGGGTGGCGGCCTCGGCGGGCAGCTTGTCGACGGCGGCGCTGATCGCGCCGATCAGCCGGCCGAGCGTGCGATAGCGGTCGGCCAGCGGCCCGGCCAGCGCCAGACCCTGGCCCGCCGGGGCGACGGTTTCACCGGTCGCGGCGCCGGCCCAGGAAAAGCCGGCCGCGATCCGTTCCATCGCGCCCGCATCGGCGCGCAGCTGCGCGGCAAAATCCTCGATCCGCTTCGACCCGGGCTGGTCCAGCCCGCGCAGATAGCGCCCGCCGCGCGGTTCCTCGACCTGCAGCGTCTCGCTGCCGGAAAAGCGCGAGAGGCGGCGGCGCAGCGCCTCGTCCGTCAGCGGCGATTCGGCCAGCAGCAGGATCTGGTCGTCCAGCACCGCGCCCCGCGCCCCGGCGAGGCTGGCGGCGGCGGCGGTTTCCGGGGTGATGCCGCCGCGGGGGAACAGCGGCAGCGCCGTGCGGCGCCGGAATTCCTGCAGCAGGATGAAGGTCGTCTGCTCGGACACGATGCCACCGCATTCGTGGCCCTTCAGCACATAGCCGTCGATCTCGGGTTCCAGCGCCAGCGCGGCTTCGTCGGCGCGGATCGCCTCGCACAGCACCTCGACCCCGCGGCGGCGCAGTGCCTGCACCGACCGGCGGGCACCGGCCAGCGTCGCGGGCGGGGCCACCAGCAGCCGCAGCCCGGCGGGCACCTCGGTCGCGGCGGGCACCAGCGCGGGCTGGTCGATCAGCAGGCCGAAGCCGGACAGGCCGGCATCCGCGGCGATGCGCAGGGCGGCCGCGATCCCCGCCCCGGGCTGCACCGGGATCAGGGGCGTGGCGCCCGCCCTCTCGGATGCGATCAGCAGCCGGGCCGGGTCGAGCCCGGCAGGAGCCAGAACGACACAGCGAAAACGGTCATCCGCCGGCGGTTTCCCCAGCCTGTCAGCCATGCGCTCGCCCTACTCCGATCCAAAACATTTTGTGCGACGCCCCCTTGGCAGGGGGCGAAGACTAATACTTGCTGGCCGGGGTCTATCCGCCCGGCCCGCGCCGCCGGAAAGCCTGTCAGGCCTTTGCGGCGCGCTTCTGTTTCAACTTGCCCAGAACTTCGGCAATTTTCTGAAGCTTTGCCACGCTTACGCCGTGAACCGATTCGCCCTCGTCCTCGGCCTTGTTGGTCAGGACGCGCTTCAGCGCCCCCGCCATCTTGGCGCCCGGGGCGGATTCGTTCGCCGCGCGCTTGTCCAGCGTGGCGATCAGGGTGGCGACCCCCGCCTTGCTGAAGGGCGTGCCCTCGACCATCCCCGTGTCATCGGCGGGGGTGTCGGTCATCACGCGATAGATACGGGCCAGCGACTTGCGGTGCTGCTGCCCTTCCGGACCGGTGAGAAAGCCCTTGGCGCGATCGCGGGTGGTGACCTCCGCGCCCGAAACCTTCGCTGCGGTGCCGCCACGGCGCCCGACAAGGGCCGCCATGCGGGCTTGCCGTTTCTGCTTGCGGTCGTCCACCGACGCCATCGCGTCCATTCCATTGGAGTTCGGCATGTTCTTATCCCTATCCGTTCGGTATCAAATGCTGCCGGGTCGTGAAGTTGGGGTCAGACGAAAACTTACTTTAACTCTACCTGTCGAAAACGGGGGCGATGGTATCAATCTCGGCACAAGACAGCAAGCTGGGTTCGGTGCAAGCTGTTCACGCAAAATCGATTCTCGCCGGGAAATTGACCTATGGCCTTCAGCGAAGCGGCACGTTCCGATGCAGGATCCGGCCCCCGGGGCCGGTCGGATGCCGCTCCACATGTTCCCTTCTCGCTGAAGCTGTTCGACCCTCGGCTGCCGTTCAGCTTTCTCGCGGCCCTCCTTCTGCCGTTACGTTTCCTTTGGCGCCTCGTCTGGCCCGCCGCCATTCTGGCCTGCTGCGCCGCAGCATTCAACTGGTATCAGCTTGTCGATCACCTGGACCGGGTGATGCTGACCTTCTCGTTCCTGCAGAACCTGCTTCTTGGGCTGTTTTCCGCCAACCTGAGCGCGAAACTGGCCCAAGGCATCACCATGAACTGGTGCGGCGCGCAGAGTCGCGAATTCGGCATCCGTTTGGCCTTCGGCTTCCTGCCGCGCTTCTACATCGAGCATCAGGCGATTCGCGGCATGTCCTTCCGCAACCAGCGTGCCTGCTATGCCGCGCCGCTGCTGGCGCGGTTGTCGGTCTTCGCAGGGGGGATTCTCGGCTGGACGATGCTGCACCGCTCGGCCCCCGGCCTGTCGGAACTGCTGCTGGCGGTCGGGGCGGTGGGCTTCGGGGCCTTCCTGTTCAACGCCAACCCGCTGTGGCCGGCGGACGGCTATCACTGGGTGGCCGCCGCGACGCAGCGGCCCAAGCTGCGCCCGCACGCGATGCAGGTGCTGTGGATGACCGTCACCCGCCGTCCGATCCCGCCCGATCTGCCCCGCCGGGAATACTGGCTGCTGATGACCTATGCCCTGGCGTCGATCGTCTTCACCGCCGTCATCGTCTACCTGGTGCTGACCGCCATCGCCTTCGCCCTGGAAGAGCGGTTCCGCGGCACCGGTGTCTTCATCTTCTGTCTGCTGCTGGTCAGCGTGGGGACATTTCTGCTAAGCGTTCGGGCAAATCGGAAGCGGCGCAAGAGTGGCGCGGCGGCCGGTCCTCGCCAAGGCGCAGCGAAGCGGCCAGCATCGCCGCAACCGGCGCTCGCGGCGAACGCGCAGTCCTACCTTCGTATTTCATCTCCGGAAGTCGTTTCAGAAAGTCAGGAACAGATGGCCAGCAACAGTTCGCGGGTGGCGCGCAGGGCGGATAGGGCGGGCCGCCCCGGTCCGGTTCGGGGCGGCGAGGCCGACTCGCCTGCCGATGATGCCGCGACCGGGTCCGAGGCGCTGTCGGAACTGCTGGCGGACGAGGCGGTCTGGAGCGGGCCGGGCGAGGATCCGGACTGGGACCTCGCCCATCCCTCGGACTGGGATCACGAGGAGGAGGCGCCCGCCGCCGCCGCGGATGCGCCGATGGATGCGACGCTGGACGATATCCTCGGCACCTCGACCGCGCCGGCGCGGTTTTCCGGCACGCCGCTGGCCGCCGCCGTCGCCGCGGCCAAGACGCAGCGCAGCCTGGCCGAACGTGCCGCCGAGCGGGCCGCCGCGCGGGGCTCTCGCCTGCCCGACCCGCCGGAGGCCGAGGGCGGCGCCTCGTCGGAGGAACTCGACGCCATCCTCGCCGCCTTCGAGGAGCCGCAGCCCGATCCGGCGCCCCCCGTCGAGGAGGACGACGACCTGATGGGCCTGCTGGCCGATGCCGAGGTTCCGGCGCCCGCGCCGGAACCTGTGGCACCGTCGGCCGCCCGGCCGGAGCCCGGCCCGGCTGCAGTCACCGACCCCGCCGCCCGCCGCGCGCAACCCTCGCCCTCCCCCGCCGCCGCAGCTGCCGCCGCAGCAACCGCCGCCGCGGTCCCGGCCCCGGCGCTGCCCCGGCAGGCGCCGGTTCCGGCCGCCCCGCGCCGGGGTGCGGTGTCGCCGCAGATGCGCGAGCTCGACAGCGTGCTGCGCACCGGCCATGCCCGCCCCTCGCGCTGGCGGATCTGGCTGGCGCGGCTGTTCTGGGTCGCGGCGCTGGCAGGCGCAGTCTGGGTCGCCATGCTGCCCTATCCGTTCGAGGTGGGCGGCGATTTCATCGTGCAGCCGCTGGACCGGATCGAGGTGCGCGCCCGCACGGCGGGCGAGATCGTCTCGGTCGCGGTGAACGAGGGCGACTGGGTCGAGCAGGGCGACATGCTGGCACAGCTGTCGGACTGGGACCTGCGCCGCGACATCGCCGTGCGCGAGGCCGAGATCGCGCGGCAGGAGGCCGAGCTGGCGACGCTGATCGCCGGTTCCACCCCCGAACAGATCGCGGTGGCCCAGCAGGGCGTCGCCGGGGCCGAGGTCGCGGTCGAGGTCTCGGCGCGCGATCTGGCGCGGCAAGAGGCGCTGTTCGCCAGCGGCGCGGTGTCGCAGAAGGCGGTGGAAGATGCGCGCAGCGCGCATCAGCTGGCCATCGCCGAACGCGACCGCGCCGCGGCGAACCTCGCCGAGGTGCGGTCCGAGGCGCGGCAGAGCGAGACCGCCGCCCAGCAGGCCGATATCGACGGCAACCGCCAGGAACTGGCCTATCTGCAGCGCCTGCTGGAAGAGACCAAGATCCGCGCCCCGGTGGACGGCCGCATCGCCGGGTCGCTGTCCACCGTGCCGGTCGGGGCCTTCCTGCCCGAGGGCGGGCTCTTCGCCGAGCTCGAGGACAACCGGGTGGTGATGGTCGAGATCGAGGTGCCTGAGACCGATATCGAAGAGGTGGAGATCGGGGCCAGCGCGGAATTGCGGCTGTGGAGCGCGCCGGACGAACCGCTGGCGGGCACCGTCCGGTCCATCGCCCCCCGCGCCGAGGAACGCGATTTCGGCCAGATCATCCGCGTGAAGGTCGAGGTGCCGAACCCGGACGGGCGGCTGGCGGGCAACATGACCGGCTTCGGCAAGATCGAGGCGGCGGAGCGCCCGGTCTGGCAGGCCTTCGGCCGGGTGATCGAGCGGTTCTTCCGGGTCGAGTTGTGGTCCTGGCTGCCCTGACCGCCGCGTGACAGCCGGCGCGGCGGACCCGCCGCCGCGTCCTTCGCCCTCCCTGCACCGGCGGCCGGCACGGCCGGGTGCGAGATCAGGAACGACCGATGCCGCAACCCCTGTTCATTCTGTGCCCGGGACGATCCTTCTCGTCCGTCGTCTCGGCGATGATCGGCCAGCACCCGCAATGCTATGGCCTGCCGGAACTGTCGATCTTCGTGGCCGACACGCTGGGCGAGGCGCTGGACGCCTATTCCGCCTCGGGCCGGCGGGCGCTGCCCGGGCTGCGCCGGACCATCGCCGAACTGCATCACGGCACCCAGACCGAAGAGACGGTGGATCTGGCCGTGGCCTGGATGGAGGCGAACCGCCGCATGACCCCCCGGCAGGTGATGGATCATATCCAGGAGCTGGTGGGCGACCGCATCCTTGTCGAGAAAAGCCCCGCAAACGTCATTCAGGCCCATTGCCTCAACCGCGTGGTCGAAGCCTATCCTTCGGCGCATTTCCTGCAGCTGCTGCGCCATCCCCGCAGCCGCGGCCTGTCGCATCAGAAGGCGATGCGGCAGCAGGCGCTGATGCGGCTGAAGTCGATGCTGGGCGGCGAGCTGGACTATGAGGCGAAGTGGACCGACACCCATGTGATGATCCACGATCTGGGCCGGCAGCTGCCGCCCGGACAGATGATGCGGATCATCGGCGAGGATCTGCTGCGCGAGTCGCGGTTCTGGCTGCCGCAGATCTGCGAATGGCTGGACATCCGCGACGATGCCGAGGCGATCGAGGCGATGCTGCATCCCGAGGACTCGCCCTATTCCGTTCCCGGGCCTGCCAATGCGCCGCATGGCACCAATTCCGGCTTCCTCGAGAATCCGACGCTCGATTTCGACCGGCTGGCCCGGATGGAGACGCCCACGCTCGACGCGCCGATGGACTGGGCGCCCGAGCGCGCGTTCTCGCCCCAGACCCGCCGGCTTGCCGCATTTTACGGCTATCGCTAGATCCGGAGAGATTTTGATGACGCAGGTTCACCGAAAGCCGGCCGCACGGCCGCGAGCGGCCGCGATGCTGGGCATCTGGCCGGGCCGGATCACCGCGCTGGCCGAGGCAGGCGACGCGTTGGTCGTGGCCGTCTGGGATGCGGCGGCGCGGCGGTCGCGGCTGATCCGGCTGGAAGCCGACGGGGCCGAGGCCGAACTGACCCTGCCGGCAGGCGCGGCAACGGCGCCGGTGCTGGCGATGGCCCGGATGCAGGGCACCTCGGACGCGGCGCCGCGGCTCTACGTCGTCTGTTCGGCCGACAGCGGCGGGCTGGTGCTGGCGGTCGATGACACCGGCGCGGCCGAGGTGGTGCTGGGCCCGCGCCATGGCTTCCGCTGCGGCATCGGTGCCGCCTGCCTGTGGGCGGGACGGCTGGCGCTGGCGACGGGGCCGGCGGCGGGCGGGATGATCGGCGGCGGCTTTGCCCCGGCCAGCCTGATCGTCTCGGATGACCCGGCCCGGCCCGACTCGTGGCAGCCCTTCTGCGAACCGGGTCTGGGCGACGCGGACAACGATGGCATCTCGGCCCTGGCGGCAGAGGACGACCGGCTGTGGCTGGCGACCTCGAACCCCCTGCGGGGTTTCCAGTTGTGGACGATGGCCAACCCCGCGGCAGAGGGGTGGGAGCAGCGGCTGGACGAGGGTGCCGCCCGCTATGGCATGAACGCGCGGCTGACCGCGATCCAGCCGTGGAACGGCGCGCTGCTGCTGGCGACGGGCTGCGAGTCGGAAGATCCGCTGCCGCATGTCGCGCCGGAACTGCTGCGTCTCGACGGCGACGGCGACTGGGATCTGCTGGTGGGCGAGCCGCGGTTTTCCCGGCAGGGGATGCAGGTGCCCGCGGCGCTGTTCGGCCCCGGCTTCGACAGCGATTGCGACCGGATCGCGCTGGCCGGGACGGGCGATGCCCTCTTCGCCGCGACCTGTTTCGGCGCGGGCGGCAGGTCGAGCCTCTATCGCAGCACGGACGGCGAGACCTGGGAGGAGATCGGCGCCACCGTCTTCGGCGACGATGTGCCCGAGTCGGCGGATCTCCATGCCTTGGGCGGGCGGCTGCACATTGCGGCGGGCGGGATGCTGCTGGCGCTGTGACCGGCACAACCTGCGGCGGAACCGCGCCGCCGCAGGCCCCTTTGCTGCCCTGCAGCATTGTCAGGCCCGACGGGGAAGGCTATGGTCGCTTCGGGCACGGGTTGTTGAACCGCCGGCGCTTTACCAAAGGTTATGATTTCGTCGATTTAACGTCGCAGGGGCGGGCCGCCAGAAGGTGAGCGATGGCCCCGGAATCCGGCCGATGTGCCGGCGCGAAAGGGAGCATCGGATTTGGACGGAGGTGCGCTCGTCAAGCCGGCCCAGCCCAAGGCCGCGAACCGTGGCCTCAGCCGCGCCGATTTCCGCAAGATCAACGTCAACGGCTTCGGCGACGGCTACAACGCCTACACCCATTCGATGGCCTGGTTCAAAGGCTATGTCTATGCCGGCACATCGCGCGCGACGATGGCGCTGCTGGGGGCGGGCGACAAGGGCGGGATGAAGGATGTCAGCCTTGACGCCTGGCCGGTGGAACTGACCCACCGCGTCTTCACCCCCGAATTCGAAACCGTGCAGGCCCGGGCGGAAATCTGGCGCATGGACCCCGCCGTGGGCGTCTGGACGCGCGTCTATCAGGCGCCGATGGTCTATGGCACCGACGGCACCTGGATGAGCCGCGACCTCGGCTATCGCGCCATGTGCGTGTTCCAGGGCGAAAGCGACGACGAGCCCTGCCTTTACGTCTCGAACTGGTCGCGGTCGCGCGGCGAGGGGATGCAGATCCTGCGGACCGAGGACGGGCTGCATTTCGAGCCGGTGGGGCCGCCCGGCCTCGGCGGGCTCGACGCGACCTCCACCCGGTCGCTGGTGCCGTTCAAGGGGCGGCTGTTCACCAGCCCCACGGGCTCGACCGCCGGACGGCAGAACGCCTCGGGCATCGCCGCCATCCTCGAAAGCCGCGACCCGCGGATGGGGACATGGGTTCATGCCAATACCCGCGGCTTCGGCGACCGCAACAACCTTGGCGTGTTCGAGATCATCACCTCGGGCGACTGGCTCTATGCCGGGACCGCAAACCTCGCCAAGGGCTATCAGCTGTGGCGGACCAAGGCCGAGGGCAACCCGCCCTACGACTGGGAACAGGTGCTGTCCGATGGCGCCGGGCGCGGGCGGCTCAACCAGGGCGTCGTGTCGATGGCGGCCTTCCGCGACTGCATCTTCGTCGGCTCCGGCATCCAGAAGGGCGGGATCGACAAGGAAAACCGCGTCGGCCCCGCCGGTCCGGAACTGGTGCGCCTGAACCCCGACGGCAGCCATGACGTGATCATGGGCGAAAACCGGGTGCCCGGCGGGCCGATCAGCGGCATGCTGCCCGGCTGGAACAATGTCTTCTGCGGCTCGATCTGGAAGCAGAACGTGCATGACGGCTGGCTGTATTGCGGCACGCAGGACTGGCTGTCCTTCCTGCTGTACCGCGATTTCGACAAGCTCGACTCGCCGGCCGCCCAGATCCTGCGCCGCATGGACGTGGAATCCTTCGTCGAGGGCTGGGGCGGCTATGACGTCTGGCGCAGCCGCGACGGCGAGAACTGGGTGCCCGTCACCCGCTCCGGCTTCGAGAACCCCTATAACCACGGCGTGCGCAACCTGCTGTCCACGCCGCAAGGGCTGTATATCGGCTCGACCAACCAGTTCGGCCCGCGCTCGGCGGTGCAGGTCGAAAAGGGACGCTGGGAATACCACGACAACCCGCGAGGAGGCACCGAGATATGGTTCGGCACTTCGGAACGATCGTGACGGGGGCGGCCGCGGCCGCACTTGCGCTGCTGGCGGCATTGCCCGCCGCGGCAGACGACATGCAGGCATTCGCGGGCGGCTCCAGGCCCGAGGTGCTGTGGGCGCTGCCGGTCGGCGAAACCGATGTCGACGAGGATGAGGTCGATGCCGTCGCGGTGGACCCGAACGGCAATACCGTCGTGTCGGGCGTGTTCCGGGGCGATGTGCGCTTTGGCGACCGCACCTTCACCAGCAAGGGCGAGGGCGACATCTTCGTCGCCAGCATCGCGCCCGACCGCAGCATCAACTGGGCAATGCAGGCCGGCGGACCGGGCGACGAGAACACCTTCGACCTGCGCACCGACGGACAGGGCAACATCATCCTGTCGGGATGGTTTTCCGCGGGCGTGACGATCGGCGACCGCGAGCTGCGCAACCGCGGCGCGACCGACATGTTCGTGGTCAAGCTGGACCGCAACGGCAAGCCGGTCTGGGCGAAAAGCTTCGGCGGCCCGCAGGGCGACGGCGGCAACGAGATCGAGGTGCTGCCGAGCGGCGAGATCGCGGTGGCGCTGATCACCGAAGGCGATGTCGAGATCGACGGACAGCAATTCGGGTTCGGCGGCGGCCGGCGCGATTCCTATGCGATCCGCATGGGCGCCGATGGCAGCGTGAAATGGGTCGCACCCTTCAACGGACCGGGCGCCGAGCGGATTCGCGGTATGGGCATCAATTCGGCCGGCGAGGTGTTCGTCGGCTTCCAGTTCCAGGGCTCGGTCGGGTCGGGCAACACGCGGGTCGAGTCGCGCGGCGGTTGGGACGGGGCCGTGGCCAAGCTGACGGCCGAGGGACGGCTCGCCTGGATCAAGGGTGTCGGCGGCCGGGAAACCGACCTGATCCGCGGCATCGCGGCCGGCCCGGGCGGGTCCGTCTATGTCGCGGGCGCCTATGTCGGCCCGGCCTTCATGATCTCGCGCGAGGTGCCGGCGATCGGCAAGCGCGGCGACGATTTCCTGCTGCGGCTGAACGGCAGCGGCGAACCGATGTGGGTGGCCAGCGCCGGCGGCGGCGGCCCGGGCACCGGGCCGGAGATTCGCGCCGACGCCAAGGGCGTGGTGATCTCTGCCCTGGTCGCGGGCAAGGTCACCGTGCGCCACAACAAGCGCAAGATCACCGAGCTGTCCTCGCCCACCGGCAATCCCACCAGCTATCTGGCGGGGCTGACCCCGGACGGCGAGCTGCGCTTCGTCTACATGCCCGACACGCTGGGCGACGGGTCGGGCGCCTTCGGCGATGTGCTGGGCGTCTCGCCCGATGGCCGCTACCTCGCGCAGGTGCTGCGCTTCCGCGGCGAGCTGGAGGCCGGCCCCTCGACGATGCGCACGCCGTCGAAGAAGGACTCTGCCATCATCTTCATGCGGCTCAACGGTTCCTGAGGCACGCTTGTCCGACACTCCTCCTCCTGTCCTGATCCTCGCGGCCCGCGAAAGCGGGGGCAGCCTGCTGTCCTCGCTGCTGGGGATGCATCCCGGGTTCTGCGGCGCGCCGCATCTGAACGTGCTGGCCTTCGAGGCGTTCTGGCAACTCGCCCAATATGCCCGCATCCCGCGCGACAGCCACATGCACGGGCTGCTGCGCTTTCTGGGGCAGGAGCTGATGGCGGAACAGACGGTGCAGTCGGTGCAGGCGGCGCTGCGCTGGCTGGGCCGCAACGCCCGCGACGACAGCGCGGCGGATCTGCACATGCGGCTGCGGGGGCTGGTCGCGCCGCGCCGGCTGGTCGACTATTCGCCGCTGGTGTCGCAGAACGAACCGGCGATGCGCCGGGCCGTCGATGCGCTGCCTCAGGCGCATGTGATCCACCTGACCCGCGATCCCCTGTCGCAGGGCCGCGCGGTCAGCCTGCCGGTCTGGCAGTCGATCACGCTCAGCCTCGACTTCTGGGACCGGCGCGGGCGGCTGCAGCCCTGCATGGACGTATTCGAGATCGGCGAACAGCTGATCGACTGGTCCTGCCAGCCGCCGGTCTTCGACCCGCAATACGCCTGGTATCGCACCAACGATGCCGCGCGGCGGGTGCTGGCCGACCTGCCGGCGGAGCGCGTCACCCGGGTCGAGCTGGAGGCGCTGGTCGAACGCCCGGGCGAGGTGCTGACCGGGCTGCTGACCCGGCTGGGGGCCGACGCGGATGCCGCGACCGTGCAGGCGATGCTAACCGGCGGCCTGCCCGGCTATGCCGCGCCCGGTCCCTATACCGCGCCCTTCGGCACGGATTTCGAGATCGTGGGCCTGACCATCGGCGATGCGCTGCGCCGCGCCGCCGACCGGCGCAGCCCCGGCCGCGCCGACCGGCCGTTGCCCTGGCGGGGCGACGGCGACACCCTGCTTCCGAAGGTCGCAGGGCTGGCGCGGGACCTGGGCTACCCGCTTGCCATGCCGGCCGAATGAGTATTGTGTGAACCCGACCGCGCAGCCACCCAGGAGGACGCTGCGGTCACGATTGAAGGTCCCATTCAGGATGATTTGCAATGACGACTGAACACATGACGGGAACTCCCTCGATGACCATCACCCCCCTGACCTCCGGTGCGATGATCGACGCCTCTGCCGTGAAGGATCCGGCCAAGCTCGACCTTCCGGCGATCGTCGACGCGTTCAAGACCTACGGCGCCGTCGTCATCACCGGCTGCGACATTCGCCATGCCGAATTCGTGGCCGTGACCGAACGGCTGGCCGGCAGCTTCATGGAATATGTGGGCGGCGCCAACAACGACCGCGACTCGGCCTATGGCGCCAGCAAGACGGTGCTGACGGTGACGGGCGGATCGGCAGCGAAATACGCGATCCCGCTGCATGGCGAGATGTTCTACACCCTGCCGCGGCCGGAGACGCTGTTCTTCTGCTGCATCAACCCGGCCTCCGAAAACGGCCAGACCACGATCTGCGACGGCATCAAGTTCTGGGCGGCCCTGCCGGACGAGGCGAAGGAGCTGTTCGAGACCAAGCGCCTGGCCTATCGCCGCATCTACAACGACGATGCCTGGAAGAAGGTCTACAAGACCGACAGCCTCGACCATGTGCGGGCACTTTGCGCCAAGAACGGCGTGCAGCTGACCGAACACGAGGACGGCACGATCGAGACGCTGCATGTCTGCCACGCCTATCACGACGTGCCGGCCGGCCGCGCCTTCATCAACTCGGTTCTGGTCTGGATGGCGCGCGAATACATCGAGGGCATCCAGGACAGCAAGGTCCGGTTCGAGGACGGGTCCGAACTGCCGAAAGAGCTGATGTACAAGATCCACGCCATCGGTGAATCGCTGACGCAGAACATCGACTGGCAGCCGGGCTGGCTGGCCATCGTCGACAACATGCGGGTGATGCACGGTCGCCGGTCCTATGAGGATGGCAAGCGCGACATCATCATGCGTCTCAGCGACGAACCGCTGGGCGTGACCGCGCTCGCCGCCGAATAAGCCGGAACGAGCCCAGAAACCGCTGGCAACGGGGATCGCCTGCGCCGATGACGAAGAAGACCGCGAAGAAACCCGGCCCGCGCGCTGACACGCCCGGTCGTCCAGCCGAATTCCCGTCCAGCGCCGTTCCGGTGGCGCTGGACATCGCACAGGCGTCGATCGCCGATTTCTCGGCAGAGCGGGATGACTTCCTTGAACAGGTCATGCCGCCGAACGCCATGCCCGAGGACGAAGAGGCCTTCTATGCCCGCGACCCGTTCTCGGCCGACTATGCCGATTTCCTGAAGGGCAAGGGCGACCTGCGCCGCACCCTGCGGGTGAACGGCGATCTGCGCGAGGATCTGCTGGCGCGCCCGCATCTGATGCATACGCCCGAAGAGGCGGCCCATCGCGGCGCGGCGGCGGTGTGGCGGTCGCTGCGCGACCAGCTGCACAACGAAAGCCTCGCGGTGATGGACGGCAGCGACCGCGAGGAACTGCTGATGCTGCAGCGCGACCTCGAGGCGCGCAAGGCGGTGGTGGATTCCGTCGGCAAGGGGCTGGAGGGGCTGCTGAAGCGACTGAAGCAGCGCCTGACCGAGGTCGAGGCCGCGCCGCCGGAACCCGTGCAGACCGCGCCGGACCCGACCCCGCCCACGGCGCTGGCCGAGGCTCTGGCGGACGAGCCTGCGCCGTCCGACGCGGCGGCGGCCCGGCCCGGGGGCAAGGCGCGCGCCGCCGGCAAGAAGGGCGCGGACGGCCAGAAGACTGCGGAAGGCAAGAGGACCGCGGGTGGCAAGAAGGCGGCCGCCGGCAGGAAGACCGTCTCCGCCGCCGGCAAGGAGTAGCGCATGGCCCGGATGCTGATGCTGCTGTCGCCGCCGCGATCCTTCTCGTCGCTGGTCTCGACGATGATCGGCCAGCACCCCGAGATCTACGGCTTCCCCGAACTGCACATCATGATGCGCGACACGGTGGGCGAGGCGCTGAAGTGGGAGCGGAACTGCGAACGCTTCCTCGGCCCGCCCGGCCTGCTGCGCACGCTGGCCGAACTGGTCTATGGCGGCCAGACCGCCGAGAACGTGCTGGAAGCGGCGAACTTTCTGGAAGACAACGCCAACACCCGGTCCGAAGACATCATCAATCTGGTGATGGACCGCGCGACCGAGGTGACCGGGGCGAAGTATTGCCTGGAAAAGTCGCCCTCGGTGACCTTCCTGCCGCCGGCGATGGAACGGATCCGCCGCGCCTGGCCGGATGCGATGTATATCCACGTCACCCGGCATCCGGTGAACCTGAAGAAGTCGATGGACGAATATATCCGCGAGCTGACCCGTCTCAGCGACGTGGAAAAGGACGTGCGGCTGCGCAATTCGATGACCATGTGGCCGGTGACGCAGCGCAACATCCTCGACTTCTGCTCGACCCTCGCGCCGGGCCAGTATCTGCGGATCCGCGGCGAGGATGTGCTGTCGGATGCCAGCAACGTCATGCGCCAGGTGGCGGAATGGCTGGGTCTGCGGACCGATGACGCGGCCATCGCCGCGATGCTGCGGCCCGAGGAATCGCCCTATGCGGTGCTGGGGCCGGTCAATGCGGCCTTCGGCAACGACCCGAAATTCATCGACAGCCCGAAGTTCCGCCCCGGCAAGCCGCGGCTCGGGCGGCTCGACGATTTTTTCGCGACCGAGGACGGCACCCGGCTCGACGCACCCCGGCAGGCCTATCTGCGCCAGCTGGCCAATTGCCTCGGATATCAGTGATGGCTCGTTCGTCCCGCGCCCGCCCCGGCCTGACCTACCCCGCCGCCATGTTCCGCCCGGCGGCGCCGCTCGCCGCCTGCGCGCTGGACAGCGGCGAGGTGCTGCTGGCCGGCCCCTCGCCGATGGTAGAGGATGCGGTGCTGCTGGCGCTGGCCGGCCCCGACGGGACAGAGCCGATCTGGACCTCGGCCGATCCGGCGGCGGCGCAATGCGACCTGCTGCCCGACGGACAGGGCGGCGCGCTGCTGCTGGTTCCGGGCGAGATCCTGCTGCATGTGGATGCCGGGCAGGAGGTGATCGAGGCGGATGGCGAGGTGCCGCTGCGCATCGCCATGACCGGCGGTCGGTTGCTGGCGCTGATGGATGCGGGCGGCAGCACGACCCGGTTGGTGGAAACGCGGCCCGCGCTGCGCGATTTCGGCGCGCCGGGGCGCAAGGGGCCGGACCTGCTGCCCGGGCAGGTGGCGGGGCCGATGCTGACCGATGCCGAAGGGCGGGTTCTGCTGTTTCTGAACGATCCGCAACGCGGGTTTCACCTGTGGCGGGAACAGGATGGCGAATGGCACCTGCTGACCGGCGACGGGGCCAGCCGCTATGGCACCAATGCGGCGGTGACCGATGCGCTGATCTGGGGCGGGGTGCCGGTCTGGGCCTGTGGTCCGGACGATGGCGTGCGCGCCGCGATCCCGGGGCTGCATATCGCCGGCGACCTGATGGCGCTTGGCCCCGATGACCTGCCGGTGCTGCTGGCGGGCGAGTTGCGCACAAGCCCCGCGCGGCTGCTGGTGCCGCGGATCGGACCGGGCAGCCTGCTGGGGCAGGCGCGGTCGATCCCGCTGCAACTGGCGCTGGACGGGCCCGACCTGCTGGTGCTGACGGCCGAACCGGCGGGCGCGACCGCGCTGCATCGCGTCACCCCCGCGCTGCAGGCCGAGGTTGTCGCCACATCCGACCGGCCGTTGCGGTTGGCGCGGCTGGACGGCGGCGCGCTGCTGCTGGAGGGCACCGCCGCGCCTGAGGAGGGCGAGGTGGACAGCGCCGCCTGACGCGCCGGCCGTTGCCGCAAGACAAAGGCCCGCCATGCGGCGGGCCTTTTCAGTCCGGGTAAGGATCCGGCGTGGGGATCCTGCGGCGTCAGGTCTTGCGGCCTTCGAGGAAGGGCACCTCGAACACCTTGTTGTGCATGACCGGCCCATGGCCGAAATAATCGCCCTCGCCGAAGCATTCGCCATGGTCGGCGGCGATGATGAAATGGGTGCCGACCGGCGCCTTCGAGATCAGCTCGTCCAGCACGCTGTCGACATATTCGACGCAGCGCACCTGCTGGTCGTGCAGCGCCTGCATTTCCGGCATGGTGAAGAACTGCGGTTCCTCGTCCGGCACGTCGCCCGACCGGGCGATCGCCTCGTCCATGCCCTTCATGACGCCATGCACGCCCGAGATGCGGGGCAGCTGTTCGTCCTTCAGCATGTAGGGGTAATGCGTTTCGCCGAGGTTCATGAAGTAATAGCTGGGCTGATCCGCCGAAAAGCTGACCTCGTCGACCATGCCCTTGAAGTCGTTATGATCCTTCATCAGCTTGTAGTCGTCGAAGAACCGGCTGAACCCCGTCAGCGGGTTCAGAACCGGCATCGAGACGCGGCCGGTCGTGCGATAGCCGATCTTCTGCAGCATCTTCGACAGGCTGAGTTCGGGGATGAAGGACTTGAACGACAGGTCGGGCACGTCGATCCGGTGCACCCACTTGGCGAATTCCTTCTTGTACACCTCGGAGGCGAGGATCTTCGTCGGGCTGTTATGCGCGACCTGCCCCATGAAGATGCTGTGATGCGACGGAGCCGTCCAGGAGGCATAGCTGAACCGCTGTTCGGCGATGGCAATGCGATCCATGTTCGGGGTCTTCGCGCGGACGTAGCTGTCGTAGCGGCAGCTGTCCATGATGATGTAGATCAGGTCTTTGGCCATGATGGTCCCCGCGCACTGCGGTCACTGGAGGGGGTGGCCGGGCAGACGCCCGGCCCGTTGCGGCAGGGGGCCGTCAAGCGGCGGCGCGGCGGCGGCGGAAGGCGTCGGTGACGGACTTCAGCGCATGGGCGCGCCACAGCTTGGCCTTGGCCTCGGGCGTGTCGGCGCCGGCCTCTTCCTCCTCCGGCAGCGGTTCGACCCGCGCCGCGCGGCAGGCGAGCCGGTACTGCGTCATCGCCGCCTCGGCATCGCCGCCCTTCAGGGCGATGTCGCCCTCCAGCTTGGCGATCACCGGCTTCATCATCTTCACGTCGCCCAGTTCGGAGATGGCGCTGCGCGCCTCGCCGATCCGGTCGGCCGCGATCAGGGCCATGATATAGCGCACCCGGTCGAGGATGGTGGCATTGCCTTCGTCCATCACGCGCTGGAACTGCTGCACGGCGATGTCGGGGCGGCCGGCGCGGGCGGCGACCAGCGACAGGCGCGCGACGCGGGCCTTGTCGTCGGGATTGGCCGCCACATCGCTTTCGAGGAACGAGATCGCCTCGTCGCCCCGGCCCTCGTTGCGCATCAGCTGCACATAGGCGCGCAGCACCCGGCGGTTGCCCGGGTTCTTGGCGATCAGGGTCTTGAGTTCGGCGATGGCGTCTTCCTTGCGGCCCTGCCGCATGCGGATCCGCGCGATCAGCTCATGCGCGCGTTCCAGCGAGGGGTCGAGGTCCAGCACCCGTTCGCACAGCGCGATGGCGTCGTCATAGCTTTCGTCCGCCATCTTCACCGCCGCGGCACCCAGATGGGCACGGGCGTTGTTCGGGTCGATGCGGATTGCGGCGGCGAAGGCCTCGGCCGCCTGCGCGAATTCCTTCAGCCGGATGCTGACGATGCCGAGCGCGATCGGCGGTTCCGGCTCCAGCGGGGCGAGCGAGCGCGCCTTGGTCGCGGCGCGGGCGGCATCGGCAAACTTGCGCTGCTTCATCAGCACGCGGGCCAGCGCGATGAAGGCGAGGTGCGATTGCACGCCGCCGCGGATATATTCGACCAGCGCGCGCTCTGCCGCGGCCAGCCCCTCGCTGCGCTCGATCTCGCGGATGCCAGCAAGCTGCTCACGCACCACGCTGACCGAACTGTCGGCAATGTCTGTGGTCGCCATCGTACGCTCCATGCGAATGATTGTATTCAACGTCTTTTGCGCCAAACTGGCGCCGAACCGGCCTGTCGCTCAATCGCTGCCATCGTGCATGTCCGCCCCCGCAGGTCAAGCGCGGTGACCCGGGGTCACGGGCTTTTCGCGGCATTGCGGCAGAATTACGCCGCACTGCGGCGGTGCGATCCGCCGAGACAGGGTCAGCTCGCCCAGCGACCGACGAGGAAGGTGGCCGTCTCGGCCAGATGCCGGCGGTATCCCATCTGCAGCTGGCCTGCCTTGTCCATGATTCGGCCGATATCGTCGGCCAGCAGGTTCGCATGCCGGGGTGCCCCGTCACGGGCGCCGGCGCGGTCCGCCAGTTCGAACTGCGATCCCAGCATATAGGCATGGGGGCCGATGCGCACCGGGTTGAGGAACAGAAGGTTGTCGAATTCGGAGCCGTCCTTGCGCCGGTTGCGCAGGATCACCTGCAATTCCGTCCGCTCCGCGATGGCGCGGCGGATCTCGGCCCGTTCGGTGGCGTTCTCCCCCGGCACCTGAAGAAAGCGGCAGTTCCGCCCCAGGACCTGTGCCGCCGCATATCCGGTGAGGTCGGAAAAACGGCCGTTCGCCGCCACCAGCGGCGAATCCTCCGCCTCGAGGTCGGCCAGCGTCAGCGCCACCGCCGACCGTTCTATCACGGCGGTGGCACGGGGGAACGGATTGTCGGGCATTGCATTTCTCTTCTGGCGCTCGGGGGCGTTCTTGACCCCGTCGGGCAAGGATATAGGTTGCCCGGACCGGCGGCGATAGTGCGCCCGCGACCGGGCACGGACGCCCGGACACGCGACGGGCAGTGGCGACGAAGGCAGGCGGCCCTGCCGTTGACAAGGGTTACACATGAGCGACGCCACTTCCAGCCCCGCAGGTCCCGAGCCCGATCGCAGGCTCGTCCTTGTGGGGGTCGGGGCGTCGGCCGGCGGGCTGGAGGCGTTCCGCAGCCTGCTGGGCGCGCTGCGTCCCAGTGACGATTTCGCCCTGATCCTGGTGCAGCATCTCGACCCGGAACATGAAAGCCTGCTGCCGGAACTGCTGGCCAAGCGCACACGACTGCCGGTCCTGTCCATCGAGGACGGCCAGACGGTCGAACGCGGCCATATCTATCTGATCCCCCCCGCCTATGAGCTGGATATCGAGGGGTTCACCCTGCGCCTGCGCCCCTTCGACAGCCCGCGCGGGCTGCGCCGGCCGATCGACAGCTTCTTCGAGGCGCTGGCCCGCGAACACGGGCCGGATTGCGCCGGGATCATCCTGTCCGGCACCGGCAGCGACGGCAGCCAGGGCGTGCGCGCGATCAAGGAGGCGGGCGGGCTGGTCTTCGCCCAGGAACCGCGTGAGGCGCGCTATGACGGCATGCCGCGCAGCGCCATGGCCACGGGCGCCGTCGATATGGTGGTGCCGGCCGCCGATACGATCTCTGTCCTCCGGGACTTTCACATGCGCCAGACCGGGCTGGTCCCGGCGCTGGAAAGCGATTCCGAATTCATCGAAAAGGTGGTGCGGAACGTCCGCTATCGCACCGGCCACGACTTTTCCGGCTACAAGCACGGCACGCTGCTGCGCCGCATCTCGCTGCGGATGTCGGTGCTGGAACTGGAAAGCCCGGCGGACTACCTGCGCGAACTGGTGCAGAGCCGGGGCGAGGCGGAACGGCTGTTCCGCGACCTGCTGGTCAACGTCACCAGCTTCTTCCGCGACCCCGAGGTGTTCGAGGCGCTGCGAACGCGGGTGATCCCCGCCATCCTCGACAGCAAATCGCCGGATGACGAGGTGCGGGTCTGGGTGCCGGGCTGTTCCACCGGGCAGGAAGCCTACACCATCGCCATGCTCTTCGCCGAAGAGATGTCGCGCAGCGACGTGCGGCCGCAGGTCTCGATCTTCGGCACCGATATCGACGAAGAGGCGATCGCCGTCGCGCGCAAGGGCAGCTTCCCGTCCAGCATCGCCGCCGAGGTGCCGCAGCCCTTCCTCGAGCGCTATTTCAACGCCACGCGCGCGGGCTATGACATGAAGTCCGAAATCCGCGACATGGTCCGCTTCTCGATCCAGAGCCTGATCAAGGATCCGCCCTTTTCCAAGCTGGACCTCATCACCTGCCGCAACGTGCTGATCTATTTCGACAGCGGGTTGCAGGCGCTGGCGCATCGGGTGTTCCAGTACGGGCTGCGCCCCGGCGGCTTCCTGATGCTGGGCACCAGCGAGGGCCTGCCGGCCGAGGATCCGAGCTTTGCCCCCGCGGCGACGGAATTCAGGATCTGGCGGCGGACGTCCGCGCAGGTGCGCCCGCTGGACCTGCCCCGCAGCTTTCGCCCGACCCCCGACGCGGGCGCGCATCGCGGCGCGGACGAGGACCTCGAGGTGCTGGGCATGGCGCCCGCGGTCGCGCAGGCGCTGTTCGACCGCTATGTGCCGCCCTTCATCGTGCTGAAGCCGGACGACGAGATCGCGGTGATCGGCCGCGGCGCCGAACGGTTCCTGCGGGTGTCTGCGGGGCGGGTGTCGCTGGGGGCGCGGGCGCTGATCCTGCCGGAACTGGAGCCGGCGCTGAAACGGGTGCTGACCGGCCTGGCACTGGAAAATGCCCCTTATCGGCGGCTGGAACTGTCCAATTCCGGCCCCGACCTGCCGCCGAAGCTGGCCATCGGTGCCCGGATCCTGGCGAGCGGCGAGCGTGTCGTCACCTTCGAGAGGGCCGAGGCGCGGCCGGATGCCCCCCAACCCGGAGCCGAGGATGGCAAGGCGCAGATCGTCATCGACGAGGCCTATGTCAGCCAGCTGGAAGACGAGCTGGAAAATGCCCGCCAGACGATCCGCACCACGGTGGAAGAGCTCGAAACCTCGAACGAGGAACTGAAATCCTCGAACGAGGAAATGATGTCCATGAACGAGGAGCTGCAATCGGCCAACGAGGAGCTGTCGACCACCAACGACGAGCTGCAAAGCAAGCTGCGCGAACTGGCACAGGCCAACAACGACCTCGCCAACTTCATGGAATCGACGCAGGTCGCCACCGTCTTCGTCGACTCCTCGCTGCGGCTGCGCACCTTCACGCCCGAGGCCACCACATGGTTCCGGTTCGTCGATCACGACCGGGGCCGCGACCTGGGGGATATCGGCACCCGGCTGGACATGGGCCTTCTGATCGCCGCCTGCCAGCGGGTGCTGTCGAATGGCGAGGTCGAGGAACTGGAGATGGCCACCACCGACGGCCATGCCTCGGTGCTGCTGCGGGTGGCGCCCTACCGGTCGGATTCCGCCGGCAATGGTGGCGGGGTCGTGTTCTCGATCTTCGACGTCACCAAGGTCGCGCGCTATGCCCGCGAGGCCGCCCGCGCCGAGGCGGAAATCCGCGCCCGGGCCGAAGAGATCGAAACGCTCTACAGCACCAGCCCCAGTGCGATGGGGCTGATCGATTCCGATCTGCGGGTGCTGCGGGCCAGCCGGCGGCTGACCGGCATCACCGGCGTGCCGCAGGATGACCTGATCGGCGCCCGGCTGGCCGAGATCGCGCCGGAATTCGCGGCGCTCGTCCTGCCCTCGATCCGGCGGGTGCTGCAGTCGGGCGAACCGCTGCTGCACGACATGGTGCGCGGCACTTCGGCCGAGGCGCCGGGCGAACGGCGCATCTGGCAGATCGACTGGTATCCGGTGCTCTCGAACGGGCAGACCCGGGGCGTGGGCTTCAACCTCACAGACGTGACGCAGCTGATGGTCCTGCAGGCCGACCTGCGGCGGATCATGCGCGAGTTGCAGCACCGGGTGAAGAACATGCTGTCCAACGTCATCGCGCTGGTCAAACGCGCGGGGCGGGAACAGGGCGATCCGAAGGAGATCTTCGAAACGCTGTCGCGCCGCATCGGGGCACTCGCCAATACCCATAACCTGCTGACGGCGGAAAACTGGTCCTCCACCGCGCTGCGCGACATCCTCGACCTGGAACTGGTGCGGGTCTATGGGCCCGAAAGGGTGGAACTGCGCGGCCCCGACCTGCGGCTGAACGCGCGGGCGACGCTGGCCATCGGCATGGTGCTGCACGAACTTGCGACCAACGCGTCGAAATACGGCGCCTTCTCCAACGCCGAGGGGCAGGTCACCGTGCGCTGGTCGAAGACGGATGACGGCGACGGCGAGTTGCTGGTGCTGCGCTGGCAGGAACGGGGCGGTCCGGCCGTGTCACCCCCCGGGCGACGGGGCTTCGGCAGCCAACTGGTGCAATCGATGATCGAGGGGTCCCTGGGCGGGGTGCTCGAATCCCGTTGGGAACCCGAGGGCTTGACGGCTGTTATGACCGTTGCGTGGGAAGCGGCGACGGAAGTGGACTATGACAGCGAGAAGGACCCCCTCGGACATGCGGATCCTCTACCTTGAAGACGAAGCGATCATCGCCCTGGAAACGGCCGAGGTCCTGCGGGACATCGGCTTCGGCGATGTCGCCGTCGCCTATTCGCTGGACGGGGCGGAACGGCAGCTGAACGGCGGCCTGCCGGATCTTGCGCTGCTGGACGTCAATCTTGGCAACGGCCGGACCTCGTTCGACCTTGGCAACCGGCTGCTCGATGCCGGGGTGCCGGTCGTCTATGCGACGGGCTATGCGCCGGGCAGCCTGCCGTCGGACGAACGCGCCGTGGTGATCGAAAAGCCGCTGTCGCAGCCGGTGCTGGAGCGCACCCTGCAGACGGTGATCTGCAGCGGCGCCTCGGCCGGGAATTCCAGCACCTCCGCCGCCTGATCCTCAGCCCTTCGGCTGCCAGCGCGACAGCGCCGCCTCGTCCTCGTCCCTGGCCGCCACCCAGGCGGCGCCATCGTCGCCGATCTCCTTCTTCCAGAACGGCGCGCGGGATTTCAGATAGTCCATCAGGAATTCCGCTGCGGCGAAGGCCGCCGCCCGGTGCCGCGACCCGGTGGCCACCATCATGATCGGCTCTCCCGGCGCCAGCCGGCCGTGACGGTGCAGGATCAGGCAGTCCGTCAGGTCCCACCGTGCCCGCGCCTCGGCCTCGATGGCCTGCAGGGCGCGCTCGGTCATGCCGGGATAATGCTCGATCTCCATTGCCGTCATCCGGCCGCTGTCGTCGCGCACGATGCCGAGGAAGGTCACCACCGCCCCGGTGTCCCGTCCGCCCTGGCCGAAGGCCGCGACTTCCGCGCCGTGATCGAAGGCTTCGGCCTGAACCCGCACCGCCATCGTCAGCCCCCCGTCATCGGCGGGAAGAAGGCGACCTCGCGCACGCCGGCGAGGGGCGCGTCGAAACCCGCCATGTCCTGATCCAGCGCCACCCGCAGCGCCGACAGATCGGCGAAGGCGGCGGCGTAGCGCTCTTCCCGGGCGCGTAACTCGTCCACCAGCGCGGCGACGGTCGGGGCCGCCGTCTCGACCGTTTCGCGCGGCAGGCCGATCCGCTCGCGGACCCAGGCGAAATAAAGGATGTCGATGGTCATGCGGCCTCCGTCGCGGGGGGTGGTCCAGTCCTGCCGCAGACGGCGGCGGGACACAAGGCCGAAGCCCGGCGGCCACCGGCGGGGGTCAGGCGCCCCGCGCCTCCTGCATCATCTGCGCCGCCTTCTCGGCGATCATCATCACCGGCGCGTTGGTGTTGCCCGAGGTGATGCGCGGCATGATCGAGGCATCGGCGATGCGCAACCGCCCCGCCGCCCGCAGGCGCAGTTGCGGATCGACGACCGAGCCTGCATCCGCCCCCATCCGGCAGGTGCCGACCGGGTGGAAGATCGTGGTGCCGATCGCCCCCGCCGCCTGCATCAGCGCCTCGCGCCCGGTGACCTCGGCCCCGGGCAGATGTTCGACGGGTGCATAGCGCGCGAAGGCCGGCTGCGCCGCGATCCACCGGGTCAGTTCGATGGCCCGCACCGCCACCTCGCGGTCGCTGTCCGTCGACAGATAGTTCGGCCGGATCCGGGGCGCGCTGCGATGCGCGGCATCGGACAGGTGCACCGATCCGCGGCTGTCCGGCCGCAGGTTGCAGACGCTGGCGGTCATCGCCGGAAAGCGGTGGATCGGTTCGCCGAAGCGGTCGAGGCTGACGGGCTGCACATGGTACTCCAGATCGGGCGTCGCCTTTTCCGGCCCCGACCGGGTGAAGATGCCGACCTGACTGGGCGCCATCGCCATCGGGCCGGACCGGCGCAGCAGGTATTCCATCCCGATGGACATCCGGCCCGTCAGGCGGCTGGCGCGTTCGTTCAGGGTGGGGACGCCGGTCACCTTGTAGATCAGCCGCAACTGCAGATGGTCCTGCAGGTTCTCGCCCACATCCGGAATCTCGGCCCGGACGGCGATCCCCGCCGCCGCCAGCACCCCGGGCCGTCCGAAGCCCGAGCGTTCGAGGATGACGGGCGAGCCGATGGCACCCGCCGCCAGCACCGTTTCGACCCGGGCGCGGGCCTCTTGCGCGGTGTCGCCGCGATGAAAGCGGACGCCCCGCACCTCGCCGCCCTCGACGATCAGGCGGTCGACCTCGGCATGGGTCAGGATGCGCAGGTTCGGGCGGCGGCGCACCCTTGGCGGCAGGAAGGCGCGCCGCGCGCTCCAGCGCAGGCCGGATCGCTGGGTCACGTCGAAATAGCCGCCGCCCTCGTTATCGCCCCGGTTGAAATCGTCGGTCAGCGGAATTCCGGCCTCGACCGCGGCGGCGAGGAAGGCGTCCAGCACATCCCAGCGGACGCGCGCCTTTTCCACCCGCAGCGGCCCGCCCGCGCCATGCATCCCGTCGGCGCCGCGATAGTGGTCTTCCTGCCGGCGGAACAGCGGCAGCACATCGTCCCAGCCCCAGCCGGTGCAACCCATCTGCCGCCAGCCGTCATAATCGGCGGCCTGCCCGCGCATGTAGATCATGCCGTTGATCGAGGAGGATCCGCCCATCAGCCGCCCGCGCGGATAGGCCAGGACGCGCCCGTTCAGGCCCGGCTCCGGCTCGGTCCTGTACAGCCAGTCGGTGCGCGGATTGCCGATGCAGTAGAGATAGCCCACGGGGATATGCACCCAGTGATAGGCGTCGCTGCCCCCCGCCTCCAGCAGCAGCACCGTCACCCGCGGATCGGCGGACAGCCGGTTCGCCAGCACGCAGCCCGCGCTGCCCGCCCCGATCACGATATAGTCGAACTCCACCCGCCCCTCCCGATGGGACCGGCGGTCAGGGCCGGTCCTTCAGATAGGGTAGCGATTTGCGGAAGTAATCCCAGCCGGTGATGAAGGTCAGCGCGGCGGCCACCCAGATCAGTGCCAGCCCCGCCACTGTCGCCCATCCCGCCGTCCCTTGGGCAAAGCGGACGGCGCCGCCCGCCTCCGGCCCGTGGCCATGGGCGACATAGGTCAGCCCGGTGCCCAGGAACAGGACTGCGATCGACACCATCTGCGCCGTGGTCTTCCACTTGGCCAGCTTCGTCACCTTCAGCAGCGCCGCCTCGACCCCGAGGAATTCGCGCAGGCCCGAGACGAAGACCTCGCGGAACAGGATCACCGTCGCCGGCAGGATCAGCCAGGGATTCATGCCGGAATAGCCGGTAATCACCATGATCGCGATCACCACCATCGCCTTGTCGGCGATCGGGTCCAGCATGGCGCCGAAGCGCGATTCCTGCTTCCACAGCCGTGCGAGATAGCCGTCGAACCAGTCGGTGACCGCCGCGCCGATGAACAGCGCCAGCGCGGCCCAGTCGGCCCAGGGGCGGCTGAAATACAGGAACATCACCGGCACCCCGGGCGCGGCCAGCAGGCGCAGGACGGTGAGGATGTTGGGGATTGTCCATTTCATGCCGCAGTCCTAGCCGAAAGCCCGCGCGGCGGGAAGCGGCTGACGACGGGAACCGCAGGGCCCGTCAGCGGGTATTGGCCGCACCAGCATCGCGAGGCAGCATGGACCTTCCCGAACCGACCTTCGACGACGTGACCCATCTGCGGCAGGCGATCCATCAGGCCAGCCTCGCCCGCGCGCGGGGCGACCATCCCTTCGGCGCCTGCCTTGTCGATGACGAGGGGCGGCTGCTGATGGAGGGCGGCAACACCGTCGTCACCAGCGGCGACGGCACGGCCCATGCGGAACTGGCGCTGCTGTCGCGGGCGATGCGCGAACTGGGGCGCGACCGGGTGCGGGGCGCCACGCTCTATGCCAGCACCGAGCCCTGTTCGATGTGCGCGGGCGCGGCGCGGTGGGCCGGGATCGGCCGCGTCGTCTTCGGCACCCCGCAGGAAGAGATGGCCGGGTTCGGCAGCGCCGGCGCGCAATCGGCCCGTGACATCCGCTGCCGTGCGGTGCTGGCCGCCGCGGGCGGCGAGGTGCAGGTGGTGGGACCGATGCTGCAGACCGAGGCGCGGAAGGTGCACGAAGGCTTCTGGCCCGACTGACCGGCTCAGCCCTTTGCGTGGAAGAAGTCGTGCACCGTCCGGGCGATGGCGCTGGAAATGCCCGGGGCCGCCTCCAGATCCGCCAGCCCGGCGCGCGCCACCGCCTTGGCGCTGCCGAAATGCTGCAGCAGGGCGCGCTTGCGCGTCGCGCCCACGCCGGGAATGTCGTCCAGCGGCGTCGCCCCCACCGCCTTCGCCCGTTTCGCCCGATGCGCGCCGATGGCCCAGCGATGCGCCTCGTCCCGCAGCCGCTGGACGAAATACAGCACCGGGTCGTTGTGGCGCAGGGCGAAGGGCTGCTGGCCGGGGCGGTGAAACTCTTCCTTGCCGGCGTCGCGGTCGATGCCCTTGGCCACGCCCACCATCGGGATGTCCTCCACCCCCAGCTCCTCGAGAATGCCCTGCACCGCCGAGACCTGCCCCGCGCCGCCGTCGATCAGCAGCAGGTCGGGCCAGGCATCGGTCTGCCGGTCCGGGTCTTCCTTCAGCAGCCGGGTGAAGCGGCGGGTCAGCACCTCGCGCATCATGCCGAAATCGTCGCCCGGGGTCAGGTCCTGCCCGCGGATGTTGAACTTGCGGTATTGCGACTTCAGGAAGCCCTCGGCCCCGGCGACGATCATGCCGCCCACCGCATCGCTGCCCTGGATATGCGAGTTGTCGTAGACCTCGATCCGCGTGGGCGGTCCGTCCAGCCCGAAGGCCTCGGCCAGCCCGTCCAGCAGCTTCGACTGCGTGGCGCTTTCGCTCATCCGGCGGGCCAGGCTTTCGCGGGCATTGCGGGCGGCGTTCTCCACCAGCTCCGCCTTCTCGCCCCGCTGCGGCACCCCCAGCACCACCTTGCGCCCGGCCCGCTGCGACAGCAGGTCGGTCATCAGGTCCGCATCCTCGATCGGATGCGACAGCAGGATCAGGCGCGGCGGTTCCTTGTCGTCGTAGAACTGCGCGAGGAAGGCCTGCAGCACCTCCGGCTCTTCCGCGCCGGCGCCGGTGCGCGGGTAGAAGTCGCGGTTGCCCCAGTTTTGATGCGCCCGGATGAAGAAGACCTGCACGCAGGCCTGCCCGCCCTCCATATGCAGGGCCACCACATCGGCCTCGGCCACGCCGCGGGGGTTGATGCCCTGCGACGACTGCACGTTGGTCAGCGCGCGGATCCGGTCGCGCAGGGCCGCCGCCCTCTCGAACTCCATCGCCGCCGAGGCTTCGGCCATCTGCCGCGCCAGTTCCGCCTGCACCCGGGTCGAGCGGCCCTGCAGGAAGCGTTCGGCATCCGATACCAGCGCGGCGTAGTCCCCGGTGCCCACATAGCCCACGCAGGGGGCCGAACAGCGCTTGATCTGGTACAGCAGGCAGGGCCGGGTCCGGCTTTCGAACATCGAATCCGAACAGTTCCGCAGCAGGAACACCTTCTGCAGCTGGTTCAGCGTCCGGTTGACGGCGCCGGCGCTGGCGAAGGGGCCGTAGTAGTTGCCCGGTTCCGACTTCTTGCCGCGATGCTTCTTGATCTGCGGGAAGGCGTGGCTCTGGCTGACGAGGATGTTGGGAAAGCTCTTGTCGTCGCGCAGCAGCACGTTGTAGCGCGGCTTCAGCTGCTTGATCAGGTTCTGTTCCAGCAGCAGCGCCTCGGTTTCCGCGCGCGTGGTCAGGAACATCATCTGCGCGGTTTCGCGGATCATCCGGGCGATGCGCGCCGAATGGCCCGAGGGGCGGGCATAGTTCGACACGCGCGCCTTCAGGTTCCGCGCCTTGCCGACATACAGCACCTCGTTCGCGGCATTCAGCATCCGGTAGACGCCGGGCGAATTGTCCAGATGACGCACCGCATCCGCGATCACGGCATGACCCGTCAGGGCCGGTGCCGCGCTCTGCCGCGTGTCGCCGTCGGGGGGCTGGGTCATTCCGTCTCGTTCCGATTCCATGTCCGGGCTGCAATCTTACGCGTCATCGGGCAAGAGAAAACATCTCCACCGTTTCTGTGGACAACTCTGTTGGGAACATTCCGCCATGACGGAATCCTCCTTGTTTTCAGGCTCCCTGAGCTGCTCGCACAAGAAATAGGCAAAACGTCAAGCTATTGATATATATTAGTAAAAAATCGGTATGGCGGCAAATCCCTGAAACTATTAAAGGATTCATAACGGAAATGTTACGCTTGTATGGCCGGTGCACAACTTTGCCGGTCGGCTCACGCAGCGTCACTCCGGGCCCAGCACGTCGGGCGTCCGCCAGCCGAGGTGCTGGCCTCCGTCCACGCAGATGAGCTGCCCCGTCACCGCCCGCGCATCCAGAAGATAGCCGAGCGCCGCCACGATATCGTCCGCATCGGCGCCCCGGCCCAGAACCGTCGCGGCGCGCTGGCGGGCGAAGTGGTCGGCGCTTTGCCGCGCGCCCTGCATCGTCGGGCCCGGACCGATGGCATTGACCCGGATCGCCGGGGCCAGCGCCTGTGCGGCCGTCCGCGTCAAGGCCCACAACCCCGCCTTCGCCAGCGAATAGGTCATGAATTCGGGCGTAGGCTTCAGCACCCGCTGGTCGATCATGTTGACGACCAGCGCCGTCGCCACCGGCTCGCCGTCCTGCGTGCCGGCCGCCGGGGCCTGTGCCGCGAATGCCTGGATCAGCTGGAACGGCGCCCGCAGGTTCGACCCGATATGCCGGTTCCAGCTGTCGCGCGTGGCGCTGTGGAGCGTGTCGTATTCGAAGATCGAGGCGTTGTTCACCAGCACCGTCAGCGGGCCGAGCGCGGCCGCCGCCCGCCCGACCAGCGCGGCCGTCTGGTCCTCGTCCAGCAGATCGGCCGCCAGCGTCACCGCGCGCACGCCCGCCGCCCGCGCCTCGGCCGCCGTCGCCTCGGCCGCCTCGGCCGAGCCATGGTAGTGGATTGCCACGTCATGCCCCCGGCGGGCGAGGCACAGCGCGATCTCGCGCCCGATCCGGCGGGCCGCGCCGGTGACGAGCGCCGTCATCTGCGGACCCCCCGACGGCGGGGCGGCGCGCCGCGACGGCCGCGCACCCGGAAGGCGCCGACCATGCCCAGTACCGCCATCACCAGCAGAAACAGCAGGACGATCTTCAGCAGCATCCGGTCACAGCCCGTAGCGCGACCAGAGCGCATGCTCTTCCGCCGCGCCGATCAGCTGCCCCGCCGCCTCGGTCCCGATCCGGCGCAACAGCGGGCGGCGCCGCGCCAGGACCGTCATCCGCACCTTGTCGCCATACAGCTCCTTCAGCTTCGGCACCGGATGGGCGATGCCATCGGCAAGCCCCGCCTCGACCGCGCCCTGCCCGACGAAGACCTCGCCGGTGAACAGGTCGTCGCGCGCCGCCAGCCGGTCGCCGCGCCGGGCGCGGACATGGGCGATGAAGCTGGCATGGATCTGCTCTTGCAGGCTCTTCAGCCGGTCCACATCCTCGGGCTTTTCCGGGCGGAAGGGGTCGAGGAAGCTCTTCGATCCGCCGGCGGTGTGCACCCGCCGCTCGATCCCGTGGCGGGCGAGGAATTCGGGAAAGCCGAAGCTGGCCGAGATCACGCCGATGGAGCCGAGGATCGAGCTGTCATCGGCCCAGATGTCATCGGCGGCACAGGCCAGCCAGTAGCCGCCCGAGGCCGCCACATCCTCGACGAAGGCATGGACGGGCAGCTTCGTCTCGGCCGCCAGACGGCGGATGCGGGCGGCGATCAGCGAGGATTGCACCGGCGATCCGCCCGGAGAGTTGACGACCAGTGCCACCGCCGCCGGCCTGCCGCGCCGGAAGGCCCGTTCTACCAGCGGCGCCAGCCCGGCATCGGTCAGCCCGCCGCCGCCGATCCGGCCGGCGCCGCCGATGGTGCCCTGCAGCCGCAGCACGGATACGCGCGGCGGGCGGGACAGGAAGGGCAGGGCGGGGCGGCGGGGCATGACGGTCATGCCCCCGATCTAGTCCGCGCCGGCCTTCGGAACAAGTCGCGCGCTTGCGCAGCGGGCCCGCGGCAATATCCTGTGCCAGCCGGGCGGGGGATACCGGGCAGGGGAAGGCAGGATGATCGACAAGCTGGAGATGTTCCTCGCCCTTGCGCGCGAACGGCATTTCGGCCGGGCGGCCCTTGCGGTCGGGGTGACGCAGCCCACGCTGTCCTCGGCGATCCGGCAGCTGGAAGAGACGCTGGGCGTGCAGCTGGTGCAGCGGGGGTCGCGCTTTCAGGGCCTGACGCCCGAGGGCGAGCGGCTGCTGGACCGGGCGCGGCGGATCGTGGCGGACACCCGTGCGCTGAAGGACGAGATGCGCGCCGCCCGGCAGGGCCTGTCGGGGATGCTGCGGATCGGGGTCATCCCCACCGCGCTGCCGCGCATCGCCGAACTGACGGCGCCGCTGTTGGCGCGCGGGCCGGATCTGCGGCTGACGGTGCTGTCGCGGACCTCGGACGGGATCCTGGCCGGGATCGAGGCGCTGGAGCTGGATGCGGGCGTCACCTATCTGGACAACGAGCCGACCGGCCGTCTGGCGCAACTGCCGCTGTGGCGCGAAAGCCTGCGGCTGCTGGTGTCGTCGCGCGATCCCCGGGCGGAGCGGGCCGAGGTGACCTGGGACGAGGTGGCGGGCCTGCCGCTGTGCCTGCTGACCCCCGACATGCAGAACCGCCGGATCGTCGACCGCCACCTGTCGCGCGCGGGCCAGCCCCCGGTCCCGCAGGTCGAGACGAATTCCACCATCGCGCTGGCGGCGCATGTGGCCACCGGCCGCTGGGGCTCGGTCGTGCCCGAGGCGCTGGCGGTCCTGTTCGCGCGTTCGGCCGATCTGGCGGCGGTCCCCATCGCGGGCGTGGGCGCGAGCCATGTGGTCGGCCTCGTCGCGCCGCTGCGAGCGCCGCATCCCCCGCTGCTGGCCGCGCTGGTCGCGGCGGCCGAGCGGCTCGGCAAGGCGCGGTGAGGGCGGTTGCCAGCGGGGACGGGCCGGTCCTAGATGGGCCTGCACCCAGGAAGGAGGCCGCCCTGTCCGCCGATCCGATCCCGCCCCGCCCCGCCTTCACGCCGGCTGCATGGCGCGAGGGTGCATGGCAGCAGGTGGACCGCCCCTTGGCCGAAGAGGTGCCGGTGGCGATCACCATCAACGGCACCACGCAGGCGGTGATGATGGCGACACCCGCCGATCTGGAGGATTTCGCCCGCGGCTTCCTGCTGACCGAGGGGCTGGCCCGGCCGGACGAGATCGAGGAGATGACGATCCTGCCGCTGGCCGAGGGGATCGAGGCGCAGGTCTGGCTGGCCGCGCCCGCCGCCGACCGGGTCGCCGCGCGGCGGCGGTCGATGGCCGGGCCGGTGGGCTGCGGCCTGTGCGGAATCGACAGCCTGGCCGAGGCGCTGCGCCCCTTGCCGCAGGTCGCCGACGGGCCGCGGGTGACCCATGCCGATATCGCCGCGGCCATGGCGGCGCTGGCGGCGGCGCAGCCTTTGCACGACGCGACCCGCGCGGTCCATGGCGCGGGGTTCTGGCAGCCGCAGGCGCCGATCCTGGTGCGCGAGGATGTGGGCCGGCACAATGCGCTGGACAAGCTGGCGGGGGCGATGCTGGCGGCGGGACGGGAGGCGTCGGCGGGCGTGGTGGTGCTGACCAGCCGCATTTCGGCCGACATGGTGCAGAAGGCCGCGATCATCGGCGCGCCGGTGATCGTCGCGGCCTCTGCCCCCACGACGCTGGCCGTGCGCGAGGCCACGCGCGCCGGGCTGACGCTGATCGCGCGCACCCGCGGCGCCGCGTTCGAGCTGCACAGCCATCCGCAGCGCCTGCAGGGCGGGCCCGCCGCCTGACCTTTCCGATCCGCCTCAGGCAGGCATCGGGAACCGCAGGCGCGATACGGTGCCGCCGTCGGGATGGCGGATCATCGCGATATCGGCGTCGAGTTGCTGGGCGAACTGCCGCGCGATCATCAGGCCAAGGCTTTCGGTCCGGTCCAGCGCGAAATCCGACGGCAGGCCCACGCCGTCATCGTGGATCTCCAGCAGGGCGCGGGCCGGATCGCTGTCGCAGTCGCGGGACAGCCGGATCCGCAGCTGGCCCGCGCGACCGTCGGGAAAGGCATGTTCCATGGCATTGGCCAGAAACTCGGTGGCGATCAGCCCCAGCGGCACCGACTGGTCGGGGCCGATCCGCACCGTCTCGGCCTCGACGTCGCAGCGGATGCGGCCGGCCGCCCCGGCGGAATTCAGCAGATCCTCGGACATGTCCTGCAGGAAGCGGGCGAAGTCGATCTGCTGCATGCCGGGGTCGTGCAGCATCCGCTGCATCCGCGCGATCAGCGCGATCCGGTTGACCGCCTCGTCCAGCGCCTTGCGCGCCGCCGCGTCGGCCACCTGCCGGCGCTGCAGCTTCAGCAGCGAGGCGACGGCGGTCAGGTTGTTGGACACGCGGTGCTGAAGTTCGTGGAACATCAGCCGGCGGGATTCGGCCAGTTCGGCATTGCGCTGCATCTCGCGCGCCTGACCTTCGGCGGCGCGGCGCATCAGGTGCAGGATCAGGATGTCGGTCGCCACGATCAGCACATAGAAGCCCATGGCCAGGGCCGAGGACGGGGTCAGCGCCACCGAGCGGAGCGGCGGAATGAAGAAGTACCAGCTGGCCAGCCCGCAGGCGATGCCGGCGGCCACGCCGGGCCGGATCCCGGCGAAGAAGGTGGTCAGGATCACCGCCGGAAAGAAGGTCAGGAAGGGAAAGCCCGGCGGCAGGATGCCATCGAGCAGGTAGCGCAGCAGAAAGGCTGCGAGCGAGGCGAGCGCGGCGAAGCTCCATCGCCACATCCGGCTTCGCGGCACAAGGGACCACGCGCTGATGGCATCGAGCATGTACAGGCACTCCGGCAACCAGCTTCTTCTAGTGGGGGGCGGAATTTCTGTCCACAGCTACCCGGCGGAAGCTGCCCCCATCACTTTGCATGTGCAGCGAATGCGCGGTATCCTGCCGCGGCATTGCAGGCAGGGGATATTGCATGACCGACCAATCCAGCCGCCGGGTCCTGATCGTGGTCGAAAACCTTCCCGTGCCGCTGGACCGCCGCGTCTGGCTGGAGGCGACGACCCTGGTGGGCCGGGGCTATCATGTCTCGGTCATCTGCCCGACGGGGCGGGGCTGGGACGCGCCCTACGAATGCCTGGAAGGCGTGCATATCTACCGCTATCCCGAACCGCCCGAGGCGCATTCCGGCGCCAAGGCCTATGCGGTCGAATACGGCCTCGCGCTGTGGCACATGTTCCGGCTGGCGCGGAAGGTGCGCCGCGAACAGGGGTTCGACGTGATCCACGGCTGCAACCCGCCCGACCTGGTCTTCCTGCTGGCCTGGCGCTGGCGGCTGGCGGGGGTGCGCTATCTCTTCGACCATCACGACGTCTGCCCCGAACTGTTCGAGGCGAAGTTCGGCCGCAAGGGGCTGCTCTACCGGGTGATGCTGTGGTGGGAAAAGCTGACCTTCGCCACCGCCTCCGTCTCCATCGCCACCAACGAAAGTTTCCGCGCCATCGCCGAGGGCCGGGGCGGCATGGCGCCCGCGGATGTATTCGTCGTCCGATCCGCCCCGCGGATCGAGAAGTTCGAGCTGCGCCCCGCCGACCCGGCACACCGGAAGGGCGCCGACATCCTGCTGGGCTACGTCGGCGTGATCGGCCAGCAGGAGGGTATGGACCTGCTGGTGGCGGCGGTGGACCATCTGGTGCGCAAGCTCGGCTATCCGTCAGTACATGTGGCGATCGTGGGCTTCGGCCCGCATCTGCCCGAGGTGCAGAAGGACGTGGCGGCGCGCGGGCTGGAGGCGCATTTCACCTTCACCGGGCCGCTCTACGGCGAAGACCTGCTGGCGGTGCTGAATTCCGCCGATATCGGCGTGTCGCCCGATCCGAAGAACCCGATGAACGATATCTCCACCATGAACAAGGTCATGGAATACATGACGCTGGAAAAGCCGGTGGTGCAGTTCGACCTGACCGAGGGCCGCGCCTCGGCGGGGGAGGCCTCGCTCTATGCCCGGGCGAACGATCCCGAGGATTTCGCCCGCCAGATCGCGCGGCTGATCGACGATCCGGCGCTGCGGTCGCGGATGGGCAAGCTGGGGCGGGAACGGGTGCTGTCGCGGCTGAGCTGGGATCATTCGGTGCCGCATCTGCTGGCCGCCTATGACCGGGTCTTCGCCAGGGCCGGCAAGACCGCGCCGCTGCCGGCGCCGGCGGGTGGCGGCACGGCCGCCTCCACCGCCGGCTGATCAGCCGCGCCGGGCCATCAGCCAGCCGGCCGCCAGCCCCGCCAGCGCACCGCCCAGATGGGTTTCCCAGGCGATGCGCCCGCCCAGCAGCAGCCACATCGCGGCGTTCAGCGCCACGAAGCCCGCCGCCGCGCCCGCCAGCCCGCGCAGCCACTGCCGGCCCGGCCGCCCCGCCAGCCGCGCCGCGACCAGCGCGGCGAGGAAGCCGAAGACGATGCCCGAGGCGCCGACCATCGGCGCCGCGCCCCGGTTCAGCGCCGCGAAGCCGAGCCCGCCCCCCAGCTGCGACAGCGCCCACAGCGTCAGGATCGCCCGCCGGCCGAAGCGCAGCGCGATCTCGGGCATCAGCAGCCGCAGCGTCACCACATTGCCCAGCAGATGCCCCGGCCCCGCATGCAGCAGCGCATAGGTGGCGAACATCGTCACCGGCTGGGCGGCGAAGTTCGGCTGCCAGCCGCCGCGGATCAGCCCCGACCAGAAGCCGCCATACTGATAGGCCATCGGCCGCCACCGGGCAGAACCGATCAGGCCGTGATCCGCCGCCGTCAGCAGCGCCTCGATCGCCACGCACAGCGCGCAAAGCAGCCACAGCGGCAGGGCCGCGGGCAGGCTGGCCGCCCCCGGCCCGTTCACGGCGCGGATCTTCATCGCTGACATATCCCGTCCGGACTCCGGTCGCGGATCATTCCGGGATGAAGCGTGGCAGTCTTGGCAGGACCTGCGCAACCAGTTGCTGCAACCGCGCCTCGGCATCTGCCTCGGACTCGTCCCCCACGATCGGGGTGACGAAGCGGACCAGCGCGCCATCGGTGCGGCCGCGCACCAGCCCGTCGCGCACCACGGCCAGCTTCGCGGCATAGTCGTTGGTCATCCGCCGCCCGCGCTGTTCGAACCAGTACCAGACCAGTTGCCGGGACAGGCCCTTCTGGATCACCGCACGGTTCACCTGGAAGGTGCCCTGCACCGTGCCGGGGAACGAGCGGGTGACCTGTTCCAGCGAGAAAATCTCCCACCCGCCGACGGGCAGGCAGACCTCGGGCGAATGGATGCCCGCGCCCTCGGTCTGGTTCTCGTACCAGGCGGCGAAGAAGTTGACGGCGCCCGCCTGGCCGGGCGCGGCAAAGGTCATGTGGACATAGTCGGTGGCCGCCAGCACCTGAACCACCTCGGGGTCCAGCGGCTCGTTGAAGCCGGACCAGTCGTCCAGCGCGCGGGGAAACAGCAGGAACTGGTCGCGCGACACCGGTTCGCGGGCGGGCGCCGGCGCGGCCAGCGTGACCGCCGTCACCGCCAGCGTCAGCAGCGCGGCGGCGGCCAGGGGGCGGGCCGGGCCGATGTTGCGCAGGCGCGCGATCTCGGCCGCGAAGCCCTGCGTGTCGAGGTCGATGGTCTGGGCCAGCGTCAGCGGGGTCCGGGTGGTGCGCTGCAGCATCGTGGCGGTCAGGAACAGGATCGCCACGCAGGTGCCGAAGATCACCCAGCCCTCGAAGAAATGCAGGAACCCCTCGGCCTGTTCGATGCCGTAGCGGTCGACCAGCACCCCGATGACCCCGATGCGGAAGGCGTTCATGAACACGGTCAGCGGCGCGGCCATCAGCAAGAGCGTCGCCTTGTGCCACAGCGGGCCGCGATAGAGGATCGAGAACAGGTAGGAAAAACTCAGGATCGGGAACAGGTAGCGCAGGCCGGAACAGGCCTCGGCCACCTGCAGCTTGTAGATGCCGAGGTCGATCACGTTGCCTTCCAGATAGACCGGCACCCCGGCCAGCGCGATGAACCAGACGCCCAGTTCCGAGGAGACGAGCTGCAGGAAGATCGTCAGCTTCCAGTACAGGATCTGCGGCAGCGGCAGCATGAAGATCAGGTGCAGCACCGGGGCCCAGTGCCGGCGGCCCGACCGCCAGCCGAAGCCGGTCAGCACCACGCCGCCGACCCACAGGATGAAGCCGTAGGTCACGACATCCGGGATGCGCACCAGATTGCCGAGCACCGCCACCGTGAGCGCGGCCAGGATCAGCAGGATGCCGGGCAGGCGGCTGTCGCCGGGAACCGGCATCCGGCCGGCCTGCCGGTCCCGCCGCAACTCGCGCAGGAACAGGTAGGTCGAGATGATCGGGATCAGCGGTCCGTGGCTGTATTCCGGCGTCGACCATGCCGCCGCCAGCGCGGCGAAACCCGGCCAGAACAGCGGCAGCGGCGCCGCCAGCAGCAGCACGAACCAGCCCGCCGCGACCGGGTCCACGCCCTGAAGCCGGGCGGCGGTCCTGCCTTCGGGCGGTGTGGTCATCGGCATCCGTCAGCCTCCGGTCGTCGGGCGGACGGGCAGGGCGCGGGCCGCGCCTGACCGTCGCCGTTGCGTTCACGCCCGCCCGGACTGGGCCGGGCCGGGCCCGTTCAGGGCAGCAGCACGAAGCTGCGCTCCAGCGTCAGGAACACGCTGTCGGACCGGGCCGTGTCCTCGCCCTCCTCGTCGCGCATCCGGTGGCGGTAGCCCAGCGACAGGTCCCATGTCTGCGCCAGCGTCCGGCGATAGGCGGCGGACAGGGTGCCGTCCCGCGTCGTCTCGTCATCCCCGCCCTGCTCTTCCGACACGACATAGGACAGGTTCAGCGACAGCGCGCTCAGCGGCCCGATCTCGCGGCTGAGGCCCGCGCGCAGGCCGGTCAGCAGCGTTTCCTCGTCATCCTCGCCCGACCGCACGCTGCGGTTCAGGCCGAAATCGACACGCCCCAGCGGCATGTCGCGCCGCCAGTCGAAACGGCCGGTCAGCATGGTCTTGTCCGCGGCTTCGGAATGGGTGGCGCCGATGCGGAACCCGATCCGGCCGGCGGGCAGGTCGCGGTCGCGGCCGAATTCCAGCCGGGTGCGCAGGCCCTCGGGCGGATCGTCGAAGCCCAGCACCCCGGTCCACAGCCCGTCGGGGCGCTGCCGGTCCAGTTCGACATCGAGGCCGGGCGTTTCGCGGGCGTCCTCGTCCTCGGCCTTGTAGTGGGAATAGCGCAGGGTCACGCGCCCCTCGGTCGCGTGGTCGAAGGCATGGCGCAGCCGCGCGCTGACCGTTTCGCGCCGGTAGGGATCGTTGGCGCCATCGTCGTCGGAATAGTCGACGTCGCGCAGGTTCGCCTCCAGCCCGAAGCCCACCGGCGTGCCGATGCCCCAGTCGATGCGCGCGCCCAGTTCCGCGTCCTCCCGCAGCCCGGTGCCGCGTTCGTCCTCGACGCCCAGCGGATCGTCGGGATCGGGCAGCAGCGAGGTGATGGGGATGCGGCGATAGCGCCCGGTGACCGACAGCGCGGCGGTCGCCGCCTCGCGCGAATAGCTGAAGAACAGTCGCGGATCGGTCAGACCGTTCACCGTGTCGTCGGCCTCGGGCCCGTCGTCGATGCGCACCAGCCCGCCCAGATCGAAGATCAGCTCGCTGGTGGGGGTCGCGCTGTGCCAGCGCAGGGACATCGAGGTCAGCGACTGGTCGGTGCGGCCGAGGCTGTCTGGGTCGAGCCCCAGATTCTCGGTGCTTTCCAGCCGCTCGGTCACGTTGAAGGTCAGGCGCGGCTGCACCTCGTCCTGCGCCGCGGCGGGCAGGGCGCCCGCCACCAGCACCAGCCCGGTCCGGACCAGCCCGCGCCAGACCGAGGCCCGCCCGATCATAGCCATTCCGGCGATCGCCTTCCGGTCATTCGCCCGCCCTTGGGATGCCTGCGCCAAGACCTGCCCTCTCCTCGCCGCTCGCCCCCGCCTTGTCGTCCGGTTCTTCGGCCATGTCCGGCGCGGGGGATGCCGCCCGGCAGTCCGGGTGCCGTCGCGGCCCTATTCGAAAAGGCCGCGTTGCGGGATGATGATGACGTCGCCTTCGGCCAGCACGGTGTTGCCCGCGGCGCTCTGCCCCTGTTCGATGGCGCGGTAGTTGATCAGGTAGACCTGTTCCGATCCGTCCGGCCCGATCCGGCGCAGCTGCAGCCGCTTGGTCGCCGCGAATTTCGAGAAGCCGCCCATCGCCGCCAGCGCCTGCAGCAGCGTCGTGCCGGGCTCCAGTTCCACCACGCCGGGCTTTGCCGCCTCGCCGAGGATGTAGACCTCGATCGTGGCGGGGGTCGTCGGCCCCGTCGCGGCGCGGCGTTCCGCCAGCCGGTCGAGCGAGACATAGACATTGGGCGCGGCGGCGAAGTTCGGGGCCAGCCGCCCGGCCAGGTCCGCCTGCACCTGATCGAGGCTGCGGCCCGCGGCGGGGACGCTGCCGGCCAGCGGCACGGTGATGCGGCCGTCGGGCGATACCAGCACGGTGCGGTTCAGGTCGCCATCCTCCAGAACCTCGATCCGCAGCACGTCGCCGGTGCCGATGCGGTAGCTGTCCTGCGCCAGGGCCGGCGTCGCCGCGACCAGCGCAGCGGTCAGCAGAACGGTCTTGAAGGTCATCTGGTCATTCTCCTCAGGGCTTGCCCGCTAGGTCTGCTCGAAGCGCGCCTGTTCAAATTTTCTACCCGAATGCCGGTGGCTCACCAATCGAATTGACGCGGCGGCTCCGAATTTCCCTTCCGGCACAAGGCAAACGTGCCGGCCCTGCAACAGCGGGGCATCCGCGCCCGCCGCGCCTCTGTCCTCCCGGAGCGGCCTCAACCACCGCCGCTGTCCGCCGCCCCGCCCGGGGGGGCGGCCGGTGCCGCCAGCTGCGGTGCCGTTTCGCCCGCCTCGATCCGCGCCAGCAGGTCGCGTGCCGTCTGCATCTGCGGCAGCGGCGGATCGGTCGACAGTTCCAGCGCGCGCCGCAGCTTTGCCTCGGCCTCGTCGGTGCGGCCGGCCGCCGCCAGCGCCGCGCCCGCATGGAACTGCACCAGCGGGTCGTTCGCCAGCCGCTCGGCCGCGGGCAACAGCACCTCCAGCGCCGCGTCGCGGTTGCCGCGCCGGAACTCGATCCAGCCATAGGTGTCCTGGAAGGCCGGAACCTCCGACCCGCGCAGCCGCCGCGCGATGGCATAGCCGCGCTCGAGGCTTTCCGCATCGGTCCGGTGGGCGGTGATCAGGCTGGCGAGGTTGTTCGCGATCACGAGGTTGTTGCTCTGTTCGGCATAAAGCGCCTCGTAGATGGCGATGGCGCCGTCGATATCGCCCGAATTCTCCAGCTCACCCGCCCGGATCCAGCGCAGCGTCACCGAACCGGGCTGGCGTTCCAGCGCGGTCCGGACCAGCGCCGAGGCCTCGTCCCGGCGTCCCTGCCCGATCAGCAGCCCGTGCAGGATGCGTACCGGCGGTTCGGCCTCGGGCGCCTCGTCGATCAGGCGGCGCAGCGTCGCCTCGGCCCGCTCCGGCTCGCCGATCAGCGCGTCGAGGCTCGCCCCCAGCAGCCGCAGGCCGAAATCGCCGGGCCGCTCGGCCAGGATGCCGTCGAGATAGCTGCGCGCCTCGGCCGCTCGGCCGCTGCGCAGCTGGGTCTGCAGGATCAGCGCCACCGCGCTGTTGTCGGCATTGCCGCTGGCCACCAGCCCCTGCAGGAAGCCGATGCTTTCGTCGACCCGGTCCTGCCCGGTCAGCAGCGCCGCCTGCAGGCGCTGGGCCGCGGCGATGGCGGGCGGTGTGCCGATGTCGCGCAGTTGCGCCACGCCCTCGGCCACGCGGGTCCAGTCGCGGTTGGCCAGCCGCAGTTCGGCCAGCGCGGCGACCACCGGCACGGCCTGCGGCGAGACCCGCACGGCATCCACCAGCACCGCCTCGGCGGCGGCACGGCGCCCGTCGCGCAGCAGGAACTGGGCATAGCGCAGCGATTCCGCCGGAGCGCCGCCGGACAGGTCCACCGCCAGCGCCAGTCGCTCGCCCGCCAGTTCCGGGCTGCCGTCGCGTTCATGCGCCGCCGCCATCAGCGTCAGGATCTCGGGATCGTTCGGTTCCTGGCCAAGCGCGGTGCGCAGGTCGACGATGGCCGCGCCGGGATCGTCCTCGCCGATCAGCAGGCCCGCCCGCAGCTTCAGCGCGCCGACATGGGTGGGGTCTTCCTGCAGCACTTCCTCGATACGCGCGCGGCCGCCGACGCGGTTGCCCTCGGTGATCAGCATCCGCGCCAGCATCACCCGCACGTTGCGGGTGCGGTCGCTCGCCCCCGCGTCCCGCAGCAGCGACTCGATGGTGGCGATGGCGCCCGCCCGGTCGCCCTCGTCGAAGGCGAGGCCCGCGCGCAGGGCGGCGTAGTAGGTGCCAAGGTCGCTGTCCGGGTTGGCCGCGGCCAGCCGCTGCAGCTCTGCCGCCGCGCCGTCGAGCCCTTGGGTTTCGCGCAGGAGCTGAACCACGGACATGTGGCGTTCGGGCGGCCCGTCATCGGGGCCGGCGAGCCGGCGCAGGAACCGTTCCGCCTCGGGCAACTGCCCCGAGGCGACATACCAGCGCACCAGCAGGCCCTGGATCTGCATGTTGTCGGGGTACAGCGCGTGCATCGCCTGCAGTTGCGCGCCGGTCTTCGCCGGGTCCCCCGACTGCGCCAGCAGCCGGTATTTCAGCATGTTCAGGTCGAAGGCATCGGGTTGCAGCGCCAGCGCCGCGTCGAGTTCCGGCAGCGCGCGCTGCGGGTCAGCGCCCTTCATCAGGTCGTCGATCAGGATGCGCCGCGCTACCGGCAGGTCCGGATCGGCATCCAGCAGGTCGCGGGCCGCCGCCGCGATGCGGGTCCGGGCGGTCACGTCGCGGATGCCGACGGCATTGCGATAGTCGACGGCCAGACGCAGCGCCTGCACCCGTGGCGCATCGGGATCCACCGTCGCCGCCGCCGCGCTGTGCCGCTCGACCTCGCGCCAGTCGCCGCGGGCCAGCGCCAGTTCCGCCAGCATCACCCGCACCTCCACGAGGTCGGGATACTGTTCGACCAGCAGAAGATAGTGGCTGTAGGCCTCGTTCGTGTCGCCGCGCTTCAGCATCAGGTCGGCATAGGTGCGCCGCGCCTCGCGGTGCAGGCCGTCATACTTGAAGACGTTGCGCAGCTCGACGATGGCGCGATCCTCGTCGCCCTCCGCCAGCAGGGTCTGGGCCGAGGCGAAGTGGTTCGCCGCGCGGGTGGCCTTGTCCTGGCAGCCCGACAGGCCGAAGGCCACCGCAACGAATGCCGCCGCGACAAGGATGCGGGTCGCATGGGTCATGGTCTGCCTTCCGTGATTGGTCTCTGGCCTTTGGCGCGCCTCAGCAGCCGGTGCCATTGACGACGACGCCGACGGTCGCGCCCAGCAGGCGAAGATCCGTCAGCAGCGACATCTCGGACAGGTAGGCCGCGTCATAATGGGCGCGCTCGGAAAAGCCGGAGGTATGGCGCGAGGTCACCTGCCAGGGGCCGGTGATGCCGGGGCGCAGGGCGTAATAGGCGGTGCCGGGATAAAGGTGCTGCTGGTCGGGCAGCATCGGTCTGGGGCCGACCAGGCTCATGTCGCCGGTCAGCACGTTCCACAGCTGCGGCAGCTCGTCGAGCGAGGTCTTGCGCAGGAACCGGCCGAAGCGGGTGATGCGCGGGTCCTGACGCAGCTTCTGCGTGACGTCCCATTCCAGCCGGGCCGCCGGATCGGCCAGCAGATGCGCCTCGAGCCGCGCCTCGGCGTCATGGACCATGCTGCGCAGCTTCCACATCGTGTAGACGCGTCCCCCGCGTCCGACCCGCTTTTGCCGGAAGAAGGGGCCGTGGCCATCCATCGCGACGCACAGCGCCAGCAGCAGGATCAGCGGCAGCGCGGCGGGCGCCATCAGGATCACGGCGGCGAGGTCGAACCAGCGCTTGAGCCCGCGGTCATAGAGGCCCCGGCGGTCCGCGCGATCGCCCGGTTCCGGCCGGGTGAACCCTTTCGACGCGGCTACCCCGCCGGCGACCTGGCGCGGAGGGTGGTCCCGCACGATGGCCGCGGATTTCGAAATATCGTGACACTGCAATGTCATAATTCTACTCCGCTTGGCGCATGGCCATCGGCGATAAGGAGGCGCGCGGGCGGGGGCCGCGGCGAAAAGTCAGTCGGCGTAAAGTGGGATCGAGATGCCCGACCGCAGTTCAATTTTAAGCACGGGCGGCGGCGGGACGAAAGCGCAATGGCAGCAAACGCGGCAAAAGCCGGCCCGATTTGCGACCGCAGCGCGGATTTCTGCCGGATTCCGGCTGATTGTTTCGCCACAGATGTCAGTTTTGCGGCCTCGACCCTCGCGCCGGCGCCGATCCGGGTCTGATCGGCGCCGCGATGCAGCATCGTGAATGTGTTCTGATTCGGGTACTTGCCGGGCAGCGCCGGCGGCCCCCGAAGGCCGGGCTGTCGTCTATCCTTTGTCTTGATCCTGTCGAAGGTTGCGCATTTGATTGGGGTCAATAACCGAACGAATCTGGAAAATGCATCCGATTGTCGCCAAACATACCCATTTCGCTGTCGCAGAAAGTTTCGCCGACCCCCCGCGAAGGCTGGCCAGCGGCGGCCGGACTTGGCAGAAAGGGACGCGGCAGACAGGTCGGGGGCCCGGCGATCGGGCGGATGTGCCGGACTACCCGCTCCGGTCCGGCGCGTGCCCCCCTTCAGCGAACGAAGCGACATGGTGAGCACACTCGACGTCTACACCTCCTACTTCGGCCTGAAGGAGCGCCCGTTCACGCTGGTGCCCGATCCCGACTTCCTGTTCTGGTCGGCGAACCACCGCCGTGCCTTCGCCATGCTGGAATACGGTCTGGTCACCCGCGCGCCGATCACCCTGATCACCGGCGAGGTGGGGGCGGGGAAGACCACGCTGCTGCACCACCTGCTGCGCAGCGTCGAGGATGACGTGCGCATCGGCCTGATCGCCAATGCCCATGGCGACCGGGGCGAGCTTCTGCGCTGGGTGCTGCTGGCCCTGGGCCAGTCGGCCGCGTCCGACGCCTGCTATGTCGATCTGTTCGGGCAGTTCCAGACGTTCCTGATCGAGGAATATGCCGCAGGCCGGCGCGTGATCCTGATCTTCGACGAGGCGCAGAACCTCAGCCGCGAGTCGCTCGAGGAACTGCGGATGTTCACCAACATCAACTCCAACAAGGACGAGCTGCTGCAGCTCGTGCTCGTGGGCCAGCCCGAGCTGCGCGACACCATCCGCCGGCCCGACCTGACGCAATTCGCGCAGCGGGTCGCCGCGAGCTTTCACCTGCCCGAGATGGATGCGCCGATGGTCCGCGCCTATATCCGGCATCGCCTGCGCATCGCCGGGGCGGAATCGGACATCTTCAGCGCGGCCGCCTGCGACCTCGTGTGCGAGGCGTCGGGCGGCGTGCCCCGTCTGGTGAACCAGCTCTGCGATCTGGCGCTGGTCTATGCCTTCACCCGCAATGTCCAGCGCGTCGCGCGGTCCACCGTGCAACAGGTGCTGGATGACGGGGTCTTCTTCGGCGGCGGTGCCGTGCGTCCTGGGCCGGTGCCGCAGGATCTGAGAATGGGACATTGATCATGACCTTCGACTTCAAGTTCTACCTGTCCCTGTTCCTGCGGCGGCTGCCATGGTTCATCCTTCTCAGCCTCGTCGGGCTGGGGCTGGGGCTGGGGGTGGCCGCCGTGCTGCCGCCGACCTATGTGGCCGAGGCGCGCCTGCTGGTGGAAAGCGAGCAGATCCCGGGCGATCTGGCCGAATCCACGGTACGGGTGGAGGCGACGGAACAGCTGCAGATCATCCAGCAGCGCATCCAGACGCGGGCGGAACTGATCGAGCTGGCGAACCGGCTGGGCATCTATGAAGGCGCGTCGCCGCAGCCGACGCCGGATGACATCGTCAAGGACCTGCGTCAGCGGATCCGCATCGTCACCACCGGCGGCGAGGCGCGCGGCCAGCGCCAGGCCACCATCGTCACCGTGTCCTTCGCGGATGCGAGCGCGCAGCTCGCCGCGCGCGTGACCAACGAGGTCGTGACCATGATCCTGTCCGAGGATGTGGCCCTGCGGACCGGCGTATCCTCGGATACGGTCGACTTCTTCACGCAGGAGGTCGAGCGGCTGGACCGCGAGGTGGCGCTGCGCAGCGAGCGTATCCTCGCCTTCAAGCAGGCCAACATGCAGGCGCTGCCCGACAGCCTCGACTACCGGCGCAACCAGCAGGCGGTGATCCAGGAGCGGCTGCTGCAGATCGAGCGCGACCTGTCCAGCCTGACCGAGCGCCGCACGCGGCTGGAAGAGGTCTTTTCGCGCACCGGGCAGGTGTCCGTCGCGACCGATACCCGCACCCCCGAGGCGCGCCAGCTGCAAGAGGCGCGCGACGCGCTGACGCGGGCGCTGGCAGTCTATTCGCCACAGCATCCGAACGTGCGGCTGCTGGAAAGCCAGGTCGCGGCGCTGGAACGGATCGTGGCGGCGCAGGCCGCCGACGCTGCGCCGGACCCGGCCGAGACCGAGGCGCCGCTGTCGGCCTTCGACCTGCAGGTGGCCGATATGGACGCCCAGATCGCGCAGCTGACCGAAGAGAAGGCGCGCCTGACGGCAACGATGGAAGAGCTGACCGCCACCATCGACGCGACGCCGGGCAACGCCATCGCGCTGGAAACGCTGGAACGCGACTATGCGAACGTGCGCCAGCAATACGACACCGCCGTGGCGCGCAAGGCCCAGGCAGAAACCGGCGACCTGATCGAGGCGCTGTCGAAGGGCCAGAAGATCTCGATCATCGAACAGGCCGAGGTGCCGCGCCAGCCTGACAGCCCGAACCGGCCGCTGATCGCCGCGGCGGGGCTCGGCGGCGGGATGATGCTGGGACTGGCGCTGATCCTGCTGATCGAGATGACGAACACCGCGATCCGTCGCCCGTCGGAACTGACGGCGCGGCTGGGGATCACGCCCTTCGCCACCGTCCCGCTGATGCGCGAGCCGGACGAGACGCAGCGGCGCAGCAAACCCGCGGGCGGCGGCGCGGTGACCACCGTGGCGCTGATCGCCCTTCCCGCGGCGCTGGCGGCGATCCACATGCTGGTGATGCCGATCGACGACCTGATCTTCACCCTGTCCGACGCGCTGCAGCGCGCCATCGGCTGAACCCGGAGTATCGCGCATGGAAAAGATCCAGGCCGCACTCGCCAAGGCCCGCGCCGCGCGGGGCGCCGGGGCAGCCGCCCCGGCCCGCGGCACCAAGGGCGCGGCGGCCGGCGGCGGCTATGCCGGCCCCGCGGCGGCCTTCGCCGGCGTCTCGGCCACCTCGGCCGCATGGTCGTCGCTGCGCGCCTTCCGCCCGGCACCCGAGGTGTTTCTGCGCAACCACCTGATCGAGGATGGCGACCGCCGCGAGGCCACCACCTTCGACGTGATGCGCACGCGGCTGCTGCAGGCGATCCGCACCAATGGCTGGCGCCGCGTTGCCATCACCTCGCCCAGCCCCGCCTGCGGCAAGACCACCATCTCGCTCAACCTCGGGCTCAGCCTTGCCCGCCAGCCGGAATTGCGGGTGATCCTGGTCGAGGCGGACCTGCGCCGGCCCTCGATGGTGCGGATGCTGGGCCTGCCGGAAACGGCGCCGGTGTCGGCCGTGCTGTCGGGCGAGGCCGAATTCGGCGACTGCGCCCTGCGCCTGGCCGACAACCTAGCCGTGGCGACCAATCCCGCCGGCCTGCGCAATTCCGCCGAAATCCTCGGCCAGCCGCATGCCGCCACCGCGCTGGAGCGGATGGAGACGGTCTATGCCCCGACGGTGACCCTGTTCGACATGCCGCCGATGATGACCGGCGACGATGTGATGGCCTTCGTCGACAAGGTCGATGCCGTGCTGCTGGTCGCGGCGGCCGAGGCCACCACGATCAAGCAGATCGACCTGTGCGAGCGCGAGCTGGCGGCCCAGACCAATGTCATGGGCGTGGTGGTGAACAAGTGCCGCTTCCTCGACCCCGCCGACGGCTATGCCTATGGCTACGGCTCCTGATCGGCTGCGTCCTGATCGCCGCCGTTGCCTGCGGGGCGGCCGCGGCGTCCGGTCGCGCAGGCGGACGTTCAGCGCCGCCTGCCTAGACCTCGGCCACCATCCAGCCGAGGAGACGACGAACATGGCCGATGATTTCGCCGGGCTTGCCACAGCCCTCGATTCCCCCGCCCGCGACGCCGATGCGGTCACCCCCAGCGACAGCCAGCCTCTGGCCGCAGTCAGCCGGGCGCTGTACGTGGGCGGGTCCGGCACGCTGGCGGTCGAGATGCTGTCGGGGGCGACCGTCACCCTGGCCGAGGCGCAGGCGGGCATGATCTACCCGCTGCGGGTGCGGCGGGTGCTCGCCACCGGGACGACAGCCAGCGGCATCGTCGCCCTGCGCTGAAAGATGACGCCGCCGGGTGCGGCCAGACGGGAAAGGGTGCCATGCCGGCCAGATCCATGCCGACCAAGCAGACGCCGGCGGACAGGCTGCGCCGGCTCGCGGCGTCGGTCCTGCATCCGGGCCTGCTGCTGCATCCGTTCCGGCTGCTGCATTATTACGGCTACAGCCATGTCGTGCCCCGGTCGCGGATGATCCTCGGTCGGGGCGTGCGCATCGCGCCCAATGCCTCGTTCGCGCATGGCGAGCGGATCGAGCTGGGCGACGCGGTGCAGGTCGGCGCGCGGACGTCGCTGTGGGCTGGCAAGGCGACCGGGCGCATCACGGTCGGCGCGCGCACCACCATCGGGCCCGACTGTTTCGTCACCGCCGCCGATTATGGGCTGGCCGCGGGCCAGCGGATCACCGATCAGCCGATGACCGAACGCGACGTGACCATCGGCCCGGACTGCTGGATCGGCACCCGATGCGTGATCACCGCCGGCGTCACGCTGGGCGAGGGCTGCGTCATCGGCGCGGGATCGGTGGTGACCCGCGACGTGCCGGCCTTCGCCATCGCCGCGGGTGTCCCGGCCCGCGTCCTCCGTCAGCGGGACTGAGCCGACAGCTGTCGCTGCCGTGCAGAAAAAGCCGGGCAATCGGCCTGCTGCGATTGCACGGGGCCGATGGTCTGGCTAACCTCCCGGCATATTTGACCGGAGAGCCCGATGAAGATTTCCCCGTTCGACCTGCCGGGCCTCATTCTGATCGAGCCACGCCGATTTGGCGATGACCGCGGCTTCTTTGCCGAGACCTGGTCGCGCCGGGTTCTGGCGGCGGGGGGCATCGACCTCGACTTCGTGCAGGACAACCACTCGCTGTCGCGCCAGCCGGGCACGGTGCGGGGCCTGCATTTCCAGACCCCGCCCCATGCGCAGGCCAAGCTGGTGCGCTGCGGGCAGGGGGTGCTGTTCGACGTCGCGGTGGACCTGCGGCGCGGCAGCCCGACCTATGGCCGCTGGGCCGGGGTCGAACTGTCGGCGGAGAACGGGCTGCAGCTGTTCATCCCCGCGGGCTTTGCCCATGGTTTCGTCACCCGCGCCCCGGATACCGAGATCGTCTACAAGTGCTCGGACTATTACGCGCCCGAATGCGACGGCGCGATCCTGTGGAACGATCCGGCCATCGGCATCGACTGGGGGATCGAGACGGCGGCGGTCCTGTCCGACAAGGACGCGAAGGCGCCGCTGCTGGCCGCCTTCGACAGCCCCTTCGCCTTCGACGGGGTGCCGGCATGAAGATCCTCGTCACCGGGGGCGCGGGCTTCATCGGCTCGGCCGTGGTGCGGCTTGCCGTGGCGCGCGGGCATGAGGTGGTGAACCTCGACGCGCTGACCTATGCGGCCTGCCTCGACAATGTGGCGACGGTCGCGGGATCGAACCTCTACAGCTTCGAACAGGCGGACATCCGCGACCGCGCGGCGCTGGACCGGATCTTCGCCACCCATCGGCCCGATGCGGTGATGCATCTGGCGGCGGAAAGCCATGTGGACCGCTCGATCGACGGGCCCGGCGACTTCATCGCCACCAATGTCACCGGCACCTTCAACATGCTGGAGGCCGCGCGCGGCTACTGGCAGGCGGCGGGCCGGCCCGGCGGGTTTCGCTTCCACCACATCTCGACGGACGAGGTCTTCGGCTCCTTGCCGCCCGACCCGGCGGTGAAGTTCACCGAGGACACGCCCTATGACCCGCGCTCGCCCTATTCCGCATCGAAGGCGGCGTCGGACCATCTGGTGCGGGCCTGGCACGAAACCTATGGCCTGCCGGTGGTGCTGACCAACTGTTCCAACAATTACGGACCCTATCACTTCCCGGAAAAGCTGATCCCGGTGGTGATCCTGAACGCGCTGGCGGGCAAGCCGCTGCCGATCTACGGCAAGGGCGAGAACATCCGCGACTGGCTCTATGTCGAGGATCACGCCGATGCGCTGCTTCTGGTGCTGGAGAAGGGCGCCGTCGGCCGCAGCTACAACATCGGGGGCGAGAACGAGCGCACAAACCTCGATCTGGTGCGCACTCTCTGCGCGATCCTCGACGATCTGCGCCCCGCCGCGCGGCCCTATGCCGAGCTGATCACCTTCGTCGCCGACCGCCCCGGCCATGACGCGCGCTATGCGATCGACCCGGGCCGCATCCGCGACGAACTGGGCTGGCGGCCGAGCGTGACGGTGGAAGAGGGCCTGCGCCGCACCGTGCAATGGTATCTCGACAACGAGGCGTGGTGGCGGCCGCTGCAGGCCCGGCAGGGCGTCGGCGTCCGGCTGGGGACCGGCCCGGGCACGACAGGCTCTGGCGGAGCGGAGAAGGTCGCGTGAGCGGCGATCTGCTGGTCTTCGGCAGCACCGGCCAGGTGGCGCGGGAACTGGCGCGGCTGGCGCCGGAGGCGACCTTCCTGGGGCGCGCGGCGGCGGACCTGTCCGATCCCGCCGCCTGTGCCGCGGCGATCCGCGCCCATGCGCCCGCCGCGGTGATCAATGCCGCCGCCTGGACCGCAGTCGACAAGGCAGAGACCGAAGAGCCGGCGGCGCATCTGGTCAATGCCGCCGCGCCGGGGGCGATGGCGGCGGAATGCGCGGCGCGGGGCATCCCCTTCGTCCAGATCTCTACCGACTATGTCTTCGACGGGTCGGGCGACCGGCCCTGGCGGCCCGACGACCCGGTCGCGCCGCTCGGCGCCTATGGCCGGACGAAGCTGGCCGGGGAACAGGCGGTGCAGGCGGCGGGCGGGGTCCATGCGATCCTGCGCACCTCCTGGGTCTTTTCCGCGCATGGGGCAAACTTCGTGAAGACCATGTTGCGGCTGGGGGCCGAGCGCGACCGGCTGACCATCGTCGCCGACCAGATCGGCGGGCCGACCCCCGCCCGCGACATCGCCGCGACCTGCCTCGCCATCGCGGCCGGGCTGGGCGACGCGCCCGGCCTGACCGGCATCTATCACCTGTCCGGCGCCCCGGATGTCAGCTGGGCCGATTTCGCCCGCGCCATCTTTGCCCGTGCCGGCCTCGCGCCCGAGGTGGTGGACATCCCCAGCTCGGCCTATCCCACGCCGGCCCGCCGGCCCGCCAATTCCCGGCTGGACTGCGCGGGCCTCGCCGCCTTCGGCCTCGCCCGTTCCGATTGGGGCGCGGGGCTCGACATCGTCCTCAAGGAACTCGGAGCACGCGCATGACCCGCCGCAAGGGCATCATCCTCGCCGGCGGGTCTGGAACCCGCCTCTGGCCGATCACACTGGGCGTGTCGAAGCAGCTGATGCCGATCTACGACAAGCCGATGATCTATTACCCGCTGTCTGTGCTGATGCTGGCCGGCATCCGCGAGATCGCGGTCATCACCACGCCCGAGGATCAGGCGCAGTTCCGGCGGCTGCTGGGGGATGGCAGCCAGTGGGGGGTCAGCCTGACCTTCCTGACCCAGCCCTCGCCCGACGGCCTTGCGCAGGCCTATCTGCTGGCCGAGGAGTTCCTCGACGGCGCGCCGTCGGCCATGGTGCTGGGCGACAACATCTTCTTCGGCCACGGCCTGCCGGAAATGCTGGCCGCCGCCGATGCCAAGCCCGAGGGCGGCACCGTCTTCGGCTATCATGTCGCCGATCCGGAACGCTATGGCGTCGTGGCCTTCGACCCGGACGGCCGGGCGCGCGAGATCGTCGAAAAGCCGCAGGTGCCGCCGTCGAACTATGCGGTGACCGGCCTCTACTTCCTCGACGGCCGCGCCAGCGACCGGGCGCGCGAGGTGAAGCCCTCGCCCCGGGGCGAGCTGGAGATCGTCGACCTGCTGGAGATCTACCTGCGCGAAGGCTCGCTGTCGGTCGAGAAGATGGGCCGGGGCTATGCCTGGCTCGACACCGGCACCCATACCAGCCTGCTGGACGCGGGCAACTTCGTGCGGACCCTGTCGGCCCGGCAGGGCATGCAATCTGGCTGCCCCGAAGAGATCGCCTACCTGCTGGGCTGGATCGATGCCGAGGCGCTGGCGGCGCAGGCCAAACGCTTCGGCAAAAGCGATTACGGCCGCTATCTGGAAGGGCTGATCCGCGACCGCTGACCCTGTCCGGCGGGTCCGCCGCGGCCCGCAGCGAGTCGCGTTTTCAGCCCCGAAACCGTGATGCGGCGCCCGCGAATCATCTGCCGCCGGTGCCCGCCCGCATGGGCCCGCGCGGCGGACGCATCGCGCGGCGGTGCAGAAAATCGGCAGCAAAACTGCGATCCTGCGGAATTGTGCACCTCGCGGATGCAACCGCAGAAGAAAATCTGCGCCGGACCGGCCAGAGGCCAAAAGTTCAGGAACTAGACTGCGTAAATTGTGGTAACACTGTGGCGGGAACTCCGAGTGCTTTTGGCCCCCTGTGACGAGTGCCGTGCGACGGCGCGGACGTGTTGACCAGTGGCTACGTAATCGGCTCCCTGCGCGCAGACCTGAATAAACAAAAAGCCCTTGAAGGAAACCAACATGTTCCAGACGCTCGCTAAGGCCGTTTCGGCCGCGGCGTTCGCCCTCGTGGCGAGCCTCGCGATCCCGACCGAAGCGTCCGCCGCTACGGTCGACTTCTCGCTCGACCTCTCCGCCTCCTCGATCACCCTCACCCAAGAGGGTGGTGTCGTTTGCGATCTCTCGTCCTGCGGGCTCGACGTCGGTTTCGCCGACTCCGACTTCTCGGCCGACGAGGGCACCACGACCCAGTTCGACTTCCTGACCTTCACCGGCGAAGGCACGGGCTACCTGTCCTACGGCATCGAGGTCAACCTCGTGTTCGACGGGCCGGAACCGTTCACCCTCACCGCCAGCGGTTCGGGCTCGGGCCTCCTGCTCTCCGGTTCGATCATCGGCGGTACGCTGATGTGGGACGACTCGGTCCCGGCGACCTTCACGCTGTCCGACGGCAGCATGGTCACCATCGACTTCAAGGACCATGCGGCGCTGACCCTGGGTGGCACCACCACCTCGTCGGGCTTCATCACCGTGACGCCCGCGCCGGTTCCGCTTCCGGCCGGCGGCCTGCTGCTCGTCGGCGCTCTGGGCGGTCTCGCCCTGCTGCGTCGCCGCAAGGCCTGACATCGACGGGCGCCCTGCCGGCGCCGGTCGCGTGACATCGGGGGCGGTCCTTCGGGGCCGCCCCCTTTCCGTTCCGGCGGTGCCGGTCGTTCAGCCGAACTCCGCCCCCAGATGGCGCTGCCCGCGGGCGGCGGCGATGCGCATCTGCCGCTCGCGTTCGCGGAACCGGGCGCGGTCGGCCTCGGTCTGGTCCGCCCGGCAGCGCGGGCAGGACACGCCTTGTTCGTAATCCGGATGGGCGCGATCGGCCGCGTCCAGCGGACGGCGGCAGGCGTGGCAGCTGCTCAGGCCGCCGGGAACCAGCCCGTGCCCGACGCTGACGCGCTGGTCGAAGACGAAGCATTCGCCCCGCCACAGGCTGTCTTCCCGCGGCACCTGTTCCAGATAGTTCAGGATGCCGCCGCGCAGGTGGAACACCTCGTCCACGCCCTCGCCCAGCAGGAAGTTGGTCGACTTCTCGCAGCGGATGCCGCCGGTGCAGAACATCGCGATGCGCTTGCCGGCGAAATCGTCGCGATGCGCGCGCCACCAGTCGGGGAAGTCGCGAAAGCTGCGGGTGCCGGGGTCCACCGCGCCCGCGAAGCTGCCGATGGCCACCTCATAGTCGTTGCGGGTGTCGATCACCACGACATCGTTGGCGCGGATCAGCGCGTTCCAGGCCTGCGGCTCGACATAGCGGCCGGTGCCCGCCAGCGGGTCCACCTGCGGCTGGCCCATGGTGACGATCTCGCGCTTCAGCCGCACCTTCATCCGGCCGAAGGGCATGGTTTCGGCCTCGCTTCGCTTGACCTCCAGCGCCGCGCAGCCGGGGAAGGTTTCCAGATGCGCGATGACCGTGGCGAGGGCCCCGGCCGTGCCGGCGATGGTGCCGTTGATCCCCTCGGGCGCCAGCAGCAGCGTGCCGCGCACGCCCTCGGCCCGGCACAGGTCCAGAAGCGGCCCGCGCAAGGCGGCGGGGTCGGGCAGCGGGGCGAAACGGTACAGCGCGGCAATGGCGAACATGGGCGGCAGATAGGGGCGAAGTCATACCCCGCGCAAGGGGGAGCGGGCAGGGGTCGCGCCCGGACATTGGCAGGCCGTGGCGACCCGGCAGCGGGATCACGGCATTGACCCTGCCGCAACCCCTGCCTACCAAGGGCGAGGAGGAACCGCCATGCCCGCCGGACCTGAACATGCCACCGAGGCCCTGATCGTGATCGACCTGCAGGTCGATTTCTGCCCCGGCGGTGCGCTGGCGGTGACCGGCGGCGATGCGATCGTGCCGCTGGTGAACCGGCTGATGGACGAGGCCTTCGCCGTGGTGCTGACCCAGGACTGGCACCCGGCCGGTCACCTGAGCTTCGCCGCCAGCCATCCCGGCCGCGACGCGTTCGAGACGGTCGAGATGCCCTATGGTCCGCAGGTGCTGTGGCCCGCGCATTGCGTGCAGGGAACGGGGGGCGCCGGGTTCCACCAGGCGCTGCGCACGGACCGCGCCGACCTGATCCTGCGCAAGGGCTTTCGCCCCGGGATCGACAGCTATTCCGCCTTCTTCGAGAATGACCGCAGCACGCCCACCGGGCTGGAGGGCTATCTGCGCAACCGCGGCATCACCGAGCTGACCTTCGTGGGGCTTGCCACCGATTTCTGCGTGGGCTGGTCCGCGCTCGACGCGCGCCGGCTCGGCTTCGACGCGCGGGTGCGGCTCGATGCCTGCCGGGCCATCGACCTCGACGGCTCGCTCGACACGGCGCTGGCGGACATGCGCGCGGCCGGCGTGACACTGGAGGGCTAGGCCGTGGACATCGCCGCGCGGGTCTGGGCCCACAAGTGGAAGATCGACCCCATCGTGCGGTCGCTGATCGACACCGATTTCTACAAGCTGCTGATGTGCCAGTCGATCCTGCGCAACCGCCCGGATGCCGACGTCACCTTCAGCCTGATCAACCGGTCGCGCCACATGCGGCTGGCCGAGATGATCGACGAGGGCGAATTGCGCGAACAGCTGGATCACATCCGCTCGCTGTCGCTCAGCCGCGGCGAGTCGACCTGGCTGCGCGGCAACACCTTCTACGGCAAGCGCCAGATGTTCCGCCCCGATTTCATGGAGTGGTTCGAGGGCCTGCGCCTGCCGCCCTATCATCTGGAAAAGCGCGACGGGCAGTACGAGCTGACCTTCGAGGGCAAATGGCCCGAGGTGATGCTGTGGGAAATCCCGGCGCTGTCGGTGCTGATGGAACTGCGCTCGCGCGCGGTGATGCATGACATGGGCAAGTTCGAGCTGCAGGTGCTGTACGCCCGGGCGATGACCAAGCTGTGGGCCAAGATCGAACGGCTGCGCGAATTGCCCGGCTTGCGCATCGCGGATTTCGGCACCCGGCGACGCCACAGCTTCCTGTGGCAGGACTGGTGCGTGCAGGCGATGATCGAGGGGCTGGGCAAGCGGTTCACCGGCACGTCGAACTGCCTGATCGCCATGCGCCGCGACATCGAGGCGATCGGCACCAATGCCCATGAACTGCCGATGGTGACGGCGGCGCTGGCCGACAGCGATGCCGAACTGCGCGAGGCGCCCTACAAGGTGCTGGCCGACTGGCACGAGGAGCATGAGGGCAACCTGCGGGTGATCCTGCCCGACACCTATGGCACCGCCGGCTTTCTCGCCCATGCGCCGGACTGGCTGGCGGGCTGGACGGGCGTGCGCGTCGACAGCGGCGATCCGGCGACGGGGGCGGAAACCGCCATCGCCTGGTGGAAATCGCGCGGCGAGGATCCGCGCGAAAAGCTGGTGATCTTCTCGGACGGGCTGGACGTGGCCAAGATCGAGGAGCTGCAGGCCCAGTTCGCGGGCCGGGTGAAGGTCAGCTTCGGCTGGGGCACGCTGTTGACCAACGATTTCCGCGGGCTGCTGCCGGACGATGCGCTGGCGCCCTTCAGCCTTGTCTGCAAGGCGGCCAGCGTCAACGGGCGGCCCACGGTGAAACTGTCGGACAACCCCAACAAGGCGACCGGCCCCGCGGACGAGATCGCGCGCTATCGCGCCATCTTCGGCGTCGGCGAACAGGCGGCGGCCGAGGTGCTGGTCTGAGGCGCGGCGCCTAGCCGGCGGCGATGTCGGCCAGCGCATAGATCGCGCCCGCGATGGCCGCGGTCACCGGCACGGTGACGGTCCAGGCGGCGACGATGGTCACCAGATAGGACCGGCGCACCAGACGCCGCCGTTCGCGCTCTTCCTCGGGGCGGGTGTTGGGCCGCCGGACGCGGGCGTCCCGCGCGGCCTCCCATTCGCGATAGAAGCCGATGCCGAAGATCGCGCCGAGCGCGACATGGGTGGAACTGACCGGCATCCCCAGCCCCGAGGCGAGGATGACGGTCAGGGCCGTGGCCAGCGCCACGCAAAAGGCCCGGGGCGGGTTCAGCCGGGTGATTTCCTGCCCGACCATCACGATCAGCTTCGGCCCGAAGAGCATCAGCCCCAGGGCGATCCCGCCGCCGCCGAGCGCCAGCGCCCACAGCGGCACCGCGACCGCTTCCCCCGGCACCGCCGCCAGACCCGCCTGCGCGGCGAGGATCGCGGCCAGCGGCCCAACGGCGTTCGACACGTCGTTGGCGCCATGCGCGAAGGACAGGAGCGTCCCCGCCGCGACCAGCGCCGGCGCGAACAGCGCCTTCACCGCCTTCTTGCCGTCCGGGCTGTCCGCGTCCGCCAGCACCCGCCGCGCCGTCCGCCGGCCCAAGGCGCCGCCCGCCAGCGCCGCCAGCAGGGCCACCACCGGCACGATGCCCGCGGGCAGCGGCGGCAGGCCGGGCATCCCGGTCCAGCCGAGATAGAGCGCGAAGATCCCCGCCATCAGCGCGAACAGCCGGGGCACCCACCGTCGGGCGGCCCCGCCCGGGTCCGGCGAACGGCGGATGCGCTGCGACACCAGCGCCAGCAGCCCCGCGGCCAGCCCGCCCCCCAGCAGGGGCGAGACGACCCAGCCCCCCGCGATCCACAGGAACCCGGTCCAGTCGATCGCCGCCGCGCCCCCGGCGGCCAGGCCCGCGCCCACGACGCCGCCCACCACCGAATGCGTGGTCGAGACCGGCGCGCCGATCAGCGTGGCGATGTTGATCCAGACCGCCGCCGCCAGCAGCGCCGCGGTCATCGCCAGCACCATTCCCTGCGGCAGCAGCGCCCCCGGCTGCACGATCCCGCCGCCCACCGTCTCGGCCACCCGGGCGCCGCCGATCAGCGCGCCCGCGACCTCGGCCATGGCGGCCAGCACCAGCGCCACGGGCAGGCTGACGGCCCGGGCCCCCACCGCCGGCCCCATGTTGTTGGCGACATCGTTGGCGCCGATGTTCAGCGCCATATAGGCCGCCGCCGCCGCCGCCATGACCCCGGCCAGCGCCGCCGGCTGGTGGCCGAGCGCCAGCGCCGCCACCAGCGCCGAAACGAGGATGAACACCAGTGCCAGCGCCGGCGCCACCGTCGGCCGCAACGCGAATTGCGCCGCGTCCTCCAGCCGGGCGAAGCGGGACAGATCCTTGTCGAGCCCGGCCCATTCGGCCGTGCCGCGGGCATCGGGTCCGGGCGGGGGCGACGGCCGGGCAGGGGATGGCCGGGCAGGCGAAGGCGGGGCGGCGGGGTGGCGAGGGGGCGGTGTCGTGGCGATGTCTCCGGCGGGCGCCCGCGGATGCGGGCGGGACGCTGTCCTAAGGCCTGACAACGCCCCCCGCAAGCGGCTGTTCCGGCGCGGCGAGCGTCATCAGCAACTCGCGCAGCCCCTCTTCCTCGACCCGGGCCGCCGCCTCGGCAAGCGGCAACCAGACCAGACGGCGCCGGCCGCGTTCGGGAAAATGCTTGTCCATCCGGCGCACCCGCACCGGGAAGACCTTCACCTCGACCCGCTGGACATAGCCGCCGGTCCGGCGCTTGAAATACAGATAGCTGCCCACCGGGTCGGGCGCCGCGGAGCCGACCACCCCCGCCTCTTCCCAGGCCTCGCGCAGCGCCGCGCCGGCAAGGCTGCGTCCGCGCATCGGCCAGCCCTTGGGCAGGACCCAGCGACCGGTATCGAGGCTGGTCATCAACAGCATCTCGGTCCCCGCCGGCCCCTCGCGCCGGCACAGCGCCGCCACCTGCAGCAGCGGCGGCCGCCGCCCCAGCAACAGCGCCAGCGCGCCGCGAAACCGCGCGAACAGCGGCGGCTGGCCGCGGGCCGCGCCGGCCGCGGGGGGCGGGGGATCAATCCGCATCCTCGACCTTTCCGCGCAGGGCCTTGACCTCGCCCCGCGCCGCCTTGCCCGCCAGCCGCCGGCGCTGGCTGCCGAGCGTCGGCTTGGTGGCGATGCGCCGCCGGGGCGCGACCAGCGCCGCCCGGATCAGCTCGACCAGGCGTTCGCGCGCCAGTTCGCGGTTGCGGGCCTGGCTGCGGGTTTCCTCGGCGCGCAGCACGATCGCCCCGTCCGCCGTCCAGCGCCGCCCCGCCAGCCGCCGCAGCCGCGCCTTCACGGGCGGCGGCAGATGCGGGCTGCGATCCGCCTCGAACCGCAGTTCCACTGCCGTCGACACCTTGTTGACGTTCTGCCCGCCCGGACCCTGCGCGCGGGTGAAGGTCTCCGTCAGCTCCCAGTCGGCGATGGTGATGGTGTCGGTGATGCGCAGCATGGCGCCGGCTGTCCTCTGGCTTGGCGAAGGGCGGGGGGTCCCGAGGGCGGAATGTGGGGCCACGGCGGGCAGGCGGCAATGGGAAAGGGCCGTTTCCTTCCGGAAACGGCCCCCGAGATCTACGGAGGTGGGCCAGTTAGGGCGCCGGAGACCGGCACGGCCCAGTCAGGGTTCAAAAGCCCTCGGGGTTGCCCTCAGGCCACGGCCCCCCTGACTGTCCCAACACCACTCTCCAATATCACTCTAGACACTGGACCACCTCCTTTCATTGCGTTGCCGTTAGTGAAAGGGTGCCACAGATTTTGTGTGTGTCAAACCCTTTTACGCAACCCTTGTGGCGCGCGCGTTCAGTTTGCCGATCGCCACCCGGAACGGCACGAGTGCCACCAAAGCGAGCAGAATCTTCACGCTCCAGTCCGCCACCGCCAGCGACATCCACAGCGGCAGGACCGGGCCGACCCCCAGCAGGGGCAGCGCCTCGTTCGCCCAGGACACGTCGTTTCCGGGTTCGAGGAAGGTCAGCGCCGCGGCGAAGGCGAGGGTGAAGAAGATCGCGGTATCCAGCGTCGATCCGACGAGCGTCGACACCAGCGGCGCCTTCCACCAGCCGGCGCGGCGGAACCGGTCGAAGACCGCCACATCGGTCAGCTGCGCCGCGAGGAACGCCGCGCCCGAGGCCAGCGCCACGCGGAAGCTGACCAGCGGCCCGAACTCGCCCATGATCCGGCTGCCGATCAGCGAACAGATCACGCCGACGGCGAAGCCCGCCACCACCACCTGCCGCGCCGCGCGCGGGCCTTGCAGGCGGTTGGTCAGGTCGGTGACGAGGAAGGCGAAGGGATAGGTGAAGGCGCCCCAGGTCAGCCACTGGCCGAACAGGAACTGCACGAGGATGTTCGAGGCCACGACGATGGCGGCCATGGCAAGGATGCCGGGAAGAAGACGGGTCATGATCGCGTCCGTTTTGACAAGGTGGCGGAGACTTGGCCCCCGGCCCGGCGGCGGGCCGGGCAGGGGACGCGGTGCGATACGCCCGGCGCGTCATCGGGTCAAGCCCGTTCCCCCTACTCCGGCAGGCGATAATCCACGATCTCGGTCCGCTGCAGCCACAGGAAGTTGTCGTCCGACACCATCGTGGCGCGCAGCCGGCCCGCACCGTCGCGCCAGATCGCCAGCGCCTCGAGGTTGTCGTGATAGCCCGGGCCGGTTTCCAGCAGCGTTTCCGCCAGCAGCGCGGCACCGCGGGGGGTGAAGCGGCGCAGCCGGCTGGAAAAGCCCGGCCCGAAGAAGCCGCGCTCCAGCAGATAGAGCCGCCCGTCCGGTCCGAAATCCGCCGCCACCGGCTTCCAGAACCGGTCGCGCGGCAGGTGGAAGGCGGTGCTCCACCGTCCCCCGGCCAGCCGCAGCACCGGGATGTCGGGTCCGCCGCGTTCCGGCAGGGTATAGATGGCGCCGGCGGCATCCGCGGTCAGCGCCTCCATCCCGCCATTTTCGGGGAAGCCGTCGAACTCTGCCGCGCGGGGCAGGGCGACAGCCGGCCCGCCGGGGCGGGCATAGCGCATCACCCGGCTGTAGGGCGCCGCGCCCTCGAAGGACACCACGATCCCCCCGGCCGTCACCGTCAGCCCCTCGGCATCGTCGGCGCCCCAGTCCAGCGGCTGGCCCCGTTCATCCAGCAGCGGCCAGGCCTCGACCGGGCCGGTGCCGGTGACGCTGCCCGCCGCGTCGCGCTGCAGCCGCCCGGTCAGCAGCCGCCCGCGATCCGACACTGCGGTGAACGTCACCCCGTCCGGCGCGAGGTCGAAGCCCGATATGCCGCCCAGCCGGGGCTGCGTGGACCGCCAGATATGCACGCCGGCCAGTTCCGCCGGCCCCTGCGCCTGCGCCCCCACCCGCGCCGCCAGCAGCAGCGCGGCGAGGATCGCCGCCAGCCCTAGTCCGACCGCAGGACGGCGGCGCATTGCGGCGGCAGGTCGGCCATCACATAGGTCCGCGCCGTCTTCTTCGGCGGGCCGGGGTCGGGTTCGGGCGCATCGTCGCCGGGCTGCGGGCCGCGCAGGTAATCCGTCACCCACCAGGTCAGCGTCTCGTCGCAGCCATTGCCGCCCTTCGACAGTTCGGCGACGGTCGGGCTTTGCGTCTCGCACAGGCGGCTGCCGCGCGGGCATTTCAGCCGGACGTGGAAATGGGTGTTGTGCCCGGCGATGGGCCGGATCTTCTGCAGCCATTTCGTGTCGCGCCGGGTCGCGGTCCGGCACATCTCGATCTTCACCGCGGCGGCGACGAAGATGCGGTCGACGCGCGGATCGCTCGCCGCCCGCTTCAGCAGCTCGGCATGGACAGGGGTGTAATTGCCGTTCACCCGGGTCTGATCCTCGGTCCGGACCGAGATCGACGAGATGCGTTCGCGTTCCGCCACCGACAGGTTCAGCCGCCGGGGCGGCAGCATCCAGATATCGGCATCCAGCCCGATCTGGTGGCTGGCATGGCCGCCGGTCATCGGCCCGCCCCGCGGCTGGCTGATATCGCCGATGTAAAGCCCCGCCCAGCCCAGGCTGCGCGCCGTGGCGGACAGGTCGGCCAGATACTGGATCATCTCGGGCTGGCCCCAGTTGCGGTTGCGCGACAGCCGCATCGCCTGCCATGTCGGCCCGCTTTCGGGCATCTGCACCAGCCCCGCCGCGCAGCCGCGCGAATAGAAACCGATCGGCTGCGACGCCTGCCGCGAGGGCAGCGATTCCGCCCCGAACAGCTGCCGGGCCAGCGGTTCGGCCTGCAGCGGCAGCGCGAGCGCCGCGAGCGTGAGCGCGGCGAGGACATGTCTGATCATCGGGCCTGTTCTCCCTCCGGGCGCACCCAGACTAGCACCACCAGCCCGAGAAGAAAGAGCAGGATCAACGGCGTGATCCCCGCGGGCTGGCTGCCGGTGATCTGGGTCACGGCGCCGATGGACAGGGGCGCGATGAAGGAGGTGGCCTTGCCCGCCAGCGCATAGAGGCCGAAACTTTCCGTCATCCGCGACGGGTCCGCCTGCCGCACCAGCATGGTCCGGCTCGCCGATTGCAGCGCGCCGCCCGCCGCGCCGATGCCCGCGCCGAGGACATAGAAGGCAAGGTCCGGCAGGCTGCTGTCCGGTGCCACCGGGATGCCGAAGACGGAACTGCGCGACACGAAAATCACCCCCACCGCGATCAGCGTCAGCAGCAGCACATTTGCGGCGATCACCGGCTTCGGACCGAAGCGCGCATCCGCCCGCCCGCCGATCCAGGCAAAGATCGCGCCCGCCAGCGCCGCCAGCAGCCCGAAGGTGCCGACCTCGACCACGGACCAGCCCAGCACCCCCGCCGCATAGATGCCGCCGAAGGCATACATGCCGTTCAGCGCATCGCGGTAGAACATCGAGGACAGCAGATAGGCCGACAGGCTGCGCCGTCCCGGCAGCAGCCGCAGCGAGGCGCGCAGGTCCGGCCAGGCCGCCCGCACCGCCTGGCCGAGCGGCAGCGCATCGGGCCGCCTCGGCTGGCGCACCCACAGGAAGAAGGGGATCATGAACAGCGCGTACCAGATCGCGGTGAAGGGCCCCACCGCCCGCGTCCCTTCCCGCAAGGCGGGGTCGAGGCCCAGCACCGGGGAAATCCCGATCAGGGTGCGCCCGGTCTCGCCGCTTTCGGCGAAGAGCGTCAGCATCAGCACCAGCGCCAGCAGCCCCCCGGCATAGCCGAAGGCCCAGCCGGTGCCCGAGATGCGACCGATCTCCTCGCGCGTGCCCAGCCCCGGCAGCATGGCGTTGGTGAAGGTGGTGGCGAATTCCATCGCCGCCAGCCCGATGCCGAAGCTGACCAGCACGAGGATCAGGTTGGGATCGCCGGGCCGCGCCCACCACAGGCCCCAGGCTCCCAGCATGTAGAAGGCCGAGAACAGCCACAGGAAACCCCGGTGCCCGCCGGCGCGGTCGGCGATGGTCCCCAGCAAGGGCGACATCAGCGCGATGACGATCCCGGCGATGCCGATGCCATAGCCCCAGGCGGTCTGTGCCGCGGTGCCGTCGCCCAGCACGTCCTTGATATAGGGGGCGAAGATGAAGGTCAGCAGCAGCGTCGCATAGGGCTGGCTCGCCCAGTCGAAGAAATACCAGCCCCAGATCCGCCGCCGCGCCGGCTGCGGCAGGCCCGCCGCCGGAAGTTCCGCCACGTTCGCCATTCACCGCCCTCCGCGCTGCCGCAGCGGGATAAGGCCTCAAAGCCGCCCCTGCCGCAAGCCGCAAAGGCGGCGTCCGTCCTGCCTTCGCCGCCCCCTGCAGCTGATCCAAATATCCCGCGGGGGTGCGGGGGCGCGAAGCCCCCGCCGCCACGGCCGGACCCGGGCACCCGGACGGACCAAGGGGCCGGATCAGGCGGCTGAAATCAGGGGGCGGGCGGCCAGGGCCGCTCCGCCTCGGCGGCGATCCAGGCCGCAACCCAGCCCGGCAGGGCGGGGCTGTCGGCGGGCAGGCCCATCGCCGTCACCACCTCGGCCGGCGGCACGATGCCCGCCCGCCCGGTAAAGGCCATGCGGATCAGCACCTGGCTGGTGCAATCGTCGCCCCGCCACATGCTCTGGTCGATATAGAGGAAGCGCCCGTCCCAGCCGAGCGCCCGGCTGCGCATCTCGAACCGGTCGAACATGCGGATGCGGCGGCGATAGCGGGTGGAACTGCCGGCCACGGTCAGGCCCCAGCGGTGCCGGCGCAGCGTGTCCACCAGCCCGGTGCGCACGGCCAGCGGCAGCCGGCCGAGATCGTAGAGCGTCAGCGTGCGCCCGTTGTTCAGCTCGGACCAAGGGTCGATGTCCCAGGGCCAGCAGATGTGCTGCGACACATGCGTGTCGAACAGCCCGAGCCGCGCGGCGCGGCGCGCGCGGGCGATGCCGGTGGCAAGGCGGATCAGCGGATACATGGGCGGCTCCGGGCGCGGGTCTGCCCAAGGCGTCGCCCGGGCGGCGCGCCCCCGTCAATCGCTACGTCGCGTTACCGATGTCGCCCGGCAGAGGTTGCGCATCCGCGGGCTTGGCCTTACCTCTGTCGGCGCATCGACGCGCCATCCATTCGGAGATCTGCATGACGACCCTCTATCAGGCCCTGATGCTGATCCTGCAGGTGGTCTGGTTCGTGATGATCGTGCATATCATCCTGTCCTGGCTGCTGAACTTCCAGGTGCTGAACATCCGCCAGCCGCTGGTGGCGCAGCTGTGGTACGGGCTGAACAACCTGCTGGAACCGATCTACGGCCCGATCCGCCGGGTCCTGCCGAACACGGCGGGGCTGGACCTTGCGCCGCTGGTGGCCTTCATCATCCTGCTGATCCTGCGGCAGGCGCTGCAGAACAATGCCGGTTTCTTCTACGGCTACTGAGCCGGTGGCCAACGCATCCCCGGACTCCCTGCTCACCTCGGTCTTCGGCTTTCCGTCCTTCCGGCCGGGGCAGGAAGAGATCGTGCGCGCCGTGCTGGCCGGGCGCTCGGTGCTGGCGATCATGCCCACGGGCGGCGGCAAGTCGCTGTGCTACCAGTTGCCCGCCCTCTGCCGGCAGGGGGTGACGGTGGTGATCTCGCCGCTGATCGCGCTGATGCGGGATCAGGTCCGCGCCCTGCGCGCCGCGGGGGTCGAGGCGGGGGCGCTGACCTCGGGCAATACCGAGGCGGAAACCGACGAGGTCTTCACCGCGCTCGATGCCGGGACGCTGCGACTGCTCTACATGGCGCCGGAACGGCTGGGCGCGGGCGGCACACTGCATCTGCTGCGCCGGGCCGGCGTGACCGCCATCGCGGTGGACGAGGCGCATTGCGTCAGCCAGTGGGGCCATGATTTCCGCCCCGACTATCTGCGCATCGGCGAGTTGCGCCGCACGCTCGGCGTGCCGCTGGCCGCCTTCACCGCCACCGCCGACGAGGAGACGCGGGCCGAGATCGTCGCACGGCTGTTCGACGGTGCGGCGCCCGACACCTTCCTGCGCGGCTTCGACCGGCCGAACATCCATCTGGCCTTCGCGGCCAAGGACGGTCCGCGCGCGCAGATCCTGCGCTTCGCCGCCGACCGGCGCGGGCAGTCGGGCATCGTCTATTGCGGCACCCGGGCCAAGACCGAGGTTCTGGCACAGGCGCTGCGGGCCGAGGGCCATGCCGCCTGCCACTATCACGGCGGCATGGACCCGGAGTCGCGGCGCGAGGTGGAGGGGCGGTTCCAGCGCGAGGACGGGCTGATCGTGGTGGCGACCGTCGCCTTCGGCATGGGCATCGACAAGCCCGACATCCGCTGGGTCGCCCATGCCGACCTGCCGAAATCCATCGAGGCCTATTACCAGGAAATCGGCCGCGCCGGCCGCGACGGTGCGCCGGCCGAGACGCTGACGCTGTATGGCGCCGACGACATCCGCTATCGCCGCACCCAGATCGACGAGGGGCTGGCCCCGCCCGACCGCAAGGCCGCCGACCATGCGCGGCTGAACGCGCTGCTGGGTCTGGCCGAGGCGGTGGCCTGCCGCCGCCAGCGCCTGCTGGGCTATTTCGGCGAACAGGCGGCACCCTGCGGGAACTGCGACATCTGCGACAGCCCGCCCGACACCTTCGACGGGACCGAGGCGGTGCGCAAGGCGCTGTCCGCGATCCTGCGGACGCAGGAAAGTTTCGGCGCGGGACACCTGATCGACATCCTGACCGGCAATGCCACCGACAAGGTGCGCGAGCGCGGCCATGACGCGCTGCCCACCTTCGGCGTCGGGCGCGATCTGCCGCGCGGGCAATGGCAGGCGGTGTTCCGGCAGATGATGGGCCATGACCTCGTCCGCCCCGATCCCGACCGTCACGGCGCGCTGCGGATGACCGACAACGCCCGCCCGGTGCTGCGGGGCGAGGCCGCCGTCACCCTGCGCCGCGACACGCTGGCCGCCCGGCGCGGCCCGGTGGTGCACGCGCTGGTGGCGGAAGAGGATGCGCCGCTGCTGTCGGCGCTGAAGGCCAAGCGCCGCGCCCTGGCCGAGGCGCAGGGCGTGCCGGCCTATGTGGTCTTCACCGACCGCACCCTGATCGAGATGGCGGAAACGCGGCCCCAGACGCTGGACCGGATGGCGGGCATCACCGGCGTCGGCGCGAAAAAGCTGCAGACCTACGGGGCCACCTTCCTCGAGGTGATCGCGGGGGCGGCGGAGCAGATGCATCCGGCGCGGCTGCGGCTGGCGGGGCGGCCCGAGGGCGCGCTGTTCGACCGGCTGGCCGAGGCGGCCGTCGCCCTGTCGCGGGGCGAGGACGGCACCGGCAAGCCGCTGTCCTGCAGCCATGCCACGCTGCGCCAGATCGCCGAACGCCGCCCCGGCAGCCTGTCCGACCTCGCCCGCCTGCCGGGCATGGGCGAACAGAAGGCCGACCGTTTCGGCGCGGCCTTCCTCGCCATCCTCGCCGACGCGCGCGACTGAGCGCCGCGACGACCCTCGTCAGTGGTTGTGGCCCGCATGGCTGTGGGCGGTGGCCGAGGACGCGCCGATTTCGGCATGGGCGTGCAGATGGGTGCCGCCGAATTCGACCTCGATCTCCAGCTCCTCGCCCTCGACCAGCGGTTCGGCCAGGCGGGGCAGGCGCAGCGCCAGCACGCGGGGGGCCAGTTCGACCTCGCCGCCGGGCGGGACGGGCAGGCCCGGCAGCACGGTCCAGACCTCGCCCGAGGCGCCATAGGTAAAGCCCACCAGCGCCAGTTCCTGGCCCATCGCCTCGCCACCGGTCAGCATAGCCTCGGCATCCGTCCGGTTTTCGACATCCATATAGATCAGCGCCTCGTCGCCGGCACCGCGCGCGGGCGTCCAGGCATGGACGACGCGCAGGCCATCGGCCTCGGCCACATGGTCGTCGTGATGGTCATGCTCCTGTGCGGCCAAGGGAGTCGCCAGCGCGGCGAGAAGGGCGAGCGTGGTGATCGGCAGTCGCATGGACAACTCCTTCAGTTGCGAAGATCGGCAAGAACGGGACGGCGGATCGCGGCCCAGGCGGGCAGCAGCGCGAGGATCAGCGTCAGGCTGACGAAGCCCGCGACGAGGTGAAGTTCGGACCAGCCGAGCCGTGCGGTCACCAGCACATCCGTCCGGACGGTGATCAGCGCCGCCAGCGCCCGCGCCGCGCCGAGGCCCAGCACCAGCCCCGCCGCCGCCCCGGTCAGGATCAGCGCGGCCGAATAGCTCCAGACCACGGCGAAGACGAAGCGGACCGGCGCGCCGAGCGCCCGCAGCACGGCAAGGCTGCGGGCGATCAGCCGGACGAGGATCACCAGCCCGATCAGCACCGACAGCGTGACCAGAACCTGCGTCAGCGTGGCCAGCGCCGACATCGCGGCGCGCACCTCGCCCATCAGCCCGTGCAGCTGCGCCAGCACCGTGCCGGGGAAGAAGGCCATCATGTCGCTGCGGGTGAAGCGGGATTTCAGCGCGTAATTGCCCCACAATTCGGTGGCGCGGACCAGAACCGCCGGCGTGCCCGGCATATAGACCGGGTCATAGGGCGGGCCGATGCGGTCGTCGCCGGGCGCATGGCCGTTGGCCAGCCCGTGCACCGACCAGACGCTTTCCGCCGGGACCAGCACCGCCCGGTCCCAGGGGCTGCCGGTCGGGGCCATGCGGCCGGTGACGGTATAGCTGAACCCGGCATGGGCCTCGCCCTCGGCCGCCGCGCCATGGCCATGCGCGGGGGTGAAGCTGTCGCCGGGGCCGACGGGGGCGAAGGCGCCCGCGACCGCCTCTGCCTCGGTGGCGAAGATGCTGCCCTCGGCAAGATCGCCGGCCAGATGGGTGACGAAATCGGGGGTGGTGCCCACCACCGGCGCACCGTCGACACTGTCGCCGAAGGCGATGGGGGCGGCGAAGGCCACGCCCTCGGCGGTGGCGATCTCGTCATATTGCGCACCGGTCAGCAGCGCCATGTCCGAGGGTTGCAGATAGACCGCGGCCAGCATCACCGTCACCTCGCTGCCCGGGGCGGCAACGATCAGGTCGAAGCCCTCGGCGGCGCGGGCAGAGCCCTGCCGCAGCCCGCGTTCCTGCGCCACCAGCCCGACGCCCAGCCCGACAGACACCGCGATCAGCAGCACGAACAGCAGGTTGACCCAGGCAAAGCGGCGCAGCATCGCCCGCACCAGCCCGAAGGGCGCCAGCCCGCGCAGCACCAGCGCCCCGGCCGCCAGCCCCGGCGCCAGCAGCGCCAGCGCGATCAGCGCGTCCTGCAGGTCGGGGGAGAGGCCCGCCCAAATCTCACGCATCGCTGTCCTCCACCACCCGGCCATCGGCGATGGCCAGCCGCCGCTGCAACAGCCCGGCCAGCGCCGGGTCATGGGTCACCGCCACCAGCGTGCGCCCGCCATCCCGCGCCAGCCGCGCCAGATCGGCGCCAAGCGCGTCGGCCGCGGCACGGTCGAGGCTGGCCGTCGGCTCGTCGGCGAGGATCACCGGCGGATCGGCGGCCAGCGCCCGGGCGACGGCGATGCGCTGCCGTTCCCCCCCCGAGAACGAGGCGACGGTGCGGCCCCCCGCCGCGCCCAGGCCCAGCCGGTCGAGCCAGCCCGCCGCCCGGTCGCGCAGCGCGGCGCGGTCGCGCGCCGGGGCGAAGGCCGCGGCCAGTGCGGCATTGCCGAGCGCGGGAAGTTCCTCGAACAGGTTGTAGTCCTGAAAGATCAGGCCCAGCCGGTTGCGGCGAAAGGCGGCGCGGGCCGGTTCGGACAGCGCGGCGATGTCGGTGCCGCCCCAGACCACCCGGCCCGTGGCGGGGCGGATCAGGCCGGACAGCACATGCAGCAGCGTCGACTTGCCGGCGCCGGACGGCCCCTGCACCGCCAGCGACTGCCCGGCGCGCAGCGTCAGCCGGTCGATGGCCAGCAGCACGCGCCCGCCGCCGTCGCGGACCTGCAGCGCCTCGACCAGCAGGTCGGGCGCGGCGGGCCCCGGCGCGGTGCGGGACCCGGCGGGTTCAGACGCGGCGGAAGGTGGCATCGGCCAGCCGGACCTTGGAATAGAAGCCCAGTTCCGGGTCAACGTAATCGCCCAGCTCCAGCACGCCCTCGACCACGATCGGCACGTTGAAGGGCACGACATCGACGATGCGCTTGGCATAGACGGCAAGGATGTCGTCGGGCCAGGGCATGCCGGGTTCGCAGAAGGGACAGACGGCCATCGGCCGGTTGGTCAGGACGAAGAAGACGGAATCCGCCTTCAGCGGCGGGGCCATGAAGCCCCAGATCGGGATGCGCCGCCCTTCGGCATCCAGCGCGATGTCGGAAAAGCTGAGGTCCTTCTCGTACAGCTCGCGCAGGCGGATCGGCTCTTCGGCGGCGCGCAGCGGCGCGGCGAGGGCGAGGGCGGGCAGGACGGACAAGAGGTGACGGCGGTTCATGGAACCCTCCTTCTCACGGGCGGCGGCCCCCGGCAGATCGGGGGGCGCGCGGCGGTGACACGGCGGCAGTCTGCCAAAGGACCGTGACAACGTCACAAAGGAATGGGCCCCGGATCGCTCCGGGGCCCTGTCAGATGGTCGCGGGCCTTATTCGGCGTGGACCGCGTAGTTCATCACGTGGAAGATCTCGTTCTGCTCGATCACGCCGCGGAACAGATGCGCCCAGGGGCCGCGCGCGAAGACGGCGACGTCCTCGCCCGAGTGGGTTTCCGACGACAGCGGGATCAGCGCCTGCTGGACATAGTCCGGATCGGTCGCTTCTTCCTCGGTCAGGTCCGGGCGGCTGCCCGACCAGGTGCCGTCGGCCTGTTCGGTCACGACCGCACCGGCGCCGTTCAGGTAGTTGACGACGGTGTAGGGCTTGCCGTCATCGCCGAGGTTCGGCTCGCCGGTGTGTTCGGTGCCCTGCTCGTTCTCGCCCATGCACAGGCCGTTGATCTTCGAGCCGCGGCCGCAATAGCCGTTGAAGGCGATCGCGTGTTCATGGTCGGCGGTGACGATGATCAGCGTTTCTTCCGGGTTGGTCAGTTCCATCGCCTTGGCGATGGCGTCGGCGAAGGCCTTGCCGTCGGTCAGGACGCGGTAGAGGTTGCCTTCGTGGTTGGCGTGGTCGACGCGGCCGGCCTCGATCGAGATGTAGTAGCCTTCCTCGTTCGAGGACAGCGCGTTGATCGTCGCCTCGGTCATTTCCGCCAGCGAGGGTTCGCCGGTGCGGTCATATTCGTACTTCATGTGGCTGGCTTCGAAGAGGCCCAGGACCGGGGCGTTGTCGCCCATGGTCAGCGCGGCGAAATCCTCGTCGCCGAAGACCACCTGCGCGCCGGCCTCGGTGGCCTCGGCGGTCAGGTCGCGGCCGTCGGTGCGCTTGCCGGCCTTGCCTTCCACATCGGTGGTTTCCGTGGGCAGGAAGTGCTGGCGGCCGCCGCCGAGCGCGATGTCGATCACGCCCGCCTTCATCTGGTCGATCAGCTGGTCGGCGATGTCCTTCTGGGTGCAGCCCTCGGGCAGCAGCGAGTTGTCTTCCCAGTCCCGGTTGACGGTGCGGGCATAGACGGCCGCCGGGGTGGCGTGGGTGATGCGCGCGGTCGAGATGACGCCGACCGACTTGCCCATTTCCGACGCGATCTCGGCGAAGGTCTTGGTGCCGGCCTCGGCGCCCGCGGCACAGTCGCCGACGGCGACGGTGTCCATGACGTTGATCATGCCGTTCTTGCCCTTGACGCCCGAGTTCATCGCCATGGCGGTGGGGGCGGAGTCCGGGGTCTGGCCGTTCGACGAATAGGTCTTCACCAGCGCCGAATAGGGCAGGGTTTCCTGCGGCTGGACGTAGTCGTCGCCAAGCCCGCCTTCCAGCTGACCCGAGAACAGGCGGATGGCGTAGTTGGTGCCGACGCCGTTGCCGTCGGCCGTGAACAGGATCACGTTCTTGGCGCGCGCGGTGATCGGCTGGGTTTCCAGGCGCGCGGCGAGCGCGGCCTCGGCATCGGTGAACCATTCGGTGCCGGCCTGAGGCAGATCCTGCGCCATCGAGGCACCGGCGACGGCGACGAGGGCGGACGTAGCAAGAAGAATGTGTTTCATGATGAGTCCCTTCTGCGTTCGCCGCCGGAGTACGCCGCCAACATCAAGTCTTTGTGACAGGGGGCGGGCAGGAGGGGTCGGGTCGCGGGAAAGACCGCCCTTCGGCACTGCGGCAAGAATGCCGCCATGGTGCCGCAAATCGGTCCAACTTATTGATTAGTTCTTGAATCATCTACTCTTGCCGGGTGCAGTCAACGAGATAAGACCCCGGTACAAGGGGTCGGAGGACGTCCGCACAAGGGCGGCCCGAGGCACAAGGAGACAGGCATGCGTTGCACGTCTCGCAGCGGACGGATCGCTGCCGTGGCATTGCTGTGGCTTGTCGCGGCCTGCGGCAGCAACGGGACGACCGATCTGTCGGACCCTTTCGCGCGCCGGGTGACCACCTTTCAGGCGGTTCCCGCCGGGCGGGTGTGGGTGAACGCGCCCGGCAGCATCCTGACGATGGAACGCGTCGTGGGCGCCGAACGGGAACAGGTCGTGGCCCTTCCGAACAACACCGCCGTTCAGGGCGACAACGCGCTGATCCTGCGCGCCTTCGCCCCGGGGCGCGAGGCGCCCGGCCGGCTGCAGTTCGACGCGCTGCGCCGGCGCATCGGCGGGTTCCCGGCCCCCTTCGACAAGGTGACGGAATCGGATTTCGTTATCGGCACCGACGAACTGGGCACCTACAGCTGGGTGCAGGAAAGCTATGGCGCGACCACCGTCTGCGTGCTGGCGATGCGCCGGTTCGACGGCGGCGAACGGCTGATCCCGCAGGGCATGAACGGGCTGGACGCGGTGCTGCGCAACTGCGTGAACGGCGACTCGACGGCGGCCCTGTCGCCGATCCGCGCCGAAACGATCGGATACGGCCGGCGCAGCGGGCTGGCGGGGCAGACCGGCAGCCGGCTGCTGTCGCCGCTCGCCGGGCCGCTGCCCGACAGGTAAGGACTTATTGCGCATGGCCCGGATGACCTCGTTTCTGCTGCTCGCGACCTGGATCGTCCTGCTGGTGCCGATCCTCGTGCTGATCAGCGCGCCCACCTCGCTGGCCACGCAGCTGTGCGTGTCCTTCGTGGCGCTGGTGATCGTGGTGCTGGTCAAGCCCTATGCCCGGCGCGGCTGGCCGCGGTTCATCCTGCTGGCGGTGGGCAGCGTGATCGTGCTGCGTTACTGGCTGTGGCGGGTGACCAGCACCCTGCCCGATCCGGGGCTGAGCTTTTCCTTCACCTTCGCGGTGCTGCTGCTGGCGATCGAGACCTATTCGATCGCGGTGTTCTTCCTGAACGCCTTCCTCGTGGCCGACCCGACCCGGCGCTTCGTGCCGCCCAGCATCACCGATGTGGCCGATCTGCCGACGGTGGACATCCTCGTGCCGTCCTACAACGAACCGACCGAGATGCTGAGCGTGACGCTGTCGGCGGCGAAGAACATGATCTACCCCACCGCCAAGCGCCGCGTGGTGCTGTGCGACGATGGCGGCACCGACCAGCGCTGCAACTCGTCGGACCTGACGCTGGCGGCGCGGGCGCGGGAACGGCGGGCGGAACTGCAGGCGCTGTGCGCGGAACTGGGGATCATCTACTCGACCCGGGCGAAGAACGAACATGCGAAGGCCGGCAACATGTCCGCCGCGCTGGCCCGGCTCGACGGCGAACTGGTGGTGGTCTTCGACGCCGACCACGTGCCGTCGCGCGATTTCCTCGCCCGGACGGTCGGCTATTTCCGGCAGGACCCGAAGCTGTTCCTGGTGCAGACGCCGCACTTCTTCATCAACAAGGACCCGATCGAGCGCAATGTCGGCTTCTCGGCGAAATGCCCGCCGGAAAACGAGATGTTCTACGGGCTGATCCACCGCGGGCTCGACCGCTGGGGCGGGGCGTTCTTCTGCGGCTCGGCGGCGGTGCTGCGGCGCAAGGCGCTGGACGACGTGGGCGGCTTCGCCGGCGAGACCATCACCGAGGATGCCGAAACCGCGCTGGAAATCCATTCGCGCGGCTGGAAGAGCCTCTACCTGAACCGCGCGATGATCGCCGGGCTGCAGCCCGAAACCTTTTCGTCCTTCATCCAGCAGCGCGGACGCTGGGCCACCGGCATGATGCAGATGCTGCTCCTGAAGAACCCGCTGATGCGCAAGGGGCTCGGGCTGCGGCAGCGGCTGTGCTACCTGAACTCGATGAGCTTCTGGTTCTTCCCGGTCATCCGGCTGGTCTATCTGCTGGCGCCGCTGGTCTATCTGATCTTCGGGATCGAGATCTTCGTGGCCACGATCCAGGAGGCCGCGGCCTATACCGGCACCTACATGATCCTCAGCTTCCTGACGCAGAACGCGATCTTCTCGCGCTTCCGCTGGCCGCTGGTATCCGAGGTCTACGAGGTGGCGCAGGCGCCCTATCTGTTCCGCGCCATCGTGCAGACCTTCCGCCGCCCGCGCGCGGCGCGGTTCAACGTGACCGCGAAGGACGAGACGCTGGACAGCGACTTCATCTCGCCGGTCTACGGCCCGCTGCTGGCGCTGTTCGGGCTGATGCTGGCGGGGGTGCTGCTGGCCATCGGGCGCTGGATCGCCTTCCCCGGCGACCGCGCCGTGCTGCAGGTCGTGGGGGCTTGGGCGGTGTTCAACTTCCTGCTGGTGTCGCTGTCGCTGCGCGCGACCTGCGAAAAGCAGCAGCGCCGCGCCTCGCCCCGGATCGCGATGCAGGTCCCGGCCGAGGTGACGCTGGCCGGGTCGCAGGCGGTGCAGGCGACGATCATCGATGCCTCGACCTCGGGCGCGCAGGTGGTGGTGCCCCGGCATCTGGCGGGGGCGGGCGTCGCGGTCGGGGACATGGTCAGCTTCGTGCCGCGCTTTCCCGATGCGCGGCATCTGGAACGGCCGGTGCGCGGCGTGATCCGCAGCACCAAGGAGGAGGGCGGCACCATCGCCCTGCGCCTGCTGTTCCCGCCCGACCAGCCGATGACGGCGCGCGAGGCGGTGGCCTTCCTGATCTTCGGCAACAGCGATGTCTGGGAAAAGATGCGCGAGGATACGCGGGCCGGAGTCGGCCTGACGCGCGGGCTGCTGTATATCGCCTGGCTCGCGATCCGCAGCCTGCCCCTGACCTTCCGCGACTATGTGGGCGAACCGGCCCGGCGCCGCAAGGCGGCGGTGGCCCCGCGCCAGCAGCAGCCGGCGCATCTGGTCGCCTTCGGCCGCGACTTCGTCGAGGATACATCGCCGCCCGTCGCGGCGGCCGCGGGCGGGGGGGCGGCATGACCGGGGTCGTGCACTTGCCGAAGGCCGCGCTGGCGGCGCTGATGCTGGCACCGCTGCTGGCGGCCGGGCCGGCCGCGGCGCAAGAGGGCGAGGCGGGATCGCCGACGATCCTGCTGCCCGACCTGCCAGCGGCCGATCCCGCATCGCCCGGCACCGCCGCCACGCCCGCGGCGGATGCCGCCGATGCCGACTCAGCCGACGCCGCGCCGACCGCGACGCCTCCCGCCGTGACGCCTCCGGCCACGGGGCCGCTGCCCGGCATCGGCGCCGTCCGCCGCGACGCCGCCGCGCCGGTTCCGGCAGCCGGCAGCGGCGACTGGCGGCTTGGCTTCGGCCTGCCGCCCGGCCTGCCGGAGGGGCGGGTGACGATGGGCGCCAGCCTGCCGCAGGATGCCATCCTGCGCCTGACCGGCGAGACGGTGCAGCAGGACATGACGCTGGTCCTGCCCGATGGCGCGGCGATCCCCGGCACGCTGGATCTGGTGCTGCGGTCGGGGATCAACCTGCTGCCGCAGCAGTCGCGGCTGGTCGTCCGCGTCAACGATACCGAGGCGGGCACCTTCCCGCTGGACCAGCAGGACGGCTGGGGCCAGATCGCCATTCCCGGCGACGCGCTGGTGCCGGGCGTGAACCGCATCCTGCTGGACCTGACCCAGCATCACCGCATCTTCTGCGGCCCCGAGGCGAGCTTCGGCGTCTGGACCGAGATCGACATGATGCGCAGCGGCGTCAGCCTCGCCGCGGGGGACGTGCCGCTGGCCGCCGACAGTTTCCGGGTGCTGGCGACCAATGCCGTCAGCCGCGGCCTGCCGGTGGAGGTGCGGATGCAGCCGGGGGTGGACCCCGCCACGCTGGGCACGGTGATGCAGGCGGTGCGCGCCATCCTGCCGCAGATGCCCGAGGTCCGGGTTCTGAGCCCCTATGACCCGGTGCAGGGGGCGGGCCGGCGCGTCGGCATTTCCATCGAACAGGGCACGACCGCCTCGATCCGCTTCCTGCGCAACGCGCAGGGCGCGCTGATCCTGCGCGTGACCGAGGGCGACGGGCTGGACCGGCTGCTGGCGCAGGGTCTGGGGCCGGAGGTGGCGAAGCCGGTGCTGCCGCTGCTGGAACCGGGGCGCGAGGTCAGCTTCGCCGATCTGGGCCAGCCGCTGATCGTGCGCAACACCCGCTATGCCGATGCGGAGGTGCCGTTCCGCCTGCCGGACGACTGGATGCTGCTGGCCTCGCAGCGGGCGACGCTGAACCTGCGCTATGGCTATGGTGCGGGCCTGCCCGACGGCTCGATCCTGCTGGTCAAGGTCAATGGCGAGACGATCAGCCTGCTGCCGCTGGACTTGCAGGGGGGTGCGGTGCTGCCGCCCCTGCGCGTGCGCTTTCCGGCGAACCTGCTGCAGGGCGGCGAGAACCGCGTGTCGTTCGAGATGGTGGTGCCCGGCGACCCGCCGACGCTGGAATGCCCGGCGCGGGAAACCGACATGCTGGCCATCCTCGGGGACAGCACGCTGTCGGTGCCGCCGAGCCCGCCGATGAACCTTGGCGACAGCCAGGACGACCTGCTGTCGATCGGCGGCGGACAGGTCGGCCCGATGTCGGACAGCGGGACGCTGGCGCTGCCGTTCCAGGCGCAGCTGGCGGCGGAAACCCCGCCGCCGCCCGAGCCGCAGACGCTGGTCGTCGGGCAGGTGCCGCAGGACCTGTCGCGCCTGCCGGACCGCGCCGCGCTGAGCCGCCAGCAGATCCTGCAGGTGCTGGAAGGCGTGATCGAGGTGCTGCCTGCGCCCGCGGCATCCACCCCGTCGCAGCCCGCCACGCAGCCGACCGGGTTCACCCTGCAGCAGGCCGCCCCCTCCGGCGCCGATACCGCCGCGGCCGAAGCCGAGCCTGCGCCCGGGCCGCGCTGGTCCCCCCGCGCGGTGGTGGAGCCGATCTGGAACACCGTGGTGCCCGATGCCGAACCGCTGGCCGACTGGATCGCGGGCCGTTCGGCCCGGGCGGTGCTGCTGGCCCCGGCAGAGGGGCAGCCGGGGCAATGGTCGCTGGTCCTGCGCTCGGGCGAGGATGCGTCCGCGGCGGCGCTTGCCTTCGACCGCTTCCGCCACGACCGCGCCGCGAACGGTGCCGAGGTCGCGCTGTGGCTGGAGGATGGCAGCTGGACCAGCTGGCCGCCGCGGCCCGCGCCGCAGTTGCAGGGGCCGGTGACCCGGGCCAACCTGCTGGCGGTGGTGGGCAACTTCGCCTCCTGGGGGCCGGCCTATTACACGGCGGTGCTGGTGGGGCTGGCGCTGCTGTCGGTGCTGCCGGCCATCGCCTTCGTGCGGCTGACACGCGGAAAGGGGAACCACGGATGAACCGTCGCGGCATGATCTGCGCCTCGCTGTCCCTGATCCCGGCCGGGCTGGGCCTGGCGCCGCGCGCGGCGCCGGCACAAACCGGCGAGGCGCCGACGCTCGCGCCGCTGAACACGGCGTGGCAGGCGTGGAAGACCGCGAACCTGACGGCGGATGGCCGGGTGGTGGACGCCTATCAGGAAGGCGCCAGCCATTCCGAAAGCCAGGGCTACGGGCTGTACCTCGCCACCCGCTTCGGCGATGGCGACGCGTTCCGCCGCATCTACACCTGGACCGAGGCGAACCTCGCCATCCGGGGCGACGGACTTCTGGCCTGGCGCTGGCGGGCCGAGGCGACGCCGCCGGTCGAGGATCTGAACAACGCCTCGGATGGCGATCTGTTCTATGCCTGGGCGCTGGCCGCGGGTGCCGAGCCCTTCGGCCTGCCCGAGGCCCGGGGCCGGGCCGCGGCCATCGCCGCCGCGCTGGACGAGGTCTGCCTGCGCCCGCTGCCCGCCGAGCCGGGCGCGCTGCTGATGCTGCCGGGGGCCGAGGGCTTCGACCGGCCGGAAGGGGTGATCTTCAACCCCTCCTACTGGATGCCCCGCCTGATGACCGAACTCGGCACCGAATTCGACCGGCCGCGGCTGGTGCAGGCGGCCGAGGCGGCGCTGCGCCAGCTGGGTGCCTTTGCCGCGCGCGGGCTGGCGCCCGACTGGGCGCTGGCGACCGAGGCCGGCTGGCAGCCGCCGCCCGCGGGGTTTTCGGCCAATGCGGGATACGAGGCGATGCGCCTGCCGCTGTATCTGTGCCTGAGCGGGCAGGGCGGGCACCCGCTGGTGGCGCGCTTCGCCGCCGCCTATGCCGCGGCGATGGCCGGGGGCGACGCCACGCCCACGGTCATGGACGCGCTGACGGGCGCGGTGCAGGAACGCAGCCCCCATTCCGGCTATGCCGCGATCGCCGGGCTTTCCCGCTGTGCCGCGCCCGCATCCGGCACGGGCCTGCCGATCCCGCTGTTCACCATCGACCAGCCCTACTATCCCGCGACGCTGCACCTGTTCGTGCTGATCGCCCAGCTTGAAGGATTCCCGGCATGCGTTCCGATCTGATCCGCGGGCGCGGTGCGGTCGCGCCGCTGGTTCTGGCGCTGTCGCTGCTGGCGGGGCCGGCCGTGGCGCAATCGGCGCCCTCGACTTCCGACCTCGCCGCGCTGCGCTATTACGTGCAGCAGGGCGACCAGAGTTCCGTGCAGGCCGAATTGCAGCGGCTGCGCCAGATCTATCCCGACTGGACGCCGCCCGCCGACCTGAGCCGGATCGAGGCCGAGGCCACCCCCACCGCCGAGATCGACCAGATCTACCGCCTGATCGCCTCGGGCCAGCTGGACGAGGCGCAGGCGCTGATCACCGCGACGCAGGCGCGCTTCGCCGACTGGGTGCCGCCCGCCGACATGCGCAGCCTGCTGGCCACGGCGCGGGCGCAGCAGCAGTTCGACAGCATCGTGGACAGCGATCCGGCGCGGGCGGCGCAACTGGCCCGCACCACGCCGGCGCTGACCCGCTGCGACCGGATCAACAATGTCTGGCGGCTGGCCGAGGCGCAGCAGAAATCGGGGCAGGGGGCGCAGGCCCTTGGCGCCTACCGTTCCATCGTCGCCACCTGCCCGGCCTTCCCCGACGTCTATGCGACGCTGCAGAAGGCCGACCCCGTCGCGCCCCTGGACCAGCTGGACGCGATGTTCGCCGAGGCCGCGTCGCGCTTTCCCGGGCAGGAGGCGGCGCTGGCCGACCTGGAACAGCAACTGCGCGCCGGGCGGGGCGAGGCGACGGTGACGACCGCCGCCCCGGCCACGGCGCCCGCCGCCCGCCCGGGTGCGTCGCGCCAGGCCGCGGCTGCGGATCCCGCGCCGCGCCGTGCCGCGCCTTCGGCCCAGTCGTCGGGCCAGTCTTCGGGCCAGTCTGCGGGCCAGTCCTCGGCCCGCGCCCCGGCGCCGGCCCCGGGCAATGCCGGCGGCGCCATCCCGATGCCCGCGACCGCCTGGGGCCGGCTGCCGGTGTCGGGCGATCCGCGGCTGGGGCAGATGCGGGCCGCGGCCTCGGCCGGGGCATGGCAGCGCTGCCTCGCCCTGACGCCGCAGCCCCGCTCGCTCGACCTGCTGAACGAACGCGGCTGGTGCAGCCTCAACCTCGACCGGCCGATGGAGGCGCTGAGCTCTTTCGCCGCCGTGGCGCAGGGGCGCGTCCCGGCCGCGATGGCGCGCGATGCGCGCTATGGCATGGCGCTGTCCTATCTGGACATGGAAATGACCAACGAGGCGGCCAAGATCGCCGCCGCCACCAACTTCACCCTGGAACAGCGCCGCGCGGTCGAGGGACAGATCCTGACCCAGCGGGCCGTTGCCTCCTACGACCGGCAGGATTACCTGCGCACCATCGGCTATCTCGACGCGCTGGACGAGATGCAGGGCGGGCTCAACCGCGGGTTGGGCGTGCTGCGGGCCTATGCCTATCTGAACGCGGGCAAGCGCGCGCAGGCCTTCCGGTTGTTCGAACAGATGCACAACCAGATGGCGGGGGACGACACCCGTGCGGGCATGCGCGCCTCGCGCGGGGGCGGTTGAGCGCGGCTTGCAATCGGGACATGAAGGGTGAGAAGAACGTCGAGCCGCCCGTGCGGGGACCGCGCCAGGAGACTGCAATGATCCGCTTGTGCCTGCGCGCGCAGGTTCCGACCATCCGGCCCGGAACGGGGGCGCCGCCGGGGCCGCGCCCCGCAGGACCTGCCGCGCCCGACGGGCCGGCGATGGGCAGGGCGCGGGGCTGATGCCGGCCCCGGCCGTCCAGCCGCTGGAACATGCCCTGCTGGCGCGGGCGATCAGCGCCTGCAGCTTCGACCTGATCGCGCAGCCGATCGTCGCCCTGCAGGGTCCGAACCTTCGCCGGGAATACGAGGTGCTGGTCGAGCTGCGGCTGCCGGACGGGGCGCTGCTGCCCACCTCGGACGCGGTCCAGCAGGCCGAGGGTCAGGGGCTGATGCCGGCGCTGGACCTCGCCATCGTGGCGCGCGTCCTCGGCCATGCCGCCGATCTGGCCGCGCATCCCGAGGTGGACCTGTCGATCAACCTGTCCTCGGTCACCGTCAGCGGTGCCGGCGGCGACGGGGTCGAGGCAATGCTGCGCGGCTCGGGCGTCCCGCCGCAGCGGCTGCAGTTCGAACTGACCGAGAGCGCGGCCCTGTCGGCGCCGGACCGGGCCTGCGACCTGCTGGCCCGGCTGCGGCGGATGGGCTGCCGGATCGCGCTGGACGATTTCGGCACCGGGCGGTCGAACTTCTGGCGGGCGCGCAACCTGCCGGTGGACTGCCTGAAGCTCGATGGCAGCTTCATGCGCGACTGCCTGCAGCCGGGCAGCCACGACCAGCTGATCGTGCGGCAGGTGCGGGACTATGCGGCGAAGGCCGGGATGACCGTCGTCGCCGAACAGGTGGACCGGCCGGACCTCGTGCCCGCGCTGGCGGCCGAGGGCATCGACAAAGCGCAGGGCTTCGCGCTCGGTCAGCGGATGCCGCTGGCGGCGGTCTTCGGCTGAGGGGCGTCTCTCCTCGCGCCGAAGGGCCGGCAGATCGTATCCTCGTCCGCCAGCCCATTCGCCGGCCGCGGCTGCTACCAACGAGTCTCGCGCGGCGCTTCGCAGAAGCTACGTCAGCGAGATTGAGGGCGCGCTCGATCTCAGGTCCAGCTTTCCCCAATCGCCTTCAAGGAAATGCCTCTCGTTAAGCCAAACGAAGGCGTCAATATTTCCAAGATCGGCTTCTTCGCTCGCGTCAAAGAAAACAGCCCAACGCTTCACGCTCAAGCACACCTCTCGTGGCGCCGCAAAACGTATTTCGCCCATCTTATAGCAATGGCGCTCGTCGGCTGCGGGTGGCGAATACTTGGGATGCCCCATCAGCAGTGCGAGCTCGACTCGAATGCATACTCCTTCGGGGCGACAAGAGATTTCCAGAACATAGCTCTCTTCCAACAGCAGTTCCGTAAAGCCGGGCAGTTCGTGATAGGGGCACCAGTCGGTATGGGAGTCGGTGGTCATCTCGTGCTCCCAGGGTGGTCATGCCTCCAACTTCTCGCTTCGATCGGTGGCTTGGCCTTTGAAGTGAGCCTTGTTCAATTTATGTAGTTCTTCGGGTACTCTAACTCAATAACGCGCCCTGAATTATCGTAGTCAAGATAGAACAAGAAGGTCATGTTTTCATCGTAGCCTAAGACGCCGTCCCCATCCACTTGCAGCAGCGTCAATATCTCCTCCATTCCCAACGGGCGATCATAATTGATCATTCCTATTTCACGGGTGAGCCGGATGAGGGAAAAGTAGCGCGCGCGTGTGAGCTGTCGGATTGCAACGTTTGTGAGCGCAGTCGCCAGAATGGACGGTGAAGCGCTTTCCAACGGTGTGCCCTGTGAAAGCACCACATAGATCTGTTGCGATGGGGCAAGGATCTTGGATGGCTCAGGAAATGCCTTCCGAAATACCGCCAGCGGAATAAACTTTCCACGCGCTTCGCCAATCCTGGCCAAGGCCGCAAGGACGCGTTCCTCTGGGGCGCGGCTCACCCCGCCCGCTCCTCTGCCGCCACCGCGCGGTTGCGGCCGCCGCGCTTGGCGGCGTAGAGCGCGCGGTCTGCCCGCGCGAACCAGGCCTCGGCGGTCTCGCCCCGCCGCAGTTCCGCGACGCCGAGGCTGATCGTCGGCGGTTCCAGCCCGATCGCCGGGATCGGCTGGCCGGCCACCGCGGCGCGCAGCCGTTCGGCCAGCGCCATCGCGGCCTCCTGCCCCGTGTCGGGCAGCAGCAGCGCGAATTCCTCGCCCCCCACCCGGCCCAGGGCATCGGTGCGGCGCACCTGCGCCGTCATGCTGTCGACGACGGCGCAGAGGACCCTGTCGCCCGCCGGATGGCCATAGGTGTCGTTGATCCGCTTGAAATGGTCGATGTCGACAAGGATCAGGCTCGCCGTCCGCACCGCCTCGGCAGAGGCCGCGTCAGGGGCCGGTTCGCCCGCGACCGCCGCCTCGACCCGGTCCTGAAAGGCGCGGCGGCTGAGCGCGCGGGTCAGCCCGTCGCGCCGCGCGGTCTGCCGCAGTTCCATCTGCGAGACGACGACCCGCGCGAAGTTCTGCAGCACCTCGGCCTCCTGCGGGGTGAAGCTGCGCGGGCGGGTGTCGAAGACGCAGAGCGCGCCGACGTTATAGCCGTCGGGCGTCATCAGCGGCGCGCCGAGATAGGAGCGCAGCCCCGGCCTGCCGGTGACGAAGGAACTGGTCACGAAGCGCGGATCGGTCAGCGCATCGGGCACCTGCAGCGGTTCCGCCGTGCGGATGGTGTGGGTGCAGAAGGAGTCCGCCCGGTCGCAATCGGGCATGTCGAGGCCGGCCGAGGCCTTGACCGTCTGGCGGTCGGCGTCGATCAGGGTCACGGCGGCGAAGTCGGTGCGGAAGACCGTCTTCACCAGCGCGACGATGTCGTCGAACTCCTTCTCGGACGGGGTGTCGAGGATTTCATAGCGGTGCAGCGCGGCCAGGCGGCCGGATTCGTCATCCGGCTTGAAGGTCGAGAATTTCGCCATCAGCGCGTCTCCAGCGCCGCGATCAGGTCGGCCTCATAGGTGCGCACCAGCTTGCCCACCACCTCGCGTACCGTATCGCGATCATTGCCCGCCGCCTGCAGCGCGGCGGCCAGCCCGACGAGGTTGGCGCAGTGGCGTTCCAGCACCGGCCGCAGATGCTCTGGCAGGTGGTCGCGCGAGGGAAGGCCGCGGGCCAGCTCCTCTTCGACGACCTGTCGCGGATCTTCGGTCATTCCTCACCTGTCGGGTTGCTGTCGGTCTCGCGGGCGACCCTGCCGCGATCGACCGCCGGTGCCAAGACGAAAGCAGTCCCGCCTGCGAACCGGCGCGGCCGCCCGCCGGTCGCGTCGGCCGGCCTTTGCCGACGCGCGGCCCTCGGCGCTTGCGCTGGTCGCGACTGACCCGTCACCGGCGCGGCGGTCAGACGAAGACGGTCTGGTTCCGCCCCAGATGCTTGGCGCTGTACAGCGCCTTGTCGGCGGCCTTGTAGGCGGCGGGAAAGCCGGTCGGATCCAGCGCGAGGCAGCTGCCGCCGATGCTGGCCGTGATCTCGATCTCTTGTCCGTTGACCAGATACTGGCCCGAGACGCCCTTGCGCAGCCGGTCCGCCAGACCGTAGCCGTCATGGGCATGCGTCAGTTCGATCAGCACCGCAAATTCCTCGCCGCCCCAGCGGGCGACGAAATCGCAGATGCGGATATTGTCGGCCAGGCGGCGCGCGAATTCCTTCAGCAGCCGGTCGCCGGTGTCATGGCCATAGGCGTCGTTGATCCCCTTGAAATGATCGATATCGACGATGACCAGCGCCATCGACCGCCGTTCCTCCTCGCTGAGGCTGTCGACCATGCGCATCAGCGACCGGCGGTTCGGCAGGCCGGTGAGCGGATCGGTGCTGGCCTCGCGGTCCAGCTCGCGTTCGCGGCGGGCCCGGCGCAGTTCGGTCTCGAACAGCCGGCCGAACAGGGCGACCGTGGCGATGTTGGAGGAGATGCGGAAGATCAGCCAGTTCGACAGCTCTGTTCCCGCCATCGGCAGCGCAAGGATCGCCGGCAGGCTGACGATCAGGCCCAGCGTGATCCAGCTGGTCCAGGGGCGCTGCGCCACGTTGCGGGTGGTGAAGGCCCAGATCCCGGCGCCCATCGTCACCAGCAGCATGAAGGCGATCCCGGTCAGGGCGCCGTCGCCGCCGATCGCCAGCCGGGTCGCCGCCGAGAGGGCGAGCATGACCGCCATCGAGATCGGCCCACCGAAGGCCGCGGCCATGCCCACGAACAGGTTGCGCGCGTCCAGCTGGAACCCGTCGACGGCCATGTAGGGCTGCAGCATGGTGACGCTGGCCGCCAGGCCGAGCACTGCGCCTGTCGCCATCTGCCGCAGCCAGTCGCTGCGCAGCGACCGCTGCGCGTGGCTGAACACCACCGTACAGAGGCACAGCAGGCCGATGGCATGGACAGCAGTGATCAGCACATCCTGGGTCATGCCTTCAGACTATGGCCGGCTGCATGGCGAGACTATGGCAACAAGCGGCCTTTGCCGGGGTTTTGCGTCCGTTCGGCGGACGGGGCGCGCCCGTCTCAGATCCCGTCCCGCCCGGGGCGCAGCAGCGACTGCACGGTGTAGACGAGGATCGCGAGCCCCACGGCGCCGATTCCGGCCACCGCCAGCAGCACGATCACGTCGATCGGGCCGCCGATGTCGCGCAGGCCGGAATGGGTGACCCGCAGGACGAACAGCACCGCCGCCACCGCGCCCACCGGCATCGACAGCTGCGCCAGCAGGAACTTGCGCCAGGAAATGGCGCGGTCCCGGATCAGCACGAACAGGTAGGCCAGCGTCACCGCGGCGGCCACGGCGACCATGACCCAGAACAGGCTGCGCCCGAAGATCTCTTCGAAGACCGCGATCATCGTGCCGTATGTCAGTTCCTTCATCGTCGCCTCCTCAGGCCCGGCCGCGCAGCATGGCGTTGTAGGTGGCCTTCAGCGCCACTTCCTTCATCAGCCAGCTGATCCACAACTCCTCCAGCGGCGCGATCACGCCCGGGAAGCTGGGGACGAGGTTGTTGTTGTAGTCGAACTCCACCAGCATCGCCCGGCCCACGCGGGTGATCAGCGGGCAGGAGGTATAGCCGTCATAGCTGGCCGTGCCCTCGCCCCCGGCGATGGCGGCGACCAGATGATCCTCGACCACCGGCACCTGCCACTTGACCGAGGCCGCGGTCTTGCCCTTGGGCACGCCCGCGACATCGCCGATGGCGAAGACCTCGGGAAAGCGCAGATGGCGCAGCGTCTTCTGGTCGACCTCGGCCCAGCCCTGGTCGACCCATTTGTCGGCCCAGGACAGGCCGGACTGGCGGATCACCTCGGGCGCGCGCTGCGGCGGGATGACATGCAGGTAGTCGTAGTCCAGCTGCGTGTCCGAGCGCGTCTCGACGCCCGCCGCGTCCCGGGTCACGGTGGCGAAGGTCGCGCGCCGCGTGCCCGGGTCGATGGCGGTCAGGGTGTGGCCATAGTGCGTGGCGATGCCGCGTTCGCCGAACAGCATGCGCACCTTCTCGGCCACGATGGGCACCGAGAACAGCGCGGCCTGCGGGCAGGCATAGCGGATCTCGTGCTTGCCGGGTGCGGCCCGCTGCGCGATGTCGTCGATCAGGAAGGTGTGCTTCAGCGGCGCGCCCGCGCATTTCATCTCGGTCGCGGGGCGGGTGAACAGCCCGACGCCGCCCTCTTCCGCGTAGCGGCGCGCCGCCTGCCAGGTCTTCGCCGCCGCATCCGGCCCGCCATAGAGCGCACCGATGCCGTTCGAGCCGATCAGGTCGGTGGAGAAGCCCTCGATGGCGCCGTAATCCAGCACCAGCCCGGGCGCGAGCACGAGGAAGTCGTAGTCCAGCCGCTGGCCCGAGGCGGTGGCGACCGTCCGGGCGACCGGGTCGATGGCTGCGGCGGGTTCGGGGATCAGGGTCACGCCCCGGGGGAGCCAGTCCGCCGTCCGGCTGACCACATAGGCCGGCGGCTTCAGCCCCGCCGCCACCAGCGACAGGCCCGGCTGGTAGAGGTGGTCCGGCCGCGGGTCCAGCAGCGTGATTGTAGCGCCGTCGAGCCGCTGCACCAGCCGGTTGGCCAGCGCGGTGCCGCCGGCCCCGGCCCCGATGATGACGATGCGGGCGCGGGTGGCCTGTGCGGCGACAGGCGCGGCGCCACCGGCCCCCACCGCACCCGCAGCGGCCCCCAGCCCCGCCAGCGCCAGAAAGCCGCGGCGCGAGGCATGCAGCCCCCGGTCCTTGCTCATCCCCGATTCCTCCCGTCGGACAGACATATTCGTTGGATCGAATACATCTTGCCGGCCGGGGACGCATTGACCTGAATCAACCCGGGTGCGGGGGTGGGCTCAGGCCTCGATGACCTGCTGGGCCAGGTCGGGCGTGCCCAGCATATCCTCCAGCGTCAGCGACTCGAAGATCACCAGATAGGACCAGAACACCTCGGCAAAGACCCGGCGAATGCGGCAGGTCGCCTCGTCGGTGCAGTCGTCGCAGCGCTGATAGGCCCGGCGGGAGAGGCAGGGCAGGGGGGCGATCGGGCCGTCGATGGTTCGCAGCAGTTCGGAAATCGAGATCTCCGCCGGCTTCTTGATCATGCTGTAGCCGCCCGACCGCCCCCGGATCGAGGCGATGATGCCGGCATTGCGCACGTCCAGAAGGATGTGTTCCAGAAACCGCTTCGGTGTGCCCGACCGCTTGGCGATCACCTCGATGGTCAGCGGCTCGGGCCGGTCGCGCGCCGCCTCGTCGGCGAGGACCAAAAGCGCCTTGAGCGCGTACTTCATCTTCTGGGTGATCATGGCCGAAGGCTAACCATTCCCGGCCGGAGAATCAAAGATGCGAATGACGCTCGCCCGGTCCTGCCCCGGGGACCCCTCCGCGCGCGGCCGGCCGATGTCGCGTCGCTGTCACCTTCCGGGGTGCCCCGCGACGGAACCGCGCGCCGGCTGCGTATTTCCAGTTAACGGAGCGATGACCATGTAAGCTGGCGCCCGTCAGCGGAGGCCGCCACATGAAACGACGCCACCTTCTTGCCCTGACCGCCGTCGCCGCGCTCGCCGCCGCCGGCTGGTTCGGCTGGCAGCGCCTGTCGGGGTCCGCGACCCCCGCCGCGCCGGCCACCGCCGCCGTCACCCGGGGCACCGTCGAACGCAGCGTCCTGGCGACCGGCGTGATCGAGGCGGCGCAGCTCGTTTCGGTGGGCGCGCGGGTGTCGGGCCAGATCGAGACGCTGGCGGTCGACCTTGGCGACCGGGTGCAGGAGGGCGAGCTGATCGCCCAGATCGACGATGACGATCAGGTGAATGCCGTGCGGCAGGCCGAGGCCGAGATGCTGCAGCTGCGCGCCCAGATCAACGCGCAGAAGGCCTCGATCCGGCAGGCCGAACTGGCGGTGGAACGGGCGCGGACGCTGAACGAGCGCGCGTTGTCCTCGACGGCGGATCTGGAAACCGCCGAGGCGGCGGTCGCGGTGGCCAATGCCGACCTCGCCGCGATCGAGGCGCAGGTGTCGCAGGCCGAGGTGACGCAGGCCTCGGCCCAGACCGAACTGGACCGCACGCGGATCGTCGCGCCGATGACGGGGACGGTGGTGGCGGTGGTGACCAAGGAAGGCACGACCGTCAACGCCAACACCTCGTCGCCGACGCTGGTGAAGCTCGCGAACCTCGACACGATGGTGGTGAAGGCCGAGATTTCCGAGGCCGACGTGGTGTCGGTGACGCCGGGGCTGCCCTCGACCTTCACGCTCTCGGGCGCGCCGGACCTGCAGTTCGACGCGACGCTGCGGGCGCTGGAGCCCGCGCCCTCGGCCATCGTCGACAGCGACACGATCTCCACCGACACGGCGATCTATTACAACGCGCTTCTCGACGTGCCGAACCCGGACGGGATCCTGCGGATCGGGATGACGGCGCAGGTGACCATCGTGCTGGACCGGGCGGAGGACGTGCTGACCGTGCCGGTGGCGGCACTGGGGGCGCGGCAGCGGGGCGGACAGCGTGCCGTGACCGTCTATGACCCGGCGACCGGCGCGCGGGCGGAACGGCTGGTGCGCGTGGGGCTGACGACGACGACGATGGCGGAAATCACCGAGGGGCTGGAGGAAGGCGAGCAGGTCGTGCTGAACGCCGGCGGCGCGGGCGCCGGTGGCGCCGGCGGGTCGCGGATGCGGCCGCCCGGCATGATGCGCGGCTTCTGAGGGCGCGCGGATGGATGGAACCGCCACCCGCGCCGACGCGGCCCCGGCTGCGGCGGCGGGCGCAACCGGCGCCCCGCTGATCGAGCTGCGCGACATCCGCCGCAGCTTTGCCGCGGGCGACCAGACGATCGCCGTGCTCGACGACATCGACCTGAAGATCTGGCCGGGCGAGATGGTGGCGATCATCGGCGCATCGGGGTCGGGGAAGTCCACGCTGATGAACATCCTCGGCTGCCTCGACCGGCCGAGTTCCGGCCGCTACCTCTATGACGGGCGCGACGTGGCCGGCATGGACGAGATCGACCGCGCGCGGCTGCGGCGGGCGCATTTCGGCTTCATCTTCCAGCGCTACCAGCTGCTGCCCGACCTCGACGCGCTGTCGAATGTCGAGGTGCCGGCGATCTATGCCAACGCGCCCCGCACGGCCCGGCGCCGGCGCGCGGGCGATTTGCTGGGGCGGCTGGGGCTGGCCGACCGGACGGACCACCGCCCCGGCGCGCTGTCGGGCGGCCAGCAGCAGCGCGTGTCGGTGGCCCGCGCGCTGATGAACGGTGGCGAGGTGATCCTGGCCGACGAACCCACCGGCGCGCTCGACACGAGGTCGGGGGCGGAACTGCTGGACCTGCTCGAGGATCTCAACCGGCGGGGGCATACGGTCATCGTCATCACCCATGACCCGAAGGTGGCCGAACGCGCGCATCGGGTGGTGGAAATCCGCGACGGGCATATCGTGGCGGACAGCCGGCCCGAACCGCCCGCCGCCGCCTCCGCCGCCCTGCCGGACCCCGCCGCGCCCGAAGGCCGGGGGCCGCTGGCGCAATGGGGGCGGATGGCAGAGGCCTTCCTGATGGCGGTGCGGGCGCTGAACGCCCACCGGCTGCGCAGCTTCCTGACGATGCTGGGGATCATCATCGGCATCGCCTCGGTCGTGTCGGTCGTGGCTTTGGGACAGGGCAGCCAGGAACGGGTGCTGTCGAACATTGCCTCGCTCGGCACCAACACCATCTCTGTCCGGCCCGGCACCGGCTTCGGCGACCGCAGGGCGGGGGCCATCGACACGCTGGTGGCGGCGGATGCGACGGCGCTGGCCGCGCAGGGCTTTGCCGCCTCGGTCAGCCCCGAGATCAGCACCACCGCGAATGTTACCCGCGGGCGGGTCACCACCTCGACCCAGATCCGGGGCGTGTCGGGCGACTATTTCGACGTGGGCGGGTTCACCGTGTCGGACGGGGTCACCTTCGGGCCCGAGTCGGTGGCCTTGCGCGAACAGGTGGCGGTGCTGGACAGCGACGCGGCCGAGACCTTCTTTCCCGACGGCGAAGAGGCGGTGGGCGGGGTCATCAATGTCGGCAGCGTGCCGTTGCGGGTGATCGGTGTCGTGACGGAAACCAGCGCGGGCTTCGGCCCCGATCAGGTGCGGGTCTTTACCCCCTATTCGACCGCCGGGCTGCGCATCACCGGGTCGGACCGGCTGAACTCAATCACCGTCCGGGTCCGGGACGATTTCGACATGGGCGAGGCCGAGGCCGAGATCGACAGGCTGATGCTGCAGCGGCACGGGACGAAGGACTACTTCCTGTCGAACAGCGACACGATCCGCGAGACGATCACCTCGACCACGCAGACGCTGACCTTCCTGATCTCGGCCATCGCGGTGATCTCGCTGCTGGTCGGCGGCATCGGGGTGATGAACATCATGCTGGTTTCGGTCACCGAACGGACGAAGGAGATCGGCGTGCGCGTCGCGGTGGGGGCGCGGCGGTCGGACATCGTCGCGCAGTTCCTGATCGAGGCGGTGCTGGTCTGCCTGCTGGGCGGCATCCTCGGCGTCGGGCTGGCCCTGGCCGGGGGCTGGGCGCTGAACGAGGCGCAGGACACGGTGACGCTCAGCTTCTCGACGATGGTGATGTTCTATGCCTTCGCGGCCTCGACGATGATCGGCATCACCTTCGGCTATCTGCCGGCGCGGTCGGCGGCGCGGCTGGACCCGGTGGTGGCGCTGACCCGGGAATAGGCCGATGTCGAATGGGCGACGGGCAGCGGCGGTTTACGCCGCCCGCCCGAGTGCCTAGATTGGCCCGGTCACGACCGAGGTTTCCATGTCCGATGCCGCCCCCGGCTATCAGGTCCTTGCCCGCAAGTACCGCCCCGCCACCTTCGCCGACCTGATCGGGCAGGAGGCGATGGTGCGCACGCTGAAGAACGCCTTCGCCGCGGACCGGATCGCCCATGCCTTCGTGATGACCGGGGTGCGGGGCGTCGGCAAGACCACCACCGCCCGGATCATCGCCAAGGGGCTGAACTGCACCGCGCAGGACAAGCCCACGACCGAGCCCTGCCTGACCTGCGACGCCTGCCGCGCCATCGCCGAGGGCCGGCATGTCGACGTGATGGAGATGGACGCCGCCAGCCGCACCGGCGTGAACGACATCCGCGAGATCATCGACAGCGTCCACTACCGGGCCGCCAGCGCGCGCTACAAGGTCTATATCATTGACGAGGTCCACATGCTGTCGAACAGCGCGTTCAACGCGCTGCTGAAGACGCTGGAGGAACCCCCCGCCCATGTGAAGTTCATCTTCGCCACCACCGAAATCCGCAAGGTGCCGGTCACGGTGCTGTCGCGCTGCCAGCGGTTCGACCTGAAGCGGATCGAGCCCGAGGTGATGATCGCGCATCTGGAGCGGATCGCGGGGCTGGAGGGCGCGCGGCTGGCGCCCGACGCGCTGGCGCTGATCTCGCGGGCGGCGGAAGGATCGGTGCGCGACGCGATGAGCCTGATGGATCAGGCCATCGCCCATGGCGCGGGCGAGACGACGTCCGAACAGGTGCGGGCGATGCTGGGGCTGGCCGACCGGGGCCGGGTGCTGGACCTGTTCGACCTGATCATGCGCGGCGATGCGGCCGGGGCGCTGACGGAACTGGCCGGGCAATATGCCGACGGCGCCGATCCGATGGCGGTGCTGCGCGATCTGGCCGAGGTCACGCACTGGATTTCGGTGGTGAAGATCACGCCCGAGGCGGCCGAAGACCCCACGATCCCGCCCGACGAACGGATGCGCGGGCTGGCGCTGGCGCAGGGTCTGGGGATGGGTGCGCTGAGCCGGACCTGGCAGATGCTGCTGAAGGCGCTGGAAGAGGTGGCGCAGGCCCCGAACGCGATGATGGCGGCGGAAATGGCGGTGATCCGCCTGACCCACGTGGCCGAACTGCCGGACCCGGAGAAGCTGCTGCGCCGTCTGGCCGAGGCGCCGGCGGGCAGCGCGGCGGCCCCGCGCGGCGGGGCGCCCGCCGGGGGTGCCGCGGTCCATGCCGCGCCG
>NZ_RJRZ01000030.1 GCF_003993775.1 Frigidibacter oleivorans
CCGCCCGTCGCGGCCGTCGGACCCCGCCCCGGCGGCCCCCGTCACCGCCGCCTCGGGCGCCGCGCCCCGCGCCGCGGCGGGCCATGATGCGCTGCTGGACGGGATCTGCCGGGGCGCGGGCCTGCCCGCCGGGGCGCTGGCGCGCCGGGATCCGGCGGAACTGGGGGAAGAGATCGGCCGCTCGCTCCGGATCACGGTCGAGGCGCTGATGGCCCTTCTGGGCGCGCGGGCCGCTGCCAAGCAATTCGTGAAAAGCGGCAGCCGCACCATGATCGGCGGCCTGAACAACAGCCCGCTGAAGTTCAAGCCAACCGCGACCGAGGCGCTGGAGACGATGTTCGTGCAGCGGTCCGACGCCTATCTGTCCGCCACCGCCGCTCTGGACCAGGGCTTCGACGATATCCGCCGTCACCAGACCGCCGTCTATGCCGCGATGCAGCCGGCACTGGCGCGGCTGCTGGAAGACCTCGCCCCCGAGGCAATCGAACAGCGCATCTCGGGCGGGATCGTCACCTCGAAGAAGTCGCGGGCCTGGGACACCTTCGTGGAACGCTGGGACGCCAAGACCCATCCGCATGAAAACGGCATGCTGGACCTGTTCCTGCTTTATTTCGCCGAAGCCTATGATGCGGCGGTCAAGACCTCGGGCGAGCCGTGACGGCCCCTGCCGGCAGCCGCGTTGACCGCCGAACGGGGCGCGGCCTATGCTGCGGCCCGGACGGCCGGCAGTTCCGGTCGCGATGTCAGCGCGCGGGCCGGTCCCGCCCGCCGCAGCCGGAGGCGCAGCCGTGAAGACCGAGGATCTGCTGCGCCCCGTCGATCCCGACCAGCCCTGCGGCCCCGATCTGCTGGCCGAGGACGACGACGCCTTCCTCGACTACTATTTCAACGTCGAGGACCGTCTGCCGACGGCCTATTTCAACATCGCCCGCAACGAGCTGTTCGACCCCCGCAGCATCGACTGGCGGGCCGAGACCGCGTCGCTCGACGCGCTGCTCAACCGCAGCCGCGACATCCGGCTGATCGTGATCGAGGCGAAGTTCCAGATCCTCGCCGGACGGTTCCGCGCCTTCGCCGCGGCGGTGGGGGCCATCGCCGCGCTGCTGGAGACATGGCCCGAGGCGGTGCATCCGACCGATGCCACCGACCGCCGCAACGCGATCGAGGAACTCGACACCTCGGCCACCGTCGTGCAGCCGCTGGAATATGCGGCGCTGTTCACCGACCGGCGCGCGGGCGACATCCTCTACCGCGCCTATGCCACGGGCACGGGCAAGCTGGCGGTGCGCCCGGGCGAGGCCGCGGGCAATGCGGCGCTGGTGCAGCAGGCACTGTCCGCCGCCGACAATACCGAGGCCGTGGACGCGCTGCATGGGCAGCTGGTCGACCTGGCGGGCGCGCTGAACCGGATCTCCGCCGCCTGCAAGTCCGGGACCGATCCCTTCACGCCGCGGCTCGACAAGCTGACGGCGCGGCTGCAGGACATGATCGAGATGGTCCGCACCGCGCGGCCCGACCTCGTGCCCGGGGGCGCCGCACCGACCGGCGGCGAGGGGCCGGGCGGGGCCGCGGCCGGGGATGCCCCTGCGGCCGGCACGGCGGCGGGCGGTGCCTTCGCCGCGGCGGGCCTGCCCGCGGCCGCGCCGCTTGCGGCGGTGGTCATCGCCGACCATCGCGCCGCCGCCGCGGTGCTGGACCAGGCGGGGCGCTATTTCGCCCGGTTCGAACCCGCGGCCCTGTCGGCGGTGCTGGTGACGCAGGCGCGGCTGCTGATCGGCCGGCCGCTGGTCGAGGCGATCGACGTGCTGATGGAAAACAATGCCGACCGCGCGGTGCTGACCCTGGGCACCGACGGGTTCCAGCTGCGGATGTCGCGGCTGCGCAACCTGTCGGGGCAGACCGGGTCCACCGCGTTGGCCGAAGACGACCCCACCCCCCTGCCCGAGCTGCCGGATTTCGTCGCCCGCGAACAGGTGGCCGAGGCGCTGAAGGCGGTAGAGGATTTCCTGCGCATGCGCGAACCCGCCAGCCCGGTGCCGATCCTGCTGTTCAAGGCGCGCAACCTGCTGGGCAAGGATTTTCACGCGCTGGTTCGCGAGCTGCTGCCCTAGGGTCAGGGAAACAGACCGGATTGCTTCGGTCCCTGTTGACAGAATGACGCAGGGCGGTCTTTCATCAGCGCGTTCTTTTATGGGAGTTTTCCGATGACGTCCGACTCGGCGACGGGCTTTATCAAGCGCAACCGGCCACCGCGCGTCCAGATCAGCTATGCTGACCCCCACAACGAACAGAAGCAGGTCGAACTGCCTTTCGTCATGGCGGTGATGTCCGATCTTTCGGGTAATGCCTCGCCGGTCGAAAAGCCCCCGGTCGCCGACCGCAAGCTGACCCCGATCAGCCAGGACACGCTGGACGATTACATGGAAAGCGTGAAGCCCTCGGTGGCGATGACGGTCAAGAACACGCTCGACCCCGAGGCGGGCGACAAGATCAGCCTGACCCTGACCTTCAACAAGATGTCGGATCTCAGCCCGGGCGAGATCGCGCGCCAGGTGCCGGCGCTGGCCAAGCTGCTCGAGGCGCGTCAGCAACTGGCCAACCTGCAGCGCTACATGAACGGCAAGGTCGCGGCGCAGGACCAGCTGAAGGCGCTGCTGTCCGATCCGCAGCTGATGGCGGCGCTGGACGAACGGCGCGCCGGGTCGAAACCGGCCGACAGCGACGAAGAATGATCTGTGCCGGCCCGCATTGCGCGGGCCGTTTCATTGAAGACCAATCCAGCGGGACAGTATCATGGCCACGGAAATCCAGCGCGAAGGCGGCGGCACGGCGGCGCTCAGCGAACTCGACGAGTTCTCGGCGATCCTCAAGCAGAATTTCAAGCCGCGCACCGATGTCGCCGCCCGGGAGGTCGAGAATGCCGTCGGCACCCTGGTGCGCGAGGCGCTGACCGACGAAAGCCTCGTCGCGGATGACGTGCTCGACACCATCGACCGGATGATCGCCAAGCTGGACGAAAAGCTGTCGGCGCAGGTCAACGAGATCATCCACAACGAGGAATACCAGAAGCTGGAAAGCTCGTGGCGGGGGCTGGCCTATACGGTCAACCATTCCGAAACCGACGCCAGCCTGAAGATCCACGTGATGAACGTGTCCAAGCAGGAACTGGACCGCGAATTGCGGGCCTATCCGGGCGCGAAGTGGGACCAGAGCCCGCTGTTCAAGAAACTCTACGAGGCGGAATTCGGCCAGCTGGGCGGGCAGCCCTATGGCTGCATCGTGGGCGACTTCTACTTCGACCATTCCTCGTCGGACGTGCGGCTGCTGCGCGATCTTGGCAAGATCGCCGCCGCCTCGCACGCGCCCTTCCTGTCCTCGGCCGCGCCCGCCCTTCTGGGCATGGACAGCTGGAACGAGCTTGGCAATCCGCGCGACCTGTCGACCGTCTTCGACACGCCGGACTATGCGGGCTGGAACTCGCTGCGCGACAGCGAGAATTCGCGCTATATCGGCCTGACCCTGCCGCGCGTCCTGTCGCGTGAACCCTACGGGCAGAACGGCACGCCCGTGGACGAATTCGCCTTCGAGGAAGACACCGACGGCCATGGCGGCAAGCATTATGCCTGGATGAACGCGGCCCATGCGATGGCGGTGAACATCAACCGCGCCCACAAGGAATACGGCTGGACGGTAATGATCCGCGGCGTCGAATCCGGCGGCGAGGTGTCGAACCTGCCGGTGCACAATTTCGACACCGGCGACGGGTCGGTGGACATGAAATGCCCCACCGAATATGCGATCAGCGACCGGCGCGAGGGCGAGCTGTCGAAATCGGGGCTGATCGGCCTGATCCACCGCAAGAACACCGACCGCGCCGCCTTCATCGGCGCCCAGTCGATCTACCGCCCGAAGAAGTACCAGACCGAGGAAGCGACGGCGTCGGACAATATTTCGTCCCGCCTGCCCTACATCTTCGCGGTGTCGCGTTTCAGCCATTACCTGAAATGCATGGTGCGCGACCAGATCGGCAGCAACCGCGAGCGCGAGCAGCTTCAGCGCGATCTGCAGGCCTGGATCAGCAAGTATGTCCATGCCAACCCGGCCTCGGCCAGCGAACGCGAGAAGGCCATGATGCCGCTTGCGGCGGCCAAGGTCGAAGTGATCGCGGATGAGGAAAATCCCGGCTACTACATGGGCAAGTTCTTTCTGCGTCCGCATTTCCAGCTCGAAGGCATGGATATCGGCATGAGCCTCGTGTCGAAGCTTCCGGGCGGCCAGTGACTTGTTGGGGCCGGATGAGGCCGGCCCCGCAAAACCTTGTTCAATAGGAGAAGACTGATGGCAGTCGACATTTTTTTCAAGCTGGGTGACAAGATCAAGGGCGAGTCCATCGACGATGGCGTCGACGGTCTGGGCGCCCCGCTGAAGGACCAGATGGACATCCTCAGCTGGTCCTGGGGCATGAGCCAGTCGGGCACCATGCACCAGAGCACCGGCGGCGGCAGCGGCAAGGTTCAGGTCGCGGACCTGACGCTGAACAAGTATGTCGATCTTGCCTCGAACGAGATCATCAAGCAGATCTGCGGCGGCGACCACATCCCGACCGCGATCCTGACGGTGCGCAAGGCCGGCGGCACCAAGCCGCTGATCTATTACTACATCGAGTTCGAGGATGTGATCATCTCGAACTACAGCATTGCGGGTGCCTCGGACGGGCTGGACCGGCTGACGGAAAGCGTCTCGATCAACTTCGCGCGCTTCCGCATCACCTATATCCGCCAGGGTTCGGATGGCGGCGAGACCGGCCGTTCCTCTGCCGGCTGGAACATCCCGAAGAACATCATCTTCTGAGACGGGTCTTCGCGGAACAGGGGGGGCGGGCGCCGGCGCCGGCCCCCTTCGGCCGGCATCGCGGCAGGCGCGCCGATGCCGCGCGCCATGCGGGCCGGTGCGCTGCGGACATGCGATGCGACAGGGTCAGGGCCACTACCAGATTTCGCTGATGAACGTCTTCCGGCGTGCCGCGGAAAGCCGCGACGCGACCGCGACGGGCATGAGCGACGCCGAGGGCGAGCGCCTGCTGTCGCAGCGGTCGGTCGAGCGGCGCGAGGGGGCCAGCCAGGCGACGCTGCGCGACCATCTGGCGCATGATCTGGCCAATCTCCTCAGCACCATCCACCTTGCCGCGACGCTGGACCTCGAAGGTTTCGACCGGGTGCGGCGGTCGGTGCTGAACTACGGGGTGCAGGACATGCACCGGCTGGGCACCTCGGACATCCAGAACAAGCGGGTGCTGTCGGACCTGCGCGACATGCTGATCGCGCACGAGCCGCGGCTGATCCCCGGTTCGGTGGAGATCCGCCTGCGCCGGGCCAGCGAGGATGCGCAGCAGCGCATCGCCTTCGACATCAAGGCCGAGATGGCCGCGCATCCGGTGGACGTGCCGCTGCAATTCGTGGCCGAGGTCGATACCGGCGCGGGCAAGATCAGCATGTCGGACCTGAAGGTGCAGGGATGAACCGCGCCTTCCTCGATGCCTATAACCGCGAACTGGGGCTGCTCTACGAACGGTCGCGCGAATTCGCCGAGGATTTTCCCGGCATCGCCGAACGTCTGGGCGGCCTCACCCAGACCAATATGGACCCCGCGATCGCCGGGCTGCTGGAAGGCGCGGCCTTCATGGCGGCGCGCATCCAGCTGCTGATCGACAGCGAGTTCCGCACCTTCACCGACGAGATGCTGGACCAGCTGCTGCCCAACCTGATGGCGCCGCTGCCAAGCTGCCTGATGGTCGAGGCCGATCCCCTGTACGGCGACACCAACCTCGCCAAGGGCATGCGCTTTCCGGCCGGCGCCTATCTCGACGCGCGCTATCTGGACCGCGACCAGCGCATCGCCTGCCGCTATCGCCTCGCCGCCCCGCTGGAGATGTGGCCGCTGCGCCTGTCGGCCGCCGAGGTCGTCGCCGGGGCGGCGGGGTTTCAGGCGCTCGGGCTCGATGTCGGGGACAGCACGGCGGGCGGGCTGCGGCTGTCCTTCTTCCGCCCGGCCACCAGCGACCCGTCGAAGCCCGGCGGCCCGGTCAGCGAGATCCGGGCCAGCCGGCTGCCCATCCACCTCGTCGGCGACCCGGCCGAGACCATCGCGCTGTATGAACATCTGGTGGCCGCGGTCAGCCGCGTCACCCTGCGCTATCTGGACGACCGGGGCGATCCGGTGTTCCTGCGGCTCGACCCCGGCCAGATCGAACAGATCGGCTTCGACGAGGACGAGGCGCTGTTCCCCGAAGACACCCGCGTCTTCCGCGGCTTCACCCTGCTGCGGGAATTCTTCGCCTTCCCGCAGAAATTCCTCGGCATCCGTCTGACCGGGCTCGACCGCGTGCTGCCGCACGTGCCCGCCGCCGGCTTCGACCTGCTGATCGAGATGGACCGCCTGCGCCCCTCGCTGGCGGCCCGGATCGGGGTGTCGAACTTCCGGCTCTTCGCCGCGCCGGCGATCAACCTGTTCGAGGAGAATTGCGGCCAGACCCGGCTGGACGAACGGCGGCACGAATTCCTCGTCAGCCCCGACAGCAGCCCCGCCTCGCATTACGAGGTGCACCGCATCCGCGAGGTCTTTGCCTATTACGAGGATGCCGAGGCGAAGGTGCCGGTGCATCCGCTCTATGCCGCGCCGCCGGTGGCGGGCAACCCGCGGGAGGCACTGTTCTTCACCGCCCGGCAGCGCCCCCGCCGGCAGCCGCCGGCCGAGCGCCGTTTCGGCAAGCCGCAGGACTATACCGGCACCGAAACGCTGATCTCGATCTACGAACCCGCCGCGCTGGACAGCACCGAACGGCTGCGGCGGCTGCAGATCAAGGCGCTGTGTTCGAACCGCCACCTGCCACTGCATCTGCCGCTGGCGCAGGGCGGCGCCGATTTCCGCCTGAACGACGACACGCGGATCACCCTGCGCTGCATCGCCGGACCCACCCCGCCCCGCGCGAGCGTGCCCGAACTGGAACGCGACCCCAGTCACCGGCTGAGCGCGGGGCCGGTCAACTGGCGGCTGATCAGCTATCTGTCGCTGAACTTCCTCGGGCTCGACCAGCGGGCGGGCGACGGCGGCGCCGCCGGCCTGCGCGAGATGCTGATGCTGTTCACCGATGTCACCAGCCAGATCAGCGACCGGCAGATCCGCGGCATCAAGGGCATCGCCAGCCGCGCCATCACCCGGTCGATCCGGCGGGCGGGCGGCTATCATGCGGCGCGCGGAATCGAGGTGACGCTGACCTTCGACGAACGCGCCTTCGAGGGCAGCGGCATCCTGCTGATGGGCGCGGTGCTGGACCGGTTCATGGCGGAATATGCCGCCGTCAACAGCTTCACCCAGGTCGTCATCCGGTCCGACCAGCGCGGGGTGGTGAAGGTCTGGCCGCCCCGCACCGGACAGGGGCCGCTGCTGTGACCGTCCTGCCGCCCGCCGGGTCCCCCCCTGTCGCGCCTCGGCGCAGCCGGCGCGCAGCGCTGCGTGCCGCACCCGAACGCTTCGGCTTTCTCGCGGTGCTGCGCGAGTTCGAGAGGGGCGCGCCCGGCAAGCCGCGGATCGGCCGCAACAGCACCCTGAAGGACGAGGTGGTGACGCTGGGCCAGGACCCGTTCCTCGCCTTCCCCGACAGCAATATCTCGGCCTATGTCGAACGCGAGGGCCGCCCCCCCCGGTTGCGGGCGCGGTTCCTCGGCTATTTCGGGCCGCAGGGGGCGCTGCCGCTGACCACGACGGGCGAGGCCTGCCAGTGGCTGCTGAAGCGCGACGAGGCCTTCGTGCGCTTCGCCGACCTCTTCGCGGGGCGGTTCCAGCAGCTGTTCTACCGGGTCTGGGCCAATGCCCGCGGCATCACCCAGTTCGACCATCCCGACGACGGCTTCCGCACCTGGCTGGGGGCGCCCGTCGGGCTGGCCTCGCCCGCGCTGCGCGACATGGGCCGGGTGCCCGACATGGCGCTGCTGCCGGTCGCGGGGCTGGCGACCGGCCGGGTGCCCAGCCCCGTGCGCCTGCGCCAGATCCTGCAGACCGTGCTCGGCACCCGCATCCGGATCGAGGAACACCGCCCGATGTGGATGGAGTTCGAGCCCGACGATCTGAGCCGCATGGGCCGGGCGCGCGTCTGCCTGGGCGTCGATGCCCGGCTGGGCAGCCGGGTGCAAAGCGTCAACGACAAGATCCGCATCATCGTCGAGACGCGCAGCCTGCCGGAATACGAAAGTTTCCTGCCCGGCGCCGCCGCCTTCGCGCGGCTGGCGGAACTGGTGCACCGCTATCTCGGCCCCTCGGTCGAGGCAGAGGTGGCGCCGGCCCTTCCGGCCGATCAGCTGCCGCCGGCCCGGCTGGGCGGGGCGGCGGGCGGCGGCGCTGCGGTGGGCTGGACGGCATGGCTGGCGCCGGCGCCCGGCGCGCCGGGCGAGATGCGGACCGACGCGGCCTTTTCCGCCGGCGCGGCACAGGAACGAAATCCGAGGGATCGGTGACAGGGGGACAAGGGCGATGACCGACATCAGTCTGGAAACGGTGGCCGGCAAGCTGAACCGGCTGGGCTATGACGCCTTCGTGCAATCGCTGCGCCATGCCAAGGGCGACGGCAACCGGCATGTGGAACTGTCGCACTGGATGTTTCATATCGTCAGCAACCCGAAATCCGACATCTCGGTCACTCTGCAGCATTTCCGGCTGGACCGGGCGCGGCTGCTGAAGGACCTGAGCGCGGTGATCGAGGCGCTGCGCAAGAACGCGACCGAGATGCCCTCGATCGCCGACCAGATCACCGACATCCTCGACCGGGGCTGGCACTATGCGACGCTGATGTTCGGCGAGGCGCAGATCCGCACCGGGCATCTGCTGGTCGCGGGGCTGAAATCGCGCGAGACGCGGCGCGAGCTGGTGCAGATGTCGAAGGTCTTCGGCGAGATCAATGTCGACCTGCTGGTCAGCGAGGCGCGGGGCGCCTGGAAGGACAGCGAGGAAGAGGACATGCGCCCGATGGACGGCACCGGCATCGGCCGCGCCGCCGCCGGGGGCGAGGCGGGTGCGCCGGGCGCGCGCGGCACCACGGCGCTCGATCGTTTCGCGGTGGACATGACGGCGGTCGCCGCCTCGGGCAAGATGGACCCCATCGTCGGGCGCGATGACGAGATCCGCCAGATCGTCGACATCCTGCTGCGCCGCCGCCAGAACAACCCGATCCTGACCGGCGAGGCCGGGGTGGGCAAGACCGCCGTGGTCGAGGGCTTCGCGCAGCGGCTGGCCGCGGGGACGGTGCCGCCGCGCCTGCAGGGAACGAAGCTGTGGATGCTCGACCTCGGGCTGATGCAGGCGGGCGCCAGCATGAAGGGCGAGTTCGAACAGCGCCTGCGGTCCGTCATCGACGAGGTGCAGGGCTCGCCCACGCCGATCATCCTGTTCATCGACGAGATCCATACGCTGATGGGCGCGGGCGGCGCGGCGGGCACCGGCGATGCCGCCAACCTGCTGAAACCGGCGCTGGCGCGCGGCACCCTGCGCACCATCGGCGCCACGACATGGATGGAATACGCGAAGTATTTCGAGAAGGACCCGGCGATGACCCGGCGCTTCCAGCCGGTGACCATCGACGAGCCCAGCATCGAACGCGCCTGCCACATGCTGCGCGGCATCCTGGCCCCGATGGAGGATCACCACGGCGTCCGCATCTCGGACGAGGCGGTGGTGGCGGCGGTGAACCTGTCGGCGCGCTACCTGCCGGCGCGGCAACTGCCGGACAAGGCGGTCTCGCTGCTCGACACCGCCTGCGCGCGGGTGGCGATCAGCCAGTCCACGGTGCCGGCCGCCATCGAGGATTGCAAGGCGCGCATCGCCGGGCTGGAGACGGAGCTGGCGGCGAAGGAACGGCAGGCCGATCTGGGAGAGGATGCGGGCAGCCGGATCGCAGAAATCCACGAGGCGCTGGAGCGCGAACAGGCGACGCTCGCCCGGCTGGAGGCAGAGTTCGGCGAGGAGAAGTCGCTGGTCGACCGGCTGCTTGGCCTGTGGTCGCGCATCCGCGGCACCGGCGCGCGGCCCGCACCGGCGAACGACGTCGAGGCAGAGGACGCGGCTGTGGTGGAGGATGACATCCCCGAAGCCGACACTCCGGCCGACGCCGCCGCCGCAGATGCCCCCGCCGAACCGGCCGAGGACCTGCGCCCGCAGGCGATGGACAGCGTGCGCCAGTTGCAGGCACGCGACCCCGACAGCCGCAAGATCTATGCCCATGTCGATGCGCAGGCCGTGGCCTCGGTCATTTCCGACTGGACGGGGATTCCGGCGGGCAAGATGGTCAGCGACCAGTTGCAGGCGATCCTGACCCTGCCCGAACGGCTGAAGGAACGCGTCATCGGCCAGGATCACGGGCTGGAAATGATCGCCAAGCGGATCGAGACCAACAGCGCCAAGCTCGCCAACCCCAACAAGCCCATCGGGGTGTTCATGCTGTGCGGTCCCTCGGGCGTCGGCAAGACCGAAACCGCGCTGGCGCTGGCCGAGGCCGTCTATGGCGGCGAGGGCAACATCATCACCATCAACATGAGCGAATTCCAGGAGGCGCATTCCGTCAGCCTGCTGAAGGGCGCGCCCCCCGGTTATGTCGGCTATGGCGAAGGCGGCCGCCTGACCGAGGCGGTGCGCCGCAAGCCCTATTCCGTTGTCCTGCTGGACGAGGTGGAAAAGGCCCATGGCGACGTGCACGAACTGTTCTTTCAGGTGTTCGACAAGGGGATCATGGAAGACGGGTCGGGCCGGCAGATCGACTTCAAGAACACGGTGATCCTGCTGACCTCGAATGTGGGGACCGAGGCGATCATGGACATGGCCGAAAAGGGCGAGACGCGGCCCTCGGTCGACGAACTGTCCGAGGCGCTGAAGCCCTGGCTGCTGCGGGTGTTCCCGCCGGCGCTGATCGGGCGGATCGTGACCATCCCCTATTTCCCGCTGTCGGCCGAGGTGCTGTCGGGCATCACCCGGCTGAAGCTGAACGCCATCGTGCGGCGGATGAAGGAAAACCACGGCGCGCGGATGATCTATACCGATGCGGTGCTGGACCATATCGTGTCGGAATGCCGCGATCCGGATTCCGGCGGGCGGATGGTGGACAACATCATCACCAACTCGATCCTGCCGGAACTGGCGCGCGAGGTGCTGGGCTTCATGGTCCGCGGCGACAAGCTGCAGGAGGTGACGGTGGACCGGGCCGAAGACCGCTTCACCTATGCGCTGAGCTGAGGTCTCAGCGCAGGCGCCCCACCGTTTCCAGCGCGCCGCGGGCCAGCCGGGCGATGGCGCGGAACAGCAGGTCCAGCACGAAGCGCACCAGCGCGATCGACAGGTCGCGCGCGGTGACGGTCAGGGTCAGGCCGATCCAGCGCGCGGCGATCCTCAGGATCTCCACCGCGTATTCCGCCATCTCGGCCCCGAGCGCCGCCAGCCGGATCAGCGATTTCGCCAGCAGGTCGAGGAAGGTCACCCCCGTCGCCAGCGTCGCCGCGATCGACACGCCCACCGACAGCAGCACCAGTTCCAGCGCCTTGCCCAGGGCCTTCAGCGCCAGCTTGGAATAGGGAAAGCTGCTTTCGGCCCGCGCCTCGGCGATCAGTTCCGACAGCGTCTTGACCGGCGGCGGCGACCAGGCGCTGGCCAGCCGCGCCCAGTCCAACTGCCCGACCTCGCGGATGTAATGCGGCATCAGATGCGCATCGACCGAGATCGTGCCGCCCACGCCCGCCACCTTCAGCACCGCACCCGACAGCGGCGCATGGACATAGGGCCAGATCGGCACCATCGGCACCGGGTCGTTTTCGGCCTGCACCCGGTGCATGTAGCCCTCGCCCACCCGCGCGGTCAGTTCCCGCACGAAGGTGTCGCCCCCGCTGCGCGGCGCCCCGAAGGTATACAGCTCGACCGCCGCGATGCTGCGTTCCACCACGCGCCCGGCGAAAAGATGCGCGATGGCGCCGCCCAGCGAATGGCCCACGACATGCAGTCGCGACGGGTCACCCTGCCGCATCCGCGCCATCACCTCGCGTTCGAGGCTCAGGTAGATGTCCTGAAAGCCGGTATGGACGAAGCCGCCGAAGGGGCCGGGGCTGCCGCGATAATTGGCATTGGACAGCCAGTCGCCCGTGGTCTGGGTGCCGCGAAAGACCACCGCCGCCTCGCCCCGCCGCCGGCCCTTGCCATGCAGGACCATGGCAAAACCCGAACTGTCGCGCGTGCCGATGAAGCCGGACAGGCCGGAAATGGCACTGGTGCGCAACTCGAAATCCTCGACGATCTCGGTCGTCAGCGCCTCGACCTGATCGCGGCCCGCCGCGTCGCCGGCCTCCAGCCCGCGCGCGGCCAGACGGTCGCGCACCGCCGCCTCCACATCCGGCATCAGCCGCACGTCATAGACGGCCTGCGCCAGACTGGCCGAAAGCGCGGGGCTGAGAACTTGGGGCATGGTAGGGACTCGGGTTCGAAAAGGGTCAGGTCATTCGAAACGGCAGGTCCCGTAGGCGGGGCCGTCATAGTCGGGGGTGGCGCCATAGGTGCAGATCAGGCGGCGCGGGCTGCCGCCGAATTCGCCCCAGGGCGCGTAATTCGCCTTCTGGCTGCGCCAGAGGATCGTCTCGTCGCCGCCGGATCCGGCCGTGACCGTCTGCAGGATGCGCGGTTCATGCGGCAACAGCCCGCCCAGCATCGACCGGCCCCGCACCTCGTCGAAACGGAAACGGCCCTCGGCATCGGTGGTGACGCTGTCGCTGCCCGTCCTGTCCCGGAACGACCAGCGCCAGTCCCGCCGCACCGGAATACCCGCGGCGGGGCTGCCATCGGCCCGGACCAGCCGCCCTTCGAATTGCGAACACAGCACCATTTCGGCCATCGCCGCCCGTCCTCCGCCCAAGACCAGCAGCGCCATCGCGACCGCCAGCACCCCGATCCGCCACCCGCCCGTCATGCGCCCTCCAGGATCGTGTCGATCACCTGTTCATAGGCCCGGACCTCGGGCGGCACCACCGCGACGCGCACCGCCGCCGCACCGCCCATCTTCTGGTCCGCCCAGCCCTTCACGAAGGCCACGTCATGCCCCTTCAGGAAAGGATTGGCCGCCACCACCGCCTGCCCCAGCAGCACATCCAGCATCATGTCATCCGCCGCCGACAGCACCGCATGCGCGCCCTCGGCCCCGAGGAAGTGGCACAGGTACAGCCGCCCCGGCGTGATCTCGTGCCCGCGGGCGCGCAGATAGGCCTCGCCCTCGCGCGCGAGGTTCGCCACCATCTCGCGCGAGATCGAGGGATCGAGCCGAAGCGCCAGCAACTCTTCGCGGGTCAGGCTGCCGGCGAGGTCGGGGCGATAGGTCCGCATCATCCGCAGCCATGTCGCCTCGACGAACTGGCCGAGACCCGTCGCGGTGGACAGCGCGTTCTTCGCCGCGGCATTGCCGGCGCTTTCCACATGGATGATCCGGTCGGTGACCAGATCGACGGCCCCGCCCGCCACCACCGCGCCCGAGGTGAAGGGATCGACGCTGTCGCCGCGCTCGTAGAGCTCGAAATGCAGATGCGGGCCGGTGGACAGGCCCGTGGTGCCGACAAAGCCGATGGGATCGCCCGCGCGCAGCCGCTGCCCCACCGCCAGCCCCTCGGCAAAGGCGGACAGATGGGCATAGCGCGTCTCGGTCCCGTTGGCATGGGCGATGCGGACAAGGTTGCCATAGCCGCCGCCATCGCCGGCAAAGGCCACCTCGCCGTCGAAGGCCGCGACGACGGGCGTGCCCACGGGCGCGGCCCAGTCCACGCCGCGATGCAGCCGCGCCACCTTCAGCACCGGATGCATCCGCGGCCCGAAGCCCGAGGTCAGCACCCCGTTCACCGGGGTCAGCATCCCCGCCCGCAGCGCGCCGCCGATGGCCGCCCCCGCCGCGCCCGGGGCGCCGAAGCAGCGGAACTCGCCGCTGTCGGCCGGGCGGAAGACATGGCATTCCAGCCGCGATCCGCCCCGGTCGATGGCCGCATACAGCACCTGCCCCGGCCCCGGCCCGGCAGAGCCCGGTTCCGGCGCATAAAGCAGCGCCATCCGGTCGTTCGGCGTGGCGAAACTCTCCATGTCGAAGGCCTGCGACATCAGCACGATGCTTTCGCCCACCACACCCGAGGGCACGCCATTGCGGATCGCGGCGCTGTAGAAGGCGTCGAGCAGCCGGAACTTCGGCGGCTCGCCCGCCGCGACCGGGCCGCGGTCGCCCGCGAAAGAGAACAGGTCCTCCTCGACCCAAGGGTCGGCCGCGACCACCACCTGCCGCCCCTCGCGCGCGAGGCTGCCGATATAGTCGTCGCGGGTGTAGAGCGACAGTTGCACCGGCGCCTGCGCCTCGCCCTCGGGCACCGCGCGGATGGCCACGATGGTGCCGGCGGCCAGCTGGTCGCTGCCCGGCAGCGCGGCGGCCGCGCCTTCGGCGAAGGCGGCGCTTGCGGCCGCGTCCAGCCCCTGCCCGGTCAGGACCGAGGCCAGATCCTGCGGCGCCGACAGGCGCAGGAACATGTCGGCATAGGCCGGCCGCCGCTGCGCCTCGGGCCTGACATAGGCAAGGCTCGTGGTGTTCTCGATCCGGGTCTGGGCAAAGCTGACGGCGGCGGCGGGTTCGCCCGCCAGCGTCTCGCCCCAGCTGGCATCGGCATCGGCGGCGACCGTCACCACCTTTTCGGCCTGCTGCCCGGTCTGCGCCAAGACCGGGCTGGGCGCGGGCTGCGCGGCCGGGGCGGTGCGCTGCGCCTGGAAGAAGGCGAAATCCTCGCGGCTGGAGGGCAGCGTGGTCATCAGACGTTCGTCGCGGATCAGCAGCGTGTCGCGCACCAGCATCAGGTCACTGCCCGCCCGGTCCGCCGGGATCGTCAGCGGGCGCAGCAGCCGCCGCGCGTTTTCCGCCCCCGCGTCGGAATCGAAATGCAGGATCATCGGGTCGCCCGGCACGTCGATGAAGACCGAGGCGTAGGCCGCCGCCGCCTCGTCCGCCGCCACCGCATCGGGATCGGGGGCAGGCGCGGTGGCGCGGGGTCCGATTGACAGCAGCCCCGCCTGCCACAGCCCGGCCGGCACCATCAGGCCCGCGACGAGCGCCAGCGCCATCCAGCGCCAGCGGCCCCGGCTGCGGCGGCGCTGCGCCTGCGCCCGTGCGGCGCGAAAGCGGGGATCGATCTGCATCGCGGCCCCGCCGTCAGAACCCGCCCATGATCGTCTTCAGCGATTTCTCGACCTGCTTGGCCTGCGGCGCGGGGGCAGAGGCCTTCTTGCGGGTGCCGCCGGCGCTGCTGCTGGCGGCGGCCTCGGTCACCTTCGGCTTCGGCACCTTGGGCTTGGCGGTCGCCACCCGCACCTGGCAGACGACCTTGTCCTCGGCCCGCAGCTGCTCCAGCAGGCCGGGCGTCGGGTCGAGGCTGTCGGGCACCGTCTTCTTGGCCAGGAAATAGCTGGTCAGCGCCGTCTGCGAACCGCGGCCCCAGTCGCCATCCACCCGCATCTGATAGCAGCCGAGCCGTTTCAGTTCTGCCTGGGTCAGGCTTGCGAGTTCCTTCGGGTCCATCGCCGGCACCGCCGTGCCGCCGAGCGCCGGGTCGATGGCGGACAGGATCGCGCGGCCCTGATCGCTGTCGGGCGCCACCTCGTTGCCCTGCAGGCGAATGCGGTCGACCGTCAGCGCGTTGATCGCGATGATCCCGCGGGTTTCCCAGGACAGGGCGGCCAGGCGGATCGGCGGCTCTTCCTGGACCGGCGGGGGGCGGAAGGCTTCGGGCAGGATCAGCGGCGCGGCGTCGGCAAGCGGTGCCGCGAGACCGCCTTGAGCCGAGGCGGCGGGCGTCGCGGGTGCAGCACCGCCCGCACCGGCGGCGAGTTGGCCGGGGGCCAGCGCCGCAAAGGTTTCCTCGCGCGGGGCGACCGGCGCATCGGGGGCGGGCGGCGCCTCGGCCAGCGGCGCCGCGAGGCCGGGCTGCGCCGGGGCGGGGCGGGAGGGGCTGGACGACGCGGACGG
>NZ_RJRZ01000031.1 GCF_003993775.1 Frigidibacter oleivorans
CCGGTGCGGGGGCAGCGGCGGGTGCCGGCGCGGCGGCGGTTGCCGCCGGCGTTCCCGCCCGCGATCCGGTCTGCGCCGGCAGCAGCGCGCGCGCCGCCGCGGCCTCGGGCGTGAACCAGGCCTTGTTGTCCACCAGCCAGTCGTTCACCTGCCGGGCCACCACCGCGGCGAGGTTCTGCATCTGCGCGTCGCGGCCCTGCAGCAGGCCCGATCCCACCAGCGTCTCGCCGCTGAAGGGCTCGAAGACGGTGATCTGCTTCGGCTCGGCATTGATCTTCCGCTGCGCCGTATCGTCCCAGACATTGGCAGAGATCACCAGCACCGATTTCGGGTTCAGCACGATCGGGATGCCCGGATAGGCCAGCGCATAGCCGTCGACATTGATGCCGAGGTGATAGAGCTTGTCGCCGTCATAGCGCCCGGTCCGCTTCTTCACCTCGGCCGCGATCAGCGCCTCCCACTCGTCGGGGCTGGCGGTGCGGCTGGGGCCCACGGTCTGGGCATTGTCGGCGACGACGATGGTGTAGCCCAGAAGGAAGTTGCCGATCGGTTCCGGCGGGGCGGACAGATCCTCGCCGGCGCAGGCGGCCAGAACGGCAAGGGGGAGGACGGCGGCAAGGCGGCGAAGGCGTCGGATCATGCGTCGGGTTCTCTCCGTTTCGCCAAGCCATAGCCCGCCGGGACCCCGGCTGCAATCGGCCCGCCTTCCCGGCGGCCGCGCCGCGCCTATATTCCAGACCATCCCGCCGGCGATCGGAGTGCGTCATGGCTGCCGTCCCCTCCCCTTCCGCCCCGCCCGCAGATCCCTGGCCGGCGCGCGTGGCGCTGGCCACGCAGCCCCTGGGCGTGCTGGGGTCGCTGAAGGTCGCGCGGCGCAACCTGCTGGAGCTGATCCCCGAGATCGCGCTGCACCAGCCGATGGTGTCGGGCCGCACCGGCAAGCGCTGGCACATGGTGATGGACCCGGCCGCGCTGCGCCGGATCCTGAAGGACCGGGTCGAGGACTATCCGAAGTCGGACGTGACCAAGCTGATCCTAGGTCCCGCCATCGGCGACAGCCTGTTCGTGGCCGAGGGCGCGCATTGGCGCTGGCAGCGCCGCGCCGCCGCCCCCGCCTTCGCCGCCCGCAATGTCGAGGCGCTGGCCCCGGTGATGACCCATGCCGCGGAACGGGCCAGCGCCCGGCTGGCCGCCGCGCAGGGCCGCGCCGCCAATGTCTTCGACGAGATGGTCACCGCCACGTTCGAGGTGATCTCGGACGTGACCTTCGCCGGCGGGGCGGAGGAAAGCTTCGACCGCGACGCCGTCCACCGCGCGATCGAGGCCTATATCGGCCAGACGGCCAAGGTTTCGCTGCTCGACATCCTCGGCGCGCCGATGTGGGTGCCCAGACCCGCCCGGCTGGTTTCGGGCCAGGCGATGCGCGAGATGAAGCGCTTCGCCGATGCCGCCATCGACCGGCGGCGCCGGCAGGGAGAGGACGGCGTGCCCGACCTTCTCGACCTGCTGCTGGCGGGGGTGGACCCGGAAACCGGCCGCCGGATGGATACCGCCGAGTTGCGCGACAACCTGCTGACCTTCATCGTCGCGGGGCACGAGACGACCGCGCTGACGCTGGCCTGGGCGCTTTACCTCTGCGCCTTCGACCAGGACGTGCAGGACCGCGCCCGGGACGAGGCGCGGGCGGCGCTGGAGGATCGGGCTGCGACGGTCGCCGACCTGCCGCGCCTGCCGCTGATCCGCCGCATCGTGGAAGAGACGCTGCGCCTGTATCCCCCCGCGGCCTTCCTGTCGCGGACCGCGCAGGCGCAGGACACGCTCTGCGGGCGCGAGGTCCGGCCCGGCGACACGGTGATGCTGCCGGTCTACGCCCTGCACCGCAGCCATGCGCTGTGGCCCGACCCGCACCGCTTCGATCCCGACCGCTTCGTCGCGCGCGATTTCGACCGCTTCGCCTTCCTGCCCTTCGGCGACGGGCCGCGCGTCTGCATCGGCGCCAGTTTTGCCATGCAGGAGGCGGTGATCATCCTCGCCACGCTGCTGGCCCGGCACCGCTTCGCGCTGGTGCCGCACCGGCCGCCGCGCCCGGTGCTGATCCTGACCCTGCGCCCCGAAGGCGGGCTGTGGCTGATGGTGGAACCGGCCTGATCCCCGCGGTTCGGCGGCTTTCCGCCGAGCCCGGGCGACCGCCGCGCGGTCGTCGCCCGGACTTCCTACCTGTGAGGCGAAGAACCTCAAGGGAGTTGGCCATGAGCCTCGTGAAGACCCTCGCCAAGGTCGCCATCGGAATCGCCGCCTACAAGGGCGTGAAGGGGATGATGGACCAGCGCAGCCAGACCTATGACCGCAGCAGCGGCAGCGATCACGCGCGCAGCGCCGGGCTGGGCGGGCTGCTGGACAAGGTCGGCGGGCGCGGCGGCGGGCTGGACCGCATCGTGTCGAATGTCGGCGGCTCGGGCGGCATCGGCGGCCTGCTGACCGGGCTGGGCCTCGGCGGCGTTGCGGGCGGACTGGCCGGCGGCGCGGCGGGGGCCGCGGGAGCGGGCGGCGGCTTCGCCGGCAAGCTGGACCGCGCCGGTGCCCATGGCGATGTGGAGGCCTCGGCCGAGGAAGAGGCGGTGGCGGCGCTGCTGCTGCGCGCGATGATCCAGGCGGCAAAGGCCGACGGCCGCATCGACCCCGAGGAACGCCGCCGCATCCTGGCCGAGATGGACGAGGCGACGCCGGCCGAGATGGACTATCTGCTGACGCAGATGGACGCGCCCGCCGATGTGGCGGCGCTGGCCCGCGACGTGCCCGAGGGGCTGGAACCCGAGGTCTATGCCGCAGCCCTGATGGCCATCGACGTGGACCATCCCGAGGAGACGGCCTTCCTCGCCCGGCTCGCCGAACTGCTGCGCCTGCGCCGGGCCGAGGTGGAGGCGATCCACCGCGAGGCGGGCGAGCCGCTGCCGCCGCCCCTGCCCTCGGCCTGATCCCTAGTTGAACCGGTTGTCGCGCGGAAAGCCGCGCGGCGCCATCCGGCCGGCGGTCGCGCGCTTGGCCAGCCATTCGCCCAGGTCGGTCTCCGTCCGGGTGCGGCCCGCCGGGTCCTTCCACGACAGGCCTTGCGCCAGGACGAAGGTGGTGGCGTCCGACAGGCCGCCATCCTTGTATTTCTGCAGCCGCACGCCCTTGCCGCGGGCCATGTCGGGCAGTTCGTCCAGCGCAAAGACCAGCATCTTGCGGTTCTCGCCCACCACCGCGACATGGTCGCCCGCCACGCGCCGCAACAGCCGCGCCTTCACCCCCGGCCCGAGGTTCAGCACCTGCTTGCCCGCCTTGGTCTGGGCCAGCAGCTCGTCCGCCGCCACCACGAAGCCGTCGCCTTCGGAACTGGCGATCAGGTGCCGTTCGCCCGGCCGGTGCAGCAGCATCTCGACGATCTCGGCCTCGTTCGGCAGGTCCACCATCAGGCGCAACGGCTCGCCCATGCCGCGCCCGCCGGGCAGGTTCGCGCCGGTGACGGTATAGACCCGCCCGTTGGCGCCGAGGATCAGGATGCGGTCGGTGGTTTCCGCGTGGAAGCAGAAGCGCGGCCCGTCCCCGTCCTTGAACTTGACCTCGGCATCCAGCGGCTGATGCCCCTTCATCGCCCGGATCCAGCCCATCTTCGAGCAGATGACGGTGATCGGCTCGCGGTCGATCATCGCCTCCAGCGGCACCTCCTCGACCGTCGTGGCCTCGGCAAAGCCGGTGCGCCGGGCACCGCCGGGCGCGTCGCGGCCGAAGGTCTTCTGGATCTCCTTCAGCTCCTTGGCGATCTGGCGCCATTGCAGCGCGTCCGACGCCAAGAGCCGCAGCAGCCCCGCCCGTTCGCCCGCCAGCGCCTCGTGCTCGCGGCGCAGTTCCATCTCTTCCAGCCGCCGCAGCGAGCGCAGGCGCATGTTCAGGATCGCGTCGGCCTGCACCTCGTCCAGCCAGCGCAGGCCATCCTCGGCCAGCACCCCGTCCTCCCGCGCAGAGGCGATCGGCGCAGGGCTGCGATAGTCGCGTTCGGACGTGGCGCGCACATGGTCGGCGGCCCAGTCCTCGCGCACCAGCGCGGCCTTGGGGTCGTCGTCATAGCGGATGATGTCGATCACCCGGTCGAGGTTCAGATAGGCGGTGATGAAGCCCGCCAGCACATGCAGCCGCTGTTCGATCTTCTCGACCCGGTGCTGCGACCGCCGGACCAGCACGTCGCGGCGATGGTCGAGGAAGGCGCGCAGCACCTCTTTCAGCGAACAAACCTTCGGCACGCGGCCGTCGATCAGCACGTTCATATTCAGGCTGAAGCGGATCTCCAGATCGCTCTGCCGGAACAGCATGCCCATCAGCATCTCGGGATCGACGGTGCGGGCGCGGGGCTCCAGCACGATGCGCACGTCATCGGCGGATTCGTCGCGCACATCGGCCAGCGCCGGCACCTTGCGGGTGACGACCAGTTCCGCCAGCCGCTCGATCAGCTTCGACTTCGGCACCTGGAACGGGATCTCGGTCACGACGATCTGCCACGTGCCCCGGCCCAGATCCTCGACCTGCCAGCGCGCCCGCAGGCGGAAGCTGCCGCGCCCGGTGCGATAGGCCTCCATCACGCTGGCCGCCGGTTCGACGATCACGCCGCCGGTGGGGAAATCCGGCCCCGGCACCAGGTTGACGATATCGGCATCCGAGGCGCCCGGGTCCGCGATCATCAGCTGGCAGGCGTCGATCAGCTCGTGCAGGTTATGCGGCGGGATGTTGGTGGCCATGCCGACCGCGATGCCCGAGGCACCATTCGCCAGCAGGTTCGGAAAGGCCGCAGGCATCACCACCGGCTCTTCCAGCGTGCCGTCGTAATTGGGGCGGAAGTCCACGGCGTTTTCGGCCAGGCCATCCATCATCGCCTCGGCGATGGCGGTCAGCCGGGCCTCGGTATAGCGGCTGGCGGCGGGGTTGTCGCCGTCGATATTGCCGAAATTGCCCTGCCCGTTGACCAGCGGGTAGCGCATGTTGAAATCCTGCGCGAGCCGGGCCATCGCGTCATAGATCGCGCCGTCGCCATGCGGGTGATAGTTGCCCATCACGTCGCCGGAAATCTTGGCCGACTTGCGGAAGCCCCCGGTCGATACCAGCCGCAATTCCCGCATCGCATAGAGGATGCGGCGGTGCACCGGCTTCAGCCCGTCGCGGGCATCCGGCAGCGCCCGGTGCATGATCGTCGACAGCGCATAGGTCAGATAGCGCTCGCCGATGGCGCGCGACAGCGGCTCGGAAGAGGTGGCGCCCGCGGGATCGGGCAGCGCGGCATCGTCGTCGGTGGCGTCGGTCATGTCCCCCGTGTAGATCGGTGCCGAAGACAGGTCCAGACGGAAGCCGCGGTGCCGCAGAACATGACGCAGAAGACCATCCTCATCACCGGCTGCTCCTCGGGCATCGGCCATGACGCGGCGCACGGGCTGGCCCGCGCCGGCTGGCGCGTCTTCGCCACCTGCCGGCAGGAGGCGGATTGCGAACGGCTGCGCGGCGAGGGGCTGGAAAGTTTCCGGCTGGACTATGCCGACGAGGACAGCATCGCCGCCGCGGTGGACGAGGCGCTGTCGCGCACGGGCGGGACGCTGGATGCGCTGTACAACAACGGGGCCTTCGCCTGCCCCGGGGCGGTCGAGGATCTGCCGCGCGGCGCGCTGCGCGCCATTTTCGAAACCAATCTCTTCGGCGTCCACGACCTGACCTGCCGCGTCATCCCGGCGATGCGGGCGCAGGGCCACGGGCGGATCGTCAACTGTTCCTCCGTGCTGGGGCTGGTCGGCATCCGCTGGCGCGGCGCCTATGTCGCCACCAAATTCGCGGTCGAGGGCCTGACCGATGTGCTGCGCCTGGAAATGGCCGACACGCCGATCAAGGTGATCCTGATCGAGCCCGGGCCCATCACCTCGGACATCCGGCAGAAATCCGTGCCCCACTTCGAACGCTGGGTGAACTGGCAGGGCTCGGCCCGCCGCGCGCAGTACGAGGCGAGCCTGCTGCAGCGGCTCTACCGCGACCGGGGCAAGCCCGACCGGTTCGAGCTGCCGCCCGCGGCGGTGACGGCGAAACTGCTGACCGCGCTGACCGTGCCGGATCCCGCGCCGCGCTACTACGTCACCACCCCCACCTGGATGATGGGCATCGCCCGGCGGATCCTGCCGACCCGGGCGCTCGACTGGGTCGCCGCCAAAGGCTGAGGCGAGATGGTCTTCGCTTTTTCCGCCCGATCCGCTACATCGGCTGGACAGGTCGGGAGGACGCGATGCTTGCCAATGATCCGCTGTTCTATGTCGTGCTTGCCGCGCTCTTCGCGGTCTTCGCGATCCTGATGGTCGGGATCGGCGGCTTCGGCCGGGGCGGCGAGTTCAACCGCCGGCATGCCAACCGGATCATGCGCTACCGGATCGCCGCGCAGGCCTTCGCCGTGGTGCTGATCCTGCTGTTCGTCTGGCTGCGCCGCGGCGCCATCTGAGGAGAACCGCCCGTGGTCGTGCTGAACCGCATCTATACCCGCACCGGCGACGGTGGCGAAACCGCGCTCGGCGATGGCAGCCGGGTGCCGAAGTTTTCGGTGCGCGTCGCCGCCTACGGCACGGTGGACGAGGTCAACGCGACGCTGGGCCTGGCCCGGCTGCAGGCCGGGGGCGAGATGGCCGCGATGCTGGCGCGCATCCAGAACGACCTCTTCGACCTCGGCGCAGACCTGTGCCGCCCCGATATGGACCGCGATGCCGAGGCGTCCTATCCGGTGCTGCGCATGGTCGAGGCGCAGGTGGACCGGCTTGAGGCCGAGATTGACGCGATGAACGCCCGGCTGCAGCCGCTGCGCAGCTTCATCCTGCCCGGCGGCTCGGCCCTGGCCGCGCATCTGCACCTGTGCCGCACCGTCTGCCGCCGGGCGGAACGCGGCGTGGTGGAACTGGCCGCGCAGGAACAGGTCAACCCGGCGGCGGTGAAATATCTCAACCGGCTGTCCGACTGGTTCTTCGTCGCGGGGCGCATCGCCAATGACGACGGCCGGGACGACGTCCTGTGGGTGCCGGGCGCCAACCGCTGACCGGCGGACGTGACGTAGCGGCGGCGGCGATGGTCGATTTTGACCTGTCCATGACAGGGCCAAGCCGCTAACCCTTTTGCGGATAGCGTGGACCGCCGGGCGCGACCCGGCGCTGGAAGGGAGACGGAGGAACCGATGAAGATCCTCGTACCCGTGAAGCGGGTGATCGACTACAACGTGAAGGTCCGGGTGAAGTCGGACGGTTCGGGCGTCGATCTTGCGAATGTGAAGATGTCGATGAACCCCTTCGACGAGATCGCGGTGGAAGAGGCGATCCGGCTGAAGGAGAAGGGCGCGGCGGAAGAGGTCGTGGTGGTGTCGGTCGGCGTGAGGCAGGCCTCCGAGACGCTGCGCACGGCGCTGGCGATGGGCGCGGACCGGGCGATCCTGGTCGAGGCGGCCTCGGACGTGCATCAGGACATCGAGCCGCTGGCGGTGGCGAAGATCCTCGCCCGGGTGATCGAGACGGAACAGCCCGGGCTGGTCATCGCCGGCAAGCAGGCGATCGACAACGACATGAACGCGACCGGGCAGATGCTGTCGGCGCTCCTGGGCTGGAGCCTCGCCACCTTCGCCTCGAAGGTC
>NZ_RJRZ01000032.1:0-2500 GCF_003993775.1 Frigidibacter oleivorans
ATTCTGGTTGCGGGAGCAGGATTTGAACCTGCGACCTTCAGGTTATGAGCCTGACGAGCTACCGGGCTGCTCCATCCCGCGCCGGTGCCGCATTGTTTTGCGGCGTGGATTGTCTGGTTTGTTTCGTGTCGAGAGCTTGTCTTGTGCTTCTTTCTAGGTTTGGCGGCGACCTACTCTCCCACGTCTTGAGACGCAGTACCATTGGCGCGGCGGCACTTAACGGCCGAGTTCGGAATGGGATCGGGTGTTTTGCTCGCGCTATGACCACCAAACCGAGGAAGAAGCACATCAGCGTTTTGTCGTTGTCCAGGTTTTTGCATGCGGTCTTGATCCTGCTGTTTCTGGATCGGATCAAGCCAATCGGGCAATTAGTACCGGTCAGCTGAACGCATTGCTGCGCTTACACCTCCGGCCTATCGACGTGGTCGTCTACCACGGCCCTCAAGGGAGACCTGGTTTTGAAGGGGGCTTCCCGCTTAGATGCCTTCAGCGGTTATCCTGTCCGTTCATAGCTACCCAGCACTGCCGTTGGCACGACAACTGGTCCACCAGTGGAACGTTCACCCCGGTCCTCTCGTACTAGGGGCAACTCTTCGCAAGTCTCCTACACCCACGGCAGATAGGGACCGAACTGTCTCACGACGTTCTAAACCCAGCTCACGTACCTCTTTAAATGGCGAACAGCCATACCCTTGGGACCTGCTCCAGCCCCAGGATGAGATGAGCCGACATCGAGGTGCCAAACGATGCCGTCGATATGGACTCTTGGGCATCATCAGCCTGTTATCCCCAGAGTACCTTTTATCCGTTGAGCGATGGCCCTCCCACTTGGGACCACCGGATCACTATGGCCGACTTTCGTCTCTGCTCGACTTGTCAGTCTTGCAGTCAGGCTGGCTTCTGCCATTGCACTCAACGAGCGATTTCCGACCGCTCTGAGCCAACCTTCGCGCGCCTCCGTTACGATTTGGGAGGCGACCGCCCCAGTCAAACTCCCCACCATGCATGGTCCCGGACCCGGATAACGGGCCGCGGTTAGACATCAAGAGTGCGAAGGGTGGTATCTCAAGGGTGGCTCCACCGGAACTGGCGTCCCGGTTTCAAAGCCTACCACCTATCCTGCACATCACAATCCTGATGCCAGTGCAAAGCTAGAGTAAAGGTTCATGGGGTCTTTCCGTCTAACCGCGGGTAGTGTGCATCTTGACACACAGTTCAATTTCGCTGAGTCCACGTTAGAGACAGCGGGGAGGTCGTTACGCCATTCGTGCAGGTCGGAACTTACCCGACAAGGAATTTCGCTACCTTAGGACCGTTATAGTTACGGCCGCCGTTTACTGGGGCTTCAATTCGGAGCTTGCACCCCTCCTTTTAACCTTCCAGCACCGGGCAGGCGTCAGACCCTATACGTCGCCTTGCGGCTTCGCAGAGCCCTGTGTTTTAAGTAAACAGTCGCCACCCCCTAGTTTGTGCCCCCGGCCCATGGTTGCCCACGAACCGGGCCTCCTTCTCGCGAACTTACGGAGGCATTTTGCCGAGTTCCTTTAACGTGGTTCTCTCAAGCGCCTTGGTATTCTCTACCAGTCCACCTGTGTCGGTTTAGGGTACGGTCTGATGGAGGGCTATTTCCAGGGACCTCGCAGCAGCCCGGTCAATCCGTTAAGACCGAACTACAGTAAAGATCCGTCACATCCTCCTGGCCCAGGAATATTAACCTGGTTCCCATCGACTACGCCTTTCGGCCTCGCCTTAGGGGCCGGCTTACCCTGCTCAGATTAGCTTTAAGCAGGAACCCTTGGACTTTCGGCGACAGGGTCTCTCACCCTGTTTGTCGCTACTCATGTCAACATTCTCGCTTCCGATCACTCCACCGGATGCCTTACGGCCCGGCTTCACAGTCAGCTCCTTCCGACCGGCACCTTCCTCCGGTGTCCCGGGGAAAGGCAGAAGTCGGATGGAGCTATATCACGGAACGCTCCGCTACCGCGCACTTGCGTGCACCCAAAGCTTCGGCTCGTGGCTTGAGCCCCGTTACATCTTCGCCGCAGGACAACTTGTCTAGACCAGTGAGCTGTTACGCTATCTTTAAAGGATGGCTGCTTCTAAGCCAACCTCCTGGTTGTTTTGGTCGTCCCACATGCTTTCCCACTTAGCCACGAATTGGGGGCCTTAGCTGTTGGTCAGGGTTGTTTCCCTCTTGACGACGGACGTTAGCACCCGCCGTCTGTCTCCCGGATAGTACTCTCGGGTATTCGGAGTTTGGTTAGGCTCAGTAAGTCTGTGGGACCCCATCACCCATCCAGTGCTCTACCCCCCGAGGTATTCGTCCGAGGCGCTACCTAAATAGCTTTCGCGGAGAACCAGCTATCTCCAGATTTGATTGGCCTTTCACCCCTAGCCACAGCTCATCCCGACCTTTTTCAACAGGTGTGGGTTCGGACCTCCAACAGGTGTTACCCTGTCTTCATCCTGGCCATGGCTAGATCATCTGGTTTCGGGT
>NZ_RJRZ01000033.1 GCF_003993775.1 Frigidibacter oleivorans
ATCCTGATCGCGAACCGTGGAGAGATTGCGATCCGGGTTATGCGTGCGGCGAACGAGCTCGGGAAGAGGACGGTTGCCGTCTATGCCGAGGAAGACAAGCTGTCGCTGCACCGGTTCAAGGCGGACGAGGCCTACCGGATCGGCGCGGGTCTGGGTCCGGTTGCGGCCTATCTGTCGATCCCGGAAATCATCCGCGTGGCGAAGGCCAGCGGGGCGGATGCGATCCATCCGGGCTACGGGCTTCTGTCGGAGAACCCGGATTTCGTCGAGGCCTGCGACGCGGCGGGGATCGCCTTCATCGGGCCCAAGGCCGCGACGATGCGCGCGCTCGGCGACAAGGCCAGCGCCCGGCGGGTGGCGGTCGAGGCGGGGGTGCCGGTGATCCCGGCGACCGGGGTGCTGGGCGAGGACTGGGAGGCGATCCGGGCCGAGGCGGCCGAGATCGGCTATCCGCTGATGCTGAAGGCCAGCTGGGGCGGCGGCGGGCGCGGGATGCGGCCGGTCCACGGCCCGGACGAGTTGGTGGAGAAGGTCCGCGAGGGCCGGCGCGAGGCCGAGGCCGCCTTCGGCAATGGCGAGGGCTATCTGGAGAAGATGATCCTGCGCGCCCGCCATGTCGAGGTGCAGATCCTCGGCGACCGGCACGGGCAGATCTACCATCTCTACGAACGCGACTGCACCGTGCAGCGGCGCAACCAGAAGGTCGTGGAACGCGCCCCCGCCCCCTATCTGACCCCGGAGCAGCGGGCCGAGATCTGCGAGCTGGGCCGCCGGATCTGCGCCCATGTGAACTACGAATGCGCGGGCACGGTCGAGTTCCTGATGGATATGGACTCGGGCAGGTTCTACTTCATCGAGGTGAACCCGCGCGTGCAGGTCGAACATACCGTGACCGAGGAGGTCACCGGCATCGACATCGTGCAGGCGCAGATCAAGATCGCCGAGGGCAGGACGCTGGCCGAGGCGACGGGCGCGGCCAGCCAGGACGCGGTGCAGCTGTCGGGCCATGCGCTGCAATGCCGGGTGACGACCGAGGATCCGCAGAACAACTTCATCCCCGATTACGGCCGGATCACCGCCTATCGCTCGGCCACCGGCATGGGCATCCGGCTGGACGGCGGCACCGCCTATTCCGGCTCGGTGGTGACGCGCTATTACGACTCGCTGCTGGTCAAGGTCACGGCCTGGGCGCCGACGCCGCAGCAGGCGATCGCGCGGATGGACCGGGCGCTGCGCGAGTTCCGGATCCGCGGCGTCAGCACCAATATCGACTTCGTCATCAACCTGCTGAAGCACCCGACCTTCCTGAACGACACCTATACGACCAAGTTCATCGACACGACGGCGGACCTGTTCGACTTCAAGGAACGGCAGGACCGGGCGACGAAGATCCTGACCTATCTGGCCGACATCACGGTGAACGGCCATCCCGAGACCGCCGGCCGGCCGAAGCCGCCGGCCGAGGCGCGGCTGCCGAAGCCGCCCGCGGCCCGGGCCGAGCCCGCCCCCGGCACCCGCACCCTGCTGGAGACGCAGGGCCCGCAGGCGGTGGCCGACTGGCTGGCCGCGCAGCCGCAGCTGCTGCTGACCGACACCACGATGCGCGACGGGCACCAGTCGCTGCTGGCGACGCGGATGCGGTCGATCGACATGATCCGGGTGGCGCCGGCCTATGCCGCGAACCTGCCGCAGCTGTTCAGCATCGAATGCTGGGGGGGCGCCACCTTCGACGTGGCCTACCGCTTCCTGCAGGAATGCCCCTGGCAGCGGCTGCGCGACCTGCGCGCCCGGATCCCGAACGTGATGACCCAGATGCTGCTGCGCGCCTCGAACGGCGTGGGCTACACCAACTATCCCGACAATGTGGTGCAGTCCTTCGTGGCGCAGGCGGCCGAGACCGGGGTGGACGTGTTCCGCGTCTTCGACTCGCTCAACTGGGTGGAGAACATGCGCGTGGCGATGGATGCGGTGCTCGCCTCGGGCAAGCTCTGCGAGGGCACGATCTGCTATACCGGCGACATCCTCGACCCCGACCGCGCGAAATACGACCTCGCCTATTACGTCGCGATGGGCCGCGAGCTGAAGGCGGCGGGGGCGCATGTCCTCGGGCTGAAGGACATGGCGGGGCTGCTGAAGCCCGCCGCCGCCCGCGTGCTGGTCAAGGCGCTGAAGGAAGAGGTCGGCCTGCCGATCCACTTCCACACCCATGACACCGGCGGCATCGCCGGGGCCACGATCCTCGCCGCGGCCGAGGCCGGGGTGGATGCGGTCGATGCGGCGATGGACGCCTTCTCGGGCGGCACCTCGCAGCCCTGCCTGGGCTCGATCGTCGAGGCCTTGCGCCACACGGACCGCGACACCGGGCTCGACATCGCCGCGATCCGCGAGATCTCCAACTACTGGGAGGCGGTGCGCCACCAGTACCGCGCCTTCGAGAGCGGGCTGGAGGCGCCGGCCTCGGAGGTCTGGCTGCACGAGATGCCCGGGGGCCAGTTCACCAATCTCAAGGCGCAGGCCCGCAGCCTGGGGCTGGAGGATCGCTGGCACGAGGTGGCGCAGGCCTATGCCGATGTGAACCGGATGTTCGGCGACATCGTCAAGGTCACGCCCTCGTCCAAGGTGGTGGGCGACATGGCGCTGATGATGGTGGCGCAGGGGCTGAGCCGGGCGCAGGTCGAGGATCCGGCCGTGGAACTGGCCTTCCCCGACTCGGTCATCGACATGATGCGCGGCAATCTCGGCCAGCCCCCGGGCGGCTGGCCCGAGGGCATCCTGACGAAGGTGCTGAAGGGCGAGGCGCCCGCGACCGAGCGGCCGGGCAAGCATCTGCCCCCCGTCGATCTGGAGGCGGCGCGGGCGAAGGCCTCGGCCGACTGCGGGGGCGTCGCCCTCGATGACGAGGACCTGAACGGCTACCTGATGTATCCCAGGGTCTTCACCGATTACATGAAGCGCCACCAGGCCTATGGCCCGGTCCGCACCCTGCCGACCCGCGCCTTCTTCTACGGCATGGAGCCGGGCGAGGAGATCGCGGTCGAGATCGACCCCGGCAAGACGCTGGAGATCCGGCTGCAGACGGTGGGCGAGACCACGGACGAGGGCGATGCGCGGGTGTTCTTCGAACTGAACGGCCAGCCGCGGATCATCAAGGTCCCGAACCGGATGGTGAAGGCCAAGACCGCGGCCCGCCCCAAGGCGCAGGAGGGCAACCCCGCCCATGTCGGCGCGCCGATGCCGGGATCGGTGGCCTCGGTGGCGATCGCCGTGGGGCAGAAGGTCAGTGCCGGCGACCTGATGCTGACGCTGGAGGCGATGAAGATGGAAACCGGCATCCACGCCGACCGCAGCGCCACCGTCAAGGCCCTCCACGTCACCCCGGGCACCCAGGTCGA
>NZ_RJRZ01000034.1 GCF_003993775.1 Frigidibacter oleivorans
GGCCACCCGCAGATGCGCGGCCAGCGCCAGCGCCGCGACGGCGGCCGTGGCCGCGTGCGGGGGCGCGGCGGGCAGCAGCGCGATCACCGGCGGCGCGGCCCCGGCGATGCGGCCGGCCAGCGCGGCCAAAGCCGCGTCATCATCCGACACCGCCAGAAGGCTGCCCGCGCGCGGACCGAAGCCGAGGATCACCGCCGCCGTCGCCGGATCGTCGAGCGCGGCCGCCAGCGCGGCGGCGAGATCCGCGAGACCGGGGGCGGGCGCCGCAGGGTCATCCATGGAGAAATCGGCGGGCGGCCAGTCGATCCGGCGGACAAGCGGCTCTGCCACAGCATCGGCGGCCGGCGCCGCCGCACCGCCCGACGGCCCGCGCAGATCCGGCGAACCGGACCCTGTCGCTGCCCCTGCCCCGGCTACTCCTGCCCCGATCGTCATCGCACCCGATTCACCCAAGGCCCCAGCTTAGGCGCTGGCGCCCCGGGGGCAACGGAAACCTGCCGGAGCGACGCGGTGGGCGGCTCCGGGGGGCGGCCGCGACGCGGGCGGCTCAGCGGGCGGGCACGCAGTCGCGGCAGAAGGGCGTCGCGGGCAGCAGCGCCAGCCGCTCGGCTCCGATCTCGCCGCCGCAGGTGACGCAGCGGCCCCAGCTGCCCGCGTCGATCCGGGCCAGCGCCGCCTCGATCCCGCGTGCCTCGGTCTGGGCCGAAACGCCCATGCCCTCCAGCACCTCGTCGCTTTCGCGTTCGGTGGCCAGCTCCTGCCAGTCCTGCGCGTTGTGGCTGTCGAGTTCCGCCTCGATCCCGGTCATTCGGGCGCGCAACGCCAGCAGCCGGGCGATCAGCAGCACCCGCGCGGCCTCTGCCGTCAGGACGGTCGGGGTATCGGTGTCGCTGGCCATCTGCGTGCTCCTGCTGGTGAACTCCATGCCCCGGATGTCGCATTCCGCGCCCGTCGCCGCCTTGATGCAGGTCAAGACCGGCAGCGGCGCCCGGCGCGGACACATTCAGACATTGTGTTTTGTTGCCCCGCCTCTATATCGGAGGCGTCGGATAAGGAGGTTGGCGATGGAAGCGGACTGGCTGCGGGGTCTTCTGGGCGGGCTGATGATCGGGCTGGCGGCCGCGGTCTACCTGCTGGGGAATGGCCGGATCATGGGGGCAAGCGGCATCCTCGGCAGCCTCGTCGACGGCTCGGCGGGCAGCGACCGGCCGATGCGGCTGGCCTTCGTCGCGGCGCTGGTCGCGGTGCCGGCGCTGCTGTGGCTGGCCCTGCCGGGTCTGGCGCCGCTCGGCACCCAGGCCAGCCGGCAGCCGCTGGTCCTGATCGCCGCCGGGCTGATGGTGGGGATCGGCACGCGGCTCGGCAGCGGCTGCACCTCGGGGCACGGGGTCTGCGGCCTGTCGCGCCTGTCGCCGCGCGGCATCGCGGCGACGCTTGCCTATCTGGGCGCGGGGATGCTGACCGTCGCGCTGTTCCGCCACCTGCTGACCGTGATCTGAGGAGGCCGCCATGCAGATCGTCATCGCCCTTCTCTCCGGCGCGCTGTTCGGCGCGGGGCTGCTCGTCTCGGGGATGGTGGATACCGCCCGCGTGCAGGGGTTCCTCGACATCTTCGGGGCCTGGGACCCGACGCTGGCCTTCGTGCTGGGGGGCGCGATCCTGCCGATGGCGCTGGCCTGGCGGATCGGCGCCAACCGGCGCACCAGCCTCAGCGGCGCGCCTTTGCCCGGCCCGGCGGCGCGGCACATCGACGCCCGGCTGATCGGCGGCGCGCTGGTCTTCGGCGCGGGCTGGGGGCTGGCCGGCTTCTGCCCCGGACCGGCGCTGGCCTCGCTGGGCTTCGGCGGCTGGCCGGGGCTGGTCTTCCTTGCGGCGATGGTGGCGGGGATGGCGCTGCTGCCGGTGCTGGACCGCGGCTGGCGGGGGCGGCGCGCCGCCTGAGACGTCCGGGACCCCGGCGGCCCGTCGACGTCACGGCCCGCCTCAGCCCGCCATCCGGACCGGCAGCCCCGCCTCGGGCCAGCCTGCGCCCTCCTCCGCCGCGGCAACATCGGGGGCCGGCACAGCCTCTCCGCCCCCCGGACAGTCCTGACCCGGCGCCGCCGCCGTCAGCCGGATCGCCCGGCGGCCCTCGGCCTGGCCCAGTTCCGCCCTTGCGACCGCGACGCCGCCCGGGCCTTCCAGCCGCAGCGCCGCCAGCGCCGCGCCCGGCAGGGTCAGCGTCGCGCCGGGCGCGAGCGCCAAAAGCCGGGCCAGCGGCAGGCTCAGCCGGGCCAGCACCGCGTCGATCCGCGCATCGGCGGTCAGCACCCGCGCCGCCAGCGCCGCGCCGATATCGGGGGCATCGGCCGG
>NZ_RJRZ01000035.1 GCF_003993775.1 Frigidibacter oleivorans
CCCTGCCGGCGCAGCCGCAGCCAGTGCAGGACCCCGAACAGCGCGGCGAGCGCGAAGCCGATCTCGTCCGATACCGGCAGCGCCACGATCAGCGACACGCCGCCGGCAAAGGCGACCAGCCGTTCGGGCAGGGTGGCGCGGCCCAGGAACTGGCCCACCACGGCGACGCCCCAGAGCCCGACCCCCAGCACCGCCTTCAGCAGGATATAGGCCACCTCCACCGGATAGCCGAGGCTCGCGGCGAGCGGGCCCCCATCCTGCAGCATCAGCGCCGGCGTATAGACCGCCATGAACGGGATCACGAAGCCCGCCACCGCCAGCCGCACCGCCTGCAGCGCGATCTTCAGCCCCGAAGCCTTGGCGATGGGCCCGGCGGCGAAACAGGCCAGCGCCACCGGCGGGGTCAGGTCGGCCATGATGCCGAAGTAGAAGACGAACATGTGGCTGACGAGGAGCGGCACGCCCAGTTCCAGCAGCGCGGGTCCGGCCAGCGAGGAGGTGATGATGTAGTTGGGGATGGTGGGGATGCCCATGCCGAGGACGAGGCAGGTCAGCATCGTCAGCACCAGCGACAGGAACAGGTTGTTCTCGCCCACCGCGATGATCGCGCCGATGAAGGTCGAGGCGATGCCGGTCAGGGTCAGCGTGCCGATGACGATGCCGACGATGGCGCAGGCGATGCCCACCGGCAGCGCGTTGCGCGCGCCCTGCGCCAGCGCGTCGCGCAGGATGCCCAGCGTCGGGCGCGCGCCCTTCAGGAGCGCGCAGGCCGCCACCAGCAGGCCGATCACCAGCACCAGCAGGTTGACACCGTATTCGAGGAAGGCCGCCGAGGCGAGCCCGAGCGCCACCCAGAACACCAGCCGGAAGGCGCGCGGCCCGATCATCGCGGCGAGCGGCGTGCCGAGGATCAGCACCACGACCAGCGCCAGGCCCATGGTGCCGGCGAAGATCGGCGTGTAGCCGGCGAAGAGCAGGTAGACCAGCGCGGCCAGCGGCAGGATCAGCGGCCACTGGTCGCGCACCGCCCGCCAGGGGTTCGGCAGCTCTGCCTTGGGCAGCCCGCGCAGCCCGTCGCGCCCGGCCTGCAGCCAGACCATCCAGAACACCACCCCGAAATAGAGCAGCGCCGGGATGATCGCGGCCTTGACCACCGCGGCATAGGGGACGTTCAGCGTCTCGGCCATGATGAAGGCGACGGCGCCCATCACCGGCGGCATGATCTGCCCGCCCATCGAGGCGGTGGCCTCGACCCCGCCGGCGAAGGCGGGGCGGAAGCCGAACTTCTTCATCAGCGGGATGGTGAACTGGCCCGAGGCGACGACATTGGCGACGCCCGAGCCCGAGATCGTGCCCATCAGCGCCGAGGACAGCACCGCGACCTGCGCGGGCCCGCCGCGCACGCCGCCGACGAGGCCGAGGGCGAAGTCGTTGAACAGGTTCAGCATCCCCGCGCGTTCGAGGAAGGCCGCGAAGACGACGAAGATGAAGATATAGGCGCTGCTGACATAGATCGGGGTGCCGTAGATGCCCTCGGTGCCGAAGGCGAAATGCTCGACGATCTGCTCGAAGCCATAGCCGCGATGGATGAAGGGCGGCGGCAGGTGCTGGCCGAGGAAGCAATAGGCAAGGAAGATCGCGGCGATGATCGCCAGCGGCCAGCCCATCAGCCGGCGGCTGGCCTCGAAGACCAGCAGCACGAGGATGGTCCCGGTGACCAGGTCGGCGGTGGTCAGGAACCCGGTGCGGCGGATCAGGTCCTCGTAGAGCACCCAGTTGTAGAGGCCGGTGGCGAAGCCGAGCAGCCCGAGGCCCCAGTAGAAGGCCCGCATCGGCGTGCTCCGGGCCACGAGGTTGCCGACCAGCCCGAAGCCGAGCAGCAGGAGGAAGCCCACATGCATGGCGCGGACGATCTGGCTGGCCAGCGCGCCATAGCCCGCGGTCCAGAGCTGGAACAGGGTGAAGGCCACCGCGATCCAGAAGGCGACCCGGCCGGCAAGACCGTCGCCGAAACCGGGCGGCAGGCCCTCGGCCACCTCCTCGGCATGAAGGGCATCGTTCCGCGCCTCGCCGGGCGCGGTGGGGGACAGGGTCATGACGGGCTCCGCTCAGGAACGAATGGCAACGACAGGCGATCCGGGG
>NZ_RJRZ01000036.1 GCF_003993775.1 Frigidibacter oleivorans
CCCGGCGGGTGCCGACGGCCAAGCCGTGGATCGCCGCAGTGCTCCGGTCGCAGGGCTTGCCTGTGGCCGAGATCGCCCGCAGACTGCATGCGACGGATGTGACGGTCAGATCCTGGCTGAAGCGCAGTAAGACCGATCCTCCGTCCGATCCCCGGCAGATGCGCCTCTTCTGACGCCCGCAAATCCTTGCGGGCGTTTTCGCGTCGCGCCTCCGGCCATTGTGGCCCCGTCGGCTTGGGCAATGACCGCCCGGAGTTTCAGCCATGGGGGCCAGAACGTGATGCGGATCGAGAACCACCGCCTGATGGGCGTGCCCTTCCAGGAGGCGCAATGGATGGGCGGCGAGATCGCCCCCGAGATCGTGGTGCTGCACGACACCGCCAGCCGTCTTGCCCCCGGTGCCGCCGCCTCCTACCTCGCCCGGAACGACGCCAAGGTGTCGGTGCATTTCGTGGTGGAACGCGACGGGCAGATCACCCAGCAGGTGCCAGCGAACCGCGCCGCCTGGCATGCGGGAAAATCCACCTGGCAGGGCCGGTCCGGATGCAACGACTTCTCGCTCGGCATCGAGATGGTGAATGCCGGGCAGATGACCTGGGCCTCGGAGACGATGGCGCGGGCGTGGTGGGGAGAGCTGTTGTCGATCTCGCTCTTCGGGATCGAGCTGATCGAGACGAGTCAGCACGGGCACGGGCTCTGGATGCCATACCCCGAGCCGCAGATCGGCGCGGTCGTCTCGCTGCTCGAGGTGCTGTTCCGGGACATCCCGACCCTGACGGACATCACCACCCACTGGTATGTCTCGCCCGGCCGCAAGGTGGATCCGAACCCGCTGTTCCCGCTCGACCATGTCCGCGCCCGCGTCCTCGGGCGGGACGATCCGACCGATGCGACGGCGGATGCCGGCTCGATCGCGATCCGGCCCGGCCGCTTCGTGCAGACGGACACGCCGGGCGACACCTTGAACCTCCGCCGCTGGCCGAGCTTCAACCCGAACGTCATCGCCGCGATCCCCGACGCCACCCTCCTGCCGCTGCTCCGCCAGGGCGTCTTCGCCGGCCGCGACTGGCTCTGCGTCGAATATGGCGGCCAGCAGGGATGGGTGCTGGCCGCCTACACCGCCGACTTCACCGTGTGAGGAGGCCCCCCATGGCCAAGAACGACAATCTGCCGATCCTGCCCGCCTGGCATGCGCGCAGCTTCTACGCCTCGCTCCTGCTGGCGCTGACCGTCATCGGCAACGCCTTTGGCTGGGACCCCTTGCCCTGGCTCGCCCATCTGGGCCTCGGCACCACCCCCGATCAGGTGGTCGAGAAGATCATGCTGCTCGCGCCGCTCGGGTTCGGCCTCTGGGCCTGGTGGGAGCGCCGCGCACCGCACTACCGCCTGTCGCTCTCCCTGCGTCCGCCGCTGCAGCGGGTCGTGGAGGTGCTGTCCGGAGCAATTGCCCGCCTTCGCGCTTTCCTTGTCCGCCTCTGGTCCCGGATGGTCGAGCGGTGGC
>NZ_RJRZ01000037.1 GCF_003993775.1 Frigidibacter oleivorans
GCAATGGGCGAACAGCTTCGCGCAAATGAACCGCTGCGCAGATCGCCCATTGCTCCGTCGGCGCAACCGCGCCAAATTCAACCGCCGACTCTGGTCTCAGCTGGATGAGCATCGGGGGTCACAGCAGAAGGCATCGACGACGATGCAGGGCGCGATCGTTCTTTCGAAGATGCTGGCTTTGACTGGCGTTGTGCCAAAGCGCGCGGCAAGACTTGCCAGCAGGGCGGATTTACCTGCCCCTGGCTCGGCTAGAACGATTACGACACCAGGCGCGGCGAGGAGATCACCTTCGGCAACGCGCAATTCATCGATGATGAGCTTTCGGGGGATGTGAAACGGGGGCACCGGAAACGAGCTTTCGGACAACGTTGGGTTGTTGGCCGAGAATGCAGTGCTGGATCGATGCGCGCAAGGTCAGGGCGTAGGCTTTGCACGCCACTGCCTGCCCATGCCCACGACTGCGTGCTGTTGCTGTTTTTCTGTGGCGCTCTCGCTGGAATCCCTGCGCTTTCGGTTCAAACGCAAAACCCCGCCGGAGTGGCGGGGTCATTGCATTTGTATTCTGGTTGCGGGAGCAGGATTTGAACCTGCGACCTTCAGGTTATGAGCCTGACGAGCTACCGGGCTGCTCCATCCCGCGCCGGTGCCGCATTGTTTTGCGGCGTGGATTGTCTGGTTTGTTTCGT
>NZ_RJRZ01000038.1 GCF_003993775.1 Frigidibacter oleivorans
CATCTCGAACGAGATTACGAGATGAGCGAGCGGCGGGCGTGTTTTCTGATCGGGGCGGATCGATCGTCGGTGCGATATCGGCACAGGCGACCAGATGATGCTGCGCTGCGCGAGGCGCTGCGCGGGGCCGCCGAGACGCATCGGCGGTTTGGCTATCGCCGTCTGCATGTGATCCTGCGGCGGGACGGCCATGTGCTGAACCGCAAGCGCACTCAGCGGCTCTACCGCGAGGAGGGCCTGTCGGTGCGCCGGCGCCGAAGCCGGAAGCGGGCCATTGGAACGCGGGCGCCGTTGGTGACCGAGGCGCTGGCGAACGCCCGCTGGTCGGTCGATTTTGTCCAGGACCAGTTCGCCGATGGGCGACGTTTCCGCATCCTCAACGTGATCGACGATGTCACCAAAGAAAGCTTGGCAGCCGTGGTCGACACCTCGATCTCCGGTCGTCGCGTTGCCCGGGAGCTGACAGCGCTGATCGAGCGTCGTGGAAAGCCCGGCGTCATCGTCAGCGACAACGGCACCGAGTTCACCTCGAACGCGATCCTGGAATGGGCAGAGAAGATGCA